>NZ_VPCT01000001.1:0-598808 GCF_013418055.1 Acinetobacter sp. YH12208
CAGTACGGGCATGAATTTTGGTGCTTAAGCCCCCTTTACTGCGTCCAATCGCCTGATTTTTTCCCCCCAGCGCTGTGTTGATGAGCACGTACAATGGTGGAGTCTAACATGGCATATTCATTATCACTGTCATGTGACAGTACTTCAAAGACTCTCTGCCACACACCTGTTTTAGCCCAACGACTAAAACGAGTATGCACGACTCTAAAATCACCAAAGCGTTGGGGTAAGTCTCGCCACGGGATACCTGAACGATACCGATACAATACCGCTTCAACAAATAGTCGGTTATCTTTGGCCGTTACTCCAACAGTACCCATTCGTCCAGGTAACAGATCTTTAATCTGTTCCCACTGCTCATCTTTTAATGCATAGCGTTTAGTCATAAAAGTATAATGGGGACAAGGCGGTTTTCCTCAAGCTAATTGATGACACGCCCTAACTAATCTGGAACCTGAATCAAAAGAGTATCGGGAGCTGGACGGCGAAGGCTTATATTCCCGTGTAAAGCCTGATAGTAAAAAAGCGTGGTTATTCAGATACAAGAAGGCAAATGGCAAATGGTCGCGGCTTGGCATCGGTACGTATCCTGAATTGTCGGGAGCTGGCGCACGTAAAAAGGCCAGAGAAATCATTAAGGATATTTCACACGGCGATAATCCAATCATCACCAAGCAAGAACGTAAACGGCAAGAACTAGAACAGCACAATGCCACCTTTGAAGTTCTGGCCCGTGAATGGTTAGACACCAAAGCGAATACTTGGGTGCAGGACACGATGACCAGAAATAAAAGTGCATTGGAAAAACATGTATTTTCTGTTTTTGGCAAACGCTTGTACACCAGCATAAAACCGATTGAATGGATGAATCATTTAAAAGGTATTCAGCAGAAGCAGGATATATATGAACAGGTGAACCGAGTTCGTGCTATGTGTCGTGATATATACGATTTTGCCAAAGTAACTGGGAGAATGGATTACAACCTGGTGGAAGGCATCCGAAAATACCTACAACAAGGCAAAAAAGAAAATATGGCTCATGTGACTGAGCAGGAGTTACCAGCACTACTAAGAGCAATCAATAATTATCCAACTATAGATGTTCGGATGGGATTGCAGCTTTTAGCAATGTTATTTTGCCGACCTACTGAGTTAAGGGGAGCTAAATGGGAGGAGTTCGACCTTGAACAAGGGCTATGGAATATCCCAGAGCACCGTATGAAGAAACGGCGTGAGCATGTTGTGCCTTTATCTACTCAAGCAGTGACGATATTAAAAGAATTGCAGACCTACCAAACCAATTCAGATTATTTATTTCCGAGCAGATCGGATAAGAATAAGCCTAAATCAGACACCGTTTTTATTATGGCTTTGCGCCGTATGGGATATGAAGGCAGGCAGACACCACACGGATTTTCTTTTTCAAATTCATAATTATATCTGATAGATAGAAAAGTCATCCGCAACTGTTTGAGGCAGGACTAGATTTAAAAATGATTGTTTCTGCGACAAATTTACTAGTCGATGGTGGCTGACGAGTTTTACGGATGACAAATGCCTTTGGTTACTTTGGGCGAAACCAAAGTAACAAATAATTTACAAGAATTTGATTTATAACATTAATATTCCGCCTTGAATGACTAAAAAATTAAAGAGTCTATTTCTAAACTCCTTAACTGATCAGCATTACCTAATATTAATGGTTTTTTATGTGAGATCTATATCTCACTATGTGCATATAAATTGAGCCACCGAAATCATTCAGCAATTCAGATTATGGAGTCATTGGCTTAAACATGATTCATGTAATGATGATTATTTTGACTAAATCGTTATATGGGAAAATTCAAATAAAACATGAAACAATTTGTTAGTTTTTGTTAAATAATATTTGTCCATTGTTAAGGTTATATTAACTATCTAATTTTATTAAAAAAAAATCAAATAAATAGTTTGAAAGTAAAAAAAACTGTCTAGAATGTTGCAAAAGAAACTCAAAATATGGGGTGTGTCTTGATTCATAATCAGGATAAAGTAGTGTGGAATTTAGCATCCGGAACTTGGGTTCAAGATGACAAAGTCGGTTATACCTTAAAAAATACGCCGAATTTAAGAATTGCAGATCATGTGAATCCTCACTTTGTTAAGCAATTACTTAATTTGCCAAGTTTGGGTGCGAAAATGTATCCTTCTGAATTTTTGTATGATCCTGAAACGGGTAAGCGTCTAGAAAAAGCAAAAATCAATTCAGATTCATATTGGCTTGCACCTTATGGGCAAAGTTTACATTATGATGATGGTCGTCAATATGTGGATAATCACGGCTTGCAATTGAGTAGCCAACTCAAAGAATTAGAACGTAAACCTGATGTCAGTAATGATGCGCTACTGAAAATTAAAATGCCGCCAAGAGGAATTTTTGAATTTGTGTCTATTAAAACAGGTACAGATATTCCTCAGCTAATAGCATTGAATAAAGTAAATGGAAGTCTATCAATTTGGAGCCAATATAATAATGAATGGCTAGATTTAAGTAATCAAGGTCCGCGTTTAGAGCGCTGCCCAGAACCAATAGAAGAATATTTACACCTTTTAGGTGTTATGAGTGCAGATGGAACACCTCATTTATATATTCCGACTAAAGCTGGTTTGGCACGAGTTATTATTGATGGGTTATCGTTGAGATATCAGACGCAGTATGTGACTGAACATAATCCATGTTTGGGTATGCCTGTATATTGGAATAAAAAAATATTACAACCAATGTTGATCAATAATCAGCTGCAGGTTGTTGATGTACTTACTCGGCAGACATCAGTAGTAGTAAATAATCCAGCATCAGAAATTTATTTTGAAAAAGTAGTGTATGACAATAGACGTATTATTTGGATTGGTAAATCAGGCCAGTTGATTTTAAAATTTGAGGGGCTTGATAATCAAGAGCTAAGGGTCGTTTACGAGATGTGGATACCAGGATATAAGCCTGATTTTCGTTTTGGCGCACCTTATGATGATAGAAAAGGTAATTTCTACCAATTCTGTACAAGTCAGAATGCTGAGAAAGGACCTTGGTGTTATATCGAGCTCGATGCAGAAAAACCACATGTACAACCTTCTTTATTTCGTTTTACCACTGGCTTTTCAAAATTCTACCTGGGTGACAAACTTGACGTAAAAGATATTTGGAAAGAAAAAGTTGGTGTTGAACCAACACATCG
Source organism: Acinetobacter sp. YH12208 (assembly GCF_013418055.1). NCBI lineage: Bacteria > Pseudomonadati > Pseudomonadota > Gammaproteobacteria > Moraxellales > Moraxellaceae > Acinetobacter > Acinetobacter sp. YH12208. The sequence goes on from NZ_VPCT01000001.1 coordinate 3,219, forward strand.
TTTTACGGTTCCACTTATTGAGGATGAAAAGCACCAACTAATTTTAGGTTTTAGTTTTGATACAGATACAAATATAGGTATTGAGCAGAAACTTGCAGATGAGTCTAAACAGGATATTATGCTATTTATAGATACGCATGATGGGCTCATAGATTTTCATCGTGTTCAAGTTGAAAAGCCGTTGCAGTCAAGATTCTTTATTCATCAAAACATTTTGTATTTTTATAACCCTAGCTTAACTGAAATCTTAGGCTGGGAGCTTGCTGCATGAAGAAAATAGGATTAATGGCTTTAGTTAGCCTTATATCATCTTTGACTTGTGCAGGACAACATGCATTTTTAGTCCAAAACTCTGGTTGGATGGAACCCTTTTACCAAGATCAAAACTCGCAATTAAAACCACTTGTAAATGCTGTGGTTCAAACCGTCACGCAACCGAGTGACACTATTGCGGTAGCAATGTTTAACCAAAGCAATGCTGTGTCTAAATCACCTACGGTGATTTATCAAGGCGCCGGTAAACAAAATATTAGTCAGCAATTAAGCCAACAGAGCATCGCGAAAAAATCTGATAAAGCCTATGCAGATACCGATTTTAAAGAAGCTGTCGTTGCCACGATTACAGGTCCATTTGCGAAAAAGTCAGGCATTATTTGGATTTTTACTAACAATAAAAATAGTCCAAATAATGATGCGGCTACGGCTGAGCGCAATAAAGAATTCTATGAGCTGGTACATTTAGATCCTGCCATTAACAAAGTTATGGCATATCCATTAAAAATGCCTGTGCAAGGACAACATTTTAATGCATCTGGCTTAATGGTTTATGCCCTGGCTTATGGTGATCAGGCTGAAACTGAATTAAATCATTTGGTTCAATCAGGTCAAATGGAAAAGGTTTTCACCCAGCAACCTGCATTGTTAAAACCTTTAGACAAAGAACCAGTTCAACTCATTCCAACAGGTGTGAAAAACTCGTCTACGATTCATGCTTCTTTAGCATCTGATCAAAAAACCTTGGTTTTTAATTTAGAACCTAAAGATGTTATTCCTGAACTGAAGCTAACAGCAGATCTAAAAAACAAATTTTATCCTTACAACATTGCTGCAACACGCGTTGAAGCAAAGTTGAGATTGGCCAATGGTATGCAAGCACCGATTCAGATTTCTGAATCAGATATTCGTTTGATGACCAAAGACAACACGAAGCTAGAATTTCAAGTGCCAATTCCTTCGCATTTAATTGTGTCTCCATGGTCTTGGGAAGTGTTTAAGGCAATGGGTAAGGCAGTTACGATTCCTGCCAATATTGACGTGACTCTGTATGAGCAGAAGCTGAGCTTATCTGAAGATTTTAAACAGAATTTGCAAAATTTATTTCCTGGTGACCCCTTATCGGATGTCTTTGTTGCACCACAAAGTATTCAGTCTTCCACAGCCACAATTCCTGTGCAATTCCGTTTGCAATATCCATTATGGCCAGTTGTAGTCATGATTGCAGGGGTTTTATTGGCACTTGTATTCGGCATTTTGGCTTTGGCATTGAGTTCAAAACGTAAAAAATACGATGTTTGGGTTAATGGCTTGAAAAAACAAACCATCCAATTAAAACCATTTTCCAAGATGAGTGTTTATGGTGATTCAGGGGAAGAAATTGCGATTGTGAAACGTGGTATTTCAGACGCATCTGTTCAAGTTATAGATAAAAAATTTAGTGTAATACTTCGTTAAATAGTAAGTTTAATAAACATCCAGGGGGATATATGTCAGAGTCAAATACAAATAACGGTTTTGTTTTACCAACAGCAGATGAACAAGCTCAAACTGAAACAGCTACAGTAGCGCAAACTGTTCAAGCAGTGAATATTCCAACAGTTCAAGAAGAAACTGGTTCTCGCGATCTCATGATTGCTGGAGGAATTATCGTTGTTCTTCTCATCGCTTTCTTTTTTGCAAAACGTGGTTTCAGCAATAGTTTGGTAAAAAAACGTATTTCTCCGAGCAAAGCAAGTATGGCAGGTTGGTGGTTATTTATTTTCCTTGCTGCAGTTGCCATTGGTGCAGTCTTGGCAGCAGTCAATCCAGTGAAATTCTTATCTCTGCTTATTTTGGGGCCATTAGGTGTTGTTGCATTGCTAAGTGCTGTCCTGGCATTCACATCAAGCCGTGCTTAAGCACTGAATATAAGTTAAGTAATTAAAAAATAAGCAAAAATAGGGGAAGAAAATGACGGACACGCAAAATGTCAACACAGGCACTGCAGCCAAAGCAGCAGAGCAGACCGTAAAACTCCGCCCAACACTTTATATTGGTGTCGGTGGTACAGGTATGGAAGTGATGATGCGTGTACGTCGTCGTATTCTAAATGCAAGTTGGGGCAGTGATAATGTTCGCTTAGAAAACTTATCACAGTTTCCAATTGCACAATTTATGCATTTTGACTTAGATCAGGGTGCAATTATTGATAGTGGCCGTGCACAAACTGAAGATTTGCAATATAACTTAGTCAAGTTTACGGATGATGAAAAAATTGTAGAGTCTTTTGATATTGAGAAATATAGCCGTGATGATGCATCACTGAGTCGTTATCCTCATATTCAAAATTGGTTACCGTTAACACCGAGAAAAATTCGTGAATTAGGCATTGATCCTGCAAAAGGTGCGGGACAGATTCGATCTGTATCACGTTTATATTTCTTTGATAAATATCCAAAAACACGTGACAAAATTCGCTCAAAATTAAATACATTAAAAGCAGGTTTATCACGCGATGACATGCTGAGAAAATTAAATCTACAGCTGGATACAAGTAAATTCCGTATCGTGGTTTTGGGTTCTGTGGCGGGTGGTACAGGATCAGGTTCATTTTTGGATATGGGGTGGTTATCTAAATGGGTAGCAAGCAACGAAGTTGAAGCTGCTGATGTAGAGTTGATGTTGTTCTTACCGACGGGTTATTCAAGTGCCAATAAAGCACGTACTGAGGCCAATGCTTATGCAGCGTTGATGGAAGTTGAATCTGCAATGGTTGGGCATTCAAAGTATGTTGAAAAATGGGATGATTATGATCGTCCACAGCTTGCATCGAAGCCGTATGATGAAGTTCATTTAATTGATTCCGGTAACCTCGCACGCCAGCATACGGACAATATGAATGACGTGTATTCAATGATTGCGGATACTTTGTTCGAGGATTTTCGTTCTGCTGACTTTGCCAACCGTAAACGTTCGGTTGCAGTAAATCAACGTCAACATAAAATTCATATGTTTGCACCACCTGTACCAACAGGGCGTTTTGGTGACATGAAATTGAATTATTCATGTGCATATTCAGCATTTGGTCAATCGACTTTGGACACACTTGGTCGTGCTCGCTATGATGAATATGCGTACAGTTTGGCAGCGGACATGCTTAAAGCCTTCTTTGGTGTAGCAAGCGCAAATCCTGCTGCTAACCGGGCGAGTGAAAAAAAGCGTGATGCATTCATGGCCGAAAATATGAATCTCAATTTGGTGCCATTTAATAACCTTCCTGAGTTTTCAGCTGCGACATTAAAAAATCCAGAAATTCGTGAGTTAAATACCGAATTTATGGATTTAGAAATTGTAGATATTTTATTACGCTCAGGTCAGAACGGTGTCGAAGTAGATATCGCAGAAGAAACACGTCAGCGTGTTAGTCAGCGTATTAGTGAAATCAGTATTATTGATCGTGAACAGTGGGCAAATGAAGTCCGCAAAACAATGCAAAGCTTAATGCGTGATGTCATTCGTAATACAGATGCTATGGCAGATACAGCTGAAGACCGTGTCATGCGACGTCGAAAAGCATTATTTGAAAGTCTCAAAAAAGATATTGAAAGCCGTTTATATTTATATTTAGATAATCACGAACAAGGTGGTTTCGAATATGTGATTTCGCTAGTCGAACAAATTAAAGACCGTATTGAAAATGCTAACTCAGGTATTACATTACAGCTCAAAAATTCAGCCAATCGTTATACTGCGATTAAAGATGCCTTATTGACTTATGAATATGAAAAGCAACTGAAAGATTTAGAAGAAACAAAGGGTAAAGGGCTTTTAGCTATATTTGGTGGTGGGAATAAAGAAGAGCAAGCTCGTGCAGTGTTGGATAACCTGCGTAAAGATATCGCAAATATTCTTTCTTTCCACCTGCGTGCAAAAGCAGCTTTAGAAGCCATTGAACTGATGCAAGATATTTCAAACTGGTTAGGTAACAGTTTGGGTGTGGATGAAAGTGGAAAAACAATTTGGAATGGTGTGATGGGTGACCTGCAAAGTGGTCAAGAGTCTGTCATAGATATGATGAAACGTCTTGATCACGATCGCGAAGTGATTCATCAACAAATTCGTACCAAGCATGCAACTTTACAAATTATTGAAACTGACGATGTAAAAGAGCGTGAAATAGATCCTCGTTTAATGTGTGAATGGGCGGCTGAAGCATTTAAGGATTTTGGTGGTTCAAAAGAGCTATTTAAAATTCTTGTTGACCCGGATCAGCAAACACCATTATTGCTTAAAATTATTCGCATGGCAGAGCGTCGTCTAGTTATTTTTGAACAAAATGATCAAGAAGAAGATGCATTGTATAAAGCACTTGAAAATATGAGTGTAGTTGAACGTCAGAATGTATTTACTGAGTGGTTACAGCGTGCCATGCCTTGGGTTGATGCCAAAATGGGCGGTGATTTCACCCCACCACCAGACCGTTTCAAATGTTTTATCGGTGTGAATGGTGCAGATCAATTTAGCAAAAAGTACAAACATGAACTGACGGGATGTATTCCAAGTGGTTTAGGCTTAAATGCTCAAGCATTGTCGATTGTCGAAACCGGAGAACCTGGTCGAGCAGTCTGCTATGTCGAGCTATCAGGTATTCCTCTTACGATTTTACGGGGTATTGAGACTTGGCGTACTAGTTACCGTAAAGAAAGTGAAAGAACACCACTACATACGCATATTGACTCAACACGATTCAAGCATCCATATGCACCAACACCTGATGAATTAAACAGCTTGGCTGATGATTTTAAATGCTACTTAAAAGCAGTGATGTTGGGTGTTTTAAAACGTTGTGACGTTCCAGGCTTGATTCCAAGTGGGCAGTATGAATTTGCGGTCGCACGTGGCGATGTGCGTCGCTTAGGCAATGAACGTGGTTTCCGTTTAAATGGTTTACCTCAGACTTACCGTGATAACATTTATGATCAAGTGCAGCAGAAATTTAAATCACTCAGTGATGCAAATTTAACAATGCTAATTGCATTAGTTGATCATTATGAACGAGAGATTTATACCCCTCGTCTTGTTCAAAATGAAACGGGTGCGCAAGTTGAACATGTCGGTTTTGCATGTGCTATTGCAAAAGAATTAAAGAAAGAGCTGATCGAATTAGCTGAGCGTAAGGAAATTCCTCAAGAATTGATCGAGCGTGCATATGAATTAACTGAATATCGCGAAGAAATGGAAAAATGGGCTGAAGTACTCAAAGATTCAGATGAAGATGCATATCAGGATGAAATTCGCGAACCAAATAAAGGTCGACGCCTGAAGTGGGTGATGAATATGTCACCAAGTATCCTACAAATACATGAACAACTTCTTGTGAAAAATAGCATGGCAGATGTAGTACCAATAGCGACATTTGCGATGCCTGGTATGACACCTCCACCTACTCCAGGCGCAATGCCACCCCCAATTTTGCAGCAACCCCAGTATCAATATCATATTGCGATCAATGGGCAAAACTTTGGACCATACCCTCATTCAAAAGTAGTTGAAATGTTGCAGCAGCAACAGATTAACTCTGCAACGATGGTATGGCGTGAAGGTTTAGCTAATTGGATCGCAATTGCCCAATGCCCTGAGCTTGCAATACCTGTGCCGCCACCAATTCCTAGTATCCCGCCAATTTTACAATAATTGCTCATGCAGTATTGTCCTTGAAAAAGGGCAATACTGCCAACGCTCAACACAAAAAAGAAGTAATAGGTTAAATAACATGGCTAAGCAGAACGAAGAGATGGTTTGTATTGAATGTCAGCAGAAGCTACAGCTCAAGGTAAAATATTGTCCTTTTTGTGGTACTTTGCATGACGTTCAACTCCAAACTCCGCCTGTAGAGTCAAAGGAAATACCAATCATTCCAAGAGAGTCATTGAGCGAAAATCAAGATTCAATTGGAAGTCAAAGCCAAAATGAAGCTCAAATCGAAGAAAAATCAAACTCATCGGTTGTAGTTAAACACATCACAAAGCAGGGCAATAAAGAGCTAGTGGGTGTCATCATTGTTGGTTCGACCCTTGAAAACATGCGAACTTATGATCGTTACGCCTTTAAAAAAAATGAAGGAATTTTTGTACGTTTAAAGCATCTAGCAAATATTCCAAATGAATATTTAAGTTTGGAACAATATCAACTCAAGTTTCAAAGTGATCTGTCAGTCTTAGATGCTGAACCAGATGAGCCTCTTGAACCGATACAGCCTGCGGCTCCAATCGTAACCCCTCCACAACTACCATCAACCAGTCAACCTACACTGTTAGATCCACCACAGCAAAAAACCTCGAGTTTTAAATATATTGCGATTGCCTTTATCGTACTTTTGATGGTGATCTTTTTCTTGTTTAGTGGTAAAGAAAATATACAAGAAGAAGTGTCTATAGACGAAGAGGCACAGGTTGATCCTTGTGAAAATGTAAATGCAGAAATTAGTAGCTTTTTGAGTGAAAAAATGCCGACACGTGCATTGAGTATCATCAAACTCAACCAGGCAGAATGTAAAATTAATGCAAGTTTTGTGCAGTTGGTTGTATCTGCAGAAGCGCAAGCCACCTCTGCAAAAGAGAAACTCACTTTAGCAAAAGAGTATTTGCAAGCTGGAAACTTGGAGTTAGCACATCAGACATTGCTTGCTGCATTAGAACTTGATGCGGAACTTGTAGGTGGCCTAGAGCTGTTGCCACAGATCGAATCGATGATTGAAGAATTTAATCTTCAACAAGAAGAAGAGCTGGAAGCATCTATAGAAAGTGAAACTATACAAAATGAAGTTGAAAATTTTCCACAGCAAAATATGCATCAAGAAGTTGAGCAAGCACAGCGTTTAGCACAAGCAGAGCGTGAGCGTGCAGATGCACAACGCCAGGCAGAACAGGCTCAAATAGAACGTCAGAAAGCTGAAGAGGCTGCACGTAAACTAGCAGCAGAAGCAGCACGTCGTCAGAATGAAGCACGTTTTGATTCTCAGCTCAGTCGTGCAGAGCGTGCATTAAATGCAAATAACTACGGTTTGGCTAAATCTTTGGCTCGAGAAGTATTGTCTGCTTCTCCGAGTAATGGTCAAGCAAAACGTATTTTACGTCAGGCTGAAGCAGGTGAATCAGCAGCCTTTGACGATATGGTAATTCAATAATCATTTTATACTTTAAGAGGGAAATTTAATGAAAAAGACAATATCTGTTGCTATGTTGAGCTCAGCTTTAGTTATTTCAGGTTGTGCGAGTACAGGGGGATTGGCAACGTCAGCCAATGGGGGATGTAATACGGGAATGTCTACAGCAGTAGGCGCACTACTTGGTGCAGCAATTGGGGCATCTGTGGGTGATAGTAGTTATGCTGCAACAGGTGCTGCTATTGGCGGTGCGGTTTTTGCAGCAGGATGCTTAATGATTAATGCCCACACCATTCAGAAAAAATCAGCTGCTGAAGTTGAAACGGCATATAAGAAAGCCAATAAAGGGAAATTGCCTCAAACAACAAGGGTTCAACAGTATTCTACTGTTATTTTACCTAATCAAACTGTGGCAGCGAACCAAAATATTACAGTAAAATCAGATTTGACTGTTGTAGAAGGTGTTGCTGATCCTCTTCAGCGTGTCCAAGAAAAATTAGTTCTAAAAGATGCAAATGGAAAAGTGATACGTGAATTGGTGAAAGATGTTCAGGTTTCAACAGCCCAAGGCTATAGTTCTGGCGATTTTGAAAATTCATTCAGTTGGAAGTTTCCTTCGAGTGTATCAAAAGGACAATACTTACTTGATACTGAATTACTCGTGAATGGTAAAAAAGTCGCAAACAATACTCGTACGATCACATTAGTCTAAAATCTCTTAGAAATCCCAATATGTATTGATACATATTGGGATTTTTACTGTAGCCAATATTTTGAGAACTTCATGAAATTAAAAATGTTGCTGTTAGGCAGTATTGTTATGCTGAATGGTTGTGCAATTATGTCTAAAAATGAGTGTTTATCTGCCAATTGGGGTTTAATTGGTCAGAATGATGGTTATAACGGTAATGGTTCATTCATGCAAAAGCGTACTCAAGCATGTATGAAACACAACGCTATTTTAGACACAGAAGCCTATACCACTGGTTATAAAAAAGGTCTAAAAAATTATTGCAATCCACAAACTATTTTTGATTACGCATTACAAGGTAGAGGAACATATCAGAGTTGCCCAATGGAAATGCAAAATAACTTACGACCTTATTACAATGTGGCGAATAAGTTTTATGTGGCGAATAAAAATTTAAAATCGATTGAAGATACAATTGCGACAGCAAAATCTAATATGTATAACTCTGATCTTAAGGAAGAATCACGAAAGTATTATCGTGAAAAATATAACGAAGCTAGCAATAAGTTGGGGCAAGTTCAGCGTGAATATAATATGGCAGAACGAGAAATTCTGCAATTCAAGCGAACGGCAAGTTTTGAATAATAAGAGTTAGTTATAAGATTGAAAAATATAGTTTCTCAGATAGCTAGAAACTGTATTTGCTTATTTCAAAGATTAATTTAACCCTCATCCTGTTTAAGCCAATGACTTTATAATTTGAATGGTTGGCTTATTTCGATGGGTTAATTGGTATGCACATAACGAAGCATAGATGCCAGTTAAAGACCCTGAAATACTCCGAGCTTTACTCGTCACTAAATTATAGTGTCCTTTCAATAGGCTGAATAATGTTTCTATTTTGCTGGGCTTTTTTAAGTAAAATCCCTAGGTACCATGAAGGCAGATCCGCGTGATTTAAACTGGCAGAAAGTTAATCAGGAAATCCGGTTGGCGCCTTTGGGCGAAAGCCTGTCGCAACGTGATCAGTTATTGGGTAAAATTATTAAATCAATCATTCATTAAACAGGCTAAATCAACGATGTTTTAGCCTGTTTTTGATGCTATCCAGATCTTTGACATGGCGGTCGCTTCATACAGCGGACTTTTAGCTCATTCATTCAAATGTTGCAGCTGCCATAGATCACTTTAGCTGAAATCGATAAGTGCTGGCTAAACATGCTCAGGAATCCAACATTTCATTTAAACTCAACAAAATATCTATAAATCTATGCAGGAACCTGTTGTAAATTAGACACTCGAAGAAAATAAATAAAGCGTTATCTTTCTTATTCAATATTCGATGCATCAACCGGAGATTCTCAGTTGCGCGCTGCCCGCTATAAAATTTTGCTCATCATCTTATTGTTACTGGCAGTCGGTTTTGCTCTGTTCCGCTGGTGGCAGGGGCCGGTTCTACCAAGCTATACCTTGAACACCATGCCGCTGATACAAAATGTAGTGGCCACCGGACGCGTGGCGACAGTCTCGCGTGCTCAGGTGGGCAGTGAAATTAGTGGCGTAGTACTTGAGCGGCGGGTCACGGAAGGAGATCAGGTGAAACCTGGTGATCTCTTGGTGGTGCTGAAATCGGATGAATTACTGGCCCAAGTACGACAGGCTGAACTGGCACTGACTGAATTGGCCACCAGCAGACGACCACAGGCGATAGCAGAACTGGCCAGTGCCAAAGCACAACTGGAACAGGCCAGTCGTGAAGCAGCACGGAGACGTAATGCCGAAGCGGGTATCCTGTCGGCTGAAGAAATAGAACAGGCCTTAGAGGCAGAAAGAGTTGCCCGCAACAATTATGAAACCGTTCGTCTAAAAGCAGCGGCATTGTCTACGGGACAAGTTGAAGAAGCATCGCTTCGGGAACAGCTGGCAGTGGCGCAGGCGCAACTGGCAAAAACCAGAATTCGGGCTGCGGTCGCAGGTACAGTACTGACACGGGATGTCGAGCCAGGCGATCTGGTTCAACCAGGACAAACCTTATTTACCATTGCCTTAACGGGCAATACAGAAATCCGGGTGCCACTCGATGAACGGAATTTACCGCAACTGGCCTTAGGGCAAAATGCCACCGTGATTAGCGATGCTTATCCGGATCAGTCTTTTCCGGCCCGCATTAACTTTATTGCACCGAGTATTGATCCGCAGCGGGGCACGGTAGAGGTCAGATTAACCGTCAACCCGGTGCCAGATTTTCTGCGTCAGGACATGACCGTATCGGTCAATGTCGAGACAGATAAACGGGAGCGGGCACTGGCTATTCCGAACGATGCGCTTAGCAATATTAAAGGCAATAAGGCAGTGGTCGTGTTGGTACGTGATAGAAAAATCCAGCGCCAACCGGTGACTTTAGGTTTACGGGGTCTGGCCATGTCAGAAGTAACTTCAGGTTTGAGTGAGGGTGATCAGGTGCTGGCCAATGCCGAATCGTTACTGGAAGAGGGTGCGCGAGTCCGTCTCAAGCCACAAGATAGCTCATTGATGAGCTCGACTGACGCGACTGATAGCAAGAATGAATTACCGGTGAAATTCGATTGAAAAATTTTTTCGAGCGGCTTTGGATCGAATGGAAAATCGCGATCAGTTTTTTGCGCGAAGGTCGCGCGCAGTCCATTATGATCACGGTGGGCGTCGCCGTTGGTGTGGCGGTGATTGTGTTTATCACGGCCCTGATTCAGGGGCTACAGGCCAATATTGTCGAACGTACATTAGGTACACAGGCACATATCCGTCTGCTCTCACCCGATGAAGTCAACCGGATTGTGCCGCCGCCTGCCGGGACGGTGCAATTGTTACAGGAAGATAAACGCGCACAACGACTGCGTTCCATCAATAATTGGCAGCAGATTACCGAAACGCTGGATCAGTTGCCGATATTAACTGCTGTGTCGCCTGTGGTCTCCGGGCCGGCCTTTGTACAACGCGGTGATGCGATTGAATCCGTGGCCTTGGTCGGAATGGATCTGGAGCGTTATCAGCAGATCATTCCATTGAAAGAATATTTAACCAGTGGTCAGTTACGTGTTGGCGCAGACGATGTACTGATCGGCAGTCAGTTGGCCAAAGATCTGGGGGTTCAGGTCGGTAGCAAATTGCGACTGGATACCGGTCAGCAAAACAGTGCCTTGGTAAATATTGCCGGCATATTTGAACTGGGCGTGCGTGAACTGGATGCGCGTTATGTTTATCTGGACTTGAAACAGGCACAGTCTTTACTCGGCCTGCCCGGTGGTGTAACTGTCATTGATCTGACCATTAACGATATTTTTGAGGCTGATGAAATTGCGGCCCAAGTGGGGCGCCTGACCTCATTAAAGGCCGAAAGCTGGATTTCAACCAATGCACAGCTGATGAATGCGATTACTGCACAGAGCCTGTCTACCAATATGATTATTGTTTTTGTTGCCATTTCAGTGGCTTTTGGCATTGCCAGTGTCATGTCCGTCAGCGTGGTACAGCGCACCCGGGAAATTGGTATTTTGCGTGCGACAGGCGCCACCCAGTCACAAATTTTAAGAATTTTCCTGTTTCAGGGGGCCATATTTGGTCTGCTGGGTTCGGTCGTTGGCAGTGCAGCCAGTTATGGTCTGGTCTGGGTATTTAATAATTTTGGCCCCGGATTATTTTATATCCCGATTTCGATCGAGCTGGTACTTCTGGCTTTATTGTTGGCGACATTAACAGGGGTATTGGCCGCTGCAGTACCATCACGCCGGGCAGCGGCACTCGATCCGGTGGAGGCGATTCGTCATGTCTGAACCATCTCAAGAAGTCCTACGTTTAGAAGCGCTGCACAAATCTTATAATATTGGTCAGCCCAATGAAATTGAGGTCTTGCATGGTATTGATCTGTGTATTGAACGCCAGGATTTTGCTGCTCTGATTGGGCCTTCTGGCTCCGGAAAAAGTACGCTATTGAATATTCTGGGATTGCTGGATCAGCCGAGTAGTGGCGAGCTGTATTTGCTGGGACAGCCGACCAGTGCCATGGATGATCGTGGCCGGACTGCGTTACGTGGCAATAGTATTGGATTTGTATTTCAGTTCCATCACCTGATTCAGGCATTTACTGCACTGGATAATATTTTAATGCCCTTGATGATGACGCGAGGCAAACCCGGACAGCAAGGCTTACAACGGGCACGGGATTTGCTGGCTGCAGTGGGGCTGGAAAAGTTTGCTGATCGTAAACCGAACGAGCTTTCCGGTGGGCAGCAACAGCGGATTGCGATTGCGCGGGCTTTGATTACAGAGCCAGCCTTACTTCTGGCCGATGAGCCTACCGGTAATCTGGATACGCAGACCGCCGCCGACATGTTTGAGCTGTTTCGTAAAGTGCATCGTGAACGCGACTGCGCCGTTCTGCTGGTGACACATGACCCGCGCCTATCCGCCACCTGTGATCGAACCATTAATCTGGTCGATGGCCGGATTGAAAGTGATTCCCATACGGTTCATCCAATTGAAACTTAGACAATATTTCAAATATTAGATTGATCCGATCCAGATTATTTCTTTATTAGTCACAGCTGACTAGGGCTGAAACCAGAGAGCTTAGCATGCATTGGATTTGAGCCTATAATCATCTTCCATCAAATAAGTTAAACAGACTAGAACTTGAATAATATTTAATTAAATATAATATCAAAATATATAGTGATGAAAGTGAAATATGATGCATGACTTCCTGAGCGCTTTTCTCGGTGGTTTACTTCTTGGTGTTTCAGTGGTCGGCTATCTGTATATTCATGGCCGGATCGCGGGCATTAGTGGTCTGATTGGACAGGTACTTAATCCTAAAAGCATTTTCAAGACGCCAGCTCTGTGGTTTTTATTGGGTCTCATCATCATTCCATTTGCTTATGGACGATGTATACAACCTGAAATCGAACTGAATACCAGTCCCTGGATGATGATCATTGCAGGTTTACTGGTCGGTTTTGGCACCCGTTTAGGCTCGGGATGTACCAGTGGCCATGGGATTTGTGGCATCAGCCGTTTATCTAGACGTTCAATCTTGGCTACAGCCGTATTTATGTGGGCTGGATTTATGACAGTTTATGTGATTCGTCACCTGATTGGAGTGCGCTAAAATGAAAAATCTGCTGGCATTTTTATGGGGTGGTTTATTCTCAGTTGGCTTGATGATTTCCGGTATGGCCAATCCTGAAAAGGTTCTGGATTTTCTGGATGTTTTTGGCGACTGGGATCCGAGTCTGGCCTTTGTGATGCTGGGCGCGATTATGGTCGCCTTTATTCCTTTTCAGAAAGCCACGCGAAATCCGGTAGCTAAAACTGTATTTCATGAGCCGATCCAGTTACCGACTAATCAGAAAATTGATTCTAAACTGATGAGCGGCAGTCTTTTATTTGGTATCGGCTGGGGAATTGCCGGTATCTGTCCGGCACCCAGTCTGACACTCATTGGTTTAGGCCACTATCAGGCTACTTATTTTATTATGGCCATGCTGGCAGGGGTTTATCTACATCGTCAATGGTCAGGAGCATCATCATGAGTCATAGCGCCGTAATTCAAGATTTTTTTCATGAAGATAGCCATACTTTTAGCTATGTGGTGGGTGATCCGGCCACTGGAAAATGTGCGGTGATTGATAGCGTGCTGGATTATGATGCCGCTTCTGCCAGTACATCGACCAGACATGCGGATCGAATTATTGCCTATATACGACAGCAGAACTTTGAGGTTGAGTGGATTCTGGAAACCCATGTGCATGCAGATCATTTGACCGCAGCGCAATATCTGCATTCACAGTTGGGCGGCAAGATTGCCATGAGCCAGCATATTTCTATTGTGCAGGAAGTCTTTGGCGCGATCTATCATCTGGATATGAAACAGTTCAATCTGGCTCAGCCTTTTGACTATCTGTTTGCGGATCATGAAAAATTCAATATTGGTTCACTACAGGCCTATAACATTCCGACACCGGGGCATACACCGGCCTGTCTGAGTTATGTGGTCGGGAATGCAGTCTTTGTCGGTGATACCTTGTTTATGCCAGATTATGGCACTGCACGTTGTGATTTTCCCAAAGGCAGTGCGGCAACGCTATTCGATTCGGTGCAAAAACTGTATCAATTGCCGGATGATACCCGGGTATTTCTGTGCCATGACTATTTACCGGAAAGCCGTGATCACTTTGTCTGTGAAACCGATATTCAGACCCAGAAGCAGCATAATATCCATATTCACAGGGGGATGGCCAAAGCTGAATTTATTGAAATGCGCCAGCAACGCGATGCCCAATTAGGTATGCCAAAACTGATTTTACCAGCGATTCAAATCAATATACGTGCCGGTCAATTTCCTGAAACAGAGGCCAATGGTATTTCCTATTTAAAACTGCCGCTGAATTATTTTCATGCCTGAATGCCTCAATTCTTAAAACCTGGTGATGAAAAGAGGATGTACACGACTGCATACATCCTCCAAGTTTTTAGTGCTTCATTTTAAAGGTCATATCTTTGGGATTGTTCTAATCGGCTAAGCAACACTCGTGTCATCCCGCTCATCCGCTTGCTCTCAAATGCGATTAATCATGCTTTATTGATCCAGACTACTTCTGAGCATCCAGGCAGTTTTTTCATGTACATCTAGTCGCTGGGTCAAAATATCCGCTGTTGGTTGATCATTGGCGTCTTCAATCACTGCAAAAATACTTCTGGCGGTACGTGCTACGGTCTCATGGGCATCGACCAGTAGGCGCAGCATTTCTTCAGCTTTTGGCACCCCTTCAACCTCTTTAATAGAGGTCAGTTTTACAAACTGTTTATAGGTGCCAGGTGCTGCAAAACCCAAGGCCCGGATACGTTCAGCAATCACATCCAGCGCATTCCACTGCTCGGTGTATTGGGTCATAAACATATTATGCAGGCTATTGAACTGGGGACCGGTGACATTCCAGTGGAAATTATGGGTCATCAAATACAGGGTATAGCTGTCTGCCAATAGTCGGGATAAACCATCGACAATCTTGGCACGATCATCATGCGAAATTCCGATATCAATTTTCATTGCTTTAGATTCTTTTTTAGAAGAGGCCATGCTCTTACTCCTTAAAATTTAACAACATGCTGTGTATTAAAATAAAGTCAGATGTATTCGAAGTTTGAGTCAAACGAGGGTTTGATCTTGATAATGACTCCCGAATTGAAACTTAATTTCCATTATCAATATGAACAAGCTGAAAGATTTAAGTGTTTATAAGTTATAGATATTAGATCAATAGACAGGCAGGAAGTTTAGTCATTATGTATAGCCTGAAGAGAGGATTGTAACTTTTCAATTTAATAAACTTTATTTCTCTTTATCAACCTAGCGATAATTATCCCAACAGATTTAGAACGTTGAAAAAAGCCTTAGCTATTTCAGAATGGAAATATTGCACTGATTCATGATGACGGATTTGTATGCACTATCACATCTTGCCTGAAGAACTTTTATTGCAACATAGCATGACTAAAATTTTATATCTCTTTTAAATGAATGAGATGGCTGTGTGCAAAGATCATAAAAAAGAGGGGGTTATAAAAAAATAACACAACGCTGCCTTAATTAAACAAGGCACAACAAAGAATAATAAACCTCTTTCCTAAATGCAGTTATGTTAGGACACAGGCGCAGTCAATAACAATATCCCAGAAAGCAAAATCCTTCGAGACAGAACACTGAGATGAAGTGCTGACTTGAGACAGCATGGGCTGTAGCAATTGGGTTTGCGGGAATCATGTTATTGGCCAACCCATGCGAGACATAAAGCTCAAGCGACTTTGAGATAGACAAAAATATCTGCACTAAACTCAATCTCAGCAAGGAAAACATCATGAAAATTAAGGCGAATAGTCCAGCCACAGGCAAAAATGGTTTAGATAAGCAAAATACCAATAAAAAGAGTGAGCAGCTTGACGTATATCGTAGCGATGCAACCGAGCAGACGCTCACCACCAATCAGGGCGTTAAAATCTCAGATAACCAGAACAGTCTTAAAGCAGGTGTTCGTGGTGCGACCTTAATGGAAGATTTTATTCTGCGTGAAAAGATCACCCATTTTGACCACGAACGTATTCCGGAGCGTATTGTGCATGCGCGTGGTGTCGGTGCACATGGTTTTTTTGAAGCTTATCCAGGCAATGAAAAACTGACCAAAGCAGGCTTTCTGACCAATACCAGTGTACAAACGCCGGTATTTGTACGTTTTTCTACGGTACAGGGGCCGCGTGGTTCGGCAGATACTGTACGCGATATTCGTGGTTTTGCGACCAAATTCTATACTGAAGAAGGTAATTTTGACCTGGTGGCGAATGATGCGCCGGTATTCTTTATTCAGGACGGGATCAAGTTCCCGGATTTTGTACATGCGGTGAAGCCTGAGCCACAAACTGAAATTCCAACCGGTGCATCAGCACATGATACGTTCTGGGATTTTGTTTCTTTAGTGCCTGAATCAGCGCATGCGGTGATGTGGGCCATGTCAGATCGGGGTATTCCGCGTAATTTAAGAGCCATTCAAGGCTTTGGGGTGCATAGCTTCCGGTTGATCAATGCCGAAAATAAAGCGGTTTTTGTGAAATTTCACTGGACGCCAAAACAGGGTCTCGCCCAACTGGTCTGGGATGAAGCACAAAAACTGGCGGGTAAAGACCCGGATTTCCATCGTCGTGACTTATACGAAGCGATTGCATCCGGGAATTATCCAGAATGGGAGCTCGGTGTACAGGTCGTTCCAGAAGAAGATGAAATGAAATATGATTTCGATTTGCTGGATCCAACCAAAATTATTCCGGAAGAACTTGTGCCGGTGACGCCGATTGGCAGAATGGTGCTGAACCGTAATGTCGATTATTTCTTTGGTGAAACCGAGCAGGTAGCATTCTGTCCGGGACATATTGTGCCGGGACTAGATTTTACCAATGATCCCTTATTACAAGCACGTCTGTTCTCCTATACCGATACCCAGCTCAGCCGTTTAGGTGGTCCAAATTTCCACCAGATTCCGATCAACAAGCCGGTTTGTCCGTTCCACAATAATCAGCGTGACGGGTTACATCAGCGTATTGTACATACCGGTCAAGCCAGTTATGAACCAAACTCGATTGATGATCACTGGCCGGCTGAAGCTCCGCCAGCAGCACAAGATGGTGGTTTTGAAAGCTATCAGGAACGTATTGATGGTCACAAGATCCGTCAGCGCAGTGAATCTTTTAGTGATCATTTTAGTCAGCCTCGTCTTTTCTATCGCAGCCAGGCACCCCATGAGCAAAAACATATTGTCGATGCCTATGTCTTCGAACTGAGCAAGGTAGAACGCAAATATATTCGTGAGCGTGAAGTACTGGAAGTGCTGTGTAACATCGACTTGGACTTGGCACAACAAGTCGCGGATCAATTGGGTATTGAAATTCCGGCAGAGAAAAAAGCGGCAACATTGCCAGAGGTACAGGTTTCACCGCGTTTATCTTTCGAGGCCTTTAAACCCGAAGATATTCAGGCACGGAAAATCGCGCTACTGGTACATGATAAAGCCAATGAGGCCAGTATCAAAGCCGTTCAAGCCTGGGCAGAATCAGAGGGTGCTGTGGTCGATGTACTGACCCCGAAACCGGGTCCGGTACTGGGTCAGCAAGGCGAGGTAATTCCTTCTGACGGTATGCAAAAAGCCGAGCCATCGATTGCCTATGATGCCGTGGTGATTACTGATGGTGATAATTATGATGTGGTGATGAAAGATGGTGTGGCGACTCATTATCTGCTGGAAGCGTATAAGCACCTGAAACCGATTATCTTCCTGGGCGATAAAGCCAAGCTGATTGAAGATCTGCGCCTGATCAGGGATGAAGGGACTTTGGCGCATGAACAGTTTGACGCGGTACAAGACAGCTTCAAGACTTTGATCATGAACCATCGTGTCTGGGCGCGTGAACTGGTTGCAGAAAGCATTCCTGCCTAAACCACTAAAGGATAGGAGCCTTGGCTTCTATCCTTCTGGTTTCAAAATGGATAAATAATATGGTGAGACCGGATGCCAAAAAGTTATTGGCACAGGTACAGCAAGCCAAATGGAACCGAGAACAGGACATCTATCTCATTGAGCATAACCATTTGCCTTTAGCTGAACTGATGCAGCAACTTTGTTTCAATGAAGAAGAAATCATGGCACGCCGTAAGGTATTAGGCCTGACCACACGGTTAAAACAAATGCGAAAACTTTCCCATTAACTGACTTTAGAACATAACAACAGTGCCGTATCTTTATGAGGAAGAGCCTGCATGAGCCTCGGTTCAATATTACAAAGATTTGAAAATTCTCCGCTGGAGCTAGAAGAAAAAATTCCTAAGACCCTAATGGAACTGGTATCGATTTCCGATCAGATTCCTTATCCCGCTTCTGGAAACACCTTAAAACGCTGGCGGATGCTTAGTCAGGTTTCCGCAAGCAATCTGAGTCTGGGCAAACTGTTTGAATCACATCTAGATGCCTTGGCCATTTTGCATGAACTGAATATTCCGCTAGAGCAAAAAGGTCTATGGGCAGTCTGGGCGGCAGAAGGCGGGCCAAGCCCTTTAATATTAGACGCTGGAAAACTTACAGGAATAAAGCCTTGGTGTTCTGCCTCGGTCTGGGTGCAATATGGTCTGCTGACTTATCGTGATGAGCAGCAACGATCACAGTTGCTGATTCTTGATCTGCAACAAGCAGGCATTCAGCATCATATGGACACTTGGCAGGCGGTAGGCATGCAGCATACCTTGACTGCCCGGCTTGAACTGAATCAGGTCGATGCTAAAAAAGTTGCAGTGCCGAATGCCTATCTGGATCGGGCGGGCTTCTGGCATGGCGCCGCCGGCGTGGCTGCATGCTGGTATGGTGCAACCGTGCGTTTGGCTGAATATTTAAAACAGGCTGTCTTGTTAAAACCGCATGCCTATAAGGCCATGTATCTTGGTGAAAGCAGTCGGGAGCTTTTAGCGACACAGGCTTTGTTTTATCAAGTCGCAGATTTAATTGATCAGCAGCCTAAATTTCCCCATCAATTACAGATTCAGGCCTTGCGTGCTCAGGTTGAAGCAACCGCTTTAAACGTGCTGACTCAGGTGGGTAAGGCCCTTGGTGCTGCGCCGTATTGTGAGCAGCCACATTTTGCCCGACTTGCAGCCGATCTGCCGGTATTTATTCGTCAGAGCCATGCCGCCTTTGATCTGGAACGGATTGGTGAATTGAGTGTGCAGGAGGAAGAGTTATGGACATTATAAGACACGAGATTGTCGAAGACCGTGTCATCCATGGCGAAGGTACACGGCTTGAAGAATGGCGCTCTTGCCAGATTTTGCAACAGATGCCGGAATTCGATATTCCCAGCATTATTCCATCAGATGCCCGAGTCTGCATTATTGCCCCGCATCCGGATGATGAAATTTTGGGTTGTGGTGGTCTGATTCAGCGTCTGGACACATTGGGATATCAGATTGTACTTTTTGCCGTTACCAATGGTACCGCCAGCCATCCAGACTCGATTTTGTATAACCCGGAAGAGTTGAACCAGATTCGTCCTGCTGAAACGCGAGCAGCTTTGGAAGAGTTAGCATTGAAGCAGAATATTCTGCGGATTGCGCTGGATATTCAGGATGGCCAGGTCGCAGAACAGCGAGAACTGCTGAAACAGCATTTGCAATCTTATTTGCAGCCCAATGATGTGCTCATTACCACCTTTGTGCATGATGGACATCCAGATCATGAAATTACAGGGCAGGTCACCCAACAGCTGGCAACCGAACGGCACTTATCCTGTATTCAGGTCCTGATTTGGGCCTGGCATTGGGCCACACCTGGAGATACCAGAATTCCCTGGATCGTCGCTCATCAACTCAAATTGACTGATCGAGAATTGCACTATAAGTCTCGAGCTGCGCGGTGTTTTAAGAGTCAGATCGAGCTTGACCCTAGCATAGAACAGGCACCCATTCTGCCAGAGCAGGCATTACAGCGTATTTTACAACCCTGGGAGGTGTATCTGTATGAACAGTAAAGCAGCCTATGATCAGGAATATTTTGATGCCTTATATGCACTGAATCAGGGAGATCCCTGGCACTATGAACAACGCTGGTATGAACAGCGCAAACGGCAGATTTGTCTGGCGGTCTTGCCGCATTTGCAGTTTGACTCCGCGAT
This sequence comes from Acinetobacter sp. YH12208, assembly GCF_013418055.1. NCBI lineage: Bacteria > Pseudomonadati > Pseudomonadota > Gammaproteobacteria > Moraxellales > Moraxellaceae > Acinetobacter > Acinetobacter sp. YH12208. The sequence goes on from NZ_VPCT01000001.1 coordinate 23,567, forward strand.
TGAAATTGGTTGTAGTAATGGCATCTTCAGTCAGGAACTGGCGCAGCGAACAGCAACTTTAATGTGTCTGGATGCCAACGAAACTGCTATTCAATTGGCTCGGCAGCGTTTACATGCTTATCCGCATGTACAGGTACTACAGCAGATTGTGCCAGATCACTTGCCGCAACAGAAATTTCAGCTCATTGTGATCAGTGAGATTCTATATTATCTGAACCCGATTGCACTGCAACAGGTGCTGGCATGGTTGCATACTGCACTGGAACCGGGTGGATGTATCTTGAGTTGTCATTGGCGCGCGCCGATTGCAGGATTTAGCTTAAATGGTGAAGAGGTACATCGACAATTAAAAGCCCAGTTAAAATATAAGCATAATCTCAGCGTACAGGATTCAGACTTTCTGGTCGATCTGTGGCTGAATTCTGCGCAATCCGTAGCTGAGCAGGAGGGCTTGAAATGAAGAAAATTGCGGTGGTGATTCCGGCCTGTAATGAAGAAGCCTATATCGAACGTTGCCTGAAGGCATTAAAATCTGCACGACTTTACTTCTTTCAGCATGTGGGAAAATTAGCAGTTCTGCCCGAGATCAAGATTCTGGTGGTTTTAGACAGTTGCACCGATTCTACTGCAAGCAAAGTTCAGCAGTCGGGAATTCAGACGATCAGTTGTCATTTTAAAAATGTAGGAAAGGCACGTCATTTGGGCGTTCAGCACATGATCGAGCAGGGTTGTGACTGGATTTGTTGTACCGATGCCGATTCTTTTGTACAGCGTGACTGGTTTCAGGTCATGTTGCAGCACCAACCGGCGGATGTGATTTGTGGGGTGGTCGATCTGGATGAATGGGGGCATTTAAGCACATTAGCCCGTCAGACTTATCTGAGTCATTATCAGGACAAGATGGATCACCGTCATATTCATGGGGCAAATCTATGTTTTAAAGCCGCGTCTTATCTACAGGTAAACGGCTTTCAGCAACTGGACTGTCATGAAGATGTCGATTTCATCCATCGCCTAGAACATGTCGGGGCAAAGATTATCTGGTCGAATCAGCTCAGAGTGACCACCAGCAGTCGGCTTAGCTCAAAAATTGCAGCCGGTTTTGCACATTTTCTGCAAAATCTGGAGCTTAAACAAGCCGCTGAAAAACCGATCAGCCTATGCAAATAAAATTACAAAATTATAAATTTTATACAATCAGCCACTTGTAAAAAATCTTGAAATTAGCGCCTAAAAGCTATTCCATTTAAAATTATTCTGTTTATAATTCACGCAAATTAAGCCCCACCTACTTATACATTTCAGCTATAAGTCAGTGGGGTTTTTCTATGGATGATCGGTAATGGATGCCTGAGCCTTCTTTTTAGGTAATACAATGTTTAATCAAACTCTGCTTTCTCGAATTCAGTCTCCATCACCCCATCTATGGCAGAAAATAGCGACTGCATTGTGCTTCTTTAGCTTGGGTTTTAGTACCGCAGCTTGGGCACCTTTAATTCCCTATGCACAGCAGCGCCTGTTACTCAATCATGCAGACTTTGGTCTGTTATTACTCTGTGCCGGAATTGGATCCATGCTGGCGATGCCACTGGCAGGCCGACTCGCCAATACATTAGGTTGCCGTGCTGTTCTGGCTGTGGTGTTAACAGCATTTTTGTTTATCTTGCCTGCTTTGGCGTATAGCCCGAATCATTTGATGATGGCGATCAGCCTGTTTTTCTTTGGGGCCAGTGCTGGTGCTTTGGGGGTGACAGTCAATATTCAGGCCGCACAGGTTGAGAAAAAACTTGCTAAAAGTTTAATGTCGGGTTTCCATGGCGTATGTAGCCTCGGTGGTCTGGCCGGTGTGCTGGGAATGACCACGTTAATGGGATTCGGTCTAGCGCCTTTAACTGGCGCAGTTATTGTCAGTGCGATTTTGCTATTGATTGCAATATTGGCTATTCCTTTTAGCTTGGGGATTGAGCCAAAAACAGTGCTAGAGGAAACCTCCTCATCAGAACAGTCAGCGACAAAAGCAGCACCCACCTGGGCGATTCTAGGCATCGGTTTGATCTGTTTTGTGGCGTTCCTGTCCGAAGGCGCAGCGATGGACTGGAGCGGGATTTATCTTGCCAGCCAGTTCAATTTGCCAGCGGCTCAAACTGGTTTGGCTTATAGCTTCTTTGCGGCCTTGATGGTATTGGGTCGTTTCAGCGGACATCTCATTATTCAACAGTTTGGTGAAAAAAATACCATTCTACTGAGTGCAATTTTGGCTGCAACCGGTTTATTGACTGTGGTCTTTGCACCAGTCTGGCAAGTAGTGTTGCTGGGCTATGCCATTCTCGGTCTGGGCAGTGCTAATATTGTACCGTTAATGTTTTCACGTGCAGGCCGTCAAAAAACCTTGGCTTCACATGTGGCATTATCCTATGTATCGGTATTTGCATACACAGGTTCACTGATCGGACCGGCATTGGTCGGTTTCGGCAGTGAAATTATTGGCTTGAGTCTGGTGTTTAGTGTGATTGCGATAGGTCTATTCAGTATTGTGATTTTGAATCATCTGACTGCAGATCCAAAAGATGCACAAGCAGCCGAAGAGCTTATTTCTCCTTTGCAAAACGAAACACCAGCATAATGCTGGTGTTTTTTTCAGGTGTGTATTTAAGCATGCACACTGAACTGGGTGGAAATTCCGCTAGCCACTGGACGATAGATTCGTACACTCTGTGATTTTTTTAAGTCAGTAATAAACTGATCTCGCCAGCGAATAATATCGAAGTTTTTCAAGCCTTGGCTTAAATAACGATAACGTTCTAAACGCTCCGATTTAGACATGCGCAGCGCTTTTTTCAAGGCTTTGGACATACTGTCATGCTCATAAGGATCGACCAGTAAGGCTTCTTTCATTTGTTCAGCAGCACCGGCATATTTAGACAGAATCAAAACACCCGGATCGAGTGGATTCTGCGCCGCAATATATTCTTTCGCCACCAGATTCATACCATCCCGGATCGAATTTACCCAGCAAATATCTGCCTTACGATACAGTTGCATTAAGGCTTCATGACCTAAGGTTTCATAACTGCAATCGAAAGGTTGCCAGTCTGCTGTACCATGCTGGGTATTGAGTTCCTGCACGGCAGACTGGAATTGCTCATACAGGTTTTTATAGGTTTTGACATCCAGTCGGCATGGGCAGGCAATTTGCAGTTGCTGAAACTGATGTTTAAATTCGGGCTGATCTTCCAGCAAGCTTTGCAAGGATCCGATTTTCTCCAGTAAACCCTTACTATAATCAATCCGGTCGACCGAAATAATACGTTTATAAGGACGGACTGTCTCGAGATCAAAAGGCAATTTGCTAAGCTGGCTATCAGCCGCCTGATTTTGCAGTTGAACTGGATGCACGCCAATTGGATAGCATTTCACATAAATCCGTCTTGACTGATAATTCAGGATTTCATCATGACGATGCTTGATTTTTAAGGTCTGTTCCAGAAACTGGATACAGTTTTTCTGATCGCGTGGGGTTTGAAATCCGAGTACATCAAAATGAGCCAGATGATGCGCCAGATCCTGATAGGCTGGTAAAGTCTGCCAGAGTTTCAGTTCAGGAAAAGGAATATGCAGGAAGAAACCAATACGGTTACGCATACCCAGTTTCCGACAGTAATGCGCCACACTTAAAAAATGGTAATCATGAATCCAGATGATGTCATGGGGAGAGGCGACCTGTTTCAGATGCTTGGCAAAGCGTAAATTGACATCTTTATAGGTTTTGAAATCCTGTGGCTGATAATCCACAAGTTGATGCTGATCATGCATCAGCGGCCATAAGGCATTATTGGCAAAACCACAATAAAACCCCTGATATTGGGGCTCAGTCAAAGGACTCGTATGATATTCAACATTCTGATGTTTGAGGATTTGAAACTTCTGCTCTTTGCCATGATCGACTCTGGAACCATTCCAGCCGACCCAAATGCCGCCAATATCCTGCAAAGCATCCTGCAATGCCACCGCTAATCCACCTGCCTGTGTATTGTCTGGGTTAGGTAGATTCACACGATTTGATAACACAATGAGTTTTGACATGTGATTTCTCCAATAATTGTTGTTGTTGTGCTTTAAATAATGCTAAAAGCTCCGTTAAAAAAGCTTGTACTTGTGTTACGTTTTCGAGCCGATGTTGTGCTACGGTGTTGCCCGTGCCGACTTTAATGGAGCAGCCTTTTAAGCTATTAATCACCTGAAAGCCAGCTTCATCGGTCAGGTCATCACCGATAAAAATAGGGTAATGATCACTTAAATGAGCTTGCTGGTGAATGTGTTGAATGGCTGAACCTTTGTTTGCACCTTTGGGTACCAGCTCAAATACAAACTTCCCGGCCTTCAGTTCAAATGCTTGAAAGTGGGTCAGACAATCCAATGCAAATGTATGCACCAGATCTTCTAAATGTGGATGTTCACGAAAATGCAGTGCGACCGAATAGTCTTTCTTTTCTATTCGAATCTGAGCAAGCTGAGCGCTATGTTCAGTAATATAATTTTTTAATAATTCAAATTGCTCAGAATTTAAATCAATTAAATGACTTAAACGCGATTGATAGTTTAATTCCAGACCATGTGAGCCGGCAATATTCCAGTCAAAGGGATAAATAAGTTTTTGAGCTTGTGCAATAGAACGACCAGTGATTAATACCAACTCAATATATTGTTGTAGCTCTTTCAAGGTATTTAAGGTTTCATCTTTAATTATATTTTTTGTTGGATCAGGATGGAATTCGGAAATAGTTCCATCAATATCAAGAAATAAAATAAGCTTATGAGAATAAATAACTGGATTGAGTTGAGTTAAAATCACTTGAGCTAATAGAGGAGAAGGCACTATAAGTGAATCTTCTGCATCTTGACCAGAGTGTTGAGCGGACATAAACTCTACCTAAGTATTTGAAATAAAATTAATTTAAAGTTTAAAACTGCCTGATTAATTTTTAATCTAATAAATATATAGCATATTTCATTTAACAGACTGGATTTAAGTGCAGAAAAGAAACATTTTTAACAAGTACAGTTACTTTGTAAAATTTGGAAATATTTTTCATGTAAAAGATATTATTCTTAATAAATTTTAAAGATAATGCTCTGACTGTTTTTTATTAATTTATTTTTATTTAGGATTATTTTTTATTTAAGCCATAATATTCAATGTGATTGCTTGAGTTGTTTAAAATTTTAATCGCTATAATTTAGTATTTTATTTTTAAAATTTGATTTATTTTAAATGTAGATAATATAAGTTGATTTTATTTAAAATGAATTTTTTGGATGAAAATAATTAACCCTATTCTTGGAGTGAAAAAATAGAAGACAAGCTGTTGAAAATTATTATTTTTTAAATATATAAAAGGTCATGAAGATATGGGGGCTATTAGAGTGTTACAGGATAAGAACTTATTGCTCTATAATTTTCTTTAGATCGGATATAAAAATTTGACGATGTTTAAGGATTTTTTAAATTAGTTTTACAGATTTAAATTTTTCTCATTATTAGATTTTTAATTTTATCATTTGGTATAAAAAGTCACTCATATAGACTGAGGTTTTTTTAATTTACTGGTCATAAATAGCTAGAATATTCAGGTTTCAAAATCAAGACGTTGAGCTTAGATGAAGTTAAGCTAAAGAAAAGGTGTGTAAGGAAAGAAGATCCTTTAAGTACTGGAACTTACATAAAAAGGGAAAAACGGGTGAAAATTATTTAGTCCAGGCCAAAAAATAGGTGGATTTTCAACTATAAAGTTGTTTTTTGTACGAATCATATCCCGCTTAGACTGCTAAGGACTTCTCAGAAAAGAAGAGAAATGAATTTTAAGAAGGGAATAAAATAACGATAACTTACATTCAAAAGGAAGCTTAGTTGAGGGCCGTATCATATCAATTCAGCAGCTGGCACAGATACAACCCGTCTGTTCAAAATGGAGAAAGTGCTTAGAGCTCTCTCCACAGCTCATTTTCATCTTTTAAAGGAATTGTGAAGTTAAAGTCATCATCATTACTGACCAAAAGACTGGTGGGAGTCTGCATGACCACTTTCAAAACAGTGCCTGCCTCAAAAATAATCGGGGTGCAATTTTCCTTTTCTAAGGTCAATGGTTTAAGTAATTCAATTACCGAACTTTCCATAGTTTTATTCCAAAATAAGATTACTTTTCGAGAGTTAAATCATAGCATGATTTTTGAAAATTTAACTATTTCTGCGAAAAATGAGAACTGGGTCAATGATTTGTTCACTTCAGTAGTAGCAAAACCTTTTATCTAAACATCTATAAAACCATTATTGAGTATTTGATTTTATTCTATTTATAGAACCTTAAGAAGCTATATTCGTTTGTAATAAAACAGATAGGCCGTACTGATGTACAGGATTTAAAAATACATAAGGCAAAAACTTGATGATTCATGTGCCTGATTGCCTCTGGAGCTTTAGATAGGCTGATCAAGAATAAAAAGACTCATTAAGAGAAAAATACGTTTTGAAAATCTATAAAAATAAATTTTATAAGGGACTATGCATCGCTATGTTATTTTTAAACTAAATTGAAAATTAATGCTTTATAACAGTAAAAGTCTAAAATAAGAATAAACTAGGCGTCATTTGGATGACCAAGAGATAGAAGGAGAACTAGGTCAGCATGTTCAAGTCATTTTTCCCGCAACCCGTCTGGTTTTTTAGCAGCCTGATTTTGTGGTTTATCCTTAATCTTGTGCTTTGGCATACTGGCGGATCAGGATGGGGAGTCTATTTGGGTTTCCCTGAAGGCTATTCTGAGGAAAGTCTCGCTATCGGTATCAGTCGTTTCTGGTCAGCCAAGTTTCTCTGGTTCTACCTTTGGTTTTTTCTTGCCACTGCCATATTTGCTCTATTCTGGACGTGGAAAGCACAACATCCATGGCAGCGTTGGTCAGTCTGGGGCTCGGCTTTTATCCTGTTTAATATCTGGTTTGGGGTACAGGTCAATGTCGTTTTAAATGAATGGTATAGCCCATTTTATGACCAGATCCAGAAAATGCTAGGCAGCGGTGGCGGAGATGTTTCACTTCTCTATCAAGAAGCTTTAACCTTTATTTATATCGCCATGATTTACGTCACTTTGGCCGTATTGAATATGTTTTTCGTCAGCCATTATGTGTTCCGCTGGCGTACCGCGATGAATAACTATTACACGGCACATTGGGAACAATTGCGTCATATTGAAGGCGCATCCCAGCGTATTCAGGAAGATACCATGCGCTTTGCCAAAACCACGGAACAGCTGAGTGTTTCCCTGATTGAAGCATTGATGTTATTGATGGCGTTTCTGCCTATCCTGTACCAGCTTTCAAGTCATGTAAAGGTTCTGCCAATTGTGGGAGAAATACCGCATGCTTTAATGTGGGCTTCTATTGGATGGGCCGTATTGGGTACCGTCATTTTGATGGTGGTCGGGATGAAACTGCCAGGACTGGAGTTTAATAACCAGAAAGTCGAGGCTGCTTACCGTAAAGAACTGGTGTACGGAGAGGATCATGCTGATCGGGCTCATCCGCTGACACTGCAAGAACTGTTTAGCCGGGTACGCTGGAATTATTTCCGTCTGTATTTTCACTATGCCTATTTCAACCTAGTCCGGATCTGGTACTTACAGTTAGACAATATCTATGGATTATTTATCCTGTTTCCGAGTATTGCAGTAGGAACGATCACCCTGGGTTTGATGATGCAAATCCTGAATGTATTTGGAAAAGTACGTGAGTCCTTCCAATATCTGATTTTATCGTGGCCGACCATTATTGAGCTGATGTCGATCTATAAACGTTTAAAAGCATTTGAATCCCATCTGGATTAATTTTTTCTAAGTTACCCATTAGATTGTAAAAGCCAAATGATTTTATCTTTGGCTTTTTATATCTAAATCGACGTTAATATCTAATCGAAAAGCTTGATCTGACCGTTGGTTAGATCAGATCAAATAGGAGCAAAATATCCCAATATAGGGGTATTCAGGTCTGGTTTTCCTGATTAGAATCTTAATGACCAGCGAAGATGGAGTTTAATTTCCAGCGGTTTAACGTATAAAAATAAGAAGTGTACGTTGAGGAAATTATTCTGATGCTGATCTTGTTCAGACAATGCTATAGAGGGTAAAAAGTAATTTTTTACACATGATAATAAAGATCTGTACCGTTATCCTGAATAAGCTGCCGAAGAAAGATTGCTATCTTTCTTCGGCTTTTTATGTGGTGTTCTATTTATTTCTGATTCAATCCCGCTGTTATTTATCCTTTAACTACGCGCCAGAAGGATGCTTATCTCAATTTTTATAGGCTGAGGCTTGGCATAATGTATAGGGTTGTGAATGATGTGCCTCCTTTTTATCTTTTAAATTTGATACTTATCAATATCTTGTGTTTGTTGTTTGCTGATATTTAGGCTATGTTATACGGGAATCTGGGGTTGAGATATTTGCTGTGAAGCTAAACGTAATAATTCTAATAATAGGGGCAATAGGCTTGGCGGGATGTAATAGCGTGAGTCGGCTGAAATCAGGGGTTTTACATCCTTTTGCCAGTCCGGAAGAGCTAATCGCCAAGCGGGCTTTGAATCAACGTGATGGCAGTGCAAAAGATTATATTTATCTTTGGGGGCAAGCACAGAAAAATAACAGCACTCAGGCCATGTATCCGCGTTCGATCCTGACGCAATATTGTCATGAACAAGGCGGTAAATTTTCCCTATTGTATAGAAGTAATTTTAATGCCGTGGCAGATCCTGCCCAACGTAAACGCCTGAGTACAAACCGAGGTGTGATACAGGGCAGCGGCGCCTATCAGTGTCGTATGGATGGCCTGGCTGAAAGCTGGATCGTCTCGATCGAGCCGGTTTCTGAACGACAGGTCGATAAAACCAGCCAGAACCGTAGCGTTCGATTGCTGACCAAGTTGATGGGTGCGACTGAGGCAAGAAACTTTTACCTTGCTGCAAATAAGAACACTGTTGCTACCCAGAAAAAGACCGCTGCATCGATAAAAACGCCTGTAACGAAGAGCACGAATGAACTTAAAGAATCAGCGCGTAAAGAGCAGGAAAGGAAAGAATTAGAGAGAAAGGAATTAGAAAGAAAAGAGCTAGATAAAAAACAGATCGCGACGACGGTAGTCCCCGTGAGAGCTTCAGTGGTAGAAACACCCCAACAGCAGCAGATGAAGCTCTATGTGGCAGCACGCCGTGATATTAATAGTGGCAAGAACCTGAATAATGCCTGCAATAATGCGCAGCGTGCCTACAATTATGGCAAATTGCAGGGGACTGAGGGAACTCGGGTTTATACCGAATCTGGTATGCTGGTTGCTCGCTGTTTGAACGGGATTCCGGCCTATGCCAACCGTTTCCCGAATGCTAAAGCTCAGGCCAAGCGTGTGCTACAGAATCTGTCTAACAACTATAATCATAGTGGTGCGAAGAATATGTTGAGACAGATCAAATAAGCACTGAATTAAACGCATTTAATCCAGAATCCGTATGATGATTTTGATTCACCAGAAGATGGGATAAAAAATCAGTTCAATCAGGTCGGATATAGAGGATGAGATCCGACTGCGTTTGCTGGGCAAGTCGCGCGATTCGAACATCCATCTTCGAAAAACAGGATGGATCAATAACAATACGGTCAAGCTAAAGAACACAACCAGTCTCCAAGGAAGGATGCTGTTGAAGGTGTTTGCAGTCATCATGATTATTTTTTTGTTTGAATTTGAATAATAACGCTAAGTTTACTCGATCAATATCACCATCTAATGAATAGCATGATGGGATGAAATTTTTCATCTGAATTAATTTTAAATCCAGTTCATGTTTTACAGAGTTCTATCAGTATATTTCCTTTTTACATGATACAAAGAAGCTATTTTCAGCGCCAAAATGCTGATGTCATATTAAAAGGAAGTGGTGATGGGTTTAAAAAGTTCTTCTCGTATTCGTTCATTTTTTCTAGGTGCAGCATTGTTGGGAGCAGCACAGGTTACGATGGCGGGCCCAACGGTCGATCAGCTGAGTGACTGTTTGATGAAGTCCACTACAGCCACTGATAAAACTACGGTGTTGCAATGGACATTTGTGGCATTGGGCAATCATCCCGATTTAAAGGCTTTTAGTAATGTGACTGCGACTCAAAAGGAAGCATTAGACAAGAATCTGGCGACGGTGTTGCAGCGCATTTTAGTGGAGCAATGTTCAGCACAGACCAAAGCCGTGATTCAGGCTGAAGGTTTGCAGGCTGTTGGCGATAGTTTTCAGGCTTTAGGTAAAACCACAGGAGAGGAAATTTTAAAGAATCCTGAAATTAATAATCAGCTCAAAGGTGTGTTGCGTTATATCGATTTAAATCGTGTGGCACAGACTTTTTTGACACCGGATTTGTTGAATAAGTTGGGATTGTAAATTGGTTTTTTTAATCACCTCTCCCTTGAGCACTCAGAATATATTCTGAGGATGCTCATCACTTGCACTTCATTTTAAAAGCCATTTTTACCTCTCCCTAGCCCTCTCCTTTCAGGAGAGGGAACTTCCAATATTAAATTGTTGCTGTTATATGATCAGTAATGATTGCTCCCTATCCCTATGGGAGAGGGCTGGGGTGAGGGCAAACTACAACAAAGCAGGATAAAACCTCTCAAACTCTTTATTCACAGCTTCCCCACGCAACAAATAGCCTTTGGGCTGTATATAGCTATAAATTTCCCGAGCTGGCTGTTCATGCCAACCAATGTTAAAAGCGCAGAGTTTTGGGAAAAATTGTAAATGGCTGTAGTTGAGATTATTGTGAATCCAATAAGCAAGCTGTTGCCAATTGGCTTGGTCTTTTTCATACAGTTCTAAAAACGAGGGAATCACAATACACGCCGTTGCACCATAGCCTTTTGTATCGGGATAGTCCCAGATATGGCTAGCGAAGTTTTTCTCATTACTTGCGCAGTTATGTCCCTTTTCGTTGCCGAGTTGATTCACGCTTGGCGAGCGGTATGCAGAACGAATAGCGATACGCTCGAACTTTGCTTGCAGTGGTTCGAGCAGTTGTTGACAGAGTTCTGTGCCTGTACGGATGGCAATGTCAGGATGGTCGGGGAAGTTGGGTACACCGTACCAATTGGCGATTTCGCTATAGAGGAAATCACGCATAAAGAAGGACTTTGACAGTTGGATGCGCCCTAAGTCTTCGAGTTTGGCGATAGAGGATACTTTTTTGATGGTCATGTTGTTTTGGGTGTGAAGAGTTTGGATTGATTGTATTCTTAAACTTTTGAAAATTAAATAATAACCCTCTCCTTTAAAAAGGAGAGGGAACCACGCGTATTAAATTGAATAAGAGACAAAGTCTCCCTTTTTAAAGGTAAGAAGCGACGCTTCGCAAGGAGAAGGATTAGTAAAATTTGATACATCATAAAATTTATTTTTTGATCTTTTTAAATGAGGATATGATTTTTTGAAATTTATTTTTGTAATAGACATAAGTCATGTGTTTTATAAAATTTATTTTTTGATCTTTTTAAATGAGGATATGATTTTTTGAAATTTATTTTTGTAATAGACATAAGTCATGTGTTTTTTGCTCCCTTTATCAAAAGAAGTATTAATATTTAAAGGATTATAATCATTTTTAAAATGTAGAAATTTTTCTCTCTTTTGATTTAATTTTTCCTGAAAATCAATAATTTGAAAACTTTTTATTGCTAATGCTCTGGATTCTATACCGATATTTAACTCTTGCTCTAACTTTTCTCGATCTAATTTTTCTGCTGATTCTATTTTAAAGTTTTCAATTTGAATCCAAGTGTATTCTTTCTTAATATAAATTGAATGTAATTTGTCTTTTAGATCATAAAAATTAAGAATATAGGCTGTATTTAATGGGACTGTTGTTTCATTAAATTCTAGTCTTTCAGGTTTTAAAAGACGGCTATAAAACCTATAAAACTCATTGTGCGGTTTTAGTTTTTTAACTTTATAAATCCCTTCCGAGGTGTGCAAATGTATTTGGTATTTGTTAGTGAGTTTACTTGAGCGTAAGGAGTAAGCATTTATACCTGATGAATAGAAATAAGCTTCGTTAAATTCTTCGTAATAGTATTCATATCCCTTAATGATAATAGGGTCTTCTTTGGTTGCTTGCTTTAAATGAATATAGGTGTTTGATCCAATTTTTACATATACATCAAATATTATTATTGGCTTATCTTTTCGATTTATTAAAGTTAAATCTATAAATGATGTATCAAAACTATCTTCAGGTTTTCCAAAAAAATGAGTTGTAGATAGATTACCTAATATTGAAAGTCCTTCTTTTCTATGAAAGTTTTCAATTGCAAAAAGACCACCAATTGCACCAAATATATAGGCAATATATTGATACTTTTTTTCAAAAAAATAAATCAGATCAAAATTATACTTTGAAAGTTGATAGATAAAAAAAGAGAAGAAAAAAATACTGATAAACCAAAAAATATATCTTAAAGATTTATACATTGTAATTTTTCCAAAAAATTAAGGGGCTTTGATAGCCCCTTAATTGTATTGAAGATTTATGTGTTAACCAATCAACTTCTTCATCAACTCATTCACTTGCGCAGGGTTGGCTTTACCCTTAGACGCTTTCATCACTTGACCAACCAGACCGTTGAAAGCTTTTTCTTTACCAGATTTGTACTCTTCAACCATCTTCTCGTTGGCGGCAAGCACTTCCTTAATAATTGCTTCAATCGCGCCTGTATCAGTTTCCTGTTTCAAGCCTTTCTCAGCAATAATTTCGTCCGCAGTTTTGCCTTCATTCCACATAAAGCCGAACACTTGTTTCGCGATCTTACCGCTAATGGTGTTATCGACAATACGTGCGATCATGCCGCCAAGTTTTTCCGCAGAAACAGGAGAATCTTGAAGATCTAGGCCTGCTTTGTTGAGCGCCCCTGAGAATTCGCCCATCACCCAGTTTGCAGCAATCTTACCTTGTGCAGCGCCGCCAGCAGCTTTCACGACTTCTTCATAAAACTCTGACATTTCACGAGTAAGCGTTAGAACGTGAGCATCGTACTCAGTCACGCCAAAGTCCGCCACAAAACGCGCACGACGTGCCGCAGGCAGCTCAGGCATGGTGGCTTTGATTGCTTCGATTTGTTCATCCGCAATCATCACAGGCAACAAGTCAGGGTCAGGGAAGTAACGGTAATCGTTGGCTTCTTCTTTTGAACGCATTGAACGCGTTTCCATCTTCACAGGATCGAATAAACGCGTTTCCTGATCAATGGTGCCGTCCCATTCCAGAATTTCCATTTGACGTTCAATTTCAACATTGATCGCTTGTTCAATAAAACGGAATGAGTTCAGGTTTTTCAATTCGCAACGCGTACCGAAGGGTTGACCCGGACGACGTAAAGACACGTTACAGTCACAACGGAACGAACCTTCTGCCATGTTGCCGTCAGAAATGCCTAACCAGCGCACCAGCGTATGAATCGCTTTAATATAAGCAACCGCTTCTTCAACCGAACGCATATCTGGTTCAGAAACAATTTCAAGCAGTGGCGTACCGGCACGGTTCAAGTCGATACCGGACATGCCTTCAAACTGGTCATGAATCGATTTACCTGCATCTTCCTCAAGGTGCGCACGGGTTACGCCAATCCGTTTAACCGTGCCATCTTCAAGCTGGATGTCGATATGACCCAAGCCCACAATCGGATTGTCCATCTGGCTAATCTGGTAGCCTTTTGGTGAATCCGGGTAGAAATAGTTTTTACGTGCAAATACAGAAGCCTGATCGATGTAAGCATCGATGCCCAAACCAAAGCGAATCGCAAGATCAACCACTTCTTTGTTTAATACCGGCAATACGCCCGGCATGGCCAAATCTACAAGGCTGGCTTGGGTGTTTGGATCATTACCGAATACAGTCGATGAACCCGAGAAAATTTTGGTATTGGTGGCAAGCTGAGTGTGAATCTCGATACCAATAACGACTTCCCAACCCTCAATCAGGTTAGATTTTGGTTTAGCCGATTTTTGAGCTTGAGCCATTATGCATTCTCCTCAGCAATTGCCGCGCGTTGTGTATGCCAATCGGTTGCTTGCTGGTACTGATGCACCACAGACAACAATTGCGATTCTGACCAGTAATTCCCAATCAACTGTAAGCCAACTGGCAAGTTGTTCTGGTCAAAACCAACAGGCGCATTAATCGCAGGAAGACCTGCCAGGTTTACCGCAAGCGTATAAATATCGCCCAGGTACATTTCAACCGGAGTCAAATCCGCACCAATTTTATAGGCTGTGGTTGGCGCAGATGGTGCAGCAATCACATCGACAGATTCAAAGGCTTTAAGGAAATCTTGCTGGATCAGGCGGCGTACTTTTTGTGCTTTCACATAATATGCATCGTAGTAACCCGCGGATAACGCATATGTGCCAATCAGGATACGACGTTGCACTTCCGCACCAAAACCTTCTGAACGTGAACGTTTGTACAAGTCCATCAAGTCCACTGGATTTTCACAGCGGTAGCCATAACGCACACCGTCAAAGCGTTGTAAGTTAGAAGATGCTTCAGCAGGTGCGATCAGGTAGTAGGTCGGAACGTAACTTTCGGTCATGTTGAGGTCGATCTCAACTAGCGTAGCGCCCATGTCTTCTAACTTTTTCAATGATTCTTCGACACGTGCTTTAACATCTTCAGCTAGGCCGGCAACATTAAAGTACTGTTTTGGAATACCAATGCGTAAACCTTTGACGGATGTATCATTCAGGTTCGCCACATAGTTATCTACGGTTTGATTCATTGATGTTGAATCTTTGGCATCATGACCGGCCATCACGTTCATCAGGTAGGCACAGTCTTCCGCCGAGCGTGCCATCGGGCCGCCTTGGTCGAGTGATGATGCATAGGCAATCATACCGAAGCGCGACACACGACCATAGGTCGGTTTAAGTCCAGTCAGGCCACAGAATGACGCAGGTTGACGAATAG
Organism: Acinetobacter sp. YH12208; assembly: GCF_013418055.1. Lineage (NCBI taxonomy): Bacteria > Pseudomonadati > Pseudomonadota > Gammaproteobacteria > Moraxellales > Moraxellaceae > Acinetobacter > Acinetobacter sp. YH12208. Next base: position 38,608 of record NZ_VPCT01000001.1, read on the forward strand.
AGCCACCGGTGTCAGTACCGGTAGCGAAGGGTGCCAGATCCGCTGCAACAGCTGCTGCTGAACCACCTGAAGAACCGCCAGGGACATGGTCTAAATTCCAAGGGTTAGTCGTTGCGCCGTAATATGAGTTTTCAGAGGTCGAACCCATGGCGAATTCGTCCATGTTCAATTTACCCAAAGTCACCAGGCCCGCAGCTTTGCCTTTCGCGACAACGGTGGCGTCGTAAGGAGAGATAAAATTGTCCAGTATTTTAGAACCGGCAGTGGTTTTGATGCCTTGAGTACAGAAAATGTCTTTATGCGCGATTGGTACGCCTGTTAACACATTTGCACCACCTGCCTTACGCAGTGTGTCAGCCGCATCAGCTTCTACCAATGCCAATTCAGGCGTAACGGTTACATATGATTTTACTTGAACATCAATTTTTGCAATACGCTTTAAGTAATGTTCAGTCAATTCGCGAGATGAAAACTGGGCATTTGCCAGACCTTCACTGAGTTCACGAATGGATAAGCGATGTAAATCTGTCATGAGAAATAATTCTTTACGTTTAATTTAATAAAAAGAATGAACTGGGTAGTAATTACTCAATCACGCGCGGTACGAGGTATAAACCATCCTGAACAGCAGGTGCAACTGCTTGGTATTGCTCGCGATGATTGCTTTCTGAGACCACATCTTCACGTAGTGGCTGAGGATGGTCGAAAGGGCTCTTCAGCGGTTCAATTCCGTCGGTATTGATGCCTTTCAATGTGTCCATCATGCCTAAAATCTTATTTAAACTTTGAGCATATTCAGCAGATTGCGTATCATTGAGAGATAACCTTGCAAGGTGGGCAATGGCTGAAACTGTTTCTGCACTTAAATCTGCAGAATGCTGTGCATCCGATGTAGACATAATATTACCTAATCAGTATTAAAAAAATTCAAATTATCATGCGTTATGATAAGCGATTGACTTGTCCAAATCATCACATTTAGTTAAAGTTGCCACCTTGCGTCCATATAAAGTTTAATTGAGAACGTCCCCGTGATTCTAAAACGACTAATAGGCTTGTTTTCGCCAGATCTTGCCATTGATTTAGGTACTGCAAATACACTTATTTATGCGCCAGGACGAGGCATTATATTAAATGAACCCACGGTTGTAGCCATCCGTCATAGTGGTTCACATAAAATTGTTGCCGCTGTAGGTCTTGAAGCGAAACAAATGCTAGGTCGTACCCCAGCCAATATCTCAGCAATCCGCCCCATGAAAGATGGGGTGATTGCGGATTTTGAAGTCACTGAAACCATGCTGAATCAGTTCATTCGCAAAGTACATGAAAACCGTCTGTTTACTCCGGCACCGCGTGTGGTGGTGTGCGTACCATGTAAATCGACGCTGGTTGAACGTCGTGCTATTCGTGAAGCGGTATTTAATGCTGGTGCACGTGATGTCCGTTTAATCGAAGAACCGATGGCAGCGGCCATTGGTGCAGGTATGCCAGTTGAGCAGGCCTGTGGTTCAATGGTGGTCGATGTCGGTGGTGGTACCACTGAAATTGCGATCATTTCCCTGCAGGGTTGTGTCTATGCAGATTCTTTACGGATTGGCGGTGATGTCTTTGATGAGCAGATCATTAACTATGTGCGTAAGGCGCATGGCTGTGTGATTGGTGAAACCACGGCAGAAGTGATCAAAAAAGAAGTGGGCATGGCCTTGCCAGATGAAGGTGCTAAACCGCTTGAAATTGAAGTTCGTGGCCGTAATCTTGCAGAAGGTGTACCACGTGCGATTGTGGTTAACTCAGACGAAGTGACTCAAGCCATTTCAGATCCTTTGCAAAACATTGTGTCTGCGGTGAAATCAGCACTAGAACACACACCTCCTGAGCTTTCTTCGGATATTGCTGAACGCGGTATCGTGTTAACCGGTGGTGGTGCATTGCTGCGTAATCTAGACAAGCTGCTGGCCAAAGAAACCGGCCTGCCGGTTGTGGTGGCAGAAGATCCACTCTCATGTGTAACCCGTGGTGGTGGCAAGGTACTCGAATTTTTCGACAATCCAAATCATGACATGTTATTCGTAGGCTAAGAAAAGGATTCGGCGGGTGCAAGCACATCTGTTTTCTCGACAACCGCCATCTTTTCGCTCTTTTATCATTGCATTGGTAACATGCTTGGTGGTGCTTTTCTTTGATTGGCGCATGCCACATGTTGTACAACCTGCAAGGGATGTCCTGTACGCGGCCTATAATCCTATTTATGCTGTGGCCAGTTATCCGGTATTGTCGCGAGAGTGGTTGAATCAACAAACCAAGTCTGAAGTTCAGTTGCGTCGGGAAAATACCGCGATGCAGGCTGAGTTGTTGCAGGCGCAAGTTCGCTTACAAAAAATCTCTGAACTTTCTGCTGAAAATACCCGTTTGCGCGGTCTGCTCGATACACCACTGATCATTGACGGGCGTATTGAAATTGCGGAAGTGATTGGCACCGATGCCGATCCTTTAAGACATATCATTGTGATCAACCGGGGTTCAAATAACGAGCTGAAAGTCGGGCAAACGGTACTGGATGACAAGGGGATTATGGGACAGATTATTAATGTCTATCCGCATAGTAGCCGGGTCATGCTGTTGTCTGATAAAGAACATTCATTGTCAGTGCGTCTGGAACATACCGGAATGCGTGCCATTGTCTCGGGGACGGGTGATCTGGGACGTTTGAAAATGGAATATGTACCGACCAGTGCCAATATCAAGGTCGGGGAAAAAGTCTATAGTTCCGGCTTGGGCCAACATTTTCCGGCAGGTTATCTGGTGGGGCAGGTGTCCAAAGTACAACGACATAATTCAGGTGAATTTGCCCAGATTGATGTAACGCCAGCCGCGCAGCTGGCCGGTGGTCATCATGTGGTGGTGTTATTTTCCGATTCATTGGCGATGGAGCAACCGCATGTCAATCGCTAAGATGAAATCCAGAAAGCATCGTGATCCCTTATTTGCCATCGTCATTTCGGTGATCGTGGCTTCGATTTTGATGGTCTATCCACTTTCTTATACCCTCTCGGGCTGGCGTCCGCTGTTCATGCTGATGGTGATGCTATTCTGGGTGTTGTGTCAGCCGACCTGGTGTGGGATCTGGTTTGCCTTTGGTACCGGTATTTTTATTGATTTGCTGCTGGACGCACCTTTAGGTCTGAATGCCCTCAGCTTTATTATTATTGCCTTTTTAGCCCGATTCCTGACTCGTGAACGCCGTATCCTGACCTTTAATAATCTCTGGGTGATTACGGGGCTGGCAATTGTTGCACATTTGCTGATGATCTTTTTTGCCCAGATTGTGGCAGGCGTGCAATTTTCTTTTGCCAGGCACTGGATTCCAATGCTGACCAGTATTCTGGTGTGGCCTGTCCTCTATTATATGTTGAAAAAATGGCGCATATAATTCTCGCTTCCAGCTCACCTCGGCGTCGTGAGTTATTACAGCAGCTCGGACTGAGCTTTGATATCTACAGTCCGGATATCGATGAATCTGTGCGTGAAGGTGAATCCGTCGCGGCTTATGTTGAACGTCTGGCACGAGCCAAGGCTGATGCAGTGGCCGAGCGTTATCCAGATGCAATCATCATTGCTGCGGATACCAGTCTGGGGGTCGATAGTGAGATTTTGGGTAAACCAGAATCCAAGCAACATGCCATTGAAATGTGGACAAAAATCTCCGGTCGGTGGCATGATGTCTATAGCGGTGTCTGTGTTCGTACAAAAGATGAAAAATACAGTATAGTGGTACGTACGCAGGTCGAATTTCAAATCCTGAGTGCCGCAGACATGGAAAGTTACTGGGACACAGGTGAGCCGCTGGGGAAAGCCGGGGCTTATGCGATTCAAGGAATTGCAGCACGTTATATTCCAAAAATACAAGGCAGCTATTCCAATGTGGTCGGCTTGCCGCTCTATGAAACCGTACAGTTATTACAGACAGTTAAGGCACTAAATTAACTGCTGATAAAAAGAATTTTTATAATGTTTCGAGTGTAATTATGTCTGACGAGTTATTGATTAACGTCACGCCGATGGAATGTCGGGTCGCGTTGATTGAAAACGGCACGGTCAATGAACTGTTTGTCGAGCGTACGGCCAAGCGTGGCTTGGTCGGTAATGTCTATAAAGGCAAAGTGGTACGGGTCTTGCCGGGTATGCAGGCTGCGTTTGTGGATATTGGTCTGTCCAGAACGGCATTTTTGCATATCAATGATATGGTCTGGCCGCGCCAGCAGCCCACCCCAAATGTCTTTGAACTGCTTCAGCCCGGTCAAATCCTCACGGTTCAGGTGATGAAAGATATGCTGGGTACCAAAGGTGCCCGTCTTTCCACGGATTTGTCTATTCCTTCGCGTTATCTGGTGCTGATGCCTTATGGCAATCATATTGGGGTGTCGCAGCGAATTGAATCTGAGGAAGAGCGCAATCGTTTGCGTTCGATTATTGAGCGGATTCAGGCCGAGCATAAGCTGCCAGGCTCAGTGATTGTACGTACCGCTGCTGAAGGTATTGAAGAAGCAGCCATTGCCCAAGATATGGCTTATCTGGCCAAGCTTTGGGAATATATCCAGCGTAAGCAGAAGATTATTGCAGTTCCCTCGCTGATCTTTGAAGAATTGCCTTTACCACAACGGATCATTCGTGATCTGGCCAATGAAGAAACTGCAAAAATCTACGTCGATTCACGTGAAATTCATGCCAAGCTGCAAGAGTTTGTCGAAGAATTCGTGCCGAATATGCGAGACCGCTTACTGCACTACCCGGGCGAGCGTCCAATTTTTGACTTATATAATGTTGAAGAAGATCTGCAAAAGGCGCTGCAAACTCGTGTTGCGTTGAAGTCGGGCGGTTATCTGATGATTGATCAGACCGAAGCGATGGCCACCATTGACGTCAATACCGGCTCTTATGTGGGTGGTCGCTCACTGGAAGACACTGTTTTTAAAACCAATATGGAAGCGACTCAGGTCATTGCACGTCAGTTGCGTCTGCGTAATCTGGGTGGAATTATCATCATTGATTTCATTGATATGCAGGAAGCGCAGCATCGTGAAGAAGTGATGAAACAGTTTGAGCGCATGTTGGAACGTGACCATGCTAAAACCAAGATTACTCAGGTATCTGAACTGGGTCTGGTGGAAATGACCCGAAAACGCACCCGTGAGTCACTGGAACATTTACTCTGTGAATCCTGTCCGACTTGTCAGGGACGTGGTTATGTCAAAACAGCCGAGTCAGTATGTTACGAAATATTCAGAGAAATTCTGCGTTATGCACGTGCTTATGAGTCGCAGAGTGGCTTTACTGTTGTCGCGCATCCCGCTGTAATTGATCGTTTACTAACAGTAGAGGCCCCAGCAGTCGCTGATCTAGAGCATTTCATTAATCGCGTGATTAAGTTCCAAGTAGAAAATCTGTATACGCAAGAGCAATACGATATCATTCTCAGCTGAAATTGTAACAGAATATCGTTAAACACTTGTTACATCTGAAATTTTACATTGGTGCTGTTATTTACAATACTAGATGCATGAATTAGCCAAAGCCGTTTCTCCCAGTTTCAGGCTTAGCAAAAGGAGTGTGTTATGAATATGAGTAAAGCAGTAATTAATAAAGGCCTAAAACACGTATTAGAACCAAAGACTGTACATGCAGGATATATCGTCGATGAGCGCGGTAATGAAGTCCAGATTACCGCCAGCATGATTCGTAATGCCTGCCATCAATTATTACAACAGTGTCGTACCATCAAAAGCTAATGCTACCGATACAGAATCTTGTGCAGATTGAAATAAATTCTAGGCAATCAAAAATGGATGCATCATCCCAAAAATATAAAATAAATTTAAAACGATGTTAAAAAATAAAACCAAGGGGCTCTATGAGCCCCTTAATTATGTGCGCTAGGACTGGCAAAAATGATCAGCATCTTTGGCAGTCCATCTATCTTATTTATTCATCCGCGGCTAGCTTACCGCCCGTAACTTTGGGACAGGTTCGCCATCTACAATAAGTTCAAAACGTTGAATTTCTTCTTCCAGATGCGTCAGCAAGTTCTGCATTTTCGGCAGGGCATTACGACATGCGGTCAAGCCGACTTCCAGTTTGTCTAGATAGCTGGTCATGGTGATATTCAAGGCCTGACCATCCAATACGATGGAAGCCGGATAAAGTGCTTCAAGACGTGCACCATTCCAATACAATGATTCTTGTGGCCCAGGCACATTGGAAATAATCACATTAAATGCCTGGCGCGTTGGCATTAAACCGGATGCAATGTTCAGACCGGCTGCACCATAGACAAAGGCACTATAATTTAAAATCTGATTGGCATTCATGCGTTTAAAACGTTCCTTGGCACTCAGTACACTACCACGTACAATTTTGAGACGTTCCAGAGGATCTTCTTTATGGGTGCCCAGATTGGCCAGAATCATGGTAATGCGATTGGAAACATCCGAATCATCACTTCGAACCGAGGCCGGAACCATGGCAATTAATGGTTTTTTCGGTAAAGCATGTTGTGATAGTAAATATTCACGTAGTGCACCTGAACAGATGGCCAGTACCATGTCATTAATCGTGACGCCCAAGGCTTTAGAAATATGCCGTAAACGTGAAAATTCAAAGGATTGTGCCGCAAAACGACGCGAAGCACTGACACGTTGGTTCAGAATACAACTTGGTGCCTGAAAACTGGACACATAATCCGGATTGCGCCCCATATCCTTCATGACGGTCTGAGACAGCTCATAAGCGACGCGTGGTGCGCATTCCAGTTGGCCTTTAATGGTTTGCAGGACATTTTTAAAAGCATTGACCTTAGGTGCTTTAAGGCGTTTGGCGCGTGGCCCTTCAACACACCACGGTGGCACAATACTTTTGGCATTCGGATCATGCGACAGCGATTTTTCGACCAGACGCATGCCGGCGATTCCGTCCACCATCGCATGATGGATTTTGAAATACATGGCAAAACGATTACCTTCAATCCCTTCAATAATATGACAGGTCCATAAAGGCTTGGCACGATCAATCAGCGCACTATGTTCTTGTGAAATATAAGTGAGCAATTCACGGATACGGCCCGGTTTCGGCAGGGCAATATGACGAAAATGGTGATCTAAATCAAATTCTTGGTCTTCATCCCAAAACAGGCCATTTAAATAATTATTAAAAGGTGGAATCGGCGATGATTTGGAGTTTTGAATATCCGTGACGAGATCCTGAATAAAGGAAGCTGGTGCATTTTCGGGAATTTGGAATAAAAATAGCCCACCTACATGCATAGGCTGCTGCCGTTTCTCTAAAGTTAAGAAAATAAAATCAATTGGATGTAATGGACGCATAGCGTGGATTGCCTCACTGCATTCTCTATGGCTTTTTTACTAAAAAGCCTTGTTAGAATTATTACTTTAGTTTTTAAAGTATATCTTTTTTAACATATAAATGAACTGCTTTATCTTGCCTCAACTGTGAAAAAGTGGCTATTGACAAGAACAAAATGTCTTCCTAAGTTTATGAAATGTGAAAATTTTAGTTTTAAAATAGTTTTCTAAAAATAGTATTTACTAGGCGAAGTGGAGTGTAACTTAATAATTATGTGTTATTAGAAGAATAGCATTGTGTTCCATTTCACATTTTATGCAAATAAATCAATGAGCTAAAATTTTATCAATTCTTTAATTAAAATAATATTATCCCGATAAAAGGTAATTTCTATCTTGTCACTAAATGTAAAATTATCAATTAAAAAAGACTATCTTTATTAAAAAAAATAGTCTTTCAATCAATAGGAGCGATAAAACTTAACTTTATTTTTTTAGATTGCCAGCATGCAGACCACATTCTTTATGCGTGGCTTCTTCCCACCACCAGCGGCCTTCACGTTCATGCTGATTCGGCAGGACAGGGCGGGTACAGGGTTCACAGCCGATTGAAACAAAACCTTTTTCATGCAGCGCATTATAAGGCACTTCCATCATGCGGATATAACTCCAGACATCTGCACTGGACCAGTTGGCCAGAGGATTGTATTTGATCAGCTGCTTACCCGGACCGGAAAAACCTGGATCTGCCTGAACCACAGGAATTTCATTACGGGTACCCGGGCTTTGGTCTTTACGCTGACCGGTAATCCAGCCATCCAGCGTGGCCAGTTTTTTACGCAGTGGTTGAACCTTGCGTATACCGCAACATTCCTGATGGCCATCTTCAAAGAAACTGAATAAACCTTTTGTCGTCACTAGATTTTGCACGTCTGCAGTTTCGGGGAAGCAGATTTCAATCTCGATATTATAATGCTTACGCACCCGTTCAATAAACTGATACGTCTCTGCATGTAGACGGCCAGTGTCCAGACTGAATACCCGGAACGGTTTACCGAGATGCGACGCCATATCAATCAATACAACATCTTCAGCACCAGAAAATGAAATCGCAATTTCACCTTGCTGGCTCAGTGCAAGTGCCAAAATTTCATTGGGCGATTTATCAGCATATTCAGATGCAAGCGCATCAATACGATCAATAGTAGGAATGATGGTCATGAGAGTCCTGGCGATATAGGCTTGGAAAGGACATAGCCTATATTAATTAATTTCACATCTATTTTAATAGAATTGATTTAGTTGACTTATCACTAAAAAATAAATACTTATGAAAAAAATAGATTTAAAAAAGTACAGTGCAAAATCTGTTTCTTCAGCTATGATAGTGCAAAATTTTTTCAATACAACTTAGAGGGAATGTTCATGGAAGTCGTATGTCTAGATTTAGAAGGCGTGTTGGTTCCAGAAATCTGGATTAACTTTGCCAAAAAAACCGGTATTAAAGAGCTTGAAGCGACGACTCGTGACATTCCTGACTATGATGTACTGATGACCCAACGTCTGAATATTTTAAAACAGCACGGTTTGGGCTTGAACGATATTCAGGAAGTGATTGCAGAAATGGGGCCTTTCCCAGGAGCAAAAGAATTTGTGAAATGGGTGAGTACGCATTTTCAATTGATTATTCTTTCAGATACTTTCTATGAATTTGCACATCCACTCATGAAGCAACTGGATTGGCCGACGATTTTCTGTCATAAACTGGAAACAGATGAAGCAGGTATGATCTCGGCTTATAAACTTCGTCAGCCAGATCAGAAACGTCAAGCTGTTAAAGCACTGCATGGTTTGAACTTCCGTGTGATTGCGGCAGGGGATTCTTATAACGATACGACAATGCTGGCTGAAGCAGATCATGGTTTCCTGTTTGATGCACCTGAGAATGTCATTGCAGAATTCCCGCAATTCCCGCCAATTAATGGTTATGACGCGTTAAAAGAAGCCATTCGTAATGCTTCAGTGCGTGATATTCCAGCTTAAAGAATCAAAGTAAATAAAAAAGGCGCTATAAGCGCCTTTTTTATTTAATCTATGAATTAATTAGAAGCGATAACCGATCTTCATGCCATAACCCATTGCATGATTGTCTTCAAATTCTCCAACTGGATTTCCACCAGTTTGTGCAGTTGCATCACCTAGCCAAAAATATTTCACACCTGCCTGGATGAAATAGTTTTCAGCAGGGCTATATTGCGCGCCTAAACCTACATTCCAGTAGCCTTCAGTTGGACCTAGGGTTGTTACAGGGTTACCGGCTCCTGAGTCATAACCTACAGAAGCTGAACCTGACCATTTATTAGTAAATTTACGACCTAAACCTACTGTTGCAGACCATTGGTCATCAGAGTAGTCGATCAGATTCTGCTTTTTACCACGTAAACCTGAAGCATTTGCTAATAAAGATGGTGTAACAGCAAATTGATCCCAATGCACCCAACGAATATTTGCAAATGCTAAAGTATTTTTTGCAATGCCTGTTTGGAAGTCTAAATTAACAGATTGAGGTGTCGTTGCATTAACACTTGATGTAAGTGCTTTTAATGATGGAACAGGAAGCTCAGTGCTTTCTTTGGATTTTGCATTATGTTCAATTTCAGAACGATAAGTTACAGCGGCTTTTAAAGCAATTTCAGGAATCTGATAAGCAAAACCTGCTAACCAGCCATATGCTTCTTCCTGCTCGATCTTAATATTGTAACCACTTAAAGTTAAAGGGGGTGCACCATATGCATTACCACGTAACTTAATGTCAGCTTCTACAGTTTGCCATACTGGACCAGCATAAAAATTCCAGTTTTCTGTAGGTTGATAACCAATTAAAGCGGTTATATTATGAGTATCTACTTCAACTGAAGTGCCTTCTATTCCATTACCAAATGAACCGGCAATTGAAGAATATTTTGCATCAGCACCAAAAGGTTGATCGTAAATCAAACCAAGTGAAATTTTATCAGTTGCTTGAACTTTGATTGCTGCGGAAGGAAAGTAATAGTCTTCCCCCATATCACTGATTTTTTCGCCCTGTAAACCTGCTACTGTAGAAGAGCCTTTAACAGTTGGATCAAGAACAGAAATACCTGCTTCAGCATAGTTACCCGGCTGTAAAAAAGCAGAAATAGATTGACCAGAACGGTCTAAGCCAGCTGCTTGAACTGCAGAAAGAGGTAAAGTGCTAAGTAAAATAGCAGAATAAATTTTATTGAGCTTCATGGTACGTTCCCTGATGCCATCTGTAACAAAAATGTGCTGGAAAAGTAACATAAATTTAAAAAGAGTAAATACTCAACTCTGTTGAAGAAATGAACTAAGGCGGTTAAACAAAAGGATTGCTTAGAGTTTTTATACTAATTTTATTAATTCAAGTGCATGAAAAATATAAATTTTAAATAATTAAAAATAGTGTAAAAGAACTAAAATTTTATTAATTTTAATCGATGCTAAAATAAGCGATTGATATACGATTGTATAAAAGTAGAGTAAAAACAAAAAAACCACCCGGAAGTGGTTTTTTATTTTAGGAGAACTTAGAAGCGGTAACCCATTTTTAAGCCATAACCTAAAGCGTGGTTATCTTCAAAGTTACCTACATTTGGATTAGCAACTGTTAAAGCTTGAGCATCACCTAGCCAGAAGTACTTCACACCGCCAGCAATAAAGTAGTTAGGCGCTGGGCTAAATTGTAAACCAAGGCCTACATTCCAGTAACCTTCTGTTGGGCCAAGTGTAGTTACAGGATTACCAGCACCTGAGTCCCAACCTACAGAAACATTACCTGCCCATTTATCGTTAAACTTACGACCTACCCCTGCGGTAGCTGACCATTGTTCTTCATTATATTCAACTAAATTACCACCAATAAGAGCTGGAGAAGTACCAGGAATACCAGAAGCTCCTAAGGTATCAAGAAGTTGTCCAAAATCATGAGGACGAATTGCAAAGTCAGACCAGTCTACCCAACGGACATTTAAGAATGCGACTGTATCAGCCATGATACCTGACTGAAGATCAAGGTTAACAGACTGGGGAGTAGTTACATCAGTTTTACCAGTAGTAGGGGTGCCACCTAACATACCTGTTACAGCACCAACTGGATTTCCACCTAGAGTTTCTGTAGAAGTTAATTGATGCTCAATTTCCGAACGATAAGTTAAAGATGCTTTAAGAGCAATTTCTGGAATTTGATAAGCTAAACCTGCAATCCAACCAATTTCAGAGTCTTTTTTCATGTTGGCATCATAAACCATGCCTGGGAACGTGGCGAGGGGGACACCACCTAAAGCACTATAAGCTGTTCCTCTTAAATGTACTTCACCTTGAGCTTCTTGATAAACTGGGCCAGCATAAAAATTCCAGTTTTCATTTGGTTGGAAACCCAATAAGAAGGTTAAGTTCTCTGTTTTAACTTCTGCTGAAGTACCTTCACCTAAATAAGAAAATGCTGTGAGACCAGCATTAGGTGCTGAATACTCTGCCTCAGCACCAAAAGGGCGATCATACAGAAGACCAAAAGAAAAATTATCAGTAACTTGGAATTTTAATGCTGCGGATGGAAAGTAGTAGTCACTAGCCATATCACCTGTAGCTTGATTAGCACCTGGTCCTAATAATGGTGAATTGGACGTTGTACCAGAAACTGATGGATCTAAAACAGAGATACCTGCTTCAAAGTAATTACCCGGTTGTAAAAACGCTGCGATAGATTGTCCCGAACGATCCATTGCAGCAGCAAATGCACCCGTCATTGGTACAGTTGCGAGAATCATTGCAGTAGTTAATGTTTTTAATTTCATTTACGTCTTTCCTTGAGGTACAAATTTATATCTAGCGTTGTTGTTTGCACTTATTTGATTTTTTGGAGATAACGGTTAATAAACCGTAATCATTTGTTACTCCATGTGCCAAAAATACCACAATTAAAATAAGAGTAAATGCTCTAGACTAAAAATAAAGCATAAAAAAGCAGCTAAATAGAGTAAAAATACTAATTAATCATGAAAAACGCATACTTAATCATATATTTTACTTTTATTATCAATAATTTATTTATTTAAGAGAAAAATGAAAAAAATATGTAGATCTTTAATAATTCATTGAATATTTTGTTAAATACATCACATAGTCACTTTTTTATGTCCAAGATGAAATTTCTACTCTAAGCCTTATAGGGGGAACTATTGGAATTTTATCTGAAGACCTCCTAGGCTTTTGTACCTTATTTCATAAAATTCTTTTATTGGCTCTTAGTTTTGCTCTGACTACCAATCGCAATTTATTCCGCTCTAAGAGATATTTGATCTTTCCTTGCGAATATCCGTCTATCTTTATTATTGCTTCTGATCGTGGCTAGAGTAGCCATGATCCTTGTTTATTTTTCTGTTATTGAGCTCAAGGTGATAGAGAAAACTTTATAAAAATAAATTTCATCAGTTAAGAAAATACTTAAGCTGAGTAAGATGTATGTGCTTAAAAATTATAATATTACTGTGATTAGTGAACTAAAATAATTATAATCTGCCGCGATTTTGCACGAATGTGCCTCTGTTTTTTTGTTGAGTTATAAATATCTTGCTTATGAATATTAAATTTTTGGGTGCTATTACATTACTGTTTGGACTGGTCACTCCTGTAGCTGCTATGCCATTTGATCCATTAATTGGCTCATGGAAAGTCATTGATGATCGTACAGGTTATTATATTTCTGAAATTGTGATTCGTAAGAACTCTAAGACACAGCAATATAGTGCGGTGGTTACCAAAAATCGCCCAGTTCCCGGTGTGGCGAATCCGGATGTTTGTGGAAAATGCCGCGGTATGCTGAAGAACCAACCCATCTTTGGTATGGAAGTACTCAAGGGAATGGTGGCAGATTCTCATCATACTCAATTTAATCAAGGGCAATGGTTGAATATTCAAGATGGTCGTAGCTATGTGATTGAAGCGCGATTGAATGAATCTAAAGATCAAATGAAGGTTTTTGGCAAAGCTAAAGATTCAGATACGACCAGTGCAATGACCTGGAAGAAGTTTTAGTTATTTCATTGAGTAATTTAAAAGATAGCCCACTGCCAGAGTAGGTTACGGGAAAGTTTAAAAAGATGGTGCGCCCTGCGGGACTCGAACCCACGTCGGTCGCTTAGGAGGCAACTGCTCTATCCAGTTAAGCTAAGGGCGCAAAAAGAAGGATTAATGTACTGCAAACTTAATTGAAAAAAAAGTTATTGCCGCAGCAATAACTTTTTAAGAATATATACTTATATAAACCGATTAAGTATTTTTAGGCTTAAGCAACTTAAACAGAACGAACATGACCACAATCCAAACCGGAATCATTAAAATAGATTCCTGAAAACCCTGAGTCCACATGATGTAGAGAATCGTAATAATGAAACCTAAGACCAGAATATTGCCTGCTGGAGACCATAGTGCTGGGAATGAGGTCTTTTGGCCGAGCTTCTTCATGCTCTGAATGAATTTGAGATGGGTCAGCGTAATCATCGCCCAGTTCAACACTAACGCACCGACCACAATATAAATCAAGTGGCTTAATGCATCTTCAGGAACAAAGTAGTTAAGTAATACACAACCGAAAATCAGCGCGGCAGAAAACAATACCGCAGGAATCGGAGTACCTTGTTTATTCACTTGCATGAAGACTTTAGGTGCATTTCCTTGCTGAGCCAGACCATAGAGCATACGGCTATTGGCATACATACCGCTGTTATAGACAGACAGTGCAGCCGTTAAAATAATAAAGTTCAGTAAGTGTGCTGCCCAGCCAATGCCCAGTTGACTGAAAATCATTACAAATGGACTTTTATCCAGACCACCAAGCTCAAGCTGATTCCAGGGCACCAGTGATAACAAAATCGTCAATGCACCCACATAGAAAATCAGGATACGGAACACCACCTGATTAATCGCTTTCGGAATTGTCTTCTCTGGATTTTCAGCTTCTGCTGCTGCCATACCGATCAGTTCAATCCCACCGAAGGCAAACATCAGGAAGGCCAGCATGAAGAACAGACCTTCAAAGCCATTCGGGAAGAAACCACCTGCAGTCCATAAATTACTGAAAGACGCAGTCGAGGAAGCATCTGCAGTCAAGATCAGATATAAACCGAAGACAATCATCGAGATAACTGCAGTCACTTTAATGATTGAAAGCCAAAATTCTGATTCACCGTAGAATTTCACATTGCCGAGGTTGACCAGGGTAATCACGATAAAGAAAAACAGTACCGATGCCCAAGCTGGAATAAAAGGCCACCAATAGTTAATATATTTCGCAACGGCAGTAAGTTCGGTCATGGCCACCAGGATATATAAAATCCAGTAGTTCCAGCCCGCAAGGAAACCGGGGAACTTGCCCCAGTATTTATAAGCAAAATGGCTGAATGAACCTGCGACAGGTTCATGAACAATCATCTCACCCAATTGACGCATGATTAAAAATGCAATCAAGCCACCAATGGCATAGCCCAAAATAATAGAAGGACCCGCAGATTGGATCACCTGTGCGGAACCTAAGAATAAGCCTGTGCCAATTGCACCGCCCATGGCGATCAACTGAATATGACGGTTCTTTAAGCCACGCTGAAGTTGTGAAGACTCGTTATTCAAAGTGTTCAGCCCGACAATGGAAAAAATAAGTATAAAGATTGTAATGGAACAAAGTTCAGAAACCTAGTGCAAGACTTTGAATGAAATATTATTATCAGATTTATAATAAAAAATTATAAAAATAAATTAAATAAAAGATAACTGAATCAATATATTAATTTTATTGACATTGTAACTGATGAGTTTCCTGTTTTTTTGCTCTGATACGAATGCTGATTTTTTATACTTAGGTCGGAGCACTGAACTTCCTTGGCTTTAAAGCGATTATACTCTTCTCATAAGTATTCCATAACTTTTACCAAAACAAAGACAAGCCAAAGGATGAAACAATTCATGAGTTTTGCAGCCCAAATCAAGATTCCTGCAACCTATATGCGTGGAGGCACCAGTAAAGGCGTTTTTTTTAAGCTGGATGATTTGCCCGCAGAAGCACAACAGGCCGGCCGGATTCGTGATCAGCTTCTGCTGCGCGTGATTGGTAGCCCAGATCCTTATGCTAAACAGATCGATGGTATGGGCGGCGCCAGTTCAAGTACCAGCAAGACCGTGATTCTGTCAAAAAGCCAGCAGGCCGATCATGATGTTGATTATTTATTTGGTCAGGTGGCAATTGACCGTCCTTTTGTGGACTGGAGTGGTAATTGCGGTAATCTCACCGCAGCAGTGGGAGCTTTTGCCATTTCTAATGATCTGATTGATAGATCACGTATTCCGGAAAATGGGCTGTGTACAGTCCGCATCTGGCAGGCCAATATTCAAAAAACCATTATTGCGCATGTACCAATGCGAAATGGTCAAGTTCAGGAGTTGGGCGATTTTGAACTGGATGGTGTGACTTTTCCGGCAGCCGAAGTACAGATCGAGTTTTTAGATCCTGCCGATGATGATGGCGAAGGCGGTTCGATGTTTCCGACAGGTAATCTGGTCGATACGCTGGAAGTTCCCAATATTGGCAGTTTTGAAGTCACCATGATTAATGCCGGCATTCCCACCGTGTTTTTGAATGCGGGAGATTTGGGTTATAACGGCACCGAGCTTCAGGATCATATGAATAATGATGCGGCAGCGCTGGCAAAGTTTGAAACCATTCGTGCTTATGCTGCGAAGCAGATGGGATTGATTCAGGACATTAGCGAAGCAGCTAACCGTCAGCACACCCCAAAAATCGCTTTTGTAGCGCCATCCAAAACTTATACCTCATCAAGTGGCAAGGTGGTTGCCGAAGCAGATGCCGATATTCTGGTTCGTGCCTTGTCTATGGGGAAACTGCATCATGCCATGATGGGCACAGCTGCGGTGGCAATTGGTACGGCGGCAGCCATTCCGGGGACTCTGGTGAATCGGGTGGCAGGCGGTGTAGAGCGTGAAGCCGTGCGTTTTGGCCATCCTTCGGGGACTTTAAGAGTAGGCGCACAAGCAAGTCAGGAAAATGGAGAGTGGAAAGTGAAAAAAGCCATCATGAGTCGCAGTGCACGTGTATTGATGGAAGGTTGGGTACGCGTTCCTGAAGATGTGTTGCTCTAGTTTGATTTGCCGACCCATTATTTAGCCTGAGAAAATTACTGTTGTGACCATTACTGGCCAAAATTTTGACTCAGCTATCGTTGGCATGGTAGGAAGTAATAAAAGCTATCAGAGAATACGTTTAAATATCTAAACTTGTTTATATTTAGAGGTAGATATTGTCTAGTCTCATTTTTCCTTTAAAAATTTAAATGGATTTGTGCAGGTAAAATCCTACTTTGGAAAGACCCAAAGTAGGCAAAAGTCTCTTATTGCCCATACACGACGTCCTGTGGTGATGGGCAATGTGTGGCATCTCTGCCACAGGCACTTGATAAATCCAAGCACTTCAACTCTGGGACAGTAGCGCTGTCGCGGCAGTGGTTTTTTAGTGGAGGAACATATTTTGATATCTATTGCTGCGTTAAATCAATCCACATATAAAGCTGAAAATTCAAGGCGATTGTAGGTACAATAGTGCTTATCAGGACAAGTGGCTCAAACTTGTTATTTTCATCCTTCCGGACTATGTATTCGAGGCAAATGTGTCATCTATTACTGACGTATCAATCCATGCATTGACTCAAGCACAACATCGTATTCAACAAGATTTACTGACAGCCCTAGATGCCTTTGCCATTCCTGAACCTTTAAAGTCGGCGGTGCATCATGCCGTGATGCTGGGAGGGAAGCGTGTTCGTCCAGCATTATGCTATGCCACAGCAGCACTAAAACCGAATCAGAATACCGCGGCGGTACGCCGTGCGGCGGTTGCGATTGAATTTATCCATTGTTATTCACTGGCACATGATGATCTGCCGTGTATGGACAATGATTTGCTGCGCCGTGGTCAGCCGACCTGCCATGTGGCTTATGGTGAAGATACCGCGCTTTTGGCAGGTGATATTCTACAGTCGATGGCCTTTGAAATTTTGGGCAGTCGTCTGTTTGATCAAGGTCCTGCGGTAGATGCTTCGATTGTGCTAAAACAAATGCAGATTCTGGCCACAGCCTCTTCGAAAATGGTCAATGGTCAGGTGTTGGATTTGCAGTCCGAAGGCAAAAAAATTGATCAGGACGTATTAGAAACCATTCATCGTAATAAAACCGGTGCCTTGATGAGTGCTGCGATCATGATGGCGGCGGTCACAATCTTTGAAGGTACAGATCTGGCGATTCCAAAGCTGCGTGAGTTTGGACAGGCGATTGGTCTGGCCTTCCAGGTGCAGGACGATATTCTGGATATTATTTCTGATACCGAAGTGTTGGGTAAAACAGCTGGCAAGGATGAGCAGGTAGAAAAATCGACATATCCTGCCTTGATGGGGCTGGAACAGGCCAAAGCCTATGCACAGCAATTGCATGATCAGGCCTTAGCCGCACTTGCTCATTTTGATGATCAGGCGGCAGAGCTGATCTCTATCACCCAGTTTTTACTTCAGCGTAAAAATTAAAATGCTTGAATCTGTTCATTGTTTTTATTTTGAGTGATTGTTCAGGTATTAAAAAAGCGGACTTTAAAGTCCGCTTTTTTTGATCGTTAATTTTATTTGGTTTCGTTATACAGACGTTCAGCCTGTTCAAAACGATCGGTAATTTCAGCCGTAGGTACTTTACCCATCAAGCTCACTACAATGATGGCAATGAATGAGCAGATAAAGCCCGGGATAATTTCATAGACACCTGTTGCTGCGAACAGGTTTTTCCATAAAATCACCATCACTGCACCCATAATCATACCTGCCAAGGCACCATTCAAAGTCATGCGTTTCCAGAACAGGGACAGAATGATCAGCGGGCCAAATGCAGCACCAAAACCGGCCCAGGCATAAGCGACCAGACCCAGCACTTTCGATTCAGGATTACCCGCCATCCAGATTGCCAGCAGGGCAATCAGCAGCACCATAAAACGGCCAACCCAAACCAGTTCTTTTTGAGATGCATTTTTGCGCAGGAAGGATTTATAAAAATCCTCTGTCAGCGTACTTGAGCAGACCAGAAGCTGACAGCTTAAAGTACTCATTACCGCAGCCAAAATCGCAGCCAGGACAATACCGGCAATCCATGGGTTGAACAGAGTTTTGGTCAATTCCATAAATACAGTTTCAGGATTGGCATTCACCACACTGGCCAGTTCCGGATGTTGCTGGAAATAAGCAATACCAAAGAAACCGGCAGCCACGGCACCAGCTAAGCACAGGATCATCCAGGTCATACCAATACGGCGTGCATTTGGAATTGACTTGACTGAATCTGCCGCCATAAAGCGCACCAGAATATGTGGCTGACCAAAATAACCCAAGCCCCATGCCAGTAGCGACAGGATAGCCACCGTACTTAAGTCACCGACCAGATTCATGGCCTGTGGACGTGCCGTTTCAAGCGCCAGAGTGACCTGAGACATATCAGAGAAGGTCAATAGGGTCACAATTGGCGTGAGCAACAGCGCAAAGATCATCAGGCCGGCCTGAATGGTATCGGTCCAGCTGACTGCCAGAAAACCGCCAATAAATACATAACTGATGGTGGCAATGGCACTGATCCAGAGCGCCGTCGTGTAGGACATTTCAAACATGCTTTCGAACAGGCGCGCACCTGCTACCATGCCTGAGGCACAGTAAATCGCAAAGAAAATCAGAATCACAAAAGCCGATACAATACGTAAAATTTTCTTCTGGTCGTTAAAACGATTGGAAAAATAATCTGGAAGGGTCAGGGCATTGTGCTGAACTTCCGTATGTACCCGTAAACGGCCAGCCACCAGCAACCAGTTTAACCAGGCACCAATAATCAGACCAATGGCAATCCACATTTCCGACAAACCGGAAAGATAAATTGCACCGGGCAGGCCCATCAGCAGCCAGCCACTCATATCGGAAGCCCCAGCGGAAAGTGCAGTAACAAAACTACCTAAACGACGGCCCCCTAAAATGTAATCGGAAAAGTTTGTGGTCGCACGATAAGCCATCAGGCCGATCACCACCATGGCGACAATATAAAAAAGAAAGGTAATTAACGTTGGATTTAGGGAGCTCATACGGTATCCATTTTCGAGTTGGACAGTAATCGAATAAGGACTTATGTTGATGATAAATGCTGTGGCGAAACACAGATCTGGCATCAAAGCCCAAAGGATTTCAAAAAATAACGCGAAATTTAAGCATAAATTCCAAATCTTTGCTGAGATTTTCGTGTTTAAACGAAAAATAGGCAGCGAATACGCTGCCTATGGATTTGAAAATGAAAATTTTTACTGAGGCGGACGACCCATCACGCCTCGAATCGTGTTCAGCACGTCTGCAGGCAAGACCACCGTTTTGGCATTCGGTGATTTGGCCATATCTTGCATGGCCTTGATATATTGCTCACCGAGTAAATAGGCAACCGGAATTTCATTACTACCAATTGCCGAAGTCACCATATCAATCGCACGTTGTGAAGATTCAGCCAGAACCACCTGTGCTTCTGCATCACGGCGCGATGCTTCCAGACGACCATCCGCTTCCAGAATGGCAGCCTGTTTTTCACCATCCGCTTTGGTCACGGTCGCACGACGTTGACGTTCAGCAGCGGCCTGTTCTTCCATCGCGGTTTGCATGGTGACTGAAGGTTTAATATCCTGAATTTCAACGGTTTTAAGCGTGATACCCCAGTCCGAGATATCATCGGAAATACTGGATTTTAAACGTGCTTTAATATGATCACGTGATGATAGTGCATCATCCAGATCCATTTCACCGACAATCGAACGTAATGAGGTTTGTACCAGGTTTTGAATTGCCCAAGAATAGTTTTCAATGCCGTAGACCGCTTTTTCAGGTGTGGTCAGGTTGATATAGGCCACCGCATTCATGAGTAACACGGCATTATCACGGGTAATCACTTCCTGTGAAGGAATATCCAGCACAATATCTTTGGTGGTGACTTTATAAGCCACTTCATCAATATACGGAATGACAAAATTCAGACCCGGATTCAGCGTCGTATGGTATTTGCCCAAGCGTTGTGCGATCCATTTATAACCTTGCGGGACAATACGTACCCCTTTAAAAATTGTAATCGCCACAAAGGCCAAAAATGCGATAACAATTATAGTTCCACCAGACATATCTTATTCACCTTATTGATTTTGATAATTCGTGCTGTGAGGTTGTACGACCAGGTCATTACCCAGAATATCCACGACGCGAACGCGGTCTCCGACCTGAACAGGGTCTAGAGTTCGGCATTCCCATTCATCCGAACCTAAAACTGGCATCGGAAAGCGCACCCGGATTTGCCCATGATCCAGATTAGTCTGAATCACCATGCCCACCTGACCAATGGTCGCTTCACGCGATAGACCGGCTTTGGTCTTGTCAATGGAAAGTGGCTTGATAAACTTGAACCAGAGCAGCGTACACAGAACAGAAAGAACGATCCAGGTCAGGAGCTGGGTCGTCAGTCCCATCATCGGGAACATCCAGTACAGGACGCCAACCATGATGGCACCGATCCCGAACCACAGGGCAGCAAATGCGGGCAGCAGTAATTCCGACAGAATCAGAAGGATGCCTAATACAAACCAGTGCCAAGGTTCAAGAACTAATTCCATATCGTGACCTATATCGCTAAGTATTTAATTAATCATCATCTTTATATGATTGATCTTCAATGTAGCAGATGCGGCAGCAGATGAATATAAAAAATTCATGCATCAAAATTTTGCCTGACGGGGCGGTTTAAATGCCGCTGGCGACTGCTTAAAGTTGCTAATAGCTTTTTCAATAGTACGGATTTTCAGCTGAGCCGCCTTTTCACCTTCCAGAATGGTGGCATTGCTGGCTTTCAGGTCCAAAGTACCGATATGGCCGACTTTGGGCTGAATCACCACAGTGGCCTGACTCAACTCTTCATGAATGCTTTGCTGTCCCATAATATTTAGGGTCTGATCCAGTACGCCCCACATATTCAAGGCTTTATTACCATCCGGACGGGCAGAAATATCCACGGCAATGACAATGTCTGCTCCCATATCTTTGGCGGTCTTGACCGGAATTGGGCTAATCAGACCGCCATCGACATATTTGATGCCGCCAATCACGGCAGGCACAAATACATTCGGAATACTACAGGAAGCACGAACCGCCTGTCCGGCATTGCCTTTAATAAAGTCAGCTTTACGCCCATTGTCCAGGCGAGTGGCAACTGCAGCAAAACGAATTGGGAATTGTTCAATCGGTTTGTTCGCCACATTTTTATTGACGAAATTCTGCAATTTTTGTCCGGCAATAATCCCTTGTCGGTTCAAGGTTAAATCGCGGATATCGGATTCTTTAAAATTCAGGGCAATCTGCTGTAACTGATAAGGGGATTTGCCGCTGGCATACAGGCTGCCGACAAAACTGCCGGCACTGGTGCCGGTGACAATCTTCGGTTTGATGCCGTGTGATTCGAGCACTTTAATGACGCCAATATGGGCAAAACCTTTGGCACCGCCACCACCGAGGGCAATGGCGACGACAGGTTCACGGGCTTTTAATGGCGTGGCAGGCGTAGGTGTTTTAGTAGCTTTGTCACAGGCTGCAAGACTGAAACCAAGGCAGCCAATTAAGGCATAACGGGCTAATTTCATTATAAAAACTGGTGATTAAATCAACAAAATTCAGGCTATCACATCAAAAAAAGCCGTATTTGCCTAGTCTTTTTTCAAAAGCTTTTGTAACGGCTTGGCCACCCAGTCTGGATTTTTGGCCGAGAATTTACCTTGATAATGCTGATAAATCTGTTCCAGGTCGTATTCATAATCACCGGTCAGATGGTACACGCCCAGGATATGAATAGTCTTGATATCATAATCAAAGGAAAACATCACAATCGGCAAATGGGCTGCCTTGGCAATATGATAAAAACCGCTGCGAATTTTATCCGGTACCTTACGTGAACCTTCCGGTGCCATACCGACCCAGATCTGCTGCGATTTTTCAATGATGTCTACAATCTGTCGGGTATGTCCTTGTGGACTATCCCGAACCACCGGAATCACCCCAATCCATTCAAGTAAGGGCTTTAATGGGGTATGGAACAGGCTGTTTTTACCAAAAATAGTGACCTTTAACCCGATAGCTAAGAGTGCAATAAAACCATGCCAGGCATCAATATTGGACGTATGTGGAGAAATAATCGCAACGGCTTTTGGTAAGTTGGGAAACTCACCTTCAAGCTGCCAGCCCTGCGCTAAAAAGATCCGTTTAAAAAAATAACGGCTGAGTCGATTGCCTCGACTGGGCACCAAGGGAGGTAATTCTGGAAAGTGCTTTTTGGTCATGCTTAAAGTCTCTTCCTGACACATATTTTTCTTTATTTTTAATGATATTAGGCTTTTACTTTGGTTTTTTCATTGGCAAAATGTCCAGCTTGTTGAATGATTTCTGCTTCTTTTGCCTATTAAGGACCCAGCATGCCGAATATGCGGAATACTTACATTGTGTTGTTTTCCCTGTATTGGGCGCAAGGATTGCCGGTCGGATTTATGACTCATGCTTTGCCGGTGATCTTACGGGCAGAAGGAGTGTCGCTGGCACAGATCGGTGGTTTTGGCCTGCTCATGCTGCCTTGGTCAATCAAGGTGTTTTGGGCGCCATTGGTCGATCGTTATGGCTCTCAAGCCACAGGGCATTATCGAAGCTGGATTATTCCGCTGCAATTGCTCTCGGTGGCAGTGCTGATCGCCTTGTCCTTTTTGCCCATTCAGGCTTTAGATCAGCCGGTTTATCTATTGGCCTTTTTTATTGCGTTATTATTTATGAATGGGGTGGGGGCGACACAGGATATTGCCACCGATGCACTGGCAGTCAATATTCTGAAAAATGAACAGCAGCACTGGGGCAATACCTTTCAGGTGATTGGATCACGTTTGGGTTTCATTGTCGGTGGTGGTGCGATTTTACTGTTTTTAGATCTGTTGCAGTGGCAAAGCACTTTTTTGCTTTTGGCTGCACTGGTTTTTATAAACACACTGCCTGTTTTAAAATTTAAAGAGCCACAGCATCGCTCGATCGCATCTGAGCAAATTACAGCTTCCAGTAAAATAAAAATCAAAGCCTATTTTCAGTACTTTTATACACATCCAGGCTTGCGTTGCTGGTTGCTGGTCTTGCTGACATTTAAAGTTGCAGATGGGCTGTCTGGCCCTTTGCTGAAGCCTTTAATGGTCGATCTCGGTCTGAGTTTCAGCCAGATCGGTGTATATGTGACTATGCTGGGTGCAGGTGCTGCCTTGATTGGGGCCGGTTTGGCAGGTTATTGCCTGAAGTTTTTTTCGCGTCGCTCTTGTTTGATGTCTTTTTCGATTCTCAAAATACTGAGCTTAATGGCCTATGCCTGGCTGGCAGCACAATATGAAGCCCAGCTTAAAGTCGAAAACTGGCTGATTTATACTATTAATGCAGCAGAAGATCTGGTTTCGGCAATGCTCTTGGTGGTAATGCTGACGCTCATTATGCAATACAGCCGTAAGCGTCTGGCCGGGACTGATTTTACCTTTCAAGTTTCAATTATGGCGACGGTAAGTGGTGGCTTGTATATGTTGAGTGGGATATTGGGGGATTATTTAGGCTATGCAAAATATTTAACTTATATTGTCTGTATCAGCATAGTGCTTTTATTGCCTATCCTATTTTGGGGAAGAATAGATCAACAATCGCAGTCATTATGAAATATGAATTAAAGCTGGCTGAAAAAGAAGCTATCTGTTTTAAAAGTATGGTTAATACATATTATAGATAAAAGTATGAGATAAAAATGATTTCAAACTGATTCGAAAGTTGTTAAATTCTTGATGTTTTCAAGTGGCTTGTTGTGTAGCTAGGGTTAAAAATGTAAGTGCAGTCAAATACGTGACATGATGCCTGAGCTTTTAACTCGACATATATTGCGTGAGTTATCTTTCGAGATCACAACCAAGCTATTTCATAATTATAGATATTCCACACGGTATAGGTTTCAGTTGAAATCACCGAACTTTCAATGCCAGTGAACTTTGTTCACTATGGAGAATGTAATGAGTCAAGTTTTAACAAGAAAGTTTTTAGCTAAAGGATTAGCAGTGGCAGTAGCAACATTGATGCTGGGGACTGTTGCACATGCTGAAACACAAGAGCAAAAAGAAATTAAGCAGCTGCGCCAAGAAATTGAAGCACTAAAAACATTAGTATTACAGCAGCAACAAGTTCAGCAAACTCAAGCAGTGCAAATAGAACAAGTCAAAGCAACCCCACAACAATCAGCAGCTGCACCGAAAGCCCTAAGTACAAAATCAGATACTGAAGTGAAGCTATATGGTTTCGTTCGTGGTGATGCGAACTATATCATTGAAGGTTCAGCAGGTGACTTCTCTGATGTTGCAAAAACCAATGGTCAAACGAATGACAAGTTCGTTGCAACAGCAAAAACAACACGAATAGGTTTAGATTTTAAAACCAATGTTGAAGGTGCAGAAATTGGCGGTAAACTTGAAAGTGATTTTGCAGGTACTAACGATTCATTCCGTGTACGTCAAGCATATTTAACCTATAAAAATTGGTTAATTGGTCAAACACAATCTACCTTCTTGTCAAATCATGCACCGTTTATGATTGACTTCAGCACCAACGTCGGTGGGGGTACTACCCGTCTACCAATGATTCGTTATGGTTTTGATTTATCTCCTGCAACACAGTTGTTCCTGGCTGCAGAAAAGCCAAACTCAAGTGCTGGGCACAATGAGTTAAATGCGAAGGGTGAAACAGTAAGTGTTGAATATAACAAATCAAGTGCACCAACTTTGACTGCTAAATTAGTTCATAACTTTGATGATAAAAAAGGCAATGCATCTGCACGTGCTTTAGTTGAAGTTACTAAAGATGAAAGCGTTAATGACCGTAAAGCAGGTTGGGGTCTAGCTGCAGGTACAACCTATCAAGTGCTTGAGCCTTTAAAAGCGACGATTGATGTGAGCTATACGCAAGGTGTGAACGGTATTCTGTATGGTACCAACGCGAATGCAGCATTTGTACATGATGCAGATAATCGTAATATCGAACAAAATGAAATTTGGGCGGTACAAACAGGCTTAACGTATAGTATTTTACCTAACTTAAAAACCTCAGTTGGTTATGGTGCATTGTTTGCTGATAAAGATTCAGACTATGCAGACCTCATCAATGCTACTGCAAACAAAAAGGTACAACAAGCGTGGTTAAACTTGGTGTATTCACCGGTTAAACCACTTGAGTTTGGTGTTGAGTATGTCAATGGTGAGCGTAAAGACTTTAATAATGATAAATTCAAGGATAACCGTATTGGTTTAATGAGCAAATATAGCTTCTAATTGATGATATAACGCTTAATAAAAAATCCCACCACTTGGTGGGATTTTTTTATATAAATATTCGACAAAAATAATGAATATTCAAGCAAATTCTTGCTGCTACAGTTTATCCCTTTTTATACCAAGCTTAGTACTGATGAATAGAGGTGTATTGTGTGAAACTTGCTAACATAAGCTTAATTTTATGTTTGGATTTGCATGTGAACATTCAAGCTGTATTATTTGACCTCGACAATACCTTGACCCATCGTGATCTAACGGCCCAAGCCTATAGCTGCTATCTGGCAGAATATTATGCGCCAGCATTGGCACAGGTCGAGCCTGACAAAATTATCGAGATTGTAAGGCGCATCGATAATGGTGGTTATCCTAAAAAAGAATTGCTGACCCATAGTGGTATCGGGGCTTCGGCTGCTTATGCATTATTGCAGGAACTACACTGGTTAAATCCTCCTAGCATAGAAGAACTAGCCCAGTTCTGGTTTAGCCAGTTTGGCCGTTTCGCCGTAGAAATGCCGGATGCCAAGCAGGTGCTAGAGCAGTTAAAATCTCAAGGCTATCAATTGGCAATTGTTTCGAATGGTGGACATGACACCCGTTTAAATACCATTCGAGGTTTGGGCATTGCCGATTATTTCGAGGAAATCATCAGTTCGGGTTTAGTCGGTTTTAGCAAACCACAGCCAGAAATTTTCCAGATTACTGCACAACGTTTAGGCGTCTTGCCTGAACATTGTTTATATATTGGCGATCATCCGGTGAATGATATACAAGGGGCAAAAAATGCCGGAATGCATGCCTTGTGGATGCAGGGTTTTCATCCTGATGCCGAAGAAATACAATATAAAATTCAGCAGTTACCTGAAATTTTCACACATTTACAACGCCTGAATCAGGTTTAATTTAAGTGATACGTGTACAGTTCATCGCTTCAGCCCATTGCGGGGAGTCGCAGCGAGGACATTGTTGTGTCGCTTTGACCAGGTTTTGAACATGACCACAGTAAATACAGGCATATAAACGCTCTGCTTGCACCTGTTCGACGATCGAGCAGGTTTTAGGAAATAGCGGCAAGCCGTATTTCACCTGATCATCGCTAAAATATAACACACTGAATTTACCATCGGTTTCCAGTAATCCGGTACGTACCTGACCGAGATGTTCAACACCTTGCTGGCGCATTTCGGCAAAGAATTCATCATGTGACATTTTACCTTTTTTAATCTCTTCGATGACCAGTACACCATTTTCCACGATATAAATTGGTTTGCCTTCCAGTAGGTCTTCAAACCATTGATATTTCATCATCAGCCAGGTGGTCAGGCGATACATCAAGATAATCGCCGACATGACCAGAACTGCCTGAATCAGGGGAATATCTTCAGTAAACATCGGGTCGCCGGCAATTGAGCCCAAGGACAGGATGATCGCAACTTCAAAGATCGAAAGTTGCCGCACACCACGTTTTCCTGTCAGACGTAAAAACAGGATAATCATGATGTACATGACTATACAACGCAGCAAAATCTCTGATGCAAAGCTCCAAGTCGTATCATGAATAAAGATCGAGACCCAATCCATTAAGCTGTTCCTATATAACGTGTTGAGCTGAGTCTAGCAATGCGGCAGGTTTATTTACTGCTGTTTTTATGTAAGCTTTTGAATATAAAATATATTATTGAAAATAGAGCGAATTTATAATCAGATTTATTTATGAGCTAACTAGAAGTTTCATGTAAATATTGCATAAATATTCATCATTTTAATTGTGATTCAACTCACACTTTATTCTAAGTTGGTTTAACACACTAAAATGATTATCTTATTGAAATTTAAATAATAATTTATAAATACTCTATCTTTTCATAGGCTTAAGTGTTTGGAAATTTGTAAGTAATTCACCAAAATTAATTAAAAATCTGTAGTTTGTGCTCTGAAAAATGAGGCAGTCATAAGCCTAAAAATTTGTTTTCTAAATGAAAAATTATTGATTACGGTTCTAAGAGGGAAAATTATTGTGAAAAAAATATTCACATTTTTAACAGTGCTTGGTTTGAGTACGGCAGGCTATGCAGATGCCAATTGGGGCTATATGCAGCCTGAACAATGGTCGAATTTAAGCCAGAAATATACTGCCTGTGATGGTGCGAATCAGTCACCAATTAATATTGAGCGGACGGTAAAAGCACAACTGGAACCGCTGAAATTTAGTTATAACACCATGATTCACGCCATTGAAAATAAAGGTCATACCATTCAGGTGGACTTTGCCGAAGGTGGTGAGCTGGAGCTGGATGGGGAGCGTTTTGAACTGAAACAGTTCCATTTGCATAGTCCGAGTGAGAACCTGATTCAAGGTAAAAGTTATCCTTTAGAGATTCATTTTGTCCATGCCAATGCTGATGGTGAGCTGGCAGTGGTTGGCATGATGTTTGAGCAGGGGCAGGACAGCCAGATGCTAAAACAGATGTGGAAACGTTTGCCGAAAAAGCAGGGTGAAAAAGTCGTGTTAAAGACACCACAGCCTGTCAATCAGTTGCTGCCTAAAAATCTGGATTATTATCGCTTTAGTGGCTCGCTGACCACCCCACCTTGTTCAGAGGGTGTGCGCTGGCTCATTTTAAAAGAGATCCAACAGGCTTCAGCCAAACAGATTGCTGAATTTTCCAAATTAATGGGGCATCCGAATAATCGTCCGGTACAGCCATTAAATGGTCGTGTCATTGTTGAATAATCATTTTGTTTGCGCCATTTGCCTACACATTGATGGCCTGAAAAGGCAATTTAAGGTTGTAGGTGATGGCTCTTTTCAATCTGTTTAATTAACTGATGGCTCGCATCATGAATATACTGGCTATGTTGGGTCAGTAAAGCTTGATGCTTGAGCTGTTTCTGGTTTTTAGGCTGTAATAAATGTTGTTGCAGAATTTCCTCGGAATGAAACAGTTCAAATGCCAATTGATTCAGGTTTGGGTCATAAATTTGACTATGTACAAATATATGCAGTTCTTTAGAAAAGACCGGAATCAATTCCAGATATTCGGTTTCTAGCGTATGTAAGATATTTTGAGTACTTTGCTGATGTAACTGCATTTGTTCAATGAAGTCAGCACTATAACGGCGAATACGATAAAGTGTCGGCAGCATCGTGACAAAGAATTTTTGTTTTTGCATGTCTTGTAAGGCATTATCACGATTTTGTGCCAAATGATTTAAATATAAGGGCACACTAATGGCGACAAAAATTGCAAACACAGATCCTAGCGCTTGTACCCATGCAGCGAGTTCCTGATTAAAGATTAAATCTGCCTGAGTTGCCATCTGAATCTCCTTTCAGCACAGTGACAAATTAAGTTATTGTTATATTGTTTGATATTAAACAAAATTTATTTGCATAAGGTGTATATTTGTGTCGATAACTGGCATACACCTGTCTCATAAAACCGTTAAACTTAATAATCTGTCCTGCTTATTTTGAATATCATGTCTTTCAATTTAAAAACCATCATTCAGCCATTCACAGCGCTTTCGACACAGCAGAAAAAGCTGGATCGCCTGATTGATAGAATTGAACAGCAGAAGCTTGAGCTGGCACAGTGGCAGCAGGCTGAAGAAGAGATTCGACAATATACACAGCAAAATTTCATACCGGTCTATCATGAATTGCATGGTGTTTTGTTTGAGCAGCTTGAACAATTGTGGCAGCATCTGCATGAGGCAGAATTTTCCAAGGCCGAGATCGTCGTACTGGATGAAAAAATTCAATCCCTGGCGGCTTATTTAAAAGATTCACAGGCAATGTCGGTGCAGGAAGCGCATAAGGTCAATGAAATTGATAGTTACTATCAGCAGCTCAATGAACATATCCAACTCAGAAAAAATCAGAAAAAGACCAATGCATCAGAAGGGTTTTCCGAAGATCAAAATGACATAGATCAGGCCGACACAGATAGATTTGAAGAATGGAATAGTAAACATTTTCAACACGTACGTGAGCAAGCCAGATTAAAACGCCAGCAGGAAAAACAAGCGCAGGCTGCAATGCTGGCAGAGCAGTCATTGAAAACCGTGTATTTAAAAATTGCGGCGGCCATTCATCCTGACCGTGAAGTGAATGATGTCAAAAAAATCAAGAAAACTGAATTATTACAACGTGCCAATGAGGCTTATGCAGAGCAGGATCTGTTTACGTTACTGAGAATGCAACTGCAGATTGAACAAGATCAGGATGTTTCACAAAAAGGTTTAAGTGCAGAGCAACTCAAGTTTTATCAACTCGCTTTGGATGCACAGAGCGAGAAATTACAAGAACAGATTGATGCCTTGATCCATAGATTGGTCTGGTCATCGAAAACTAGAATTGCTGTGAAAAAGGCGAAAGGGAAAGTTCAAATTGCTGACCTGTATAAGCAGATTGATGAAGATACTGCAGCCATCAAACAGCAGATTAAAGTGGAAAAAGAACGGTTGATGTATATCAAAAAGGTGAGTGGCTTGGAGATGTTTTTAAGGCATGGGATGCTTTAAGATTTTTTCCCTTTGGGAGATGAGCATCCTCAGAATATATTCTGAGTGCGCAAGGGGGAGAGGGCTATCTGCTATAATCATCAAAGATAAAATTAAATTCAACATGAACAAAAAACTCGATCCCCAACTACTCATATTCGCTAAATCAATGCGCCACACCGCTACTGATGCAGAACACCTGATGTGGCAAATTCTACGTGCCAAGCGATTTATGAATCTTAAATTTCGCCGTCAGCATGTGATCAAACCTTATATTGTGGATTTTACTGCCATGAAATTGGTTTGGTGATTGAGTTTGAGAGTAAGTAAAATTGAGAAATCATAAAAAACTTGATTTTTAAATTTTGATTGCTATTATCAAATATAGGTGTCCACCTTACTTACACACGAGTAAAAAAGACAAAAATCTATTTTTATATTGAATAGTCTATTCTTCTTAATGTTTTCTTTATTTTGTTTCACTATTAGATTCAAAAGTTTAAACGTGTGTCCAAATTTGATTCTAAGAAACAACTTTAAGGATAAACATGTCTACGATCAGCGCATTAGCTTTTGAAATACAGCAAACTACTAAATTTCATGATATTGAGATTAAACGTTCTTATATAAATGAAATAGTTGCAGCACTTTTTGGATTTAAAACTTTTAATAGTTTAAAACTAAGTTCTTACCCAATTTTTACAGATTCAATCGATGACCAGTTGGATGGAGAGTTATTTGAAAATCGCTGTGAGGAATTAAACGTCTCAATTGCGCTAGCACCTTTTTTTCAAAAGCATCTTTCAAATTATCATTTTTTATATTTAACAAATGAGGAAATGAGTCAGCTTGTTAGACATGCTTTGGATGATGATTCACTGCATGACAATGTTTTAGAACGGCTGAAAAAAACCTTTATAGAGTTCCCTCAGGTTTCTATTTATCCATATTTGATTGCACAATTTTATAGTGATTGTGAAAGTGATTTTGATGAGCAGAATAAAGATATGAATTATCTTTATCATAGATATTTGCAAGGTAAAGAAATTAGTCCAACTTGGAAAGCAGGCTTAGATAATTTTATTAAAGAAAAAGAACGTAATGATGAATATAAAGATAACTATATAAAGTATTTAAAAATTGCTGCTGATTTAGGAAGTTTTCCTGCTCAGCTAGAACTTTATCAATTTGGAGATAATGATCATTACGTTGATGACGACGATTTTGATGAAGATATGTATGACTATAGTCATTCAAATTATCCATCAGATATAGAATTGGAATTAGCAAAGCGTGGTAATGAAGAATGCCTAAGAGATATATTTGATCGAATCGTCTGTGATGGATTCGATGAAATCAAAAAATTAAAAGAGAATGATTTGATTGAAGCATGGAAATGGCAAAAATTTGCTCATTATTTTGGTCATGATTTAGCTCAAGGTAATTACAAGACAGAAGCAATATATGATCAGGGTAATATTTTTGCAGCCGAAAGTGGTCGTCATGATATACATTTGCCAAAATTAACATTAGAGCAAGAAAATATAGTCGATCGAGAAGTAAATAAATTAATTCATTTTTATGAAAATTTAAATGAATTCACTTTTACTCGTTATTTAGATGATTCTTCTTATATCAATTGGGAGGATGAGGATTTTGATTGGGAAGAAGAGTAAATAAAAATCCCCTCATTTGAGGGGATTTTTTGAATCAAATTACAGCATTAAAGCGCCGCAATCTGCTCCATATTTGCTTTAATCTTCGCTAACTGATCAGCAAACTCAGCAAGTTTCACTTTCTCGCCTTCAACAACCGCAGCAGGCGCTTTCGCCACAAAACCTTCATTGCCAAGTTTAGTTGCAATTTGGTCATGCTGTTTTTGAACCTTGTCTAAGTCTTTTTGTAGACGACCCAATTCCGCTTTAGGGTCAATTAAGCCCTTCATTGGAACGAATACAGACACATGACCCACTACAGATGAAGAAGACAATGGCGGTTGTTCACCGTCCGCAAGGAAAGTAATGCTCTCAACTTTCGCCAATGCTTTAAACAACGGTTCAATACGTGCGATCTGTGCTTTTTCAGCATCAGTGGT
Organism: Acinetobacter sp. YH12208; assembly: GCF_013418055.1. Classification (NCBI taxonomy): domain Bacteria; kingdom Pseudomonadati; phylum Pseudomonadota; class Gammaproteobacteria; order Moraxellales; family Moraxellaceae; genus Acinetobacter; species Acinetobacter sp. YH12208. The sequence continues at coordinate 71,099 of NZ_VPCT01000001.1, forward strand.
GTTTTGAAGCAGAACAGGCAACAAACGCGAATTACCTAGACCCATTTCACCACGGATGTTACGTACCGCACCAATCAAACCTTGAAGCCATTGCATATCTGCTTCAGCTTGTTCGTTGATTTTCGCTTCATCTGCAACAGGGTACTGAGCCAACATGATTGTTTCGCCAGAAATGTTCAGTTTCGGCGCAAGCGTTTGCCAAATTTCTTCTGTCAAGTAAGGCATCAACGGATGTGCCAAACGTAAAGACGCTTCCATCACAGCAAGAAGAACACGGCGGATTTCAGCTTTACGTTCTACCGAGATATTTTCATCATTCAAAACAGGCTTAGTCAGCTCGACATACCAGTCACAGTATTCATTCCAAATGAACTCGTAAATCGCTTGTGCAGCCAAGTCTAAACGGTAAGTAGCAAATGCAGTTTGCACTGCTTGTTCTGCTTTTTGTAAACGGCTTACGATCCACTGTTCAGGCAATTCCCAAAGGTCTTGACGAACGTCTTGACCAATCACTTGCTCTTCGCAGTTCATCATCACGAAACGGGTAGCGTTCCAGATTTTGTTGGCAAAGTTACGGTAACCTTCAACACGCTTCATGTCGAACTTAATGTCACGACCCGTGTTTGCAAGCGCACAGAAAGTAAAACGAACCGCATCTGTACCGTAAGATTGAATACCTTCAGGGAATTCTTTACGCGTTGATTTTTCAATCTTTGCTGCCTGTTTCGGGTTCATCAAACCAGTGGTACGTTTTTGTACTAAAGTTTCAAGATCAACACCGTCAATCAAATCTAATGGGTCAAGCACGTTACCCTTAGATTTAGACATTTTCTGACCTTCGCCATCACGTACCAAACCGTGTACATACACAGTTTTAAACGGTACTTGTGGTGTGCCATCTTCATTCTTCATGAAGTGCATGGTCATCATGATCATGCGGGCAACCCAGAAGAAGATGATGTCAAAACCAGTCACAAGTACATCAGTCGGGTGGAAAGTATTTAAGAAATAGTTTTCTTTATCTTTGGCTTCATCGCCAGTCCAACCTAAAGTTGAGAACGTCCAAAGACCCGATGAGAACCAGGTATCTAACACGTCTTCGTCTTGGTTTAATTGAACATCAGCAGGGATGCCATTTTTCTCACGCACTTCAGCTTCGTCACGACCTACGTAAACATTACCATCTACATCGTACCAAGCTGGAATACGGTGACCCCACCACAATTGACGAGAGATACACCAGTCTTGAATGTTGTTCATCCAAGCCATGTACATGTTGCTGTATTGCTCAGGTACAAATTTGATGTCGCCATCTTTCACTGCTTTGATTGCAGGTTCAGCAAGAGGGGCAATCTTCACATACCACTGGTCTGTCAGTAACGGCTCAACGATCACACCTGAACGGTCACCGCGAGGTGGCTTCAATGTGTAAGGTTGAATTTGTTCTAACCAGCCTTCAGCTTCGGCCTGTTCAACAATTTTCTTACGTGCTTCAAAACGCTCTAAACCAATGTACTCTGCAGGTGCAGGAATGGTTTTAGAAATTTGCTCGCCGGCTTTGGCGATATATTCAAACTCAGCAAGCACTTCAGCATTTTTGTTGAAGATGTTGATGATTGGCAATTCGCAGCGTTTACCTACTTCATAGTCATTGAAGTCGTGTGCAGGGGTGATTTTTACACAGCCGGTACCGAATTCTTTATCGACATATTCGTCTTTGACAATGGCAACACTACGACCGGTAATTGGCAAGATAATATTTTGACCCACCAAGTCTGCATAACGTTCATCATCAAGGGCAACTGCAACCGCAGTATCACCAAGCAATGTTTCAGGACGTGTTGTTGCGACCACGATATAATCTTTGCCATCGTGCGTGCGCAATGATTTATCTTCAAAGAAATATTTCAGATGCCACAATGAACCTGCTTCTTCTTTATCAGACTCAACTTCTAAGTCAGAAAGCGCCGTTTGTAATTTTGGATCCCAGTTAACAAGGCGTTTACCACGGTAGATCAAACCTTGTTCATGCAGTTTTACAAATACCTCTTTGACCGCATTGGATAGACCATCATCCATAGTGAAGCGTTCACGTGACCAGTCTACAGAAGAACCCAAACGACGGATTTGACGGGTAATATTACCGCCAGACTGTTCTTTCCATTCCCAGACTTTTTCGATGAACTTTTCACGGCCCAAGTCATGACGGCTAATGCCTTCTGCACCAAGCTGACGTTCTACCACCATTTGGGTGGCAATACCGGCGTGGTCAGTACCCGGTTGCCAAAGCGTATTTTTACCTGACATACGGTTATAACGGGTCAATGCATCCATGATGGCATTGTTAAAACCATGACCCATGTGCAAGTTACCAGTGACGTTTGGCGGCGGAATCATGATACAGAATGATTCGCCTTTTTCAGAGGGCTTGAAGTAGCCGCGCTCTTCCCAAGTTTGGTACCATTTTTTCTCGATCTCGGTCGGATCGTAGGTTGTCGCGATATTTTGCGCTGAATCAGTCATAGTCTAAACAGATCAAAAGTAGATGAAAAATTGGATCTATTGTAGCAAAAAAAATAGTGGATGCGGCAGCTTAACCAAATGCAAACTTTAGACAATTGGCATGCAGAGCAACTCGTCGTATGATGCAAAGATAAAAAACGCGACTCATCGCAGAAGATTAAAAAGGATAACAAGATGAGCTATAGCATTTCCCTGAAGATCCAGCCTGAAACCCATCAGCGCTTTATCGACCTTCATTCTAGATTAAATGCCGGTGATCCAGACAGTCTGGCTAAACCGCTCGGTGAAAATCTGGCCGATATGGCCTGTGAAATTATTGACCAGATTTTTGGTCAGATGGTGCAGATCGCGAAATCTCCCGACAGTGAATCTGAAAAAGTGATTCAGCACATTATTGAGACGACACGTAAATATATGCCTTGGTCGGTTTCCTTATTTGGCAATGAACGGCTCATGCCCATGGTGAATTATCTGCATCGCATGACCTATACGCATGACGGCGATGTTTTTGTGCGTTATCCGGTGGAAAAGATGCTGGTGATGGAGTTACTGGGTTGTGTGGATCAGATGAAAACCGGCAATCATCAATATGTCTCGCCGGCACTCAAAGCCTTTACCCAGGTCGTTGATCAGGGCGTGACCTGTCTGATCCGTGAACCGAAAAACCTGTTGAAGTTTAATGTTGTGGTCGATAAAACCTTAAATGGGGTGATTCACCTAACCACCCAGCTCGGCTATAAACGTTTTGATAAACTCGGTAATATCTATGATGCTGATACGATGCGTTATTATTTCGAGCATTTACTGGCATTTCTGGAAGATGAAAGGCCGCACCATATTTATTAAAACAAAGGAAACAGGATTTCATGGCGAAAGTTGAAAGTTTAAATGGAAAAGTGGTCTGGATTACTGGCGCATCTTCAGGGATAGGCAAGGCGATTGCACAGCAATGTGCCGCACAGGGAGCGCAGGTGATATTGACTGCGCGCCGTCATGAAGAACTGGAAAATGTGCGCCAAAGCCTGATCAATCCGGATCAACATATTTCCATCACGGCTGATATCACCGATGAAAGTCAGGTTCGCCATGCCTATGAGCAGGTTGTGCAACAAAAAGGCCGGATTGACTGGCTGATCAATAATGCCGGACTCAGTCAGCGTGCCCTGATTGCAGAAACCACCATGCAGACTGAACGCGCCATTATGGAAGTCGATTATTTCTCGCAGGTATTTTTGACCAAAACCGTACTGCCAACTTTTCTGGCACAAAAATCCGGCCGTATCGTGTTTATTTCCAGTGTTGCAGGTTTGCTCGGTACACAATATCGCGCGTCTTATTCCGCAGCCAAAGCAGCAATTCATATGTGGGCCAACAGCCTGCGTGCTGAAGTGGCAGATCAGGGGATTGGCGTATCGGTGATTTTCCCCGGTTTTGTTAAAACCAATGTGTCCCTGAACGCTTTAAATGGTCAAGGGAAGCCGCAAGGGCATGCAGATGAAGCGATTGAAAATGGTCTGTCCGCAGAAGATTTTGCCCGTCAAACTGTACAAGCTTTGCAGAGTGGCGAAGAATATATCGTGATTGGCGGCAAGAAAGAAAAACTCGGGGTACTGGTGTCGCGTATTTCGCCAAAAGTCCTGTACAAGATGATTCGCAGAACCAAGGTGAAATAGATCATCCAGACTCAATAAAAAGGGCAGTATTGCCCTTTTTTGATCGCTCTGAAAAAGAAAATTAAAACAAACCTACAATTTAATTTCTGAAGGAGCTGACGCAAAGTGTGCACAACCCATCACACAGATATGCAGAAAATTACCTTTTCACTCTGGTACTTAAGTCAAAAACCGCTATGTTAGTTAAAAATAATAGTGAATTGGAATACGCTCATTCGATGAAAACACCGGTGCCAGATTATCTCAAGCATGTTTTAAGCTCCTGCCAAGACAATGATAAAGGGGCCTTGGCCGACTATATTCCTGAGCTGGCAGCAGTCGATCCAGAGAAGTTTGCTTTGGCACTCTCCACCGTAGATGGCACGATCTATTCCACCGGTGATGACGAGGTTGAGTTCACCATGCAGTCCATGTCCAAGCCTTTTGCCTATGCCTTGGCCTTGCAGAAAGTCGGCCTGACCAAGGTCATGGAAAAAGTGGGCGTGGAACCTTCGGGCGAGGCCTTTAACCAGATTTCACTGGAGAAAGACACCAATATTCCGAAAAATCCGATGATCAATTCGGGTGCCATTACTGCCCATTCCCTGATTCCCTATAAACGCACAGTATCCCGGGCGGAACAGTTGCGCCGTTTTTTAAGCGGTTTGGCTGGACGTGAACTGAGTTTTGATACCGATGTATATACCTCTGAACTGAAAACGGCGTTTCGTAACAGATCCTTGGGTTATATGCTGCGTACAGTAGGAGTATTGGAAGAAGATCCAGAAGCGATTGTCAATGGTTATATCAAGCAATGTTCAATCAAGGTGACGGTCAAAGACCTGGCGATGATTGCCGGGGTACTCGCCAACGGTGGGATTCAGCCGCAGACCGGTAAAAAATTATTGGATCGTTCTGTGGTGCGGCAAGTCCTGAGCGTGATGCTCACTTGCGGGATGTATGATGCTGCCGGTGACTGGCTGACCACGGTGGGCATTCCGGCAAAAAGTGGGGTCGCAGGCGGCATTATTGGCGTATTGCCTGGACAGGTGGGCATCGCCGTATTTTCTCCACGAATTGATGAACATGGGCATAGCGCGCGTGGGGTCGATATCTTTGAACGTATATCCCGGGAAATGGGGCTACATTTAATGGAAGGAACGCCGTCGGCACAAACCATTTTACAAAACCGTTATCTCACTGGAAAACGCGATCATGTGGTGGTGTATGAACTGCGTGGCGTATTGCAGTTTACTGAATCGGAAATGCTGCTGCGTATTTTGGAAGATGAACCGGAAGGCAAAAAACGAATTGTACTGGATCTGACCAATTTGACCCTAATTCATAATGTCGGCGCCCGCATGTTATTTGAAGGCGTGGCGCGTTTGAAAAAGGATGGTCATCCTGTTGTGGTGGTTGACTCGGAAGGAATTTTGAGTGAAGCACAGATGAAGGGTAATAAAAGAGTCGTGGTCAAAGAAAACCTGAACAAGTATCTAGAAAAATTTCAATAGACGCTTTTTCTGCTGTCTTGCTTGAGCACCAGCTGTATACCCGGAAATAAAAAAAGCCCCGATGATTCGAGGCTTTTTTAATAAATGATTTATTTAATATGTGCTGCAATGTCGCTAAAGATCACACCTAAACCATGTGCACCGGCATCCGGATAGCCTAAGCTACGGTCACCGACCGTACCGGCACGGCCCATACGTGCCACAATCTCTTGAGTCGATTCTGCACCTTTTACCGCAGCCGCTGCACCCAAGACAAAGTTTTCTTTAAAAGTCTTGCCGGTATTGGCAGACCATGAATCTGCACATGGTACTAGGGCATCAATCAGGGTTTTATCCCCCACCACGGCACCACGACCAAATGAACGCTCACCGGTCACTTGAATGCCTTTGACTGCCGCCTGCAACATTTCAGCAAAGTCAGCGACAGTTAAACTGGTTTTATCTTGAATGGCCTTACTCGCGGCACGGAAGGCTGAACCCCAGATTGGACCTGATGCGCCGCCACAGTATTCCATAATGATCATTGAGCAGTTCAGCATGAATTCATCCATATGCTGTGCTTGAATCAGACTTTGCCATTCACGTTTTAGCTGTTTAAAGCCTTTGGCCACGCTCATGCCAAAATCACCATCGCCGGCATGCGCATCTAGCTCGCAGAAAGGCACTTCATTTTTAATAATGCAAGCCGCCATGACATCGACGACATAACGCATATTCTCAATCGTGAATTGCTCATTGCTGATTATTGCATGTTCAGGTTGGGTTTCAACTTCGGTATTGGCGCTGCGTTCAGCTGCTGCATTTTTTGCTGCAAATTCAAAAGGTAGTGCAGGTGAACCATCCGTTTTAAATGCAGGGGTATTGGCTTCTGCATCTAAATAGGTTTTCAGTTCAGCATCCAGAGCAAGTAAAGATACCGATGCACCGTTCATGTCGATACTGGTCATGTAGTTACCGACAAAAGTACGATAAATTTTGATGCCTTTACGTGCCAAATGTTCGCAAACATCGTTGTTAAAGACATACAGCTCCTGCATTGGCGTTGAACCAAAACCATTGACCAATACCGCTACTTCAGTCAGGTCAGGACGGTCAAGAAACAGGTCATCAACAATACGTTGAGCCAGTTCTTTTGATGGCAATATTTTTTCACGACGAATTCCCGGTTCACCGTGGATGCCTACGCCGTATTCCATTTCATCATCGGCAAGAGTAAAGGTTGGAGTGCCCTTGGCAGGAACGGTACATGAGCTATAAGCAAAACCAAGACTAATGACATTGTCCGCAGCTTTTTGAGCCACAGCTTTGACTTCAGGAAGTTCTAAGCCTTTTGATGCTGCAGCACCGGCAATTTTATGTACCAATACTGTACCGGCAACACCACGACGACCGACAGTATATAAGCTGTCTTTGACTGCAATGTCATCTGCTACTTTGACGTAATCCACGTTAATGCCGTCATCTGTTGCAAGCGCTGCACCATTCTGGAAATTCATCATATCGCCAGAATAGTTCTTGATGATCATCAGCACGCCTTTGTCTGTTGCGACATGCTGCAATGCTTTATAGACCTGAATTTGAGAAGGCGATGCAAATACGTCACCACATACGGCAGCATCTAACATGCCAGTACCGACAAAGCCTGCATGTGCAGGTTCGTGACCTGAACCACCACCACTAATGAGTGCCACGTTATTGTGTTTTTGTTTACGCGAAATGATTTTGTGTGATTCGGTAAATGTCAGTTCAGGGTGGGCAAGGACAAAGCCTTTGCACATTTCGACAACCAGGTTTTCAGGGTTGTTGATGAGTTTTTTCATGGAGGAGGGCCTTCACGTATTCTGGGAGAGGTCTAAAGTCTTATTATTATGGAAATGTTTAAAATTTGCTGACTTAAAAATGTAAAAATGGTTTTTTATGGATTAATGGGTTAGAAAAGGGGCGATTCTAATCCCCCTAAATCCCCCCTTTAATAAAGGGGAACTTGCCACGAATTTTATAGCGGTTATTGATTCATGTTGTCCCTCTCTCTTTAAAGGGGAGGAAGGGAGTGTTAAGAAATCAAAGTGATTTTAGTTTATAGTATGCTGATTTTTAATAAGAATATTTGGACTTATAAATGTTGATTTGTAAAAGTTGTATTGACAAAAAGTTACCACCTTATACATACAATAAAGAAAATTTTGAAATTCAGTTTTGTACAGAGTGTCAAAGCGAAACTGAGCATTTGGATTATAAAATCTTTAAAAATAAATTATTTCAGGTCATATCTACTAATTATAAATTTTTGAGGGATTTGCCAGATAGAGCAGGTTGGTTTTATGAAGCACATGATGAGGAGGGTGTGAGCAATTTTTATAATTTAATTGAATGGTTGGAGTTAAATGAGGAACTAACAGAAAAATTAGCTGAAGATGCAGATGATATATTTGGTGATGAGTTATTAGTACTTTATGATGATTCTTTAGAGGAATATGATGGTTGTCATAAAGAACGTGAGTGGGAAAAAATCCAGAAAAGTTTTAAACATGAATTTAGGTTTTTTAATCCAAGACTAAAGGAATTCTTGGATCATACTTTTGAATACTTGCTAGATAATAATAAAATCCAACATTCACTTTTAAGCATTATTACACCGAATACCATTTTATATCGTGGAAGAAGTTTCGATAGTAGTAATGCATTATTGAAAGAAATTAATGAAAATAATCTGACATTTGAATTTGAATTTGAAAAAGAAAATGAAGATATTGCAAAAAATATTCGAGATAAATTTGGGTTGGTGCCATCATTCTTAGCTAGTGATCAAAGAATGACACCTTTTGGAATTTCAGCTCTTTATTTGTCGACGGATAAAATGGCATGTGTAGCTGAAATAAGAGCCTTAGTTGGGCAATATGTTGGTATTGCTCAATTTTCTAATAGAGTAGAATTAAAATTATTAAATCTAAATAAATTAGCACAGGGTCTATATCCTCATCATTTAGATGAAAGCTATTTGGAGAAATTGGATATTTATATATTTTTTAAGAAGCTAATAGCGAATATTGCTAAGCCTAAGCTTGAAAGTGGTAAATTTGATTATTTAATAAGCCAATATTTTTTTGAGTACCTAAGAGTAAAGTTTGGAGATGAAGTTCAAGGAATTTTCTTAAAGTCAGTACAATTACCTACTGCTGACAATATTATCTTATTTCCAGAGATTACTTCTAAAGGAATAGATAGTTCAATTACAACAGGAAATAATAAAATTTATTTCTCATGGAATACGGCTGCAATGTATGGTCTCAGTATTTCAAAAGTTAAATCAATAGAAATTAAAACTGAAATTGAATATATATCTCATCCGCGAATGAGAGAATCGTCCGACTGGATTTAATCCCTCCCAACCTCCCTTTAAAAAAGGGAGGAGTGGTCACGCAATTCATTTAATCACATGACAAAGTTCCCCTTTGAAAAAAGGGGGATTTAGGGGGATTCAAAGGTTCAAAACAAAAAAATCCCCTCACTCGAGGGGATTTTTTATTCGATACGAATGGATTCTTCCCCCTTTATCAAAGGTGAGAAACTAAGTTTCGCAAGGGGGGAGCTTAAGAAATCGAATCATCCAAATTCGGCGCTAACCAGCGTTTCGCCTCATCCAAGGTCCAGCCTTTACGCTTCGCATAATCTTCCAACTGATCGCCAGAGATTTTGCCTACGTTAAAGTATTCAGTTTCAGGGTTTGCATAATAGAAACCGCTCACTGATGAAGGTGGCCACATTGCAAAACTTGTCGTTAAGTACGTACCAATCTTATCGGTTGTACCTAACCAGTCAAAGAGTGGCGCTTTTTCAGAATGTTCAGGACACGCAGGGTAGCCCGGTGCGGGACGAATACCGACATACTTCTCTTTAATCAAATCTTCATTCGACAATTGTTCATCTGCTTGGTAGCCCCAGAATTCTTTACGGATACGCTGGTGCAAATGTTCAGCAAATGCTTCAGCAAATCGGTCACCTAAAGCCTGCGCCATAATTGCAGAATAATCATCGCCTTTGGCTTTGTATTCTTGCGACAGCTCTTCCGCACCAAAGATTGAAACTGTAAAACCACCCAAATAATCCTGAGCCACATCTTTCTGTGCAATAAAGTCCGCCAAAGAATAGTTGGCTTTGCCTGTCACTTTATCCGACTGCTGACGTAGATGTTCAAAAGTATGGGTCACATTGCCATTTTCATCTGCCACAGCAACAGTGTCGCTTGCCACACGGTTGGCAGGATAAATGCTGAAGGTGGCACGCGCATCGAAACGTTTATTCTCGATGATATCTTTCAGCATAATTTGTGCTTGTTCAAACAAGTCACGTGCTGCTTCGCCCACTACGTCATCTTCCAGGATTTTCGGGAATTTACCCGCCAGACTCCAAGAAATAAAGAACGGTGTCCAGTCAAAATATTCCACCAAGGTTTCAAGTGGATAATTGGTGAAAGTTTCCGAACCAATGAAGTTAGGTTTTACTGGAGTGTGTGCACCGAAATCAATTTTAAAGCCATTTTCAATTGATTTTGCATAAGACAATTTGGCGGCTTTCGGCTGTTTATTGGCTAAACGTGTACGGATTTTTTCATAATCCGCCGCATAGTCCGTTGCCAGTTTTGGTTTCATCTCGGCAGAAAGCAATTGTGTTGCCACACCGACTGCACGTGAAGCATCAGCTGTGTAGTACACACCATCATTTTGATATTGCGGTGAAATCTTTACAGCGGTATGGGCTTTAGAGGTGGTCGCACCCCCAATCATTAGTGGAATGTTAAAGCCTTTACGCTGCATTTCTTTGGCAACAAAGACCATCTCGTCCAGAGAGGGCGTAATCAAACCAGACAAACCGATAATATCGACTTTTTCATCAATTGCGGTTTGCAGGATTTTCTCGCACGGCACCATCACGCCCAGATCCACGATGTCATAACCGTTACAGCCCAGCACCACGCCGACAATGTTCTTACCGATGTCGTGTACATCGCCTTTTACCGTCGCCAGCAGGATTTTACCTTTGGCTTCAGCTTGGGTTTTCTCAGCTTCAATAAACGGATTCAGCCAAGCCACTGCCTGCTTCATCACACGCGCAGATTTTACCACTTGTGGCAAGAACATTTTACCGGCACCAAACAGGTCGCCAACCACGTTCATACCTGCCATCAATGGGCCTTCAATCACATCCAGTGGACGTGTAGAGTTTAAACGCGCTTCTTCAGTGTCTTGGTCAATATACGTCGTGATGCCTTTGACCAGTGCATATTCAAGACGTTTTTCAACAGACTCATTACGCCATTCCAGGTTTTCTTCGGCTTTTTGCGTACCACTTTGACCACGATATTTTTCAGCGACAGCCAGCAGCCGTTCTGTTGCATCCTGACCACTTTCGCCTTGATTCTGGTTTTGAACCACATCTTCAACGGCAGCTTTTAATTCTTTATCAATGTCATCATAAATCGCCATTTGACCGGCATTCACAATCCCCATGGTCATGCCTTTTTGAATGGCATGGTACAAAAATACTGAGTGAATCGCTTCACGTACTGGCTCATTACCACGGAATGAGAACGAGACGTTAGAGACACCACCTGAAATCATGGCATGGGGCAGATTTTCTTTAATCCAGCCAGTCGCTTCAATGAAATCAACCGCATAGTTATTATGTTCTACAATCCCTGTCGCAATCGCAAACACGTTCGGGTCAAAGATAATATCTTCAGCAGGGAAGCCCACTTCATTGACCAGCACATCATAAGAGCGCTTACAGATCTCTTTTTTGCGAGCGGCTGTATCGGCCTGACCATCTTCATCAAATGCCATCACAATCACTGCGGCACCGTACTGACGGCACAGGCGGGCACGTTCGACAAACTCGTCATAACCTTCTTTTAAGGAAATCGAGTTCACCACGGCTTTACCTTGCACGCATTTCAAACCTGCTTCGATAATCTCCCATTTAGAAGAATCGAGCATGATCGGCACACGTGAAATATCCGGCTCAGACGCAATCAGATTCAGGAAGTGCACCATGGCGCCTTGTGAATCCAGCATGCCTTCATCCATGTTGATATCGATAATTTGTGCACCGGCTTCAACCTGCTGACGGGCAACATCGAGTGCTTCGGCGAAGTTTTCTTCACGAATCAGACGCAGGAATTTTTTCGAACCAGTGACGTTGGTACGTTCACCGACGTTCACAAACAATGAATCCTGGGTGATGTTAAATGGTTCTAAACCGCTTAAACGACAAGCTGGCGCAATCTCAGGAATTTGACGCGGGCTAATGCCTTCCACTGCTTGTGCAATTGCGCGGATGTGATCCGGTGTGGTACCACAGCAACCACCGGTAATATTGATCAGGCCGCTTTCCGCAAATTCTTTAATGAAAGCTGCAGTTTCTTCCGGTGTTTCATCATATCCACCGAAGGCATTTGGCAAGCCAGCGTTAGGATGTGCTGAAACAAAAGTATCCGCTACATCCGACACGGTTTTGACGTGTGGACGCATCGCATCTGCACCAAGCGCACAGTTAAAACCAATCGAGATCGGTTCTGCATGACGCATCGAGTTCCAGAACGCTTCTGCGGTTTGACCGGTTAAGGTACGGCCAGATGCATCGGTAATGGTGCCTGAAATCATGATTGGCAGTTCATAGCCCAGTTCTTTAAAGACTTCTTTCACCGCAAAGATCGCAGCTTTGGCATTTAAAGTATCGAATACGGTTTCAATCAGGATGATGTCGACACCACCTTCAATCAGCGCTTTGGTTGATTCAATATAATCCACTTTTAAGGCATCAAAAGTGATGTTGCGGAAGGCTGGATCGTTGACGTTTGGAGAAATAGACGTGGTACGTGATGTCGGACCAATCACACCTGCCACAAAACGTGGTTTTTCTGGGGTTGAATATTTGGCACAGGCTTCTTTGGCCAGACGCGCGGCTTCACGGTTAATCTCGGGAACCAGATCTTGCATATGATAGTCAGACATCGAAACCCGCGTACCGTTAAAGGTATTGGTTTCAATAATGTCGGCGCCAGCTTCCAAGTAAGCTTCATGAATACCTTGAATGATTTGTGGTTGTGTCAAAACGAGCAGGTCGTTATTGCCTTTCAGATCATAAGCCCAATCAGCAAAACGCTCGCCACGGTAATCGGCTTCTTCCAGTTTATGGCGCTGGATCATGGTACCCATCGCACCATCGATAATTAAAATTTTCTTGGCAAGAAGTTCTTTTAAGGTGGCAAGTGTCGACATTCAAACTTTCTCAGTAGAAATCAAAAAACATCGGCCATATTAGCAGAATTAATGCTTGAATTCTGCGCCTCCTTTCTCAGAATGATGGATATACATGATATGAAAATTTGATAAGTCAGTTAGAACAAGACAGGTTTTTGTTATCCGGTCTTGCAGTATTCAGCTTTAAAATGGGATCTGGCTAAAACTGGCAAAAATATATTTGAAAAATTAAGCTGATGCTTTTATTCATGAAATTGTCATATTTATTGACTATGCTCTGTACATAGAAATTATGGTCATCTTAAGCGTAGATGGAGTTTCAAAGCTTTAAGCGCAAAAACAGGACACGTTTCTGAGTTCTGAAAAGCTGGAATTTTATCTTAAGTTGATGATTTATTGAATCAAACAGCAGTGTTTTACTCGGGATTAAACAGGACGAACAGCAGTAAGAAAATCTAAATTATTGCTTCATATGACAGCAGTTTGTCATATAATTGTCACAATTTAACTGAACAATAGGGGAATTCTTGAATCCTCTATTCCTGCTTGCATGAATCCTAATCAAACTCCCATAGATTCAGCACACGAGTCGGCTTCGCACAAGTCGACCAATGTTCACGTGCCGACACCAAAATTCTTTATGCCAGTTTTTCTAACTGTCATTATCTCTACTCTTATTTATATCGGTTTTCAATTGTCTGCCGATTTAGCGCATGTTCCTGCACTGGGTTTATATTCAATTATTCTCCTGGCGACGGCATTGTTTATTGCGCTGGGCTTTGAATTCGTCAATGGCTTCCACGATACTGCCAATGCGGTTGCCACGGTCATTTATACCAATGCACTTTCTGCGCCTGTCGCTGTAATGTGGGCCGGTTTCTGTAACTTCCTTGGGGTTATGGTGGCCAGTGGTGCGGTGGCTTACGGTATTATTGCACTGTTACCTGTTGAGCTGATCATGAATGTCGGCTCCGGAGCAGGTTTTGCCATGGTGTTTGCCATGCTGATCGCTGCGATTGTCTGGAACCTGGGAACATGGTTTCTTGGTATTCCTGCATCCAGCTCACATACCCTGATCGGTTCGATTCTGGGTGTGGGTATCATGAACTACATTCTGCACGCGAGTAGCGGTGCATCGGGTATAGACATGGAGCAGGTAATGAAAGTCGGTAAGGCGCTGTTATTTTCGCCTTTAATCGGTTTTGCATTTGCCGCTGTGCTGTTCTTGCTGGTGAAAAAAATCTTCAAGAAACAGGTGGAGCTGTTCCAGCCACCTGAAGGTAATAAACCGCCACCCCCTTTAATTCGTGCCATTTTGATCTTTACCTGTACCGGTGTCAGCTTTGCGCACGGTTCAAATGATGGTCAAAAAGGCATGGGACTGATCATGTTGATTTTGATTGGCTGTGTACCAATGGCGTACTCACTCAACAAAAACCTAGATCAACAGCATATCCAGACTTTTGGTCAATTGTCTGCGCAAACGGCCAATGCGATTTATCCAGACCATGCGGATATTGAAGATGACAAAGCGCGTCAGATCATCACGACTTATATCCAAACCAAAGAAATCACCCCTGAAGTGGTGCCTGCATTGGCGAGCCTCACAGATCATTTAGGTGAAAAAGTCGGTAGCTATAGCAGCATTAGGGAAGTGCCTGAAGCACAGGTTTCAGAATTCCGGAATGACATGTACTTAAGTACCACAGCTTTCAAGCGTTTGGACAAAGCAGAAGCTTTACCTGCAATGACGGCTGAACAGGACAAAACGGTAGATCAATACCGTGACAGTCTGGATTCATTCTTGCAATACATCCCGACCTGGGTGAAAGTGGCCGTTGCTCTGGCGCTGGGTCTGGGTACTATGGTTGGCTGGAAGCGTATTGTGGTGACAGTCGGTGAGCGTATTGGTAAGCAGCATATGACCTATGGTCAGGGTATGTCTGCTGAACTGGTGGCGATGTCGACCATTGCGGCTGCGGATGGTTTCGGGATGCCGGTATCGACCACTCATGTATTGAACTCTGCGGTTGCAGGTACCATGGTGGCGAATAAGTCAGGTCTGAACTTCCAGATGGTGAAAACCATTCTGTCTGCCTGGGTTTTCACTTTACCCGCCACAATTTGTTTATCAGGTGCTTTGTACTGGTTGTTACTTAAAGTTTTCTAATATTATTAGATAAGTAAAAAACGCTGCTTTTGCAGCGTTTTTTTATGAAGTTTTTTAAAATCCTCTCCCTTGGAGAGGGTTGGGGTGAGGGGGAGAATTTTGAATAAAAATAATATTGACTCTAGGAGAAGGGTAGAGTGAAGGAAATAAATTACTTCTTAAGCTTACTCAATAATCCCTTGGGTAACTTCTCTGTCGCAAAACCATATAGGGCAGCAAAAGGTAATGCAGTTCGCGCCAGATAAGCCACTCGCCACAAGCCACCATGATTGGCGCCATGCATCATCAATTCCAGTGGATGATTCAGCTTCACTTCAGGATTGGCCACAGAGGTAGCATTACGCAGATCATGAATCCACAGGGCTGCCATCAGTGCATTTGTGGTTTCAGGTGCAAAAGCTTCGACATCAAACAGACTGGCACCGTTGAACGCGGCTTTTAATAGCGGATTCTTGGTGACTGAATACGTGGTTGTAGATGGAGCGATATTGATGCTGACACGTTGACCCTGAGCGCGAGCTAAAGTAGCACGCCATTGTTGAATGCGTTTGGCTAGTGCATAGTTTGGACCTTGTTCTACCACCAGACAGTCACAAATCCCATAAGACTGGTCACCAGATTGAATCAGCTCATGCGCATTTTTCTGAAAAAAGTGTTTGCGGCTTACAGTCGATACACCTTTGGAAATCAGTGTCTGTGCTTTCGAGCGCTCCGCATATTTCACTTTTGATGCTTCAATCACTTCACTTGGAACCGCATAGACATCGGTCGGGGTACACATATACATCAGGCTGGTATTGGCTTTTTGTTCGCTGACATATTTCATGATGGCATCCATCGCCATCGAAACACGGACATGCTTCTCGCCATCCAGATAGGCAATTGCGGCCAGATCCAGATCCGGCTCAAACTGTAATAGCCATTTAGCAATCTCGGGAATCTGAGTCAAAAGATTGGCACCGAGTTTTTCTTTTAGAACATCGTCAGGCGTATCTTCTGCAAGTGCTTCAGTACAGGGTGCATACAGCGTGGCATTGCCTTGGCTGATGGTATCGACAATCTTGCCCCAGACCCGGGTGCTGGGCAGGTCAATCGCCACAATATTGGCTTTCCATTTTGCCAGCCAGGTCAAAGGGCCAGCTTCAGATGCAGCACCAAACAGCACCATGGTTCGATCTGACAAATCAAACCATTCTGGGCGCGCCACACATTCACGCAGGGCATTGGCATGGCTGCTTTCCATAATACCTTGGTTTTCCCAACGTTCAATCTGCTCCAATAAGGCATAGCCTTGCAGCTTCTGGCCGTGGTAGGGCACATACCATTCTGGTGCAGCCTGACTGCTTCCCGTCAATTTAAAGCTATGTAGTTGATCAGCTGGCAAGGTGAGGGTATCTTTCAGTAAATGCTTCTGGCCATCACGGTAAAATTCAAAGGTCTGATGTGCCTGTGCCAGACCATCTTCAGCAATTTTCAGGCTGGCTTCAGGCGAGCTTAGTCCTTGCTCGACCAGTTGCTTAAAATGCACGGTATATTGTTTGCGCCAGTTTTTTTCTGATTGTGCCTGTGCAGCACTGTGCTGATTCACATTGGACAAAGCTGCTGCGATGATCGTGCGTCCTGTTTTTGAGCTACTTGGTTTTTGTTGATTGGACTGAAGCGGAAATTGAAGACCGTCTGGTGTAGTGGACATGCAAAATATCTCGTAAATGACAGTAATTAATATACAGATGTATACATTATCGCTGCAAAATTCACTCCAAGATTGGCAATAAGTGACATCATGACTTTTTAATATATTACGAGATGTTTCAAATAAATAAGAGAGCCATGGCGCTCTCATTTATTTTTAGCGGAAATATCAAGCTTATCTTATATGTAGCCTTATTTCTCTAGCCTTCAATAACCCTGATTAAAACGGAACCTGCATCAGTTTATTCAGGAAATGCGGAATCAGGCGTGGCTCCAGAATAATGGTCATGATCACGCCGTAGGCTGCTCCCCACAAATGCGCGCTATGATTAATGTTGCTATTGCCTTTTTTGCCTGACCAGATGCTATAAGCCACATAGAGCACGGCAAAAATAATCGCAGGAACCGGTATAAAGAACACGAAAATCAGCTTCCACGGTTCAAACAGAATATAGGCAAACAGCACCGCAGAGACTGCACCTGATGCACCAAGGCTGGCCCAGCGCGGATTATTTCTATGGGTCAGATAACTTGGAATAATAGCTGCAATCAGACCGCCCAGATAGAACAGAATAAAACCCAGATCATATAAATACTGACGATAAAAGCTCTCGATCACACTGCCAAAAAAGAACAGGGTAATCATATTGAATAGCAGGTGAGTTCCATCGGCGTGAATAAAACCATGGCTAATAAAGCGGTCATATTGTCCACGTTGCAGTGCCGGTGGCCAGAAAATCAGGCGATTCATCACCGTCTCTTTAGAGAAGGCAATAAAGGACACAATACAGGTGATCAGAATAATGGTAACGGTGTGATTAAAAGGTAAATCAAGCATATAAAGTAATTCTAATGGTGCCTATTTGCCAATTATCATGCCATTAAAATTGCACTAAAGTTGTACTTTTATAATAAATCCGACAATTTTAGTTGATTTTTAAAAATTCCCCCCGATCTTCAGTTAAAATAGCCGTCTGAGCTTGAGGAAATTATTGTTATGTCGACTGAGAACAGCAGCACTCCAGTTGTTGGTGAAATTCCCAACTTATTGATTACACCAACAGCACAAGAGTATTTAAAGGATTTACTGGATAAACAGAACACCCCGGGTATTGGTGTGCGTGTTTTTGTAGAACATCCGGGTACTCCTCGCGCTGAATGTTGCATGGCCTATAGTGCACCTGATGAAGTTGTGCCGACAGATTATAAGCAGGAATATCCTGAGTTCCCTGCTTTTATCGACTCGCCATCTATTCCGTATTTACTTGATGCCGTGATTGACTACAACAAAGACCGTTTTGGTGGTCAGCTGACCTTCCGTGCACCGAACTCTAAAGTGCCACGTGTGGGGCCAGATGCATCGGTAGAAGAGCGTATTACCTATGTATTGCAGTCTGAAATTAACCCGGGTCTGGCAGGGCATGGCGGTAACTGTGCACTGGTTGAAGTCAAAGAAGACCCAGAGCATGGCTTAACAGCGGTGCTTAAATTTGGCGGTGGTTGCCAGGGTTGTTCAGCGATTGATATCACCTTGAAACAAGGGGTAGAAACCACGCTAAAGCAGCATATTCCTGAATTGATGCATGTCGTTGATGAAACGGATCATAGCCAATCTGAAGGTGCGTATATGAAATAAGCTGTTCTATAGAACAGTTCATTTATCGCATTCTAAAAAACCTCGAACTTTCGAGGTTTTTTTATATCTGGCTTTAAGTTTAATAAATGTTAATGATAATAATTATCAATAGTAATTGCATTTGTGGAAATCCCTGTTACACTTCGCAACCGAATAAACATGATCTCTTCATAACTCTTAGGACGTGCAAGGTATGAATAAGCCCTTCTTAAAAACAACTTTAGCTTTCGCAGTATTTACAGCAATGACTGTTTCAGTCCAAGCGCAAGACCAAGTTACTGAAGAAAAAGAGGGAATCGTACAGGCTGATGCGACCAAATTACAAACGATTGTGGTGACTGCGAGTGGACAGGCAGTTGATGTTAAATCTGCGCCAGCTTCAATTAGTGTCATTACGGCAGAAGACATACAGAAACAGCCTGTTTCAAGTCTGGCCGATATCTTGAAACGCGTGCCCGGCGTAACAGGGGGCCTAAGTTCAAATGGGGCAGGTTCAAAAATACAATTACGCGGGATGCCTGACAATTACACGCTGATCTTAATTGATGGTAAACGTGTGGGCTCTTCTCGAGATACCAATTATCGTGCAAACCTAGGACATCAAGATCTAAACTGGGTGAGACCAGAAATGATTGAACGTATTGAGGTTGTACGTGGACCCATGTCTTCTTTATATGGCTCTGATGCGATGGGTGGAGTGATCAACATCATTACCAAAAAAATCCCTTCAGAATGGGGTGGCTCATTGACCTTAAACCATACCATGCCAACGACATCTTCGGATTTAGGGCGAACCATTCAATCAGGACTCGTGGGATATGGCCCTTTAACCGATACACTAGGTATGCGTGCCACAGTCGGGATCACTGAACAGGAAGCGGATCAAGGCTATCAAACCTCTGACCGTAATCTTCCCGGAATGGCAGGAAGTAAAGCAACCGGACAATCGGGTAGTCGTGATCAGAATGCGAACTTAAAGTTTGATTATACGCCGAACGATATTCATAGCTTATCTTTAGAGCTGGGTTATAGCTTGCAAGAGAATAATGCCTCGACCACGCCTCAGGTGGTGGATGGTAAAGAACAGGCTTTATTAGCATGGGGTCCATCTGAGTTAGAACATCGTTCAGTGTCTCTATCACATGATGCTCAATGGGGTTTCGGTGATTCAAAAATTACGGCTTACTACAATGATTATGATCAAAGTCAGGTGACAGAGACTGGGCCGACCACACAAAAATCCAAGGAAAGCATTGTAGAAGCTAATCTCAATATTCCGTTTAAATTAGGTGTGGAGCATGTTGCGACAGTGGGAGGTCAATGGAAATCAGAAGAACTGGTTAATACCCGTAATATTGGGCTGGCTATTCCAAGTTATGACGGCAAAGAATATGGTTCAGAGCTAGAAGGAGATACTTGGGCATTGTTCGTTGAAGATAAAATTGTTTTTAATGATCAAGTCAATTTGACCCTTGGTAATCGTTTTGATCATCACGATAAATTTGGCACACATAATAGTCCACGTGCTTATTTGGTGGTGCAACCAAATGATGCATTGACCATTAAAGGTGGTGTTGCTCAGGGCTTTAGAGCTCCTTCACTCAAAGAGAATACTGCAGGTGCAGCGACGCGTTCAGGGGGGAATGGATGTACATCCTTGAAACCTTTAGGCTATGTATCGGGCGGATGTTATATGGCGGGTAATGCAGACCTGCAGCCTGAAGAAAGTATCAACTATGAACTTGGATTTAATTTTGCTCAAAATGATTTTGATCTCGGTTTAACTTATTTCCACACAGATTTTAAAAATAAAATTGAATATCGTGCTTTAGGAGAAATTAATGGGGTGTGGTGGACACAATATCAAAATGCTGAAAAAGCGCGTGTACGGGGCTTGGAAGCAAGTGTGGCATTACCACTCTTAGAGAATTTAAGCTGGAAGACCAATGCAACCTATTATTTTGAATCAAAAAACTTAGTGACTGGCAGAAATCTTTCAACGATTCCCGAGTTATCCGTTTATAGTGCACTCAACTGGACTCCCACTGATCCACTTTCATTGGAACTTGCAGCGCAATATACCGGTGAACAATATACGGCAAGTATTGAAG
Organism: Acinetobacter sp. YH12208; assembly: GCF_013418055.1. Taxonomy (NCBI): domain Bacteria; kingdom Pseudomonadati; phylum Pseudomonadota; class Gammaproteobacteria; order Moraxellales; family Moraxellaceae; genus Acinetobacter; species Acinetobacter sp. YH12208. Next base: position 91,656 of record NZ_VPCT01000001.1, read on the forward strand.
ATACGATGGTGATGCAAAAACCACATACGGTATTTAACTTATCTGCGAATTATGAAGTGAACGATCAAGTGACTGTTAGAGGTGGTCTCAATAATTTATTTGATAAAAAATTAGTAAATGCTTCAAATGATTATTATCTGGATCGTCAGGAAGTCTTTGTCGGACTGACCTATAACTTCTAAACAATTTAAAAAGCCGCTCTCGAGCGGCTTTTTAAGCTTTATACTTTAAGAATCTTCAAAGTATCTTCTGAATAATAAAACTGTTCCAGATAGATGCGGGCACGTTCACGTAAATGACCTTGTGAAACCATCTGTTGAATGATCGGGTTCAACAATTGCTGTAACTCATGCTGGATTAAGGCTTCATCAATATTCAGATCACGCAGCAAGCTGTCAAAAGTATGTTCCTGATTGCGTACATACCAGGTATGAACTCCATCATGAACTTGCTGTTTTAGATAATCCGTCTGACGCAAATGATCCCAGATCTCATGTCCTAAACCGACTGTCTGATTTAAATCCTGAAGCTCAATATAATTTTTCAATACCGATACCGGCATATCTTTGATTTTATGCCAGAGATTGGCCTGAAAATGATAAAGTTTTTCATCATCAAAGTGCTGGTTCAGCACATGTTCACTCATCTGGCTCAGTTTTAAAATATTCTTTTGCAGATAACGCGCAATAGTACTGTCCAGATCCGTATCGGTGACATTTTCCAGTACCGACTTGCCCATTTTCATAAAACGGGAAACCCCGGGCACGCTTTTAGCGATGACAGAATTATCCAGATAATCCTGAATGGAATGCTGGATCAGTTGCGTGATCATGGCCGAAAATGCCGGATTATTCACGACGGTCTTAATCAGACGCTGACGATGGCCACTTTTACTGGCAACATATTGTGCGATTTTATCCACGGTCAGGACTGGAATCACATCGGCAATTTTGGTCGTATCGTTGGCCGGATGCACCAGTGCAAAACGGATATGCTCAGCAATCTGCTCAATCAGAAAGCTGCTGGCAGCAGTATCCAGAATCTGTTTTTGCAAAAGCTGATGAATCAGATCACAGCTCCATAGATCTTTCAGGTTTTGTTTACGCAACCACAGATAAAACGCATGAAATTCAGTTTGAATCGTTTCAGATTGAGAAAATGCCTGATCGAGAAAATCAAGTTGAGCATCGATCAACTGCTCAATCATCGGGTGTTTCTGCATAACGGCTCTGAAACTTAATTTAAAGGAATGAGTTTATCAGCAAGCGGGTTTTTTAGGGTCTGGGTCTTGGCCAGAAAAGGCAAATAATGTTGTGCCACCTGTTTTTCTGCTTCCAGAATCGGCATATGCCCGACATTGTTCAGAATCACCGGCGTTTCGGCACGTTTCAACAGGGCATGCAGTTCTTTAACCACTTCGACATTGATGATCCGGTCCTGTCTGCCCCATAAAATCAAGGTCGGTGCTTCAACTGTGCGGGTCAGGCGGGCAAAGGTTTCCGGTGTATAAATCCGGTTCAGCATCACGACCTGATCAATCGATTTACTGGTCTGCTCAGAACGTGAAATTAGCAGTTTTTCCTGTGCATACTGGAGCTGATAAGGAATCACCGGCGGGTTCTGCATCAGCTGTCTGGAGACATCTTGCAGATCACCGGGCTTGCTGACGATCAGGTCTTTTAGGGCTTGCGGGTCTTTGGTATAGGGCGTATTGCCCATTTTATACAGGCCGGCACTATTGATTAAAAACAGGCTTTGCGTATCGAATGGATATTGTGAGGCATAGACCGTGGCAATCGATCCCCCCAGGGAATGTCCGGCAATATGTAAATTCTCGTCTACATTTAAGGTTTCAATGAATAAACGCATCTGAGAAGTCACATTGGGCACAGAAACATCGAAACTCTCTGGAACCTTGGTATCGCCGTTGCTCGGCAAGTCAGGAATAATCACATGATAATGTGGAGTCAGAAACTGTGCGACCCGATTCCAGTTATCTCGCGTTCCTGCCAGACCGTGAATCAGCAGAATTGAAGGCTTGTTCTTGGCACCACCTTCACTATAGCTCCAGGTCACATCACCGATTTTAAGTGTCTTGGATTGAAGTCCAGCTTGTGTTCGTTCCTGCAGCAGATGTTGTTGTAATATTTTGGCAGGCTTTTCATTCGGCTGGCTAAACATATATTGACTATGTGCAAAGCTCGGCAATGCCATCGTAAACGCGACTAAGGTCGAGCAGATTATTTTCGAGCGCAACTTTATTATTTTCTTCATTGGCACATTCCCCAAAAAATACACAGCGAGCAAATTGCTCAAATACTTCCATGTTGTAAATTTGCTATTTCAGTCAAATAAAAACATTATTCTTCATTCTATTTTAAATCAATCCTGGCGCTTGTCACCCATTAGTTTTTTGCTGAACAGCATTGAATGATTTGAAAATGTGATGTGCTGCACACAAAATCCCTGCTGAAATGAAATTAGATAAATGTTAAAAATTTAAGCAGCTAAGATTTTTTGCAAGTGACATTCAAAAAAACTGGCAGTAAAATATTGCAACTAAAACATCGGTGATAGAAAAGAATGCTCACAGCTCAAGAAGCTTTAGAACGTCTTAAACAAGGGAACCAACGTTTTGTCAGCGGTGATACCTCGCATCCAAAACAACTGAGCCACCAACAGCGCGCAGAAATGGCAGAGGATCAGAACCCATTTGCAATTGTACTGGGCTGTTCAGATTCGCGTGTCCCAGCTGAAATGGTTTTTGATCAGGGTCTCGGTGATCTTTTTGTGATTCGTGTTGCAGGCAATATTGTCGCTCCATCACAGGTCGGGAGTGTTGAATTTGCGGCGGAACGCTATGACTGCGCTATTGTTGTAGTCTTAGGTCATAGTCATTGTGGCGCGATCCAGGCCACCATTGATACCTTAATGTGCCCAGATTGCCCGCCGTCGGCAAACCTGATGTCGATTGTGAATCGAGTACGTCCTTCAGTTGAAACCTTAATGCAAACTGAACTGAAAAATGATTTGGCAAAATTGTCCAAGCATGCCGTGCGTTCTAATGTATTTGCATCGGTTAACCAACTACGTCATGGTTCAGCAGTATTAGAAAATCTGATTGGTCAAGGACAACTCAAAGTGGTCGGTGCTGAATATTCACTGGAAACAGGTGAAGTATTGTTCTTTGATTTTTAGGCAAAATTTATTTAAATACAATCTAAAATAACTTAAAGGCGCTTTATAAAGCGCCTTTAATGTATGGATAGGCATTATTTAGCAGGATGGTTTGTGCCTTGGCATTTGGATGAATCAGATCCTTTTGCATCAGGGTTTTATTGCCGGCCACACCCTGCATAAAGAACGGTAACAATTTCACCTTATATTGCTGGCTCACTACCTTATAATTATTTTCAAAGGCCTTGCTATAGGCCTGTCCATAATTAGGCGGCATCTTCATACCAAATACCACGACTTTGGCCTTGGCTTTCTGGCTTTGCTGAATCAGGCTGGCTAAATTTTTTTGAATCATTTGCGGCGGCTGTCCGCGTAAGCCGTCATTACCACCCAACTCAATCACCACAAGGTCTGGACGATGCGTCTGCAACAGTTTCGGCAGTCTGGCTAGCGCTCCACTGGTGGTTTCTCCACTGACACTTGCATTGACCACTTTATGCTGTTTCGGATACTGTTGCTCTAAACGCTTTTGTAATAAATGTACCCAGCCTTGTTGTGGCTGAATACCGTAACCAGCACTTAAACTATCACCTAAAATCATAATCGACTTTGCTGATACCCCGAGCGGTAACAGGCACAGACTGAGCAAAAACAAGTAAGACAATACCCGAGTTTTCTGATTAAGATCTTTCATATAGGACACGTATGATTCAAAGTAGCAACGATTCGAACATCATGCCACAGGCGATTATTTCTGCCCAGAAATTGACACAAAAGATACAACTTTCACAAAAACAGCTGACTATTTTTGAGGATCTTGATCTGGAGATTATGGCAGGCGAGCAGGTGGCAATTACCGGTCGTTCCGGCTCGGGAAAGTCCACATTGCTAGGCATTCTGGCATCGCTGGATCAGGCCAGTTCAGGCCAGCTCATCGTCAGTGGCGAGTCGGTTTCTACATTGAATGAAGAACAACGTGCGTTGGTGCGCCTGAAAAATATCGGGTTTGTGTTTCAGTCTTTTCAGCTCTTGCCACATCTGACTGCTCTTGAAAATGTCATGCTGCCATTACGTTTACAGCCCAGTTTCAAATATGCAGAAGCTGAACAAAAAGCCTTGGCGCTACTGCATAAAGTTGGTCTGGATCGACAGGCACAACAAACCCCGAAAGTCCTGTCTGGCGGGGAGCAGCAGCGTGTCGCGATTGCCCGGGCACTGGTCAGTGAACCGAAAATTATTTTTGCCGATGAACCGACAGGCAATCTCGACGGTGAAACTGCCAAGGAAATTGAACAGCTTTTGTTTCAGTTGAATCGGGAACTGGGTACGACCTTGGTGCTGGTGACGCATGACCGCAAACTGGCACAGCAATGCCAGCGACATTTTGAACTGCTGAATGGCCAGCTGATTGAACATCCGAGTGGAGGATGAGATGACCCCTTTATTTCGTCCTCTACTCACACAAAGTTTTAAAAGTACCGGAATTTATCTGTTAATTATTGCCTTAACTTTGGCGATTAGTGCAACAACAGCGCTCAAGTTTAGCAATGAACAGATTCAAAATGCAGTGGCCTTGCAGGCCGCAGAAATGCTGGCCGGTGATCTGGTACTTTCGGACAATGAGCCTCTACCAAAAGAATGGCGTGATCAGGCCAAACAGCTGGATTTACAGCAGTCAGAAGTCACTTTCTTTAGCACCATGGCCTATACCGATGAACAGTTTGTCATGGTCAATGTCAAAGCCATTGATCAGGCTTTTCCCTTGCGTGGCGAGCTGCAGCTGCAACCTGCAAAAACGAAGATTCAATCGGGTGAAATCTGGCTCAGTCCACGGGCTATGGACCTGCTCAAAGTCAAACTGGGCGATCAGCTGAATATTGCCGATGCGGCGTTTAAAGTCACAGCCAAGATTGAACAGGATTCTAATCAGGAGCTCGGATTTTCTGGCTTTTCGCCAACGGTGATTATATCTCAGGCGGATGTGGCACGCACCAATGCGATTCAGGTGGGTAGCCGGATTGAATATCGCTTGCTCATGGCTGGCCGTCCAGACGATACCCAACAATATGAAGCCTTGTTCAAGCAGCAGCTCAAGTCCGAAAACGGCTCGGCTGAAACGCCAGCAGAAGTGCAGGGACAGGAATTTGAGGAGCAAAGCAGTCTCCGGTTACGCAATGCCAGTGAGGGCAATACCCGCTTAATGAAGCCGATTGCCAACCTGGATACCTTCCTGCAACTGGCCAATATTCTGACCATTTTATTATGTGGTATCGCGATTGCTCTCACTGCGCAGCGTTATGTCCAGCAGAATCAAGATCATATTGCCTTGATGCGTTGTATCGGTGCGACCAAACAGCAGATTTTATCGGCTTATCTGGCCTTGCTCGGTACAGTACTGCTGATTGCCATGTCGATTGGTACGGTGGTCGGCATTGGTCTGGGTTATGGGTTATTACAGTTAATGCTGCAACTGATTCCCAACTTAGAAATTGAATTCTCTGCTATGGCGATGCTGCTCGGGCCATTACCAGTCGCGATGCTGACCAGTGCGGTGGTGCTGTTGGGCTTTGTCATGCCGAGCCTATTGCAACTGTTGAACACGCCACCAATTCGAGTAATCCGCCAGCAGGAAAAATCAGTGCAATCCATGCTGTGGATGCTGCTGACCGGAACGCTGAGCCTGATTATTTTTAGCGTGATTCTAACCGAAAATCTGCTCCTGACTGCCTGGGTAATTGGCGCGATTATTGTGTTATGTGCAGTGTTGTATCTGACGGTATGGTTGATCTTAAAACTGCTGCGCAATCAGAAATTGAATCTGTCAGCCTATGTACGAACACCATCTCAAACAGCCTTACAGATTACCGCTTTGGCCTTGGGTCTCAGTCTGATTACAGTATTAGCCGTATTGCGCACAGACCTATTAGAGCGTTGGCAGCAACAGTTGCCGCAAGGTACACCAAATCAGTTTGTGTATGGTTTGCCGCCGTTTGACATGCCAGACCTAAAAGCTCAAATTGAGCAGAATGGCTGGAAAAGTACACCACTTTATCCGAACGTTCGTGGGCGTCTGGTGGCTAAAAATGATCAGCCTTTTGCTCCAGAATTAGTCAAAAGCAATAATACTTTAAAACGCGAGCTGAACCTGACCCAGTCCGACAGCTATCCACAGGATAATGTGATTATTCGTGGTGACGCAGTTTTGCAACAGGTCGGCACGGTATCGGTCGAAGCCAATACTGCTGAAGAATTAGGTATCAATATTGGCGACAAGCTCAGTTTCAGTCTGCCTGAAGGTGTGCTGGAAGCGAAGGTCATCAATTTAAGAACGGTCGAGTGGGAAAGTTTTAGTCCGAATTTCTTCTTTATTTTTGCCCCGAATAGCATGGATGCCAATGCCGGAAGTTATCTAGGCAGTTTCTATGTGCCGGAACAAGATAAGGACAAACTGGTGTCTGTGATCCAGCAATTTTCCAATACGGTATTTATTGATGTCAGCCTGATTCTGGAAGAGATCAAGCGTATTGTGAATGTACTGGTGCAGATCGTGACGATTCTGGCCGTGCTGGTTAGTATCTCCGGTTTTCTGGTACTGATGGCTTGTCTGAACCTGCTCATGGATGAACGCAAACGTGAAGTGGCCTTGCTACGGTCATTTGGCAGCTCCAAACAAAAACTGAAAACCATGATGAGTCTGGAAATTGGTTTTATCGGACTGTTTGCCGGAGTGGTTTCCTGTCTGTTTGCCGAAGTGATTAGCGCAATCGCCAGTTATCGTATGGATTTAATGATTCAGCCACACTGGGAAATCTGGATTATCCTGCCGATTTTCATGACTGTGTTATGTGCGCTGATTGGCCGTTATCGTCTGAGCTATCTGTCGGACATTCCGCCCTTACAAAGCTTGCGCGAGATGAATCAGTAAGATTCATCTCCATGGCTTTTTAAATTCGCTGGTATTTAAAGCGGCAATGATTTAAAGCTGCAATTGTTGTCGCATCAGGTCGAGAATCTCTTGCCACAGTGGGCGAATTGCTTCGATCAAGGCCAAGTTATGTTGATAAAGCAGCACACAGAGGCCAAAACCAATCACTAAAGCGATCAGGTTGATCAGGCGGCTACGCTGCATTTTTTGTCCGGCATACCACAGCAAGGTTAAAAAAGCGCCCATCAACATGCCACCAATATGTGCGGCATTGTTGATTCCGCTGATCATAAAGCCCATGGCCAGGTTCAGACCCATCACCATCACCAAGGTCTTTTTATCTAGAATAAAACGTTGCTGGGGCAGCATCGGCAACAGGGCCAATACCGTCAGTGAAGCGCCGAGTCCCATCACCGCACCGGATGCACCGGCACTGACCGCCGGCAATAAACTTGGGTTGGCCACACCCCCTGCAATCAGATCATAGCTGTCCTGAATGTTCATATAGCCACTGAGCAAACTGCCCATTAAGCCGGCACACAGGTATAAGCCAATAAAATACATCCGGCCAAACAGTTGTTCGGCAACACTACCAAAAATATACAAGGCCCACATATTCAACATCAGGTGAATCAGGCCAAAATGGAAAAACATGCTGCTAAACAAACGCATGGGTTCCGCTAAATAGGTTAAAGGTGCATAATCGGCACCCCAGAGAATCGCATCTCGGGTACTCGGCTGGCTGATATCCATACCATTGATGGCCTGCCAGCCAAATAATCCGACATTAATCGCGATTAAAATGGCCGTGATCCACCAGAGCTGCATTTCAAGTTTGCGGTGTACGACAGGGGGAGCGTATTTAGACATGCTATTTTTTTTGCTGTGATTGTATATTTCGAATAAGCTTAACACGAAAAATCAAATTTTCAGGAGTAACGCACTGACATGAAAGCCTTTCTGATCCGCACGATATTAGTCATCGTCAGTGTGATTTTACTGATTCAATTGTGGATCTTTGCCAGTCTGGCCTGGTGGCGAACCAATCCGGTCAATACCACCATGATGATGCGGATTGATTACTGGACGGAACCTTCCAAAGCCATTCAACATCAATGGCGTCCCTATGATGAGATCAGCCTGAATCTGAAACGTGCCATTGTCACTGCAGAAGATGGAAAATTCATTCATCACCATGGTTTTGACTGGGACGGCATTCAAACTGCGCTGAATAAAAACCGGGATCAGGGCCGGGTGGTGGCTGGGGGGTCTACCATTTCCCAGCAATTGGCGAAAAACCTATTTCTGGTTAATAAGCGTTCATTTGTACGTAAAGGCCAGGAAGCGGTGGCCACCTGGATGATGGAACGCATGTGGTCGAAACAGCGGATTCTGGAAGTCTATTTAAACTCGATTGAATTTGGTGACAATATCTATGGCGTAGAAGCCGCAGCCAAACATTATTTTGGCAAAACTGCGCAAAGCCTGACTCAGGATCAAGCGATCTTTCTGGCGGCCATTCTGACCAATCCAAAATATTTTCAGGATCATCGCAACTCCTCTGCCTTAAATGCACGCAAGCGCATGATTCAGCGTTATATGCGTTATGCAGAATTGCCTTAAATAATTATTTAAAGAAAAAGCCCAGTTTTTGGGCTTTTTTTTATGAAATTGTCATCAATTTGAAGCATACTTGAACTGATAAGCACAATTTTAAATCCGCATAGGTTTGATATGAATACGGCAGCCAGCACTACTTCAGCACAGCCCGAATATACATATAATGATCGTTATATAAATCGTGAACTGTCTATTTTAGACTTCCATTTACGCGTCCTGGAACAGGCTGTCGATCCTTTACATCCCTTGCTTGAACGCATGAATTTCCTGTTAATTTTCTCGCGTAATCTGGACGAATTTTTTGAGATTCGGGTCGCAGGAATGATGGAACAGTTAGATTTGGACAATGAAAGTCGCAGTCCGGATGGCCTGACCCCAAAGCAGGTGCTGGAACAGATTTCCAAAACTGCACATGCTGCGATTGAACGCCAGTACCGTATTTTAAATGAAGAAATTTTGCCAAAACTGCGTGAGGAAGATATCTGTTTCTTGCGCCGTGGTGAACTGACTCCGGCACAATCGGCCTGGGTGAAAAAATATTTTCAGGAACAGGTTGCGCCCGTCCTGACGCCAATTAGCCTAGACCCTGCACATCCGTTTCCACGTCTGGTGAATAAATCACTGAACTTTATTGTGACTCTCGAAGGTAAAGATGCCTTTGGCCGTCAGATTGATCTGGCTGTGGTGCCAGCGCCACGTTCGTTACCACGCGTGGTACGTCTGCCAGATGAATTAACTGATGGCAAAGAGCATCATGTGATGCTATCCGCGATTATTCATGAACATGTTTCGGATCTGTTCCCAGGCATGACAGCGACCGGTTGCTATCAGTTCCGTGTCACGCGGAATGCCGATCTGGCCCTGAATGAAGATGTTGAAGATTTGGCTAAGGCGCTTAAAGGCGAACTCAGTTCACGCCGTTTTGGCCGTGCTGTACGTCTGGAAGTGACAGAAAATTGTCCGCAGCATATTTATGAATATCTGCTGAATGAATTTGATCTGGAAGAAGAGCAGCTTTATAAAGTCGCAGGCCCAGTCAATCTGGCGCGCTTATTGTCTAATTTCAAGCGCCCACATTTACGCTATGATTCACATACCCCGATCATTCCCAAAGTACTGAAAAAATCTGAAAATATTTTTAGTGCCATGCAAAAACAGGATATCTTGCTGCATCATCCGTTTGAGTCTTTTGCACCGGTCATTTCATTGTTGCGTGAAGCTGCACGTGATCCACAAGTGCTGGCGATCAAACAGACCCTGTACCGCAGTGGCCCGGATTCTGAAATCGTGCAGGTGCTGGCGGAAGCTGCCCGCAATGGCAAGGAAGTCACGGCCGTGATTGAATTGCGTGCACGTTTCGATGAAGAATCCAATATCGAAGTGGCCAATGTCCTGCAAGAAGCCGGTGCGGTGGTGGTCTATGGCATCGTTGGCTATAAAACCCATGCCAAAATGATTCTGGTGGTACGCCGGGAAAATAATAAACTGGTGCGCTATGTACATCTGGGAACCGGCAACTATCATGCCGGTAATGCGCGAATCTATACTGATTATGGTTTGCTCACCACGGATAAAGACCTGTGTGAAGATGTGCACCGTATCTTTCAGGAGCTGACCGGTATGGGGAAAATGGCCAAGCTGAAAAAGCTGTTACATGCGCCATTTACCTTACATACCCAACTCATTAATTATATTGATAATGAAATCGTGAATGCCAAAGCAGGCAAGCCGGCGCAGATTATTGTCAAAGTTAATGCGCTGACCGAGATGCAGTTGATCAATAAACTCTATGAAGCTTCTCAGGCCGGGGTACAGATTGACCTGATTATCCGCTCGATTTGTAGTTTGCGTCCGGGATTGCCAGGTTTGTCTGAAAATATTCGGGTACGTTCGATTGTCGGGCGTTTCCTAGAACATACCCGCGTGTATTATTTCAGCAATAACGGTAATGCACGGGTTTACTGTTCAAGTGCAGACTGGATGGATCGCAACCTGTTTAACCGGGTCGAAGCCTGCTTCCCGGTAGAAGATGAAGCGTTGAAAAAACGCATCTATCAACAGGGGCTGCTTAACTATCTGAAAGATAATCAGCAATCCTGGTTATTACAAGGGGATGGAACCTGGCTGCGGGCACAGCTGCAAGAAGGTGAAAAGCCACATAATGCTCAACGCATTTTATTGGACTTGTTTAAATAAATGCTCTCAAGAGGCTGAAAATTCAGCCTCTTTTCTATCCAGAAAATAGCATTCAAGGGTTTTAATCAGAGGATATCAGCAGTTTGCGATAGATCTGTTTGACCTGAGCATACATCTGATAGTCAGTCAGCTGGAGCTGGTGCTGTATGTCTACTGGGGTTTTTTGCTGGCTGAGTAAGTGTAAGAGCTGCAATTCGGTTACCTTGAGACAGGTTTTGTCAGTGAGCTGGTACAGGATATGTTCTGCCAGTTCAGCATGGATATAGGCACCGCCACGCAAGACAATTTTCAGGCTTTCAGCAAACTGGATGAATGAAGCCTGAGGTTGGATATAGCTATTTGCACCAGATAAGATTGCTGAATAAATGAGTGCTGTGGATTCACTCTTGAATACGGCAACTACAGGTGTATTTGGGTTATGCCGTTTCATCTGGCCGATGAAATGAATCTGTGAGGCTTCTGTCAGGTGATAAAGAATCAAGTTAGGCAGATGTTCGGCAATCATCTCTTGTGCAGATTGGAAATTGTCTGCATACAGCAGCATATCTGGTTGATAGCCCAGTTGTTGCAGTACAGTCTGAGTTTTGGACAGGTTCAGGTCAGTAAATGAAGCGATGACTAAAACCGGTGCAGGCAAGAGGGCAGCCAATAAGCTCAATCCTGTTGATTCTAAGAGAAGGCTATACTGTGGATGAAGCAAAATAAAATGAATATCCCAAAAAATAGGGATTTAACGATAATCACCTCATCTTCGTCTTAAATAGCATTTATTACAGATTAAAACCGATGACATTAACAGTCAGCTTGAGACTTTAGCAGGTCTATGATGGTTGGTTATATCCACTTTGAGATATAAAAAAAGGAGCAACGGGTGTGCTCCTTTTAATCATCTAAAATTTTAGCTCAAGCAGCATTGTGCTGAGTGATTTTTTGGAAAATCTGTAATAACACATCAAACTCGCTTTGTAGCGGCGTACTTTTACGCGTCACCAATGCCAGGGTGCGACTTGGCGCAGAGTTGATTGGCTTGACCAGAATCTCAGGGTTGGCTTTGATCATATTGGTATAAATCGCAATTTCTGGCAATAAAGTAAAACCAAGATTTGCAGAGACCATTTCGATTAAAGTCGGCAAAGAGCTGGCTTTTAAACGATGATCATTTTTACGCTCACCAATCGGGCAGGCACTCAGGGCATGATCACGTAAGCAATGACCTTCCTCAAGTAACATCAGGCGAGACAGATCAAGATCTTCCAGAGAATTCGCTTGTGCAGCGTGTTGGTCTGATTTTTGATAAACCAGATACAGATTCTCTTTGGCAATCTCGGCCACTTTCAGGCCACGTGTATCGAAAGGTAGCGCCAAGGCCACCATATCCAGGTTGCCATGTTCCAGTTTTTCTACAATTTTCTCGCTTTGTGCTTCATGCAGATGCAACTGGATTTTTGGTAATTGTTTATGCACTTCTTCTAGCAGCTGTGACAGCAGGAAGGGAGCAATCGTAGGAATCACGCCAAGATGTAAATCACCGGTTAAGGGTTCACTCATCTCACGACTTAAGCGCATCAAGTCCTGAGCATCAGCCAGTAGAACACGTGCGCGTGCAACCACTTGTTCACCAAGAGGCGTTAAACGAACATTCTGGCGGTCGCGTTCAACAAGTACGCCACCGAGTAAACGCTCCAGCTCCATAATGCCGCCAGACAAAGTTGACTGGGTGACAAATGAGCGGCGAGCAGCTTCTGTAAAATGTAGCGTCTCTGACAGTGTTACGAGGTATGACAGCTGTCTTAAGGAGGGTAGTGCAGCCATAGTGTCCTAATGTTTATGATTTAAAATGATCAGCAAATAATTCGCTAAGATATGGAATAAAATGCGGTGGGATATCATGCCCCATTCCATCAATTAATTCAAATTTAGCCCCTGGAATCGCTTTTGCAACGGCCTTGCCATGACTAGGAGGCAGCAATCGATCACGAGCACCATGAACCACCAGGGTCTCTTGCTTGATTTGCTTGTTCAGTTGCAGCAATGAACCTGTACATAATATTGCTAAAAACTGTTGAAGTACACCGGCAGGATAGTAACTTCGTTTATATAATTTACGTGCGGTCTGCACCGCTTCCAGATGATTGACATAACCTGGCGAACCGATGATGTTAAACAGTTTTAGACTATGATCTACAATACCATCTTCATCTGTTGAAGCCGGTTTGTCAATCAAACTAAAGAGTTGCTTGGGAAAGGGCGGTGGCAACAGCGGCTGATTGTTGCTGGTAAACAGTAAACCCAGTTTTTTGACTTTGTCCGGATAGCGTGCCGCCAGAATCTGGGCAATCATGCCACCCATGGATGCACCCAATACATCAACCTGATCCAGCCCCATTTTTTCAATCAGCAGACTGACATCTTCAGCCATATCATACAGGTCATAAGGTGCACCCTGATTGCCCAGACCGAGCACAAAACGGCTCATCATTTTCAGGGTGTTCAGGCGTGGACCCTTGTTATGGATTTTTGAAGACAGGCCAATATCGCGATTATCAAAACGTACCAGATGGAAACCTTGATCAATCAATGATTTGCAAAAAAAGTCAGGCCAGTACAGCACCTGCGCACCCAGTCCCATAATCAGGAGCAGCGTAGGATTTTCCGGATTTCCGCCCACCTCGACATGTAATTCCACACCATTACCCAGATCAACTCTGGTTTCACGCATGAAAGAACTATATGGAGAAAGATTAAACTGTAATGCGCTGTGCATAATTGCTGTCCTAATTAAAGGATATTTTGTTTAAAAAATATCCTGAGTATTAAACCTCTAAACCACAGCAGGAATCAAGTCAGGAACCTGCTTGGTCAAAGACAGACGTTGTTTGCCCGCAGTTGCACCCAAGAGTACAAAGCCACGTAAAGTGCCGTTACCGTCGATGGCTTTGGCCAGCATGCCATCTTCCAGCTCTTCAGTTTCCCAGGTGAGCTCAACATCGACTGGTGCAGGCAGGACAGTTAAAGGTGCAGCAGGCGTTTTCACTGCCACAGGCATAGCCGGATAATGTACAGCCGTATGTTCGCCATTCAGGGTTTTTGCCAGCGCGCGCGCCTGTTGCATGATGGGCATGACATAAGGCAATAAGGTACCATTCACTTCAGCACAGTCACCTACGGCATAAATATCGGCATGATTGGTTTCCAGTTGCGCCGTGGTTAAAATTCCACGACTGGTATGAACATCTGCCTGTTTGGCCAAAGAAATATTCGGCTGTAGACCTACCGCAGACAAAACCACATCAGCAACGAGAGACTGACCATTGGCCAGCATGACCAAATAGTCACCATTTTCAGCACGAGAGACCTTCTCGACCGTGGTGCCCAAGACGAAATGAATGCCGGTTTCTTCAAGGTTTTTCTGGAAGGCCGTTGCAACATGTTCAGGTAATAAACGGCCCAGCGGTTGAGGTGCCAGATCGATCACTGTGACCTGATGCTCGGTATTTTGCAGGTCATTGGCAAATTCGCAACCAATCAGGCCTGCGCCTAAAATCACCACGCGTTTATCTTCACGTGCCGCCAGATTGCTGCGGAACGTCTTATAGTCACTTAAATTATTCACCACATGAATGTCATCACTGGCATCACCGGAAATGGCTAAACGTACCGGGTTGGCACCGACCGCCAAGACCAGTTTGGAATAATTCTGTGTGCTTTCCTGACCATCTTTCTCAAGTACCAGCTGATGATCTTCCGGATGAATGGCTTTGACCCAAGTCTGCTGTTCAATCCGCATATTCAGTTGTGCCGACATTTTTGCAGCATCGCCCAATGCAATCTGTTCAGGCGCTTTTTTGCCAACCAAAGCATTGGAAAGGGTAGGTTTGGCATAATTTATCGCATCATCCGCGCAAATCATCAGCAGTTCATGCTCTGGATTAAGTTTGCGAAATTCACGTGCTACAGCATAACCTGCCATACCTGAACCAATAATAACGATAGGATGCATAGTCGTTTCCATGCTGTAGGGCTCTCCATGCTGTTTTATATGAGGATAAAAAGGACATAAAAAAAGACCATATCGACATGGTCTTTAACTGGGCGTGCTCAGACTTCGATCATTTCGAAATCGACTTTAGACACGCCACAATCTGGACAGGTCCAGTCATCCGGGATATCTTCCCATTTGGTTCCCGCCACGATGCCGTCTTGAGGCCAACCTTCCGCCTCGTCATAAATCCATCCACAAACGATGCATTGATACTTTTTCATGTAACTCTCCAAAACTGAGCAAGTGTAACCGTCAGCTTAAAATCCATAAAATGGCAAGACTCTAAAAGAATATGACTTTTTAACAGTGAACATATTTGGCTAAATTTTTACGCAGTTCTATTCAGAAAGTAAAGTGAATAAAAGCTTAATCAGCGAAATTAGCAGCAGAATGACTTTGGGATTCAGTATTTCTCTGAAAATGAGTCAAATCGGCTTTGCTGGCAAATGCTGTGGAGTGATGAAGCGGCTGCTGTGGCAAAATTTAGCTTAAATGAGGCGTTATAGACCAAAGTCGTGCAGTAAAAACTGAGGTTTTTATATAATTTAGAATCAGTAAAGTCTGGATTAAATATTTTTATAATAAATGAATTTAATAAAATCAATAACTTGTGCTTAAATATTGAGTTTTTATTATACAGCTCGGCTTGTTCATTGGCTGGAAATAGGTTTAAAATTCGCATATTCCTTTTCTTTTTTTAAGATCTCCCATGAGCAATTTATCTACTTCTTTGTGGTCTCACATTCGTACGGTCCAAGATTTTCCAAAACCAGGAATTTGCTTTTATGATTTGACCCCACTTTTCATGAGCAATATTGGTCCATTGACTGATGCCCTGATTGCCAGCATTCCTGCTGACAAACTAGCAGAAGTAGAAAGCTTTATCGCAGTGGAGGCACGTGGTTTTGTGTTGGCGAGCCTGTTGGCACAACGTACCGGAAAAGGCTTGTTATTGGTGCGTAAAGCAGGAAAATTGCCGCCTCCAGTCGTGGGTGTCGGTTATAGCCTGGAATATGGTCTGGATCGTTTAGAAATGTCTGCGGAAGTTCAGTCTCAGAAAGTTATCATTGTTGATGATGTTCTGGCAACAGGCGGAACTTTAAAAGCGGTAAATGAATTGGCACTCAAATGTCAGCATGAAGTACTAGGTGCAAGTATCTTTCTTGACCTTCCTGATTTGCATGCTGAATTAGGTCTGGATATCTGGTCAGTACTGGATGATAAATCTCAGCCTGAAGCTGCGGTTGCCTAAATTGTAGATTTAAAAAAAAGCTCCTCAATATCGGTAATGCCGGTCAGTTAAGAAATTGACTGGCATTTTCTTTTTTAAATTCATGATCATATTTGACAAGTAGAAAAGTCATCCGCAACTGTTTGAGGCAGGACTAGATTTAAAAATGATTGTTTCTGCGACAAATTTACTAGTCGATGGTGGCTGACGAGTTTTGCGGACGACAAATGCCTTTGGTTACTTTGGGCGAAACCAAAGTAACAAATTATTTTCAAGTATTTGATTTATAAAGTTAAGACTCCGCCGTGAATGACTAAAAAGTTAAAGAGTCTATTTCTAAACTCCTTAACTGATCAGCATTACCTCAATATCGGGGCTTTTTTATTGTCTGATAAAATGATGTTCAATTTCCTGAATCAGCGTATTAATCTGTTCAGGATGTTCTAGTCGATGATGGCCGCCATCAACTGCCTGAATTTGCATATAGTCTTCAAGCTGTGCCTGAACTGCATGCATATCCAGAATTTCATCGCCCAGTTCGAGATAGGCAAACTGCGGAATGTCATGCTGTAAATCGCCATGACAAATTTCCGGATAATCATCTCTGAAATTGGGTTGCAAAATGGGATTCGCCACCACACAGGGAAGGTGATAAGCCTGCGACATTTTCAATGCCCAATAGCCGCCAAGATTATGGCCCACCAGAATATCTGGTTTGATGGTTTCAATCATCTCATGATAAAAATTGGCGACCGAATTATAGCTCAGATTACGATAATCGACATCAATACAATATTTATGCACGACATTAATTGCATGAAACTTGGTGGATTCTCTGGAGGAATCTAAGCCATGTAAAAACAAAATCTTAGACATAATCTTACTCATTTTTATGGGGCATGCCATATTGGTATTTATTGATTGGCACATCATCTTCAATCTGAGCATCATTGTAGAACGTGTGGACATTCAAGGCAGTTAGCTATTGGTCTAAGCCAGCATTTTTCTGCGCAGTGATTTGCTCTACCTCGTCACACACTAGGACTTTCATCTAAGTAATCGCATAATCGGTCCCAAATCGAGCTGAATTGTATTGGTAGAGTGGATTAGATTGACGGGATAAGGTTGGGAAAATGCCAAGATAGTGGATTTTTCCAAAGAAAAGCCGCTTCCTGAGAGTGTTTAAGCTACGATTTGGGTAGGATTTCTGCTATTCTATGCAACTTCTATTTTTTAACTAATCTTATTCGAGGCAGAGATGACGCAAACTAACGCTCAATCGACTTCTGAACAAATCATTTCCGAAAACGATTTAATTGCACAGCGTCATGCCAAGTTAAAGCAAATCGAAGCTCAGGCACAAGAAACTGGTAAAAGCCCATGGCCAAATACCTTTAAGCGTGAGCATTATGCCCAAGATTTACAAGACCAGTTCGCTGATAAATCTAAAGAAGAAATTGAAGCAGGCGAAAAGGTCTACGTCAAAGTTGCCGGTCGTGTGATGTTAAACCGTGGTTCATTTATTGTGATCCAGGACATGACAGGTCGTATCCAGCTTTATGTCGCCCGTAAAGAACTCGCTGCAGATGTACTTGCGACCATCAAAGGTTTAGACCTTGGCGACATTATTGCAATCGAAGGTTATATCGGTCGTTCAGGCAAAGGCGATCTGTATGTACACATCGAACATTTTGAATTATTAACCAAATCATTGCGTCCGCTGCCAGACAAGTTCCACGGTCTGAATGATACTGAAGTAAAGTATCGTAAACGTTATCTTGATCTGATCGTGAACGAAGAAACCCGTAAAACGTTTGAAATTCGTGCCAAAGTGGTTGCAGGTATTCGTGCCTTCCTGACTGAAAAACGCTATATGGAAGTTGAAACGCCAATGATGCATGTGATCCCAGGCGGTGCTTCTGCGCGTCCGTTTGAAACGCATCATAATGCACTGGACATGCCATTGTTCTTGCGTATTGCGCCAGAGCTTTATTTAAAACGTTTGGTAGTGGGTGGTTTTGAACGTGTGTTCGAAATTAACCGTAACTTCCGTAACGAAGGGGTATCTACGCGTCACAACCCAGAATTCACCATGATTGAATTCTATCAAGCCTATGCAGATTATAAAGATCTGATGGAATTGACCGAGCAGATGCTGGAAAAACTGGCGCTGGATATCTTGGGTTCGACTGATGTGCCTTATGGTGATGAAGTGTATAGCTTCAAAGGGCCATTCAAGAAAATTTCAATGTTTGATGCAATTCTGGAAAATAACCCGCAATTTACTCCGGAAAATGTCAATGACCGTGAGTTCCTGGCAAAATTCCTTCAAGAAGAATTGAAAGAGCAAGTGAAGCCAGGTTTTGGTCTGGGTAAACTGCAAACGATTGTGTTTGAAGAAACAGTTGAAACCAAACTGCGTCAACCAACATTCATTACGGAATATCCAGCGGAAACTTCTCCATTGGCACGTCGTAATGATGATAATCCGCACATCACCGACCGTTTTGAATTCTTTATTGGTGGTCGTGAACTGGCAAATGGCTTCTCGGAATTAAATGATCCAATCGACCAGGCGGAACGTTTCCAGGCACAGGTTGCGGAAAAAGATGCGGGTGATGATGAAGCGATGCATTATGATGCAGACTTTGT
The DNA here is from genome assembly GCF_013418055.1 of Acinetobacter sp. YH12208. NCBI lineage: Bacteria > Pseudomonadati > Pseudomonadota > Gammaproteobacteria > Moraxellales > Moraxellaceae > Acinetobacter > Acinetobacter sp. YH12208. The sequence continues at coordinate 110,499 of NZ_VPCT01000001.1, forward strand.
AGAAGCACTGGAATATGGCCTACCGCCAACAGCCGGTGAAGGTATTGGTATTGACCGTCTGGTGATGATCTTTGCTAATGCAGCAAGTATCCGTGATGTGATCTTGTTCCCGCATATGCGTCATAAAAATGCATAAGTGCTGAATTTTAGAAAACCCGCTTAGGCGGGTTTTTTTATGCTTTAAATCGCTATACTAAAAAATTAAAGACAAAAAAAACGCAATGATTGGGGTGATCATTGCGTAGAAAAAGGAATGTTTTTTCAAACTACATCAAGCTTAACTGTGGAGAGAGTTAAATTTGATTCCTTACTGTATGTAGCTATAATACGACCCGGTAAGGCTTGACTCAGCAGTATTCATGTTAATAGATGTTAATTAAGGTTAAAACTATGGAGATTCTATGGGCGAGTTTGCTGCTTTATCGTGCATAAACACCTCGCAATAAAAAAGCCCTTCATATGAAGAGCTTTAGGTGGTCATTTTATGTTTAGAAACGGAATACACCTAAACCGGTTTTCACTTCATCTAAAGTCGCCTGGGTAATATCACGACATTTATCTGTTCCGGTCTTTAAAATATCCATAATATAGTCAGGGTCTTTAGCAAGCTCCATACGGCGCTCACGGATTGGGCCAATCAATTCTTTGAGAATGCCTTCCAGACGTTTTTTCACTGTACCATCGCCTAAGCCACCACGACGGTAGTATGCCTTAAGCTCTTCCAGTTCTTCTTTGTTTGGATCAAAGGCGTCCAGATAAGTGAATACTACATTGCCTTCAACCTGACCTGGGTCTTCCACACGAAGATGATTCGGATCGGTATACATGGCATTGACGGCTTTTTTAATATCTTTATCTGTCGCATCCAGCACAATGGTATTGCCCAAAGATTTTGACATTTTCGCTTTGCCATCAAAACCAGGGAGGCGGCCGACATTAGACAGTAGCGCTTTACATTCTGGTAACAGGTCATGACCGATTTGACGGTTCAGACGACGCACGATTTCATTGGTCTGTTCGATCATTGGAATCTGATCTTCACCCACAGGAACAACAGTGGCCTTGAATGCTGTAATGTCGGCAGCCTGAGCCACCGGGTAACACAAGAAACCTGCTGGAATATCGCGCTCAAAACCACGCATCTGGATTTCAGATTTAATGGTCGGATTACGCTCAAGACGTGAAACAGTCACGAAATTGAGGTAAAGCATCGTCAGTTCGTTTAAGGCAGGTAAACATGACTGAACACAAATTGTAGTTTTAGTTGGATCAATACCGACAGCCAGATAATCCGTTGCCACTTCAATAATGTTACGACGTACTTTTTCAAAATTATCGGCATTATCGGTGAGTGCTTGAGCATCAGCAAGTAACAAGTGTTGATGGTGAGAATCTTGCAGGCCTACACGAGAGCGTAATGAACCGACAAAGTGGCCGAGGTGAAGTTGTCCGGTAGGACGGTCGCCCGTCAAGATCACTGGACGATTATCTTGATTACTCATTATTTATTCCAAAGGGTAGTCAGTACTACAGCTGTATTTTAACGAATGGCAACATTGTACGGTATTCTGTTTTTGATTGTCAGCCAGAAAAAAAGCTGTATTAAAAAAATCTTATTAATTAAACAAGTGAATACAATATTTTTAAGAATTTTGATTAAAATAAACTGAAATATGATAAGGATAATAAATATGGCGAGCAGTTTATTACTATTATTAGATGATATTGCGACGGTCTTGGATGATGTGGCTGTGATGAGTAAAATGGCAGCCAAAAAAACAGCAGGCGTCCTCGGTGATGATCTGGCTTTAAATGCACAGCAAGTGTCAGGCGTACGGGCAGATCGTGAATTGCCGGTAGTCTGGAAAGTGGCCAAAGGTTCTTTTGTCAATAAGCTGATTTTAGTGCCGCTGGCCTTGTTAATCAGCTTTATTGCCGGCTGGCTGATTAACCCCTTATTGGTGCTGGGTGGTTTGTTTCTGTGTTATGAAGGCGTGGAAAAAATCGTACACACCTTGCATACACCGAAGGCCAAGGATGCTGAACAGGCCCGTGAGCAACTGATCCAGACTGAAACAGATTTGCACCAGTTTGAAAATGAAAAAGTCAAAGGCGCGATTCGCACCGACTTTATCCTGTCGGCTGAAATTATCGTGATTACCTTGGGGACGGTAGCAGCAGCCTCTATGCTGACCAAAGTTACCGTTTTAAGCCTGATCGCGATCGTGATGACCATCGGGGTCTATGGTTTTGTTGCCCTGATTGTAAAACTGGATGATATTGGTCTGCATCTGACCGAGCAGCAGTCCGATTTTAAGCAACAAATAGGACGCGGCTTGTTGGCATTTGCCCCGATTCTGATGAAAATTTTATCAGTTGTTGGAACTGCAGCGATGTTCCTGGTCGGTGGGGGAATTATTAATCATGCTATTCCTGTTATTCACCACTTTACTGAAGATAGTGTTAGCTATGTACAGGATATTCCCAGTATCGGAAATATTGTAGGTGCTGTAACACCGACCTTGATTAATTTCGCCGTGGGAATTTTAGCGGGTCTGCTGGTGATGCTGGTCATCAGCCTGATTAAAAAAATCTGGCCCAAATCATCAAAAGCTTAAGATGCAAAAATATCTGCAAATTGAGCAGATGAGGAAAAGGAAAAAACTATGCGTTGGAAAGGTCGTCGTGTCAGTAGTAATGTAGAAGACCGTCGCGGTGGTGGTGCCAAAGCTGGCGGAATCAGTATTATTGGGTTGATTGTGGCTTTTGTGGCCTGGAAATTCTTCGGCGTCGATCCACAGCAAGCTTATCAAACCACCAAACAGGTCACCCAAGGCGTATCGGGTACGGCGGAAACACGGGGTCTGGAAAATCCTACGCCGGAACAGCAGGAGTCGATTGATTTTGTCGGCACCGTACTGGCAGATACTGAAGATACCTGGACTCAGGTGTTTCAGCAGCAGTTAAATCAGCAGTATGTTCCCCCGAAATTGGTTTTGTTCAATGGCATTGTGAATTCGGGTTGTGGTACGGCTCAGGCGGCGATGGGGCCTTTCTACTGTCCGGCAGACCAGAAAGTTTATATCGATACCGCATTCTTTAAAGATATGCGTACTCAGATGGGGATTGGTGGAGAACAGAATGCCACCGAACTCTCCCGTAATGATCAGGCTGGGGACTTTGCACTGGCCTATGTCGTAGCGCACGAAGTGGGACATCATATCCAGACAATTTTAGGTATTTCTTCCCAAGTACAGCAGGCTCGTCAGCAGGCAAGCGAAGTGCAGGGTAATCAGCTCTCAGTGCGTCAGGAATTGCAGGCCGACTGTCTGGCTGGGGTCTGGGCTTACCATAATCATCAGCGTACTCAATTTCTGGAACAGGGCGATGTACAGGAAGCAATGGATGCGGCACATAAAATTGGGGATGACTATTTACAGAAACGTGCTCGCGGGCAGGTGGTGCCGGATAGCTTTACCCATGGCAGCAGTGCCCAGCGAGTGCAGTGGTTTAATACCGGCTTGAAATCTGGTCAGGTTGCAAATTGCGATACCTTTAATCAGAATATTTAACTTAATTTTATAAAAAGGAGCTGATGCTCCTTTTTTTATTTATGCAGAAAGCGGCGGAAATTTTTTATTATCTTGATGCTGACAAACAATGCAGCCAAAGCAAACAAGGCAATGGCAAAGACCGTATATTTGAGATTGTTGATGTCATTTTGATAGAACTGCTGCATATCATGGTTGGTATATTCGAGAGCCGTGACTTTGCCAGTCCGGCTATCTCTAAATTGAATTTTTTCAATATAAAACAGATTACCTGCTTTAATTAAGTCAACGCTCTGGATTTGGCGGGTATGCGATTGATTATAATCATCACTACATAAAGTGTTGTAATGTTCACAGTTGATCTTGGCCACATAACCATTTCCTGCAATCAGAATAAAAATGGCATTGTCTGGTCGCTGGTTATTGGACACCAAAACATACTGTTCGCCAGTTGTACTTTTTAGGGGGATGCTGGTGGCCTGCTGATAATGCTGTTCTGCTTGCAAAATTTCCTGAATTTTAGCAAAGCAGGTAAAACATAAGGACAAGGTGATCAGAAAAATCACGCTCGCAAAACAAAGACGAAAAATGGTTTTGACAGTTTGGTGCATGGGAGAAAAATTCAAAATAGAAAGATGGGAAAGCAAAAGCCGAGTGCTGATCTGTATGTTAAATCATCATTCGGAAATACTGAAAAGAAACTTAACTCAATTCGATAAAAAGAGGATTAAACTTGTTTTGCTAGAATGCCTTTTTATTAATGCTCTGCTATTCAAATCTCTATTTTGACCATGCCGCTCGGCGCATATTGCTCCATCTCGCCCGACTTTAGGAAACCGAATGGGAAATTTCTTTTTTCTTCAGCTACTCACGGTGGTCTTTGCACTTTCCATTGCCACCACTATGTTTAATAAGCGTGTTTTAGGTTTTCCGCAAGCGATCGGTGTTCCGATTGTTTCGGCCATCTTTGTTTTTATTTTGCAATGGGGCGCCAGTTTATTACAAGGTAATCCATTCTTTAGTATTAATATTGACAATATCGAGCAGGCTGTTCGTAACATCGATTTTTATGATTTTCTGATCAATGGGGTGATCTGCTTTATTCTGACCTCATCTGCACTGAAGTTTAAGGTTTCAGATTTACGTAATCATTGGCGACCGATTGGTATTTTGGCAAGTTTAGCGTTGGTTTTTTGCGCGGTGTTCTTTGGTGCAGTTTTATATGGCTATCAGTTCCTGATTGGTAATCATGTGGATTTACTGGTGTTGTTATTACTTGGTGCGGCTTTGGGGGCGACTGATCCGATCGGCATTAAAGGTGTATTGAGTTCAGTTCGCGCACCGCATCATCTGATTGTCAAGCTGGAAGGCGAATCGTTATTTAATGATGCCATGTGTATCGCCTTATTTATGACCTTGCTCAATGTTCTGCAAGGCGAAAACTTTACGGTACTGGCTGTCATGCAAACTTTATTGTATGAGATTGTGGTGGCCGTACTGATTGGTCTGGGATTTGGCTTTGCAATATTAAGAATTTTGCGTGGCAAGCATGAAATGGAGTCACTGATTCTGACCACTGCTTTATTGGCATGTGGCTCTTATCTTATTGCTTTATTGGCCCATGCTTCAGCGCCGATTGCCTGTGTCATTGGTGGCTTAATCGTCGGTAATAAATGGAAAGAAATTCTGGCCGATGCCGATATTGGTGACGTGAACCATTTCTGGCATACGGTTGAAGGGATTATTAACTCCTTCCTGTTTACTCTGATTGGCTTGGAGTTGTTTATTCTTGACCTGAGTACCAGTCTGGTCTTGGGCGGGATTGTGGCATTTATTATTTTACATTTAGCGCGCTTTGCTGCCAATCACTTGGCATTTGCCATGTTCCCCAAAATACGCCGAAAAAGCTATAACGGCAGTTTAACGATTTTGTCCTGGGGCGGTGTGCGTGGCGGGATTTCCCTGGCGCTTATTCTGGCGGTGGCCAATATTCCTCAGCTAGAGGCTTATAGCAGTATCTTGGTGGGCTATACCTTTATTGTGGTGCTCTTGTCGGGTCTGGTGTGTGGTCTGGGCTTACCTGCGGTTATGAATGCTTTTTACTATAATCCCGAGGAAGACATACAGGGCTTTAAAGGCTGGTACCAGCGTATGTGCCACAAGCTGAACCGTAAGGGTTTTCAATATATTGTCGGAGAAGATGTCAAAGGAAATGAAACCATCACTATTTTTCAGCCAGAGATTCTGATTGATCAGAAAGATATCGATGGTGTTGCTACCGTACATCATCCAGACAAAGTTCAAGAGGTAAAACGGCTGGAAAATCCAGATAATTTCTAAAGATAAAATCCAGAAGATAAAGCGCTACTGGATTATGTTTAATAGTGAAATGAGATCGCTTGACTCAGCATTTAATCAGGCGTGATTATTTTCCTATAGCTGTTAATAGGGGGATCAGGGCGTGATCTTTTATTTAAAGGTACTATTGAACAGATGAAATGCAGCAAGACAAGTTCAGCCAGTCAGGAAATGGCAGAGATGATTTTGACTGTGGTCAGTCGGATCCCTTATGCAAAAGTTGCAACCTATGGGCAGATTGCCAGACTGGCCGGTTTACCTCAACATGCACGTTTAGTGGGTCGGGTTTTAAGTCATCTGGAAGAAAATACCGACATTCCCTGGTATCGGGTGATCAATGCACAAGCTAAAATCAGTCTGAACAAGCTTGATTCATCTGGCCAGAATATTCAGCAACAAAAGCTGATACAGGAAGGGATTGTACTTGACGGTGATCGTGTGGATTTAAAACGCTATCAGTGGGATGGTTGGGTCTAGATATAAAAAATCCCCGCTTTTAGAAAGTGGGGATTTTGAGTTTGATGTACGGATTACTTGCGAATAACCATCACTGGAATATCGGCCTGACCTAGAATGCTTTGAGCTACGCTGCCCAGGAACAGTTTCTTGAAGCCAGTACGGCCATGTGAACCAATTATGATCAGGTCAGAATTTAAATCTTTCGCTGCTTTGACAATCTCGCTATAAATCACCTGGCCTTCAAGTAGCTGGGTATCTACTTCAACACCTGCACCAGAGAATTTTGCTTTAGCTTCATCCAGAGTTTTTAAGATCGAGGTGCGGGCACGTTCAATCAGGTCGTTGGTTTGCGCTGCAGAGATATATTCCGCAGCAATATAAGGGTCGAGTGTCAGTACCTGTACCACTGTCACTTTACTGTTAAATGCTTTGGCAACTTCGACTGCTTTATCAACGGCAGCATAAGATGTTTCCGAACCGTCAATAGGGACTAAAATATGTTCAAAAGGCATTAGAATTCTCCTGTTGGGAATTAAGTGTTATAAAAATGATGACACGTTAAACCGAGTACGAATAGTTGTTTATACTTTGATCATAGCCTGTATTGTATAAAAATAAAACCAAGTAAATACATAGGTATAATGTCTAATAGATTAAACATTTAAACGCAGGTTTCTGAGTTTTAAGTTTCATGGTTTATTTATTTTAAATAATTGAATTATATGGATTTATAGAAATATTCAAGCTGATTGTCAATCACATTGAATGGATGCCGGGTCCAATTTGATTTGTGGTGCCAGTTGTTCATATTGATTTAAAATCGAATGCGTCTCAGGTGCGAAAATTTGTTGTTGCAGTTGCTGGATTTTATGTTCGTTCACATGCAAACGTGCACAATAGAATGCAATCTGATTTTCTTTGGCAATGGCCAGTCGTTGAGTCTGATCATATTCCGGATAACGCTTGATTTGCTGTTGAGCCCGACTTAATTGCGCCAAGGTGCGTTTCTGTTGCATGCTCATGAATTGTTGATGATTAATCCACTGTGCCACATCGCGACGTACTCCATTGTAGTTGACAAAAATAGGAGAAATCACTTGGCAGGCGGTGATTGCTAAAGTGCTGAGCAAAAGAATCAGTATGTTAATTTTGTACATCGGTGAAAGCTCCAATCATTAAAGTTCTTCATAAGAATATGTGAAATACCAAATAAAAAATCTAATATTGTTTAAAGTTTAAGAGTTTATTCTTCATTTGCATAAAGACTGAACATTTGTGTTTTAAAATGCTTGACGATAGCACCTGAAATTACGATAATGCGCACACAGTTTACGGCTATGTAGCTCAGTTGGTTAGAGCACCGCACTCATAATGCGGGGGTCACAAGTTCAAGTCTCGTCATAGCCACCATTTTAAAAGACCAAGCTCTCAGCTTGGTCTCTTTTTTTGTCTTTTAAAAAGTATGGCGCATGATAAAAATTATTTGAAGCATCCAGTAAATTTTCAGATATTTCCAAAATTATTTTTCTGTGATTGTTGATTAATTTTCTACTTTTAGCGTCGATATAAAAAAATCGCCCCAGTATTCACTCGGGCGATTCGATTTAAATAACTAAGAAAAGGGCTTAGTTACCTGCTTTCCAGCCATTGACGATTGGATAACGACGTTCGCGCCCATAAGAACGTGAACTGATTCGTGGTCCAATTGCACCTTGGCGGCGCTTGTATTCATTCATGTCGACCAGACGGATGACTTTTTTCACCACCTCGGCATCAAAACCTTTGTCAATAATATCGTCTTGACTCATGTCTTCTTCGATGTATGAATACAGGATGGCATCCAGAATGTCATACGAAGGTAAAGAGTCTTGATCGACCTGATCTGGACGCAGTTCTGCTGATGGTGGACGAGTAATAACACGTTCTGGAATCACGGGTGTTTCTGAAATACTGTTACGATATTTCGCCAGTTCAAATACAATGGTTTTGTACACATCTTTTAAGACGGCATAGCCACCGACCATGTCACCATACAGTGTGCAATAACCTACAGCCAGTTCAGATTTATTTCCGGTCGCAAGCACCAGATTGCCGAACTTGTTGGAAAGCGCCATTAATAAGGTGCCACGCGAACGTGCTTGCAGGTTTTCCTCAGTCGCATCTGCCGGGGCGCTTCCAAAGAACGGGAAGAGTACCTGCATAAAGCCGTTTACTACCGGATTGATTTCGGCAATACCAAAAGTTACACCCATATTTTTTGCTTGTTCAGCCGCATCTTCTACGCTGATTTGCGCGGTATAGGTATAAGGCATCATGACCGCCTGAACTTTGTCTGCACCAATGGCATCTGCAGCAATCGCAAGGGTCAGGGCAGAATCGATCCCACCCGATAGGCCCAGAATCACGCCGGGGAAGCCAGAACGCTGTACATAATCACGGGTTGCCATCACCAGGCTCTGATAGATCTCAGCCATGGTGTCCAGCGCAGGTGTAATTGTACCTTTGCTAAATTGAAGCTGTTCAGCATCATATTCTGCGATAGAAAGGCTTTCCTGGAAACTTGGGGCCTGTAGCGCGACTTCGCCAGATTTATTTAACACAAAGCTGGTACCGTCAAAGATCAGATCATCCTGACCACCGACCTGGTTACAATAGACCAGATTGATATTCAATTGTTTTACCAGAGCTGCCATGGTCTCGATACGGTGTTGTGGTTTACCCACTTCATATGGAGAGGCATTCAGTACCAGAGCAGTTTCGATATTGAGTTTTGCCAGCTGCTGTACAGTAGCTAAAGACCATGCGTCTTCACAAATCAGCACACCAAATTTGTGTCCGAGATATTCAAATACCAGATGTTGATGACCTTCACTGAAATAACGCTTTTCATCAAATACACCATAGTTTGGCAACACCTGTTTGTTATAAATACCCAGCACCTCACCATCTTTCATGACGGCTGCTGAGTTATAACGCTGGCCATCTTCAGTTTGATTTACAAAACCGAAGACCATCACAATATCTTTGACTTCAGTCAGTTTTTCAAAAGCAGCTTTGGTGCGTTTGGCCAGACTTGGACGAATTAATAGATCTTCTGCAGGGTAGCCCAAGATTGCAAGCTCAGGGAAGATAATCAGATCAGCCTTATCTTTTTTAGCCTGATTGGCCTGATCAATCATTTTTTGAGTATTTGCATCCAAATTGCCCACATGTGGAGAGAACTGAGCAATCGCAATTTTAAAACTTTTCATTCCAATTAAATCCTATTCCTATAGGTTAATACACTAAATCACTGATTTTTATAATTCTAATTATCCAGCTGAGTGCATTTTGATACTTAAAAAAATGCCAAATGGCAAAAGAAAAAACGTCTTTATCACATGATCGTTAAATCTTGATCTGCGAGCTAAAATATCATACTTGGGTTATTTTATCGAAATTTAATCCAGAAGCTAGAGCTGTTTTGCGAGAATGAATGTTGAAATGAAAAGTTATTATCCAAAAATAAAGAATATGTAGGTTTTCTGCACATGAATAAATCTCAGGATTTAAATCATTTATTCATGGCCTTAATTTTCAAAATGCCAAATCAAGATGATATTTTGAATAAAAATGATTATATATCAAACAATTGTTTGGCTATCTAAAATAATATTGGGTATTTTTTTAAGAAAAATATCTCGGGCAATATCACCTTGTTGTTCAATATTATACTGTGAAAATGATTTGTTGGGATTAAATTGATATTTGTAAGGATTATATTTCCCTAAGCTTAAAAAATAAGCACTTTGTAGAAATGCGCCTTTTAAAACCACATTAATCTGCTGTTGGTATTGATAAATATGGGTCATCTCATGAATAAACAGTGCCTGATAGGCCAAGCTTTCACATGAATAGTCTTCCCGATAATTTAAATTTCGTGCATGGATATAACCACTGGGCGCCATAATCACATGGCTGGATTGCCAGGGTAAATAAGGGTGATTCATGATTCTGACTGCCGAATAGTCAATCAGATTGCCAAATACCTGCTGACAGATTCTGATTTCACCGGCCGTTAAGTTACGGCACTTAAACTGTTCAAAACGGATGAATCTTAAAATAAACGGTAGGGCATACAACAACATCAAGCACAGATCCTGTTCAAGTTTTCAATCTATGAATATGGTCGAGGTTCATGCATTTTAAAATGGATTAAAGAGGCTATATGTAGGATTTTGTCAGCACTAAAAAAACCACCCCAAAGGGTGGTTTTTCTGTCTTGCAACGCCGTTCGAATTAACGAGCGATATCGCGTTGAACTTCACCAGTATAAAGCTGACGAGGACGACCGATCTTGTAAGGACCGCTGTGCATTTCTAACCAGTGGCTGATCCAGCCAACAGTACGTGCAAGCGCGAAGATCACAGTAAACATTTCTGTCGGGATACCAATCGCTTTAAGGATGATACCTGAGTAGAAGTCTACGTTCGGGTATAGGTTACGTTTGATGAAGTATTCGTCAGAAAGCGCAATACGTTCAAGTTCCATAGCCAAAGCAAGTTGTGGATCGTTGATGCCAAGCGCACCAAGAACTTCGTCACAAGTTTCTTTCATGACTTTCGCGCGTGGATCGAAGTTTTTGTAAACTCGGTGACCGAAGCCCATCAGTTTAACTTCTTTAGTCTTCACTTTTTCCATGAAGCCAGCAACGTTTTCTACAGAGCCGATTTCATCAAGCATCTTAAGAACAGCTTCGTTCGCACCGCCATGAGCAGGGCCCCAAAGTGCGGAGATACCAGCAGCAATACATGCATACGGGTTAGCACCAGTAGAACCAGCTAAACGTACTGTAGACGTAGAGGCATTTTGTTCATGGTCAGCATGAAGCGTGAAGATACGATCCATTGCTTTAGCAAGGATAGGATCAACTTTGTAATCACGATCAGCAGGAGTCGCGAACATCATGTGAAGGAAGTTTTCAGCGTAGTTCAAGTCGTTACGTGGGTAAACAAACGGTTGACCGATTGTGTACTTGTAGCTCCAAGCCGCTAAAGTAGGGATCTTCGCAATTAAACGGATCGCTGTGATTTCACGGTGATCAACATTTTCGATGTCCAGATTGTTGTGGTAGAATGCAGATAACGCACCAACAACACCCACCATGATCGCCATAGGATGCGCATCACGACGGAAACCGTTATAGAAGCGGCTAACTTGGTCGTGAACCATTGTGTGGTTACGTACTTTAGCGTCGAATTCTTCTTTTTGCTCAGCAGTCGGAAGTTCGCCATTAAGAAGTAAATAGCAAGTTTCTAGGTAATCAGCTTTAGTCGCCAATTGATCAATTGGGTAGCCACGGTGTAAAAGTACACCTTTGTTACCGTCGATGAAGGTGATTTTAGACTCGCACGCCGCTGTTGCCATAAAACCAGGATCAAAAGTAAAGTGACCTGCAGCCAACACATCTTTAACGTCGATTACATCTGGGCCCAATGTGCCGCTGTAAATTGGTAGTTCAATTTCTTTGCCATCAAGCTGTAAAACGGCTTTCTTGCCAGTTGCTTCAGACATTCAATAGATCTCCTGTCCTGGTGAATGTATATCCGAGTTGTCTATCAATCTTTTAATGCACAAAACGGATGGATCAAAAATTTGCTATAAGATTAGTGAGTACTGAAATTTTGTCAATTATACTTATGGATGAAAAAATGACGCTTGCACAGCGGCTTAGTCACACCATCTTGGTATAAAAAGTTCAGTAAAATCACAGCATCAAACCTCTATAATAAGTCAAATTTAAACAGAGGTGCAGAAAAAAATAGAGGGCCTGAATTATTTGTAAGCATTTTTTCAGACTAAGAAATGCTGCGAAAAAGTATCGCTGATCTTATTGGGAGTTGTTAAAACTATATAAATCTCATAACTTACATGGTTTTTACTCATTTCCTTTGCACATGCAGAATTATAAATAAAAGCAATTAATTAAATTTTTGACTTGATTCAATTGATTAAAAAATAGCTTAATAAATGGCCAACTTTGCAGCAAAGGTCCCCAGTCTAAAAATAAATGAGTGATTTTTCGAATCCAAATCCTCTAAAGCGATCAAAAAATCCATCATCGAGTGCAGTCTAAGTGACTCTTTAAGCTCAGGTTATAATTATACCTGAAAGCAGACCCATCTTAATAACTGCTGCACTACCTGTATGAGCTTGATTTCCATTTAAATTAAATCGAGATTTTAAATAAGATTTGTGCTGCAACTGTGCATCTTTAGTCTAAATAGCGGGAATTGGCTTTAAAAAGAATAACAGAGTAAATTGATCAAGTTAATTATTTAAAAACAATTATATAGATGAAAGTTAGTGGATTCTTAGTCACTAAAGAACCTCATATGTTGTTGTTAATGATTCTTATTTAAAGGGTTTTTCTTGAAAAAGCCAAATCCATCTGTTTGTGTTTTAATAGTTGACGTTTTATAATTCAGTGTCGTTTTGATTTTAGGCATGTATTTGCCTAAGAATGCCAGCTTTCCTTCGAATTAATTCCAACAAACTCCGGATGGAGTTTTTACTTACAGGATGCCCGCTGTGAAAAGCAACAGACCTGTCAATTTGTCCATGGGTCAAGTTTTAGAAGTAAACTTAAAATCGCCCGTGGCTATTGCATCAATTCTACACCGTCTTTCAGGTGTTATCGTATTCTTACTCGTACCGGTCCTTCTCTGGATTTTAGACAAATCACTGTCTTCACCTGAAGGTTTTGCGCAAGTTCAAGAAATCATGAATGGTTTCATTGTTCGCTTCATTGTATGGGTATTTGTCGCCGGCTTGATTTTTCACTTTATTGCGGGTGTTAAGCATTTACTTGCTGACATTGGCGTTGCTGAAGAATTAGAAAGTGGCCGTGTCGCATCTACTATCGCATTAATCTTGTCTGCAATCGGTATTGTTGCAGCATTTGTATGGATCGTACTCTAATGAAAAGCGCTACTGGTTTAACAGGTTCAGGTTCTCGCGATTGGTTTCTCCAACGTGTTAGTGCTGTTATTTTGGCTGTTTATACCGTTGTTATTTTAGGTTGGATCCTGTGTAACAGTGGATTCAGCTATGAACAATGGTATGGCTTCATGATGACAACTCCAATGAAGATTCTATCTTTATTGTCAGTCTTATCTCTTGTTGCACACGCTTGGATTGGTATGTGGCAAGTTTTCACAGACTATGTGACGACTCGTCAAATGGGTCCTTCGGCGAATGGTTTGCGTATTGTACTGACTTCAGCAGTGATTATTGCTGTGTTGGCATATGCAATCTGGGCGATCCAGATTTTTTGGGCGAATTGATAGGAAACAATCATGGGCGCTATAAACCCTAAAGAAGATTACACAAATATTCCACACGAAACCTTCGATGCAGTCATCGTGGGTGGTGGTGGTTCAGGTATGCGTGCATCTTACCAACTTGCTCAAGCTGGTTTGAAAGTTGCGGTACTGACCAAAGTTTTCCCAACCCGTTCTCACACTGTGGCAGCGCAGGGTGGTATTGGTGCATCTCTTGGTAATATGCAAGAAGATAACTGGCACTACCATTTCTACGACACAGTAAAAGGTTCGGACTGGTTAGGTGACCAAGACGCAATCGAATTTATGACGCGTGAAGCACCTCAAGTGGTATACGAATTAGAACACTTGGGTATGCCATTTGACCGTAACGCTGATGGTACAATTTACCAGCGTCCATTCGGTGGCCACTCTGCGAACTACGGTGAAAAAGCGGTGCCACGTGCATGTGCTGCTGCCGACCGTACAGGTCACGCACTTCTTCACACGCTTTATCAAAGCAACGTGAAAATGGGTACACAATTCTTCGTAGAATGGATCGCACTTGATTTGATCCGTAACGAAGCAGGCGACGTACTTGGTGTCACTGCAATTGACCAGGAAACTGGTAAAATTGCTGTATTCCAAGGTAAAGCCACATTGTTTGCTACCGGTGGTGCGGGTCGTGTTTACCGTGCATCTACCAATGCCTATATCAATACTGGTGACGGTCTTGGCATGGCGGCGCGTGCAGGTATTCCATTGCAAGATATGGAATTCTGGCAGTTCCACCCTACGGGTGTTGCGGGTGCAGGTGTATTGTTGACTGAAGGCTGTCGTGGTGAAGGTGCAATCCTTCGTAACAAAGATGGCGAACCGTTCATGGAGCGTTATGCTCCAACTTTGAAAGACTTGGCGCCACGTGACTTCGTATCACGTTCTATGGACCAAGAAATCAAAGAAGGTCGTGGTTGTGGTCCTAAAGGTGACTATATCCTGCTTGATATGACGCATTTAGGTGCGGATACGATCATGAAGCGTCTGCCATCGGTATTCGAGATTGGCAAGAAATTCGCGAACGTGGATATCACCAAAGAACCAATTCCAGTAGTACCAACAATCCATTACCAAATGGGTGGTATTCCAACCAATATTCATGGTCAGGTTGTTGTGCCTGAGTCACGCGAAACTGAAGCGCTGGCGGCACATTACAACAAGGATACCGATGTTTATTCGACCAATGCAGCCGAACGTGATTTCACTAAGCCAGTGAAAGGTTTCTATGCAATTGGTGAATGTTCATGTGTATCTGTACATGGTGCAAACCGTTTAGGTACCAACTCACTGCTTGACTTGGTGGTATTTGGTAAGGCTGCGGGTAAACACATCATCGATTATGTGACTAAGCATCACGGTGATGAGTACGAGCCACTACCAACAACTGTACTTGAGCAAACGGTTGCGCGTATTCGTAAACTTGACGAATCCACAACAGGTGAGAATGCTCAGGAAGTTGCAGATGCGATTCGTGACATCGTTCAAGATCATGCAGGTGTATTCCGTACATCGGCACTACTTGAGGAAGGTGTAAAGCAGATTCTTGCAATTGAGCCACGTGTTCGTAATATTCATTTGAAAGACAAATCTAAAGTATTTAACACTGCACGTGTTGAAGCATTAGAAGTTGAAAACTTGTATGAAGTTGCAAAAGCGACCTTAATTTCAGCTGCTGCGCGTAAAGAATGTCGTGGTGCGCATACTGTGGTAGATTTCGAATTGTCACCAGATCATGCGGATTATCCATATGGTCGTCGTGATGATGAGTGGATGAAGCACACATTATGGTTCTCTGTGGACAACCGTCTTGAGTACAAGCCAGTTCGTTACCGTCCATTGTCGGTTGACGCGATTCCACCTAAACCACGTACATTCTAATCAGGAGAATTCAGATGAGTAGAGGTACTCGTACATTTCATATCTACCGCTATGATCCTGACAAGGATAAAGCACCGTACATGCAGACTTTTAAACTGGAATTGACTGACAAGCACCGTATGTTGCTTGATGCACTTCTAGCATTAAAAGTACAAGACGAATCTTTAACGTTCCGTCGTTCATGTCGTGAAGGTATTTGTGGTTCTGATGGTGTAAACATCAATGGTAAAAATGGTTTGGCGTGTCTTTGGAACCTGAACGATTTACCAAATGAAATTACTGTTCGTCCATTGCCTGGTCTTCCTGTAGTGAAAGATCTGGTGGTTGACATGAACCAGTTCTACGATCAGTACAACAAGATCCATCCATTCTTGATCAACAACCAGCCTGCGCCTCCAAAGGAACGTTTACAGTCTCCTGAAGAGCGTGAGCATCTTGATGGTCTGTATGAATGTATTCTATGTGCATGTTGTTCAACCTCATGCCCGTCATTCTGGTGGAATCCGGACAAGTTCCTAGGTCCTTCAGCATTGTTGAACGCTTACCGCTTCATCATTGACTCGCGTGATACTGGAACACAAGAGCGTTTGGCTCGTCTTGACGATCCATTCTCATTGTTCCGTTGTAAAGGCATCATGAACTGTGTATCTGTGTGTCCTAAAGGTTTGAACCCAACTAAAGCAATCGGTCACATCCGTAATATGCTTTTAGATATGGCAGGTTAATAGGCTGCTGATAGCAGTTTGGAAAAAAGCACACCACAAGGTGTGCTTTTTTTGTGCAAACCATTGAAGCAAAATAAAAAATCATCGGATAAAAATAAAGATACTATACTTAAAATGTATAAAGTTGAGTCAGGTAGTCAGGAAATGACGGGTGATGTTAAGTGCCATAGAACAAGAACATGTAATTATTTGGGGTATTTATGATTTTTAGCTGTAAAACTGACCTGAAAAATAACAAGAACGATGTTATTATATAACGGAAATTTAAGGAGGGAGTGGATTGAAAGGTTTGCTCTCTTTTTATTTATCGGAAATGCTTAGGACTTAAGTCTACATTGAATCTATTTTTGAGATAAAGCACCATAGGTTAGAGTAAAATATCTGAACTGTATTTAGCCAATTTATGAAAGGTATGTGTCAAAAAAATCAATTGAAAACTTGAGAACATGTTAGCATTTAGCCTATGACTATCTTTAGAAAATGCCATTTTAGGTACATTTTTTAAACATTGCATAACCAGGGACTGGTATATAAAGGTAGGCTTGAGTCGCTTTAGAAAAAATCTTTGTTCCTACTTGTTTTTTCTAAGTCGATTTGCAAAAAATTGCCCGGTTTCGATCGGGTATTCAATGAGTAATGATACCGCTGAGGGGTGTTATTGTTCATTAAACATATCAAGATTTTCTTGGTGTGGTGATAACGCCTCATGGCTTATGCCTTATGGGGGACTAGTGTCATATTACCAATCTGACACTAATAATCCTGGGTTTTGCTTAAAAAGCATCCTGAAAATGTTTTTGCAATAGGAAATGGGTCCACAAATGCAAGAAGTTGCTGACGCTCTGCGTCTTGACACTGAACTTAGCGCTGATAGTGCAGCGTATATTGAAGAACTTTATGAGCAGTATTTGACGGCTCCGGATTCAGTAGGTGCTGACTGGCAAGAATACTTCGGTAAATTCCCAAAAGGTGATCAACCACACAGTAATGTACGTGAGCAATTCCTACTTTTAGGTCGTAATTCAAGCCGTATTCAGCCTGTTGTTCAATCAACTGTCAGCTCAGAGCATGAACGTCGCCAAATTGGCGTGTTACAGCTGATTGCTGCATACCGTAATCGTGGTCACCAGAAAGCAAAACTGGATCCATTGGGTTTGGCGAAACGTGAAGTTGTGCCTGATCTAGATCTTGCTGCGCATGGTTTAACTCAGTCGGACCTAGATACGGTATTCAATACTGGCAACCTGGCGATCGGTAAAGAAGAAGCGACTTTGGCTGAGATGGTTCAGGCAATGGAAGCCACTTACTGTGGTTCAATCGGTGCTGAATACATGCACATCGTGGACACCAAAGAGAAACGTTGGATTCAACAACGTCTGGAAAGTGCACGCGGTCAATATGGTTTTAATGCTGAACAAAAGAAACATGTCCTTGAACGTTTAACCGCAGCTGAAGGCCTGGAAAAATATCTAGGTAATAAGTTTGTTGGTGCAAAACGTTTTGGCGTTGAAGGGGGTGAATCATTCATCCCGATGGTTAACGAAATTATTCAGCGTGCAGGTTCTGTTGGCTGTAAAGAAGTTGTAATCGGTATGCCTCACCGTGGCCGTTTAAACCTTCTGGTTAACATCATGGGTAAAAACCCGGCTGACCTGTTTGGTGAGTTTGAAGGTAAATCGATTCACAAGAAAGGTTCTGGTGACGTTAAGTACCATCAAGGCTTCTCTTCAAACGTGATGACCCAAGGTGGCGAAGTTCACTTGGCATTGGCGTTTAACCCGTCACATTTGGAAATCGTTGGCCCTGTGGTTGAGGGTTCGGTACGTGCACGTCAAGTACGTCGTAAAGACATTGGCGGCGATGACGTATTGCCATTAATCGTACATGGTGATGCTGCATTTGCAGGTCAGGGCGTCAACCAGGAAACTTTCCAGATGTCACAAACTCGCGGTTATACCGTGGGTGGTACAGTGCACATTGTGATTAATAACCAGGTGGGTTTCACCACTTCTGATCCACGTGATGCGCGTTCTACAGAATACTGTACTGATATCGCGAAAATGATTCAGGCGCCGATCTTCCATGTCAATGGGGATGATCCTGAAGCTGTGGTGTTCATTTCACAATTGGCACATGACTTCCGTCATACTTTCCGTAAAGACGTTGTGATTGACATGTTCTGCTACCGTCGTCGTGGTCATAACGAAGCGGATGAGCCAGCTGCAACTCAACCAATGATGTATCAAGTGATTAGCAAGAAAGCGACCACGCGTACGCTTTATGCGGATCAACTGGTACAACAGGGTGTTCTTGATCGTGCAAATGCAGATCAAATGGTTGAAAATTACCGTGCAGATCTGGAAGCGGGTAATCACGTTGCCAATGCGCTGGTACTTGAACCGAACAAGAAAATGTTTGTGGACTGGACGCCTTACTTGGGTCATGACTACACAGACGAATGGGATACGACTTTCCCGATCGAGCGTCTAAAAGAACTTGGCGCGAAAATGCGCGAGCTTCCTGAAGGCTTCGTGATGCAGCGTCAGGTTGCGAAAGTGATCGATGACCGTCTGAAAATGCAAACGGGCGAAATGCCACTGAACTGGGGTGCTGCTGAAACTCTGGCGTATGCAACTGTACTAGATGATGGTTACTTGCTTCGTTTAACCGGTGAAGACGTAGGTCGTGGTACCTTCTCGCACCGTCATGCAAAACTGCATAACCAGGTCGATGGTTCAACTTATCTTCCGCTGTGTAACCTGAAAGAAAACCAGCCGCGTACTGCAATCTATGACTCATTGTTGTCAGAAATGGCGGTATTGGCATTTGAATATGGTTATGCGACGACTCTTCCTAAGAGCTTGATCATTTGGGAAGCGCAATTCGGTGACTTCGCGAACTGTGCACAGGTTGTAATTGACCAGTTCATCTCGTCTGGTGAAACCAAATGGGAACGTGTCTGTGGTTTGACCATGCTTCTTCCACACGGTTTTGAAGGTCAGGGTCCGGAACATTCATCTGCACGTTTAGAGCGTTTCTTACAGCTATGTGCTGAAGACAACATGCAAGTGATCACACCGACCACGCCTGCACAGATTTATCATGCTTTACGTCGTCAAGCGATTCGCCCAATCCGTAAGCCATTGATCGTGACTTCACCGAAGTCTCTTCTTCGTCACAAACTTGCAACTTCTACGCTAGAAGAACTTGCAAACGGCAGCTTCCAGACCGTGATTGATGAAGTGGACAACATCAACAAGTCAGATGTAACCCGTCTGGTTCTGTGTGGTGGTAAGGTGTATTACGACCTGATTGAAAAACGTCGTGAAAAAGAATTGAACAATACTGCGATTGTGCGTATTGAACAATTATATCCATACCCAGAAAAACGCCTGACAGAAGTCCTTGCACAATATCCAAATGTGAAAGAACTGGTTTGGGCACAAGAAGAGCCTAAAAACCAAGGTGCTTGGTTGTTCATCGCTCCGCGTCTATATGACGATGTGATGAAAGCGGGTAAACAAGTCCGTATTAGCTACGCTGGCCGTGAAGCATCTGCTGCACCGGCTTGTGGTTCACCATATTTGCATGCAAAACAACAAGCTCAGCTCATCAACGACGCGCTTGCGATCGACGCTGAATAATCCAGGAGATTCTAAGTAATGGCAACCGAAATTAAAGCACCGGTATTCCCAGAGTCAGTTGCGGACGGTACGATCGCAACTTGGCACAAACAACCAGGTGAAGCAGTATCACGTGATGAAGTGATCTGTGATATTGAGACTGATAAAGTTGTTTTAGAAGTTGTTGCTCCTGCAGACGGTACAATTGCCTCTATCATTAAAAATGAAGGCGACACTGTACTTTCAGCTGAAGTCATTGCACAGTTTAAAGAAGGTGCTGTTTCTGGCGCTGCTCAAACTCAAGCAGTTCAGTCTGAAGAGAAAGTTGAACAAGCTGCGGCGAATACTGAAGCAGGTAATTCACCAATCGTTGAACGTCAGCAAGTACAAGACCAAGCGCCAGCAGTGCGTAAAGCATTGACTGAATCTGGTGTTGCAGCAGCTGATGTTGCGGGTACAGGTCGTGGCGGTCGCATCACCAAAGAAGATGTGGCAAACCACCAAGCGAAACCAGCTGCTCCTGCTGCTGCGCCATTAAGCGTTGCTGTGGGCGAACGTATCGAAAAACGTGTTCCAATGACACGTCTTCGTAAGCGTGTTGCTGAACGTTTACTTGCAGCGACTCAAGAAACTGCAATGTTGACCACGTTCAACGAAGTGAACATGAAACCAATCATGGAAATGCGTGCTCAATACAAAGATGCGTTTGAAAAACGTCATGGTGCACGTCTTGGCTTCATGTCATTCTTTGTTAAAGCAGCAACTGAAGCGCTAAAACGCTATCCGGCAGTGAACGCATCAATCGATGGCGATGACATTGTTTATCACGGTTACTATGACATTGGTGTTGCAGTTTCATCTGAGCGTGGTCTGGTGGTTCCTGTACTTCGTGATACAGACCGCATGAACTATGCCGAAGTTGAAAACGGTATTCGTGCATACGCTGCGAAAGCGCGTGATGGCAAATTAGGCATCGAAGACATGACTGGCGGTACATTCACGATTACCAATGGTGGTACTTTCGGTTCATTGTTATCTACTCCGATCTTGAACACGCCACAAACTGCGATTCTGGGTATGCATAAAATCCAGGAACGTCCGATGGCAGTGAATGGTCAAGTAGAAATCTTGCCTATGATGTACCTTGCATTGTCTTATGACCACCGTCTAATCGATGGTAAAGAAGCAGTCGGTTTCCTTGTAACAATCAAAGAATTGTTAGAAGAGCCAGCGCGTCTTATCCTTGATCTGTAATTTATTTATTAAGAATCTTCCCTAATCCCTTTTTAAAAAGAGGGCTTAGGTCTCCCTTTTGAAGGGAGATTAAAGGGGATTATTTGGAGATAAACATGTCTCAATTCGATTTAGTCGTAATTGGTGGTGGCCCGGGCGGCTACGAAGCAGCAATTCGTGCAGCTCAACTTGGTTTCAAAGTTGCGTGTATCGAAAAACGTATTCATAAAGGCAAGCCATCTTTAGGTGGCACCTGCTTAAACGTGGGTTGTATCCCGTCTAAAGCTTTGCTTGATTCTTCTCACCGTTACGAAGATACAGTGCAGCATCTAGATGATCACGGTATTACCACGGGTGAAGTGAAATTTGATCTTGCTAAACTTTTAGCGCGTAAAGACAAAATCGTTGACCAATTGACCATGGGTATTGATGGCTTGCTGAAAGGCAATGGCATTGAATGGTTAAAAGGTACAGGTAAATTACTTGCCGGTAAAAAAGTTGAGTTCGTTTCTCATGAAGGCGAAACTCAAATTTTAGAACCGAAATACGTGATTCTTGCGACTGGTTCTGTGCCAATCAATATCCCATCTGCACCTGTTGATCAAAACATTATTGTTGACTCAACTGGCGCACTTGAATTCCAAGAAGTACCGAAACGATTAGGCGTAATTGGTGCAGGCGTCATTGGTCTTGAGCTTGGTTCAGTTTGGCGTCGTCTGGGTGCTGAAGTTGTTGTATTTGAAGCAATGGATGCATTCTTACCAATGGCTGATAAAGCCTTGGCAAAAGACTACCAAAAACTGTTGACTAAGCAAGGTCTTGATATTCGCGTTGGTGCGAAAGTTTCTGGTACTGAAGTGAACGGTTCTGAAGTGACTGTGAAGTACACTCAGGGCGGTGAAGACAAGACTCAAACTTTCGACAAGTTAATCGTATGTGTAGGCCGTCGTGCTTATGCTGAAGGTTTATTGGCGGATGATTGCGGCATTAAACTGACTGAGCGTGGTCTGGTTGAAGTGAACGATTGGTGTGCAACGTCTGTGGACGGCGTATACGCAATTGGTGACTTGGTTCGTGGTCCTATGCTTGCGCATAAAGCCATGGAAGAAGGCGTAATGGCAGTTGAACGTATTCACGGTCATGCCGCTCAAGTCAACTACGACACCATTATTTCTGTCATCTATACCCATCCGGAAGCGGCGTGGGTTGGTTTAACAGAACAGCAAGCCAAAGACAAAGGTCACGAAGTGAAAACCGGTCAATTCGGTTTTGCTGCAAACGGCCGTGCGATGGCTGCTGGCGAAAATGCTGGTTTTGTGAAGTTTGTTGCTGATGCGAAAACAGATCGTCTATTGGGTATGCACGTGATTGGACCTGCTGCGTCTGACATCGTACATCAAGGTATGATTGCACTTGAGTTTGTATCTTCAGTTGAAGATCTACAGTTGATGACTTTTGGTCATCCAACTTTCTCTGAAGTGGTACACGAAGCTGCACTTGCGGTCGATGGTCGTGCCATTCATGCGATTCAACGCAAACGTAAATAAAATTAAAAAAAGAGCGGCTTAGGTCGCTCTTTTTACATTTCATGGTTGTTTTTATGGGAACAATCATCTAAAAATAAAGATAACGATTTTAAGAAATGCTGGTACTGCTTTGACGGACGTCTGGGTACTGGTGGGTTTATAACAAGGCAAAGAAGTAATAAAAGGTTATTGAATGAATTTACATGAGTATCAAGCAAAAGCGCTATTAAAAAAATATGGTATGCCGGTACAGGAAGGGATACTTGCCACCAATGCCGATGAAACGGTACATGCTTTTGAGCAGTTAGGTGGAAAGTTCGCAGTACTGAAAGCTCAGGTGCATGCAGGTGGTCGTGGGAAGGCCGGTGGTGTAAAAGTCGTTAAATCGGCTACCGAGGCTGCTGAATATGCCAACCAGATCATCGGTTCAAACCTGGTAACTTATCAGACCGATGCCAATGGTCAGCCGGTAAATAGCATTTTAGTATCTGAGGATGTTTATCCTGTTGAGCGCGAACTTTATTTGGGTGCGGTGGTCGATCGTTCAACCCGCCGCATTACTTTTATGGCATCGACTGAAGGCGGTGTTGAAATTGAGAAAGTGGCCGAAGAAACCCCTGAAAAAATTATTAAAGTTGAAGTTGATCCTTTAGTGGGGCTCATGCCATTTCAGGCTCGCGAAGTGGCTTTTGCCCTAAAACTCAAAGATGGCCAAATTAATCAATTTGTTAAAGTCATGACTGCTGCTTATCAGGCATTTGTAGACAATGATTTTGCACTTTTTGAAATCAATCCGCTGTCGGTACGTGAAAATGGCGATATTCTGTGTGTGGATGCCAAAATCGGGATTGATTCGAATGCACTGTACCGTTTGCCTGAAGTGGCTGCGCTACGTGATAAGTCTCAGGAAAATGAACGTGAACTCAAAGCATCTGAATTTGATCTGAACTATGTGGCATTGGAAGGGAACATTGGCTGTATGGTGAATGGTGCCGGTCTTGCGATGGCAACCATGGATATTATCAAGCTTTATGGTGGTCAACCTGCCAACTTCCTCGATGTCGGTGGTGGTGCGACCAAAGAGCGCGTGATTGAAGCTTTTAAAATTATTTTGGCAGATCACTCTGTGCAGGGTGTGTTGATTAATATTTTTGGTGGAATTGTACGTTGTGACATGATTGCAGAAGCAATTATTGCGGCGGTTCAGGAAGTAAATGTGACCGTTCCTGTGGTTGTTCGCCTCGAAGGCAACAATGCGGAACTGGGTGCAAAATTACTGGATGAATCAGGTTTGAAATTGATTTCTGCAAATGGTCTTGCTGACGCTGCAGAAAAAATCGTTGCTGCTGTAAAAGCTTAAGGAGTATCAATCATGAGCGTATTAGTGAATAAAGACACCAAAGTATTGGTACAGGGCTTTACAGGAAAAAACGGCACATTTCATTCTGAGCAGGCTTTGGCTTACGGCACCAAAGTTGTCGGTGGTGTAACACCGGGTAAGGGTGGTCAAACCCATCTGGAATTACCAGTATTCAATACCATGCGCGAAGCGGTGAAAGAAACTGGCGCAGATGCTTCGGTGATTTATGTTCCTGCACCATTTGTGCTGGATTCTATTGTTGAAGCGGTTGATTCGGGCATTGAGTTAATTGTGGTGATCACTGAAGGTGTACCGACCATCGACATGCTTAAAGCCAAGCGTTATCTGGAAACCAATGGTAATGGCACGCGTTTAATCGGGCCAAACTGTCCGGGCATTATTACGCCGGGTGAATGTAAGATCGGGATCATGCCCGGTCATATTCATCAGCCGGGTAAAATTGGAATTATCTCGCGCTCAGGGACTTTGACCTATGAAGCCGTAGCGCAGACCACCAAGCTTGGACTGGGTCAGTCGACCTGTATCGGGATCGGGGGAGATCCGATTCCGGGCATGAACCAGATTGACTGCTTGAAACTGTTCCAAGACGATCCTCAGACTGAAGCTATTATTATGATTGGTGAAATTGGTGGTACCGCAGAAGAAGAGGCAGCGGAATATATTCAGGCTCATGTCACCAAGCCTGTGGTCGGTTATATTGCAGGTGTTACCGCACCTAAAGGCAAGCGTATGGGGCATGCGGGTGCAATTATTTCAGGTGGTAAAGGAACTGCTGAAGAAAAATTTGCTGCCTTTGAGCGTGCGGGTATGGCATATACCCGCAGTCCTGCGGAACTTGGTTCAACCATGTTGCAAGTATTGAAAGATAAAGGTTTGGTTTGATTTATAGATTAAACATGCACTAAAAAGCTCCCAGTTGGGAGCTTTTTTATATCTCATTCTATTTTTAAGTTTTAGCTTTCAGACTCTGGGTCATGCCATTAATATCACCACCCTGAATACCAAGTTCATTCATTAGGCTGTCAATTAAGGGTGCTTGGCTGCGATAACGCAGGGCGCTATTTACCACCTGATCTGACAGGGCAACATTGCCATTTTCATGATGTGCATCTGTCTGACAGGAACCGGCATGACTGCCATGCAGGCCATTGACCTGAAGAATCTTGATGTCATCAATATTTTCCATCGGTTTAACACTTTCCCGGATAATTTCAGGCAAGTATTTCAACATGGCTAGGCGAATCTGCATTTCGACCTGTTCAGGTGACAGCACATTATTGGCTTCGTTGACTGCACGGGTACCTTCTGCATCGACCTGATACTGTTTTTCCATCGCCTGAGCCAGTAGAATTTTTGCGTCCGCTTCACCTTTGGCCTTAAGACGAACCTTTTCGGCTTCAGCTTCAGCAGCAATACGTACTGCTTCGGCATCATCTGCTGCGGCTTGTTTTCCGGCTTCAGCGGCAACCGTAATCGCAATTGCATCTTTTTCCGCGTGTTCTTTGGCTGCGACCAGCTCAACCGCTTTTTGACGCTCTGCCTGCTGGATTTGGCGTACAGTGATGACTTCTTCTTCCGCTTTTACCGCTTGTGCACGTGCCTGATCGGCTTGCGCTTTGGCTTCAGATTCGGCGCGAGATTTTTCTGCAATGGCAATGGCACGATCCTGTTCGGCCAGCTCAATAGTTTTCTTTTGTTCGACTTGGGCTTTTTGAATCAGCTGCGCTTTTTGGATATTCTCATTTTCTACATCACGGGCCGCTAAAATACGCTTGAGGTCGACTTCTCGTTCAGCAGCAATTTGTGCTTCTTCTGCTTCACGTTTTTTACCGGCTTCCTGAGCAGAAATTTCAGCCAGTTGCTCGGCACGGCGAATGGCAATTTCGCGTTCCTGTTGCAGCTTGGCATATTCTTCTTCACGAATGATTTGCAGGCGCGCCTGTTCTGCTTCCAGATTTTTAGTTTTGATCGCCAGGTCGGTATCCTGCTCGATATGATTTCGCTTGCGACGACGATCTTCAATGGTTTCAGTGAGCTTGGTCAAGCCTTCAGCATCAAAGGCATTTTGTGGATTGAAATATTTAAATCCAGTTTGATCCAGGCCAGTCAGGGAAACGGTTTCCAATTCCAGACCATTTTTATGCAAATCTTCTGAAACCACTTGCTGTACTTTTTGTACAAAGTCGACCCGTTTTTCATGCAGTTCTTCCATGGCCATTTCTGCTGCTACTGCGCGTAGTGAATCGACAAATTTGCCTTCGACCAGATTTTTTAATTCATTCGGTGACATGGTCTTTTGCCCGAGCGTTTGTGCAGCTGTTGCAATTGAATCAGCAGTAGGTTTGACCCGCACATAGAATTCGGCCATGACATCCACGCGCATACGGTCACGGGTAATCAGTGCCTGATCATCTGCACGGCGCACTTCAAGACGCAGGGTGTTCATATTGACTTGAATGATTTCATGCAAGACTGGGAGCACGATTGCTCCTCCACCCAAAATCACTTTTTCACCACCCCAACCGGTACGCACAAAGGAGATTTCTTTACTGGAGCGGCGGTATAGGCGCGCAATGATGAGACCGAAGGTCACCAGTGCTGCAAAAATAATTCCAGAAATAATTAAAATATTATATAAATCAAAAGTTAACATTGTTATAAAGTCTCAGTTTGGTTCTGGCTGAATAAAATTAGAGTGCAGTGGCTTGAAAGCCATTTTTGGTTTTATGGGTCAGTACGACATTCTGACCTTGATTTAAAATTTGATTGGTTTCTGGTTCGACTAAAACATAATGGGTCTGGCCATGCTGATCCCGGACTTTGGCTTGTGCAGGAGAGTTGACTTTGGCATCACCCAGAATAATGATTGCGGTACGCCCAATAAGCTCGTCACTATAAATGGCAGAAGTTTCATCTTGAGGCATAAGCTTGCTGGCAGCCATGGCAAGCCAGCGCACTATCGGCATACACAGAAACAGACAGGCTGGGGAAATTAGCCATACATTGAAGAGCTGGCTGGTCAGGCGTTCAAATATTCCCTGAATCAATAAGCCACTCAGGCCATAACTGGTCAGAAAAATGATGAGCCAGATAAATAAAGGCAGACGTCCCAGATATAACCAGTCAAATACTTTGGTGAAAAAGCCGGGATGTTGATCTGGATTAATTTCTGGTTGCAGGGGGTCTTCAGGCAAAAACTGTTCTAACATATTCTGCGAGCCGCCACCGAGCAGCAGTAATATGCATTCCAGTGCAGCAAACATCAGCATCAGACTCAGGCTGATACTAAATACGATATTTGACGGATGAGTAAACAGTTCCCACATTTTTTATCTCTATAATTATGTTTTAGGAAAAGTGTAAGGAAGCCTCTGATGCTATAACGATAGCAGTAATTATTAATTTTGTATGCAAAAAAATAACAAAAAACCTTATAAACAAGGATTGAATATATTATGTATTTAATAATTATTGAACTATTAAAGTTAATAGTAAACTATAAGTTTATTTAGGATCTGCTAAAAAATTAATTATTTTCAATATGTTGTGTAAATTTTAAGGTTGTGTGGATTGGTTTTTCTGAGAAATATAGAAATACTGTGCCTTAGTATCTCTATATTTCTTTCTTAAAGACTTAGAGTAAGGCAGTCTGAATCCGGACTTTCATATCCAGAGTCTGTTGCAGAATATAGTTTTTTATCCATGTGATCTGTTCACCCATCGGGTTCACCTTGATCGCAGTATCCAGAAAATGCAGATCCGGCTGACTGAAAAGTTGCTGTCCCAAAGTCTGCTCCAGCATCTGGCTATTGCTGGTTAAAGGCAATGCCACCAGATAGAATGCTTTAGGGTAATTGTAAAATGCATAGAGTAAGTTAAAGGCTTTTTGATCACCTTTAAGATTACCCGCACCGATTTCATAAGCTGCATTCTGGTTGCTATACGTCACACCCAATAAGAATTCCCAATGACCTTCTTGCAAACGCAGACCAAACTGTAATCCGATCTGGTCGGCAGTCAATTCATGTTGCAAATAGATATTTAAAGGCTTGCCGTCTTCACTGAAAGGTTCTTGTAAGACTAAAATGTGTTGTTGATGCTGATAAATGTAACCTGCAAGCTCTGCTTGTTCCAGGCGAGTTTTTAGAGTGGAGAGATCAAAAGCGCTATAAGCCATAAGCAAAATATATCAAAGGGAGAATTTAGCCTACTCTATTAATTTTTCAGCATCTTGGAAACCACTACTTTAGATTATTTATCTATACTTTTATGGGTGATTTTAAAAATTAATACAGCAAAAATAGTCAGATGTGGTGACGTTCATTATTGATTCATAAAAACTGATATTTGTTATTAGTGAATTTTTATATGAGCTTTTGATATATCAATATCATAAAACAAGCAATGGCTAAGATAAGTAAATCACTATAATGAATATAAATTTTCAAAAGTGTCATAAGTACACGTTTTTCTAAGCTGGTGTTGTCCATGTCGTTAAATGAGGAAAGACTTACTCATCTCAAACAGCTTGAAGCTGAGAGTATTCATATTATCCGTGAAGTAGCAGCTGAATTTGAAAATCCAGTCATGCTTTATTCCATTGGTAAAGATTCAGCAGTCATGCTGCATCTTGCACTGAAAGCGTTTTATCCAGCCAAACTTCCATTCCCGCTACTGCATGTAGACACGGGTTGGAAATTTAAAGACATGATTGCTTTCCGTGACAACATGGCAAAAAAACATGGTTTTGATTTGATCGTGCATCAAAACAAAGAAGGAGTCGAGGCAGGCATCAATCCTTTCGATCATGGTAGTTCAAAATATACTGACATCATGAAGACCCAAGGTTTAAAACAAGCCTTAAATAAATACAAGTTTGATGCTGCTTTTGGTGGTGCGCGCCGTGATGAAGAAAAATCTCGTGCCAAAGAGCGTGTCTATTCATTCCGTGATGATAAACATCGTTGGGATCCCAAAAACCAACGCCCTGAACTTTGGAACCTTTACAACGGTAAAGTGAATCAAGGTGAAAGTATTCGTGTATTCCCGTTATCAAACTGGACCGAGTTGGATATCTGGCAATACATCTATTTGGAAAGTATTCCACTTGTGCCACTTTACCTGGCTGCAGAACGTCCTGTGGTTGAGCGTAGCGGTACACTTATTATGGTTGATGACGAACGTATGCCTTTAAAAGAAGGTGAAGTTCCACAAATGAAATCGGTACGTTTCCGTACTTTAGGTTGTTATCCATTAACAGGTGCAGTTGAATCAACTGCAGATACCTTGCCGGAAATTATCCAAGAAATGCTCTTGGCAACCAGCTCTGAGCGTCAGGGTCGTATGATTGACCATGATGAAGCAGGCTCGATGGAGAAGAAGAAGCAGGAAGGCTACTTCTAATTTAATCTCCCCCTAAAAATCTCCCCAAACCCCTCTTTGAGAAAGAGGGGCTTAAAAGTGGAGGAAGTCTCCCTTTTATAAAGGGAGATTTAGAGGGATTCAAAACCGATTTCTAAAGAATATGTGGAGCTTTGGGCAATGTCTCATCAATCAGAACTGATTAGCCAAGATATTTTGGGCTATTTGAAACAACATGAAAATAAAGACCTGTTGCGTTTCCTGACTTGCGGTAACGTAGATGATGGTAAATCGACTCTAATTGGTCGACTGCTTTACGATTCAAAATTGATTTATGAAGATCAATTGCAAGCCGTCACCCGTGACTCGAAAAAAGTCGGTACCACAGGCGATGCACCTGACTTGGCACTTCTGGTAGATGGTCTGCAGGCAGAACGTGAGCAGGGCATTACCATTGATGTCGCCTATCGTTATTTCTCGACTGAAAAGCGTAAGTTCATCATTGCCGATACTCCGGGACATGAGCAGTACACCCGTAACATGGCAACAGGTGCATCGACCTGCGACCTTGCGATTATCT
Source organism: Acinetobacter sp. YH12208 (assembly GCF_013418055.1). Lineage (NCBI taxonomy): Bacteria > Pseudomonadati > Pseudomonadota > Gammaproteobacteria > Moraxellales > Moraxellaceae > Acinetobacter > Acinetobacter sp. YH12208. The sequence goes on from NZ_VPCT01000001.1 coordinate 140,532, forward strand.
TGATTGATGCGCGTTATGGTGTGCAAACTCAAACCCGTCGTCATACCTTTATTGCAAGCTTACTTGGTATTAAAAATATTGTTGTTGCGATCAACAAGATGGACCTGGTGGACTTCTCTGAAGCCCGCTTCAATGAAATTCGGGCAGAATATGCAGCATTCGTTGCGCAGTTGGGCGATCGCAAACCATCGAACATCATCTTTACGCCAATTTCTGCATTGAATGGCGATAACGTGGTGAACAAGTCCGCCAATACGCCGTGGTACACCGGTGAAACGTTAATGGGTACGCTTGAGTCGGTAGAAATTAACCGTACTTCGGCAAAAGCAGATTTTCGTTTCCCAGTGCAATATGTCAACCGTCCAAACCTCGATTTCCGTGGTTTCTGCGGCACGATCGCACTTGGTGATATCAACGTTGGCGATACCGTAACGGCTTTACCATCAGGTAAATCATCAACAGTAAAAGAAATCGTTACTTTTGATGGCAACCTTGAACGTGCTGTTGCAGGTCAAGCTGTGACTTTAACGCTCAACGATGAAATTGATATTTCACGTGGTAACGTGTTAATTCGTGCCGATCAAGCGGTTCCAAATATTTCTCGTTCAGTTCAAGCGACTGTGGTGTGGATGTCGGATCAAGCGCTGGTGATTGGCAAGCTGTACAACATTAAGATTGGTACACAGACTGTTCCTGCAAAAGTGACAGCGATTCATTACCGTACCAACGTCAACACATTGGAGAAAGTTCAGGTCGAAAATCTTGAGCTGAATGCGATTGCCAATGTGACTGTTGAATTTGATGCGCCCGTGGTCTTTGACCGTTATCAAGACAGCCGTTATACCGGTTCATTTATCTTCATTGATCGTTTAAATAACGTGACGATTGGTGCAGGTATGGTGGAAGAATCAGTTGAATGGTCTGCACATGATGAGCCTGTGACTGCTGAAGTGCGTGCTGCGCGTTTGGGGCAAAAACCTGCTGCGCTGACTGTCTCGGCAAAAGCTTTGGAAAATGCTCAGGCACTTGAAAGTTTACTGATTCAGCAAGGCATCGTGGCAATTGCCAGAGCGGGTCTTGATGCTGCACAAGTTGCATTGCTTCGTGAAACAGGTGTGGTGGTGATTACCGATACTGCTGAAGGTACGGACACCACTTTAATTGTGGAAGCAGTCGAAGAGCTTGCTGAGAAAATTGTAGAATTGGTTCGATTATAAGACTGAGTCGATTTAAAAAAACCGCTGTAAAGCGGTTTTTTTTTATTTGGATACTTTTTAAGTATGTAAATAATGTGCAGCCGTGTGAATGTTGAACTTTCACTTAAATTTCTTCTCGATATAATACAAATATTGAGGGGTGTTTATGAAAAAAATATTTATTTTAATCGGGTTGTGTTTGGCTTTTGGGGTGGACGCTAAACAGGCGACCAGTACAGATGCAATTAAGCAAAAAATTATCCAGCAGTCGATTGATCGTTATCCGGGGAATTGTCCATGTCCTTACAATACGGCCAGTAATGGCAGTCGCTGTGGTAAACGTAGTGCATATAATCGGGCGGGTGGGCATGCACCTTTGTGTTATCCGGAAGATGTCAGTGATCGGATGGTCAAAGAGTATAAAAGCCGTGGTTAATTACCAAGTCCGGATTTTACCGAGGGGTAAAAACGAAATTTTCTCTACAGTTTATCTTCAGATATGTATGCTTCAATTATTCAGAAAAATCAGTTAGGGATTGAGATAGAATCGTCTTTATCTCCGTTAGACTTTTTGCGCCAGCAATCCTTTTAATGATTGTGCCATTTTTAAAAATCAGCGTAGAAGGTAGACCATAAACATGATAGCGCAAGGTTAATACTGGAGATTGGTCGATATTTACTTTGCCAAATTTGATTTCGGGCTTGCTTTCAGCATATTGCGCTGCCAGTTCATTAAAGACCGGAAAATTCTGAATACAAGGCTTACACCATTCGGCATAAAAGCGAATGACTGCAAAACCTTCGAACCATTCAAAATTACTATAATTATTTTCGTTATACTCAATGATCTCGCTCATATCCATCTCCTATCAATTTTTTGAATAGTGACTTGATTATACATAAGTCCGACTTGGCTTCATTCCTCAGCTTAACTATGTTCAAATAAAGCCAAGTATCTTGAATATTCAATAAGCAGGGAAATATATGTCACAAGCAACCATGCAACAGGTCATTATTACAGAACCGGGCGATATCGATAAATTAGCTTATGAAACGGTTGCAATCCCCGAAGCCAAAGCAGATGAAGTTCTGGTGAAAGTCCATGCTTTCGGAATTAACCGTCCAGATATTTTGCAACGTCAAGGTTTGTATCCAATGCCGAAAGGCGTAACACCAGTCCCGGGTCTTGAAGTCGCGGGTGAAGTGATTGCAGTCGGTACTGAGGTAAGCCAGTTTAAAGTTGGTGATAAAGTCTGTGGCCTGACCAATGGTGGCGGTTATGCAGAATATTGTGTCGTACCAGAAAGCCAGACCTTGAATATTCCGGAAGGTGTAAGCTTTACACAGGCGGCAGCCATTCCTGAAACCTTTTTTACCGTGTGGGCCAATGTGTTCCAGATGGGGCAGGCCAAAGCAGGCGAAACCGTGCTGATTCATGGCGGGAGCAGCGGCATTGGCACTACTGCTTTAATGTTATGTAAAGCACTCGGAATCAAAAGCTTTGCGACTGTCGGTACGGATGACAAGGTTGCAGCTATTTCAGAGTTAACTTATGCGATTAACTATAAAACGCAAGACTTTGAGCAAGTGATTAATGAAGCAACTGACAATGGCGGGGTCGATGTCATTCTGGATATGGTGGGTGGGCCATATTTAGAGCGGAACCTGAGTTTGCTGCGTCGTGATGGACGTCTGGTGTATATCGCCTTTTTGGGCGGTCGTAAAGCCAAAGAGGTTAATTTAGGTCCTATCATGATGAAACGTCTGACCATTACCGGTTCGACCATGCGAGCACGAAGCACCGCTGAAAAAGCGGAAATTGCACAAGGTCTGAAAGAGCAGATTGCACCATTATGGGCAAAAGGCGAATGTTTGCCGATGATCTATAAAACGTTTAAGTTTGATCAAATTCAAGATGCCCATGCCGCAATGGATACGGGAGAACATGTGGGTAAAGTTGTGGTTGAAATTATTTAATACGAGATAAATGATTTAAAAAAGCCAGTAATTTTACTGGCTTTTTTAATTTTGAGTAAAATCTTATTACAAATAAATATATAAAATTTTGAATAAAAATTAAAAAATGTTAACTGTTCGACACAACCTGTCAAGAATGCTACGTAAATTGCATCTATCGATAATTCCGACTAATTGGTTCAACATTCACATGAATGTGAGAGGGAAAATAAGATGAAAATTATTCCAATAGTATATAGTTCAAAACATAGTTTAAAAGCATTGCATCGTATTCATAAAATGATTATTCGCGGAAGCATGAGTTGGGCAGAGTTACATAAAATGTATCGAGCGATGCTGCATCTGGAGCGTTATATGGAAAGATTAACGCTCCAGAATCGTCCTTTAAGCAAGAAAGCATCCAGAAAATCCAAATAAGGTCTTGTATTTTTGGGATGAATAAAGGGTCAAGATCTGAGGTAAAAGAATATCTTAGACTTTATCCTAATATGATTCACTTATTGGTATTTAGTATAATCATTAAGTATCTAGCGATAAATAAGTACATGTGAATGTATTAAGTGGGGATTTATGAAGCGCCCAGCTTCAACACATGAGCGTCTTGCAGAGCGTTTAGCCAGAATTTTGACCAAATTAAATGTCGGATATCAACTCCGGGCTGCAGAGCTAGCTGCAGAATTTCAGGTCAGTAGCCGCACCATTGAACGTGATTTTGACCGATTAAACTCTTATCTGCCTTTACGCCAAGATCAACAGAAACGATATTATCTGGATCCCTCTTATTTGGGGCGGTTCAAGTTGCAGGATATTCAGACCTTTGCCCAGCTTTCCGGGATCAGTGAGCTGTATCCCGCACTAGATATGTCCTTTTTACGTGAATTGCTGGATGATCGCGCCAATCTGGTTTTTTCTGCCAAAGGCTATCATTTTGAAGATGCCAAACAGTTTGCCGAGCATTTCAAGCTGCTGGCAGGTGCAATCTATAAACGTCAGCAGATTGAATTACTTTATGCCGATCAATTGCGGATCATTCAGCCTTATCGTTTGATTCACCATCATGGCATCTGGTATCTGGCGGGGGTAGATCACGACAAGCTGCGCACCTATCGCTTGAGCCAGTTGCAACAGCTCAACCTGGTTTCTGAGGAGGAGAGCTTTGAGCATGATCCTGAAGTGCTGAAAATGTTGGCAGATGAAGACAGCATCTGGTTTGGGCGGCAAAAACAGCAGGTTTTAATCAAGGTGCAACCTGAAGTTGCGGTATTTTTTAAAGAACGCCATTTATTTCCAGAACAGCAGATCGAGCAGGAAACCGAGGCTGGAGAGTTGTTCATCAGTTGCCAGATCCGTCACGAAATGCAGTTATTGCCTTTGGTGCGTTACTGGTTGCCTTATGTGAAAATTATTGAGCCGATTCATTTTCAGCAGAAACTGGAACAGGATTTGCAGGGATATTTGCGCACTGCTGGATGATATTGAGAAAGTAGAGCAGGGTAGCTTAATTAATGATCATGCTTTAAATGGAAATTTAATTTACTTATTTTTTTGATTTACTAAATTACAGGCATAAAAAAACCAGCTTTCGCTGGGTTCTTTATTTGCACCATCTTTCTATAGTAGAAGAATGGTGCCCGAGGCCAGACTCGAACTGGCACGCTTTGTGGGCGGGGGATTTTAAATCCCCTGTGTCTACCGATTTCACCACTCGGGCTTTAACAAGATGGAGGCGGAGGTCGGAATCGAACCGGCGTCCACGGAGTTGCAGTCCGCTGCATGACCACTCTGCCACCCCGCCGCGTCTTGTTGATGCGTATATTATCAAGCTCAGAAAAAAAAACAATAGTGTATTCATCTGTATGCGCATAAAAACATCATCTGGCGGAAAATATTTAAATTATTCATGTAGAATGTGCAAAATTGATTCATATCAACACTTGGGAGAAGTGCCGTGGCATTAGTTCTAGACGGTCGTGCATTGGCGAAGCAAATTGAAGCTGACTTGTTTACTCGCGTAGAAGCGCTGAAAGCAAAATCAGGTCGTACTCCAATTCTTGCGACGATTTTGGTAGGTGACGATGGCGCATCTGCAACTTATGTTCGCATGAAAGGTAATGCCTGCCGCCGTGTTGGTATGGATTCACTCAAAGTGGAACTTCCTAAAGAAACCACCACTGAAGAATTATTGGCTGAAATTGAAAAGTTAAATGCCAATCCAGATGTGCACGGGATTCTGCTTCAACACCCGGTTCCGGCTCAAATTGATGAACGTGCCTGTTTTGATGCAATTTCGCTTGAAAAAGACGTAGATGGTGTGACTTGTCTGGGCTACGGTCGTATGGCAATGGGCGAAGCAGCCTATGGTTCAGCGACGCCTGCTGGGATTATGACCATTTTGAAAGAAAACAACATCGAAATCGCTGGTAAACATGCGGTGGTTGTAGGTCGTTCTGCAATTTTGGGTAAACCAATGGCTGCGATGCTGCTAGAAGCGAATGCAACCGTAACCATTTGCCATTCACGTACTCAAGATCTTGCAAGCTTTGTTAAGCAAGCTGACATTATTGTCGGTGCAGTAGGTAAAGCTGAACTGATTCAAAAAGACTGGATCAAATCAGGCGCGGTGGTTGTTGATGCTGGTTTCCATCCACGGGATGGCGGTGGGGTAGGTGATATCCAGTTGCAAGGCATTGAGGACATTGCGTCTGCTTATACTCCGGTTCCGGGTGGTGTAGGGCCAATGACCATCACCACTTTGATTCGTCAAACGGTAGAAGCTGCTGAAAAAGCGCTTGGTTAATTAAATCCTCCCTGACCCTCCTTTTTCAAAGAAGGAAAGCTAATCATCAATTTTTAGATGGAAGTTCCCCTCTTTCCTAAAGAGGGGTTGGGGGGGATTTTTTGAATATATAGATATAAATTAAAAGAAAACCCAATGAGCTGTACCTTTCAATTGCCTAAAGCCCCTCAGCATCTGCTAAAAGCCTTACATGATGTGATTCCACATTGTGAATTACAGGCGCAGCAGCTTCCCGATACGCCTATTTCTTTATGGCTCATTCCACCGGTATTTCCAACAGATAAACTCGATGATGAAGTGATTCGTCGTATCTGGAATGATACGCCGTATTGGATCTTTTGTTGGGCGTCTGGCTTGTCTATGGCTCAATGGCTATTGGCTGAACCACAGCATGTCAAAGACAAGGTGGTACTGGATTTTGGTGCGGGTTCGGGTGTAGTGGCGATCGCAGCGAAAATGGCAGGCGCAAAACGGGTGATTTGCTGTGATATCGACCAGATCAGTCTGGATGCATGTCGTGCCAATGCAGAGCTGAATAGTGTCGAGCTTGAATATTTGGATGATCTGTATAAGGCAGAGCAGCTAGATATTCTGTTAGCCGCAGATGTGCTCTATGATCAATGCAACCGTTTCTTCCTGGATGAATTTTTAAAATTCGCACCTGAAGTATGGGTAGCAGACAGTCGAGTCAAAAATTTTAGTCATCCAAAGTATATAAAGCTGGATGAACGTAGCGCGACGACCTGGCCAGACCTGGATGAATCACCAGAATTTCGTAATGTCAATTTTTATAAAACACGTTGAATTTGAAAAATAAAAAGGGCAATAAGCCCTTTTTATTGTGTTGCTTTGAATATATCGGATATTAAGAACAAGTATAACGAATGACACGCATCGTGGTTGGGCGGGCGTCTAAGGCTTCGCGTGCACCGAGATTCTCGCTATTATATAGATCTGGGGTATTGCTTAAGCTGATTTGCGTGCGGCTATTACCTAATTGGCGGCCATATTGTTCCTGCTCCGCAAGTGGATTAGAAATTTCATTAGTGCTTAAAATCTGAATATTATAGGTTTTTGAACCGCCCAAAGTCTGTTGACAGGCTGCCTGTAATCTTCTTTCATCCTGATTAGGCCGTCCTGAAAGCGTATAGCTCAAGGTTGCTGTATTGCCTGAACGTTCCAGAATTTCATAGCCACTTTTTCCGTTGAACTGATGTGGTGCAGTCTGACACGCACTCAACATGAAGCTGCTTGCAGCCAGAGCTAAAATGACTGTTGTTCTTTTCATCTTTATAGTTCCTAAAGTCTTGCGCTAATTATGCCATAGTTTGCTTCAACTGCTGCTCTGGTCAATTGTGGTCAATTGTGATCAATTGTTTATCCATTTAATAAAAAAGGCCGCTTACGCGACCTTTTTTGAATCAAATCAGCAATTAAGCAGATTTAACCGCAGCAATTAATTCTGCTTGACGTTGTTTTAACGCTTCTGGCAAACGACCACCAAGTTTGTCGAACAATTCAGTGTGGCTTTCAAGTTCTTTGATCCATTGATCTTTATCTTGAGCAGTCACAAGGTCAAATTGTTCTTTAGTAAAGTCAGAACCAGTCCAGTTCAACTGTTCATAAGTTGGAACGCGGCCAATTGGTGTGTCAACAGCAGTTGCACGACCTTCACAGCGGTCAATGATCCACTCAAGAACGCGCATGTTTTGACCGAAACCAGGCCATACGAAGTTGCCTTCAGCGTCACGACGGAACCAGTTCACGTTATAGATCCCAGGAAGTTTGTTGCCAGCAGCTTCAGCTTTCTCAGCAACTTGCTCGCCCATTTCTAACCAGTGCGTGAAGTAATCCGCCATGTTGTAGCCAGCGAAAGGAAGCATTGCGAACGGGTCACGACGAACAATACCTTGTTGACCAACAGCAGCAGCGGTGGTTTCAGAGCCCATGGTTGCAGCTTTGTAAACACCATCAACCCAGTCAAATGCTTCTGAAATTAGAGGCACTGTGTCCGCGCGGCGACCACCGAAGATGAACGCAGAAATTGGAACACCTGCTGGATTTTCCCAGTCAGCGTCAATCGAAGGGCATTGACCAGCAGCAACAGTGAAGCGAGCATTTGGATGCGCAGCTTTTTCTTCGCCAGTGTGAGGTTGACCTTTCCAGTTGGTCAGGTTAGCAGGTACTTCTTTAGAAAGACCTTCCCACCATACTTCGCCGTTGTCAGTTACAGCAACGTTGGTATAGATCACATCTTTAGTTAATGTTGCCATACAGTTCGGGTTGGTCTTGGTATTTGTACCAGGCGCTACACCGAAGAAACCAGCTTCAGGGTTGATGGCATATAAGCGACCATCTTCACCTGGTTTGATCCAAGCAATATCGTCACCTACAGTTTCAATTTTCCAGCCTTCGTAGCCCGCTGGTGGAATCAACATCGCGAAGTTTGTTTTACCACATGCAGACGGGAATGCAGCTGCGATGTAGTGTTTTTCACCTTGTGGATTCGTTACGCCAAGGATCAGCATGTGTTCAGCTAACCAGCCTTGTTGACGACCCATAAATGATGCAATACGTAAAGCCAGGCATTTTTTACCAAGCAATGCGTTACCGCCGTAACCAGAACCGTAAGACCAGATCTCACGAGTTTCTGGATAATGCACGATGTATTTTTCAGGGTTGCAAGGCCATGCAACGTCTTTTTCGCCTTGTTCTAGCGGAGCGCCCACAGTATGTACACATGGAACGTATTCGCCATCAGTACCTAGAACGTCATAAACAGCTTTACCCATGCGAGCCATTTTAGACATGCTTACAGCAACGTAAGGAGAATCTGTTAATTCGATACCGATATGTGCAATATGAGAACCTAAAGGACCCATAGAGAAAGGCACAACGTACAAAGTACGACCTTTCATAGAACCATCAAACAAACCGTTGAGGCGAGCGCGCATTTCAGCAGGTGCTTCCCAGTTGTTGGTTGCGCCAGCGTCTTCTTTGTTTTCAGAGCAAATGTAAGTACGACCTTCAACACGAGCAACGTCAGAAGGATCAGAATTCGCAAGATAAGAACCAGGATGAGTTTCTTGATTCAGTGCTTGCATTGTGCCGTTAGCGATCATCAAGTCGATATAACGTTGATATTCTTCTGCGCTACCGTCACACCATTCAATTTTTGCTGGTTTTGTTAATTTAGCAATCTCTTCCACCCAAGCAATAAGCTTAGGGTGACGAACGAATTCTGGTGCGTTCACTTGGGTCATGGTGAGGCCTATCTCAAATGTGTACAAAAAGGATGTACAAAGTACAATCCGAGCAATAAAAATGTTGCCCGGATGATATATGAAAAAAAGTGGCTGTATTAAAGCATAAAATGATAAAAAAAATAAGACCAAAGAAGCACTAGATTTCTTTTGGTATATAATGCTATTTTATTTTTAAATATAATGAAAACAATAAGATAAAACTAAATATTTGAATTACCTTGGTTATTTATTTTAATTATGGTTGGTATTTATTTTAAAAATTATTAATAAAATCAATTTATTAATTTTATAGCACGTCTCATATTCGTTATTGATTAAATAAATGGTTGCCATTTGAATTTTACATAAAGCTACTGTTAATTGTCTATGAATTGGACAAAATGCCAATAGGCTTCATAAAGTTGTGCGAAAAATGTCTAATCAATCTAAACCCTTATCGCTTATTTATAATCATAATGCTGGTTTTCGCATACAAGGGCCAGAAGGGATCTATGAACAACTGACTGAAATATTTTCAGCGCAAGGTTATCAGACTAAAGCCTATGAAATCAATGATTCACAGCAATTTGATCATGTTATGGCGGAGGTGTTGACACGACATTTAGCGTCGGATGAAGCAGGCATCGTGGTGGCAGCAGGTGGGGATGGTACTTTAAATACAGTCGCCAAGCATTTATTAAATACGCAAATTTCTGTCGGAATTTTACCCTTGGGTACTTTTAATTATGTAGCCAAATTATTAGATATTCCCCTGGATTTAATTGAAGCCGCTAAAGTGATTGCCACGGGACAATCTAAACGTATCAATGTAGCCCAAATTAATCAGGATATTTATCTGAATAATGCCAGTTTGGGCCTGTATCCCTTATTTATCAAAAAACGTGAAGATTATAACCGGCGGTTTGGTCGATTGCCGTTACATGCCTATACTTCCGCACTGGATGTGCTGATTCGCGACCGTAAGGAACTGAAACTGGAAATCTGGGTAGATCACAAGAAATATCCGGTAAAAACACCCCTGATCTTTTTTGGCAACAATCCCTTGCAACTGGCAGATATGAAAATGCAGATTGCCAAAGCAGCAGAGCAGGGTAAAGTCGCAGGAGTAGTGGTTTCTAAAAGTGATAAGCTAACTTTATTTAAGCTTGTGTATCAGTTGGTTCGTGGCAAGATTGATCAGGCTTCGGATGTTTACAGTTTTGCTGCCGATCAAGTCCGTATCGAATCTAGATCCAAGAAATTGATGGTGGCGATTGATGGCGAAATCGTAGAAATGGCGCCGCCCCTCAATATTTCTGTTTTAAAAAACAGCCTGAGTGTAAGGGTGCCGCATGATCCTGCATCTGTCTGATCTGCATTTTGGGACAGAAAAACCCGAGTGTTTAGAGGCAATTCGACAGTTCTGTCAGACTCATCCTCTGGAAGCGGTCGTCGTCAGTGGTGATCTGACCCAACGCGCACGTTTAAGTCAGTTTTTGGCCTGTAAGCGGTTTTTAGATCAGCTTGAGACACCTTATCTGGTAATTCCGGGTAATCATGATATTCCGCTCTATCATTTGTGGAATCGGCTGTTCAATCCATTTACCCGTTATCAGCTTTTTTTTGGTGAACTTGAACCCACACTTGAAACAGACAACTTTTATCTGGTGGGGGTGAACTCAATCCGGCGCCGCTATCACACCAAAGGGCATTTATCGCTTGAGCAGATTCAGCGTATTGATCGGAAATTAGGCCAAGCGCCTTCTTCCAAATTAAAAATTATTGTCAGCCATCAACCGTTCTATGTGCCTTTTCAAAATAAGCGCGGTTTTAAGGATAGTCCATTGATGGCCAAAATTGCTTTAGAGGCTTGGGCAGCACATGGCCTGTTTGCAGTCTTGCATGGACATCTGCATCAACCTGCGGTTTATGATTTGAACCTGATCTTTGAGTTGGGGGCAGATCATCCTGTTTATGATGTACATGCAGGTACTTCAGCCTCGCATCGGCTACATAAAAAAGAGCCAAATAGTTTTAATCTGATTGATGCATCAGGAAAAATTTCCCAGTATTTATTCGATGATGTGACCCAGTCCTTTCTGTTAAAGCCTGATATGTTGAATAAATAGACGAAAAATCAGTATTCGTTAAAAAAAAGCAATTTTTTTTCATTTTTGCCCTTGAAGCGTTTTATTCCATCTCCATAAAAGTGACATCAAAAATTTTTGATGATGACCCATGGAATAATTAAGTCGTCATCAGTGACCTAAAAAAGACTTAGTCTGATGGAGTTAAATATGAGCAACATTCGTCCATTACATGACCGCGTTGTTATTCGTCGTGTTGAAGAAGAAACTAAAACAGCTGGCGGTATTTTACTTCCTGGTTCTGCTGCAGAAAAACCAGCTCAAGGTGAAATCATTGCTGTAGGTAATGGTCAAATCACTGACAATGGTGTACGTGCGCTAGATGTAAAAGTTGGCGATAAAGTATTGTTCGGTACGTATGCGGGTACAACTGTGAAAGTTGACGGCGAAGAACTTCTTATTATGAAAGAATCTGACATTTTAGCGGTATTTGCTTAATTTCCGTTTAAAGTCGTCTTATGTTCATCAGAATTTAAAAGATATTAAAAGTATTTGGAGTCAAAAATGTCAGCTAAAGACGTAAAATTTGGTGATTCAGCGCGCAGCAAAATGATTGCTGGTGTGAATATCCTTGCAGATGCAGTGAAAGTAACACTAGGTCCTAAAGGCCGTAACGTTGTGATCGACCGTTCTTTCGGTGCGCCACACATCACCAAAGATGGTGTAACGGTTGCCAAAGAAATCACCCTAAAAGATAAATTCGAAAATATGGGTGCTCAGCTGGTTCGAGAAGTTTCTTCAAAAACCAATGACATCGCAGGTGACGGTACAACCACTGCAACTGTATTGGCTCAAGCAATTTTGAACGAAGGCATCAAGTCCGTTACAGCGGGTATGAACCCAATGGACTTGAAACGCGGTATCGATATCGCTGTTAAATCTTTGGTTGCTGAAATTAAAGCAACTGCTCAACCTGCGTCTGATTCTAAAGCGATTGAACAAGTCGGTTCGATCTCTGCAAACTCTGACACCACTGTAGGTAAACTGATTGCGCAAGCAATGGAAAAAGTGGGCAAAGAAGGCGTCATCACTGTAGAAGAAGGTTCAGGCTTTGAAGATTCTCTAGATGTGGTAGAGGGTATGCAGTTTGACCGCGGTTACATCTCGCCATACTTCGCAAACAAGCAAGACACGTTAACTGCGGAGCTTGAAAATCCGTTCATTCTTCTGGTTGACAAAAAAATCAGCAACATTCGTGAATTGATCACTGTACTTGAAGCTGTTGCGAAAACAGGTAAACCGCTTTTGATCATCGCTGAAGATGTTGAAGGCGAAGCGTTGGCAACTTTGGTTGTCAACAACATGCGCGGCATCATCAAAGTATGTGCAGTTAAAGCACCTGGTTTTGGTGATCGTCGTAAAGCGATGCTGCAAGACATTGCGATCTTGACTGGCGGTACGGTGATTTCTGAAGAAATTGGCATGCAGCTAGATCAAACTGCACTTGAACATTTAGGTACTGCACATAAAGTGACTGTATCTAAAGAAAACACAGTGATTGTGGATGGTGCGGGTAATGCAGGTCAAATTTCTGAACGTGTTCAGCAAATCCGTGCGCAAATTGAAGAATCTACGTCTGAATATGACAAAGAAAAACTTCAAGAACGTGTTGCTAAATTGGCAGGCGGTGTTGCAGTGATCAAAATCGGTGCTGCGACTGAAGTTGAAATGAAAGAGAAGAAAGACCGTGTAGATGATGCCCTTCATGCAACGCGTGCTGCGGTTGAAGAAGGTGTGGTTGCAGGTGGTGGTGTTGCACTTGTACGTGCAGCGAAAGTATTGGATAACGTAACTGGCGCGAATGATGACCAAAATGTAGGTATCAACATCCTTCGTCGTGCAATCGAAGCACCACTTCGTCAAATCGTATCGAATGCAGGTGATGAACCTTCAGTCGTAATCAACGCTGTGAAAAATGGCGAAGGCAACTTCGGCTATAACGCTGCAACTGGTGTTTATGGCGATATGCTTGAAATGGGTATTCTTGACCCGGCAAAAGTAACGCGTTCTGCACTTGAGCATGCTGCTTCTGTGGCTGCTTTAATGCTGACAACTGAATGTATGATCACTGATATCCCGGAAGACAAACCTGCAATGCCTGATATGGGCGGCATGGGTGGAATGGGCGGCATGATGTAATTCATGTTGATCATTTGATCTTGAAAAATCCCTACCTCAGGTAGGGATTTTTTTTATTTCTTGATAAAAAAGTACGATTTCAATAAAAAATAGAGTAAAATTTGAGACATAAGTTTGATCTAGATTAAAAAATGCAAACAGGGTATCATTTTTTATTAAAAAATTGATTAATGTTTATTTTTGTAACATTTGATCTTGGAATATATAAATTTTTGATTTATGATTTAATCAAAATATAATTGATGTGCGGCTATATGAACAGTACAGTTATAAATAATGAGGGGAAAAGTTCAGAGGATCATTCTGAACTGGTATTGATTAGTAAATGTGAATTAAAGTCTTTATACCGAAAATTAAAGGAATATGAAGATCGTTTACAGAGGTATGAGCATGAGCATAAAAAAATTTTAGCTTATTTCACGCATAAAAATTACAATTGATTTAACTCATCAATCAACTTTTTAATGATATCTTTATGATGATTTTTTAAAGCGCGAAACTTCAGATAATAGTCTAGATCTCCAATATCATGTTCTGAAATCTGAGCACTCGGACTAATATCCTGGTCTCCAAATCTTAGCCATTGATTAGATACATTTAGCCAGATTGCTAAAATAGAAAGTTTATCTTGGCTAGGGATGGCCTTACCTAATAACCAGTTATTTGCAGATTGTACTGAAATTGGGCTGCCGTCATAACGGTGATTGAATTCCCTAGATAAAAAAGTAGGGCTAATAGGGTGTGCAGCATCCAGTAAAGCTTGTTTCAATCGTTCAGCAAATAATTTTTTTTCTTGTTGATTGCTCATAAATTAAGTTCTCTCTTTCTATCTCATCATACACTTTATAAGTTTTATCTTAAAAATGTATTTAAAAATACTACAATGATTTTAAGAGCATAATTTTAAGAAAACTCGACTCATATTTCAATTGTAACAAAGTTTTTTAGCCTATCTTGTTGTAATTATTTGTAATTATTATTTGTTTCTATATTTTATGTTTAGTTTAGCTTAATACAAATATCAGGTAATCAATCTGTTAATTAATCAAGGTTACTTTATCATTTTTTATTTCTTAAATTGCTATTTAAAACAAAATCTTAAGTTAATTTCATATTATTTTCACCCTTAAAATCAATTTTAAATTTAAAAATAAATCAAATATTGATTGATATCTTTGTTTCGTTTTGTATATTATTGCCTCAGGTCCGCTCTAGCAGCGGCAGGTAGTGGATGGCAGTCTCCAGAACAACCAGACATTCAACTCAGTTTTGCTGGTTTACATCAATCCTAGGGTAGACCAGTCTTTTTATAAAAATTGAAGGAAATTTACATGAAATTTCAAAAGACTCTTTTAGCAGCTGCTTTAACTTTAGCTTCATTCACAATGGCGAATGCGGCTGAGCCAAAAAAAGGTGAGCAAGTTGTCGATCAGTATGCATTCACTGAAGAAGGTGCGACAGAGCCAACTTATGTATATGCAATTGGTAACAAAGTTTATACACGTGACTTAATTGATGGTTCTACTACTGACTATAAATTTAATGAATTAGCAAATCAGTCAGTTGCAACTATTAAGGCAGAAGGTTATACGTTTGTACGTGGTGGTTTAGTAGGTACTGAAACTATTGTCGGTGGTCCTGAACAACCTCAACTTACAGAAGTAATTGCAGGTGAAGCTCATACTTGGGAATATTCATTATCTTCTAATACAACTGTAATAGGCGATGAAGTTCAATTTTCTGGTAACGTAACCAGCGAAATCGAAGGTGATGAGCAACCGATTGATGGTTTATTGCAAGAAGCAGATAGCTCTATTGTTGGCAATGGTAAATTCCAAAATCTTTCTGTAGGTGCTTTTGACGGTTCGAATGGTAACAACCTTGGTCTAGTTTCAACAGAGGTGCTTGTTGCTGCAAATGGTACAACTACTGTTGCTGAGACTGCACTTAATGCACATGGTTTAACATTAATTAAAGTTAACCCAGAAAATTTGAATGGTGATGTTTCTATTAATTATGAAACAGGTACTTTGACATCACAGCAAATTGTTGGTGGCACAGCTGTAGATACTACACCGCTAAAAGCTTATGGTACAATTAGTGAAGCTGGTGTTCGTGATGCACAAATTATTGAGTTTAATGGTAAATATTATTCAGTTTCTGCTGATAAGAAACTTACTGAAACAACTGCCGACTCAATCGAAAACCTTACATTAGTAGGTGCTGGCGCAGCTTCAGGCTTATTTGGTGGTGTTACAAACCAAATTAATTCAACAGCATTTGTAGGTGCTACCAAAACTGTTTACGGTGAATCGGTACAATCTTTTGACAATGCTGGTCAAATTTTAGTGGGTGGTAGTGATACCAATGCATCTGCAGGTGTAATTCCAGCAGGTACAGATTTCCAGGTTGGTACAAATGGTCCAACTACAACTAAGTCTCAAAGTGTAGAAACTGGTATTATCGCTACTGATTCAGAAGGCGGTAATGTGTATGGTTTAGAAGTTAAAAAATCTACAACCGATGCAAATGGTACCACAGATGCTAAAACCACTATTACAGCAGATGGTATCAAAACTACTGGTACAATCGATGCTGCTGGTTTCCTTGTAAATGGCCAAAGCATTACTTCTACTGTTGATACTGCAGTTGCTGATGCTAATAAAGCAATCGATGCCAAAATTACTGAAGTTGATTCTCGTTTGACTCAATTCAACACTACAGCTGGTCAATTAAATAGCCGTGTAGATCAGTTGAATTCACGTGTTGATGACGTAGAAAAAACTGCTTACCGTGGTGTGGCAATTGCATTAGCTGCTCAACAACAAATTCCTAACATCGGTGCTGGTCAATTCGCTGTATTTGGCGGTGTAGGTCACTATGAAGGTGAGTCTGCTGGTGCTCTAGGTGTTGCAAGCGTGTTTGCTGATGGCCGTACTTCTGTAAGTGCTGCTCTTGGTTTCGCTGGCGGTAACGAAGTTGGTGGCCGTGTAGGTGTATCATACGTATTTGGCGGTAAGTAATTACTCCTTATACTGAGCTATAAAAAAATCCCCGCAATATGCGGGGGTTTTTTATGTCTTTACAAAATTATGATGAAGACTTTTTAACTAATTTGTAATTTAAATTACTCTCAATTTTTTTACCTGATTCAACATCACGTGCTTCGATAAAATTTTCGCCAACAAAGAATTTACGGTTTTCAGCTTTGTTATCTAATGTGATGAGTGATGGATCCTGAGGATCAAAACTAAAACTGCCTTTGAGTTCAAATTCATTATTATTAGCTTTCCCTAAATATTCTTCACTCAGTTCATAAGTCTTATCTGAATTAAGCTGTAACTCGACTTTAATGCCTTCACAGTCGGCACAAGGAAATACACCTTCATATTCACCTGCCCAATCTAATGAGGTCTCTGCGCTATCAGCCCGAGTCAGATTGGTACCGGGGTTATTTTGCTCCGTCATCGCTGGGCTGGATGGTGCATTATGATTCATTGGCTCATTGTCATTCTGTTTTGAACATGCTGTCAACGTTGATGAAATAGCGACTGCCATCGCAGCGGTGAATATAAATTTCTTCATTGTTTTGATCCTATGGATTTATTTGTTAGCTAATTACATTAAAAAGCAGTCTGTATAGATAAATAGAGCAATCTTGTTAAAGTTTGATTCATTAGGTGAATCAGATCAAAGTTATTCATCAATCAATAGACTTCAGGGATTTTCATAAAATATTAAAGGTATTTTATGTCGTTTCACCAAGGGCTGCTTGGCGCTATGATTAAGAAAGAACTATAAAAAATGAGGCAGCAATGAAATTAGAACAAGAAAATAATCTTATTGCAAAAATTTATGATGCTGCATTATTGCCAGCTTTGTGGCTGGAGGTGATCGAAGATATCGTGAGCTACACTAAAAGTAAGAGTGCAATCTTTACCGGTCTGGATCAGCTTAATCCAGGCTATGATTTTGTTCACACGTATAATATCCCGAATGAAAGTTTGGCTGCCTATCAGGATGAGCGTATCAGAGTGATTGATATGAAGCTCCATATGCCCTTATGGAATGATATTGAGATGGGGGATGCGCTAAATCAGAATTGTCAGCATTATGCAGAGCGGCCCGGTACGGATCATTATGTATTTTATGAAAAATGTTTAAAGCCAACAGGTGTCTGCTATCTGGCAGGCGTGTTGCTCGATCAAGGTCATTATCGCTGGGCCGTACTCGGTATCCATCGTGCGCCTGAGGTGCAGCCTTTTGAACAGGCAGAGCTGGATTTTCTCCGACGAATCAGTATTCATTTACGCCGGGCTTTACAAATTCACCGACAAATCAGCTTGATTCAACAAGATAATTTAAACTTGTATACGCTATTGGAGGGTTTAAAAACAGGGATTGTGCTGCTTGATCAAAACTTGTGTTTAAGCTATTCCAATCCTGTTGCACAGCAGATGATTCAGCAAAGTTCATGTCTGGATCTGGATAGACATAATCATCTAAAAACCCATCCTTCTCAGCAGGCACGTCTTGATCAGTTGTTAGAAAGTGCTTTACTGGATGCTACAACGGTTCAGGCTGAGGTCGGTGGAGTCTTGGCACTGAGTGATAGTACAGGGTCTCAATTAATGCTCACAATCGTGCCGTTTAAAAAATTAAGAAATATGCAGCTTTTACAAGCGGATCAGCACCAGATTGCATTATTTATGACCGACAAGAACCAGCATTACTCACTGTCCAGAGCTTATCTACAGCAGTGCTACCATCTGTCAAAGCGAGAGTTTGATTTATGTGAATTGTTAATTAATGGCTATAAGCTGGAAGATATTGCAGAGCAATGTGGTATTACCCTAAGTTCAGTTCGCACCTATTTTAAAAATATTTATGAAAAGACCAACTGCACCTCACAAATTGAGCTGATGCACTTATTAATGGGATGTACGATTCAGTTTGAACATATTGATTAAGATAACGCCATCTTCTGATGGGATTATCTGAGTTGATTTTATTTTAGTTGAGTCGAGAGAGTGTAAAACCACCTTCGCCACTTCCCGTCAATGTGAGGGTAATAGCATCAATTGTACCTAACAAACCTAAATGTGCATGAGTCTCGGAAAGACCTGTACAACCGTTGGTATCAATGATCTGAACAATCTACAAATAATTTACTATCTCGGATCTGGTAGTTACCATATTCGATTCCCGCTCCACTACAAGATGTGTCTCCAGCTTCGACTTGATCATGCCCGATAGCATCAACTAGCGTATATGTATGATTTGCCTTGAAAACGAATAATTGTTTACCCGAACCTGAGCTCCAGGCACCTATAATTCCCGAATTATGAAGGGTAATTTTCGTAAAAATTGCACTTTCATCTGGATTTTGGGCTTCCGAAATTTTTAATTGAGTGCTGTCGAAGAATATTTTCATATGGCTTAATCATTGTCCGAACCGCCACATGCCGTGATTAACCCCGTTAAAGCAAGACAAATTAAAGTCTTTTTCATCAGAATCTTGCTGAAATTATAATGTCAGGGAAGTATAAAAAGACGTGATGTTTTGCCATATCCCAAAATGAGGAGGGTAGGAGCATTTTAGTGAATAAGCTCTTGAATTTATTTCACAATCATCGTTGATGGAGCGAGGTAGTCAAACCTGAGTGCTGCTTGATGGGTAAATTAAGTTGAAATGTATAAGTGTTTAATTCATTTTTTATTTGAAAAATCTAATTATACAAATATAGATTAATTGGTTATTTGTTGTGCAATTTGCACTATCTATATTTGCTTAGATTGCTAGAATCTGCGCAGATTTGAATAGAACTGGTGCATAAGGTGTTTGAGAAGTTAGCAGAACAAAGTCTGAACATGATGGGTTGGGAAATTGATAATCACTGGCCACTAGATTTAGAGCAATGTGTCATGATTGCTGCTCCTCATACCAGTAACTGGGATGCACTCTATGCGCGTCTGGCTTTGAAAGCGTTAGGTGTGAATGTTCGCTTAACCATTAAAGACAGTTATATGAAATTTCCATTGGGGCCTTTTGTACGGGCGATGGGCGGAATCGGGATTGACCGTCGACCTAAGCAGCCGGGTGAACCGCGTCCGAGCATGGTACAGGTGATGACGGATTTATTTAAGACCCATCCCAAACTGGTCATGCTGGTCACACCAGAAGCAACGCGTGCCAAACAGGAACAGTGGAAAACCGGTTTTTATCATGTTGCGATCAATGCGGGTGTACCGATTGCTTTGGCTTATATGGACTATGCTAAGAAAAAAACTGGTGTAGGTAAAATTGTTTATCCGACAGGGGATTATGAAAAAGATATGGGGGAAATCATGGCATTTTATGCAGATATTCAGCCAAAATTCCCTGAATGTTTCAGTGTCGATCAGCGTTATTATCAGAATTAAAATTGCGTTGTAAAAAGAGCAGGGTATTTTCCCTGCTTTTTTATTGCCTAAGAATTAAGAATATCAGACAAATACTACTTAGTTTTCAGAAGCGGGTAAAATTCCACCGAGGCTTTGACAGGCACTTTTATACAGCTCATATTGCTGTTGCACAACTTCCGATAACGGAATATCAAATAATTTTTCACCTTGGTGATAATGCTCGATATACGCTTCGGCCTTGGATTTTGTGCTATAGAGCGAATGCTGATAATAATCGGTCATGCTGGTATGCGACATCTGTGACATCTCGATCTGGGAGCACTGGAAATTTTGCAGCAGCTGTTCCGATTTTTTCAGATCGCTAGACATACAACCTGCCAGCAATAGGGTACTGAGCAATGTCGTGATAAATTTCATAGAAAATAGACAAAAGGTTTTATGGGAACACCGTATTGTAGAAGTAAAATCCGGTCACAAAACCTTTTTAATCTACCAGATGGTCAAAAAATAGAACAATAGAATCTAAAAATCCCGGTCTATTCTCTGGTCAGTTAACCTTTAACCAAGCCGCCATCCACAATCAGGTTTTGTCCGGTCACGGCACGTGAATAAGGCGATAAAAACATCAGGATTGCAGCAGAAAACTCCTCCGGTGTTATCACGCGGCGTAAAGGAGTTGATTGAGCAATCAGATCAAAAACAAAGTCTGGTGTGGCTTTACTGGCATATGTGGTTTGTAACAGGCCGCCAGAGAGCATATTGACATTAATACCATATTGTCCCAAATCCTGCGCCGTAGTGCGGGTAAAGGCCAGTAAAGCCGCTTTTGCTGCGGTATAGTCATGATAAGGAACCACCGGATTTTGCACCAAGTTTGTGCCGATATTGACGATCCGGCCAAAACCCGCATGCTTCATATCGTCCAGTGCGGCTTGCGTGGTATTGAGGGCGGCCTGTACTGCACCACTGAATTGACGCGACATGGTCTCCCAAGTTAAATCTTCAACCTTAGGACGATCATCCCCATTAAATTCAAACTGAATCAGCGCATTATTGACGACCGCATGAATCGCTTCCCCGAAATGCTTTTTTGCAGCAGCAAATAAAGTCCGTACCTGATCAGCCTGAGTGACATCGGCCTGATAAATAAAGACCTGCTCGGGATACTGCTGCGCAAGCTGTTCGGCGGTTTGCTGACTGCTATGATAATTGACGACGACGCGAGCACCTTCTGCCAATAGGGCTTGAGTAATCGCCAAACCCAAGCCACGTGCTCCGCCGGTAACGAGAACAATCTGATCACGAATCTGCATAATGATGATCTATATTACGAAATATTGGCCCTAACATAGCAGTTATGTCAGCGGATTCAAGCCTGAGGCAAAGTAAACCAACTCTGCATGAGATTGGGCTTAAATGAATTGGGACGCTATAAGAAAACAGCCGGCGCTGAACAGCAAACTTAGGATAATACGTTTAAACAGCAGTTCAGAAATTTTATAGAAGAGTTTTGCCCCTAAAATGGCCGGAATACTGACAAAAACTATTAACACTGCCATATAGGGTAAATGACTTTGATCGATCATACCTTGCCATAGATAGGTACCGAGTGCGAAGACCTGAACTGCAAAATTAAAATGCCTCAAGATATAGCGTTGCTGGGCTTTCGGGAGTTGTTTCAACATCACCCATGCTGAAGGGACGGCTCCACAAAAACCACCAAGTCCGCCTAATATTCCACCCATCAATCCGATACTACTGTCGGCTATTTTTCCCGAGCGCTGAATGGTTTTGATTTGTGGATTGAGCAGCATCAGCGGAGACCAGAGCACCAGAAAAATGCCCAAAACTAATTTAAATGTATCAGCTTGAATGATGTGCAGCAGGTAAGTGCCGAGCGGTACGCCAATCAGACCCGCCACTAAATAAGGCAGTAGCCACTGTTTAGATAATATGGGTGGCTTCTGTTCCTGCGTCAGTGAAATTAAATGACTCCAGATGGAAGCAAATACCAGCAAGGGCGCTGCCAGTTGCGGAGCCAATACCCAGACCCAGAATGACATGGCAATCAGGGCAAAGGCAAAACCGGTCAGCCCCTGTACGAAACCAGCGACCATTGCACCAAGAATAAATAACAGCCAGGTCATAAAGGTCAGGTCAGAAGGAAAGGCAGCAGTATTCTAAAGATCAGGGCAAAAGCCAAGCTTTTAGTTAGCTGTATTTATGCAAATTAAAGTTCAAATGTGCGTAAAATATTAAAGCGAAAATAAGGAATGAGTTTTTTATTCCTGCATAAAAAATGCATAAATCACTACAACAGAGCAACAATGAGTTCGTTTAGTCTCCATGAACTCGCCTGATACTGATAGGGTGCAGTAAAGAGATTAGGGACATGATTAAAAAAGCGATTTTACTTTCTGTATTGGCAGTGTCATTAACTGGTTGTGTGGTTGATCCATGGGATGATGGTTCTCGTGATCACCGGGATCGCAACGGACATTATGATCGAGACCACAAGGATCGTGACTGGAAAAATCGGGAGCATAGAGATCATCGGGATTGGAAGCGTGACAGAGGTGACAACCGTGATTGGCGCCGTGATCGTGACTAAAATGATTCTCGCATCTTTCAGTTTGACTATTATTGACAAAAAAGGATTCCATCGCGGAATCCTTTTTTAATGGGTCTTAATTGTGACTTTATTTAAGAAACACTTTTTTGATAAAGCCCTGCACGCACTGTGCCGGCTTTGGTATTTTTAATGAGTCGCCATGACACTGGTAATTTAAGCGACTGTAGATCACGGTCTGCTTCCACATAAATATAAGCATTATTTTTCACCAGATGATCTGCCTGTAATGCCAGCTCTTCCCATAAGTTCAGGCTATACGGTGGATCGAGAAAAACCAGATCAAATTGTGTTTGCAGGCTGGTTAAAGCTTGCTGCGCCGTTGCTATTTTCAATTGGGCGCGTGCTTTGGTGACTTGTAAAAGTTCAAGATTCTGGGTCAGGAATTGTGCCTGAGTACGATCTGGTTCAATCATGACGACTGAGGCCGCACCACGCGATAAGGCTTCAAAAGCCAAGGCACCAGATCCTGCACAAATGTCCAAAACCTGTGCATTTTGTACGTCCCACATAAGCCAGTTAAACAGGGTTTCGCGTACTCGATCAGGCGTCGGGCGTAAACCCTCAATGCTGGCAAAAGGTAGTTGACGACGTTTCCAGTCACCCCCAATAATTCGAAGTTGGTTTTTCATTTTAGTCTCGTTCTACCGGTGTGGGAGCAGGAGGCGCTACAGCTGGAGCAGCTGCATTTGCAGATGGATTGGTGGCAGGATCTGGTGGCTGAATATTGGCTGGAGCTACAGTTGCTGCATCTTGACTCAACATGCCTGCACCACTTGGCAATTCAGCAGGCTTGATTCCGGCTGTCATCAGACCACCACTGAGCTGATGACCTTGCGGGCGTACCGGCTTCTTATCTTTATGCAGCAACCAATAATCAAAAATCGGACGAGCCAGCACAGTGGCTGCACTACCGCCACGACCATTTTCCAGAATGACCGCAATCGCAATTTCAGGATTTTCAGCAGGTGCAAAACCGACAAACAGGCCATGATCCAGCTGACGGTCGGTCAATAAGGATTCATTATAACGCTTGCCTTGAGCAATGCTCTTCACCTGAGCTGTACCAGTTTTACCTGCAATGGAATATTGTAAGCCACTTTTGATGCCTCGGCCTGTACCAGATTGAATCACGTCGACCATGGCATCACGCATCTTGATCCAGTCTTCTTCCTGACCATTAAAATCGATTTTGCCGTGGGTACCATTATGTACCTTGAACGTTTTGGCACCGCGACTTTCACGTAACACATGCGGAATGACTTTATTGCCATGGTTGGCGGTAATGGCCGTTGCCATGGCCAGTTGTAACGGCGTTGAAGTGAAAGCCCCCTGACCGATACTCACCGAAATAGTTTCACCACGTAACCATTTGGCGTTACGGGTACGCATCTTCCATTCCGGGTTCGGGTACAATCCTGAGCTTTCACTTGGTAAATCCACGCCGGTTTTTTCACCAAAACCAAACTGACGCATCCAGGTGTTCATTTTCTCAATGCCCATGCGGTAGGACATGACATAGAAATAAGTATCACAAGAAACGACCTGAGCTTTGTGCATGTTGACTGCGCCATGCCCGGATTTTTTATGGTCACGGAAGCGGTGACTATCGCCCGGCAGACTGAAATAGCCCGGATCAGAAATAGTGGTATCCCAGTCCACCAGACCATAATGCAGGCCGCCCAATGCAAACATCGGTTTAATGGTTGAACCAGGAGGATAAACCCCTTGCACGGCGCGGTTGTATAAAGGTTGATCCAGATTATCACGCAGATCACTATAATCTTTATGACTGATACCGGTCACAAACAGATTTGGATTGAAACTTGGGCTGGAAACCAGCGCCAGAATTTCCCCAGTTTTCGGATTCATCGCCACAATCGCACCACGGCGTCCAGCCAGTTGCTCTGAAGCCACCACCTGCAAACCATAATCCAGTGACAAGAACAGATCATTACCGCGCACCGGATCCTTACGGCCCAAATGCCGTAGCACATTACCAAAAGCATCCGCTTCTACCGATTCATTTCCTGGCACCCCATGCAGAAGTTCTTCATAGGATTTTTCTACCCCAATTTTCCCGATCAGGTTGGTCCCGGCATACAGATCCTTGTCAATGGCTTTGAGTTCTTTGTCATTAATCCGGCCCACATAACCAATCACATGGGCAAACAGGTCGCCATGCGGATAATAGCGGGTCATCTGGGTTTCAATATTCACGCCCGGAAACTGATATTTGACCTCGCTAAAACGGGCAATATCATTTTCATTCAGGTTGAGCTTGATCGAAACCCGTTCGGTTCTACGTGCTGTTTTGATCCGGCTTTGGAAGCGTTCAATATCTTCTTCGGTCAGCTCCAGAATAGGCTTCAGACGTTCCAAAGTCTGGTCAATATCCTGCACATCGGCGCGGCTTAAAGTTGCGGTAAAAACCGGGTAGTTATCGGCCAGCAATACGCCGTTACGGTCATAAATATAACCGCGCGCTGGAGGCAGAGGTTGCAGACGAATCCGGTTTTGGTCAGAAGCGGTACTGAAGGTCTCGAAATTAAAGAGTTGTAAATAAGCATAGCGGCTGACCAGCAGCAGCATAAAAAAGATGACGATTCCAACAGAAATCCATACTCGACTACGATAGATGCGCTTTTCTTGTTGTGCATTTTTTAAAGGAAAGTGCTGCTTCATACGCGATCGACTTGAGACCTGAGGAAAGGAGGAAAGAATCAAAGTGGAATATTCTAACGCAACTGGACTTGATTTGATAATGAAAAACTGCCATTACGATCAGTTCCTTTAAGCTTTGACTTTGCAGACATGAAAATTGTAAAGTGCTGTATATAAGAGTTGTGATAATTCTGATACAGTAAAATCGAATAAAAATAGGACTATACCAAAAACTATAATTAAGGAAGATGGTGAAGGAATGAACAAGGTTTACCCTTTGTTGGCGTTTGCATTGTGGGCGAACGGGGCCTATGCACATGATCAAATCAATAATACTGCAGATAAAGTAGAAGCGACTCAGGCAAAAGCCTTTAATGTTGGGGCTGGTTTTACCCGGAAGCTGGTACATTTAAATACTGAATGGGTTAATCCTTATGGGATTGCTTATGTGAAAGGTGGGGTTTTTCTGGATGATGATCGAACGATAGGGGGACAAGTAGGCTTTCGTTATCCTGCGCATCTGACCGGCAAGGATAAAAATGGGTATTATGTCGGAGGCTATGCGGGTCATATTGAAAGCAAACGCGTCGACAATGAATACAAGGCCCGCTTAGGTGCTGGAATTGATTTGGCCTATGTTTTGTTGAGTTCAGAGCGAATCAGCAGTTTTAGTGTCGGCATTGGTGCCGGAGAGAAATTTGAAGATCGAAATGGTCGTGTGGTGGCCGAAACTGAACCGCGACTACAATTTTCCTATACTTTAAGTATCGGTTTATAGACAAAATATTTGACCTTATAAATATGTGTATTCTGTGAACAAAAAATTAAATATGGAACTTATGCATGCTTGAGTACGTCAACGAATTGTGGCAAACCTTTGTGAATCGCCCGGATTTTTGGGCCGTGCTCAGCATTATTCCGGTGACCGCATTTGTAACGTGGGCTCACGTCTGGATGGCACTGAAAATGGTGTTTTATCCGATCAATTTTTGGGGTGTCCATCTCGGTCCTGTACCTGTCGGCTGGCAGGGGATCGTGCCACGCAAAGCTGGCCGTATTTCAGGCATTATTACCGATAACACTTTGTCTAAACTAGGTTCCATCCGCGAATTTTTAGAGGCCATGGATCCAGATGATATGGCACGGATCATTGGTGAACAGGTTGGTTTTGAACTGGAACATCTGATTGATGAAGTGATGATGGATCGTAATGCAGTCCTTTGGGAAAACCTGCCTTTTGCCATCAAACGCAGAATTTATGCACAGGCACAAAAACAAATGCCGGCAATTTTGCGTGAATTGGTGACCGAGCTGACCATGAACGTCGAGTCACTTGTCGATATGCGTGAAATGGTGGTCAGCCAGATGGAAGGTGACCGTCGGTTAATGGTGCGCATGTTTCTGAAAGTGGGCCAAAAAGAAATCAATTTTATTTGGCATATCAGTGCACTCATCGGCATGTTCTTTGGTATTTTCCAGATGATTGTCTGGTTCGTGGTGCCTTGGCACTGGACTGTTCCGTTCTGGGCTGCCATCTGGGGCTTTTTGACCAACTGGATTGCAATCTGGATGGTATTCAACCCGCTCTATCCGCACCCGGTAAAGTACCCGCAATTCTTTAGCCGTACCACAAGTCGCAAGTTTCCATGGATTAAACCTGTCATTCCGCGTATTGGCACCTATAACATACAAGGCGCATTTATGAAACGTCAGGATGAAGTCTCTGATGTTTTCGCAAGTGTAGTCACAGAAGATCTGATTACGTTAAAATCGATCATGACCGAGATGATGTATGGCGGGAAAAAAGACAAAACCCGCCGCATTGTCAAACGTCATATTAATGAAATTATGGAAACACCCCTGGTTCGGACCTCTTTACAGCTGTCTTTAGGGCCAAAAGAGTATGCAAAACTCAAGACGGACTTGATCGATCGCTCGATTGAAATTACGATGGTGCCTGTATGCGACCCAGCATTTAATGCGAGCCGTGCACAGAAAATCTATCAAATGTTTAGAGACCGCATACGCGAGTTGACTCCGAAGGAGTTTCAGAATCTGTTACGTCCTGCATTTCAGGAAGATGAATGGATTCTGATTTTATTGGGTGGGGTAACCGGTTTTGTCGCGGGTTTAATCCATTTGTTTGTGGCTTTCTTATAATGAGATGCCGGGGGACACAATCGGGCGATTGTGGTCGTGGCGTCATACATATTGTTTAAATGAGGATGTTTATATATGCGCATTATCTTACTCGGACCACCTGGAGCAGGTAAAGGTACACAAGCTCAGTTGATCTGTAAGCGCTACAATATCCCACAAATTTCAACCGGTGATATGCTCCGTGCTGCAATTCGTGAAGGAACTGAATTAGGTCTACAAGCTAAAAGTGTCATGGACAATGGCGGTTTGGTTTCTGATGAGTTGATCATTGGTCTGGTCAAAGAGCGTATTGCGCAACCTGATTGTGTAAATGGCTGTATTTTTGATGGTTTCCCGCGTACCATTCCTCAAGCAGAGGCTTTAGAAAACGAAGGTATCAACATCGATCACGTGATTGAAATCGATGTTCCAGATGAAGAGATCGTACAACGTCTTTCTGGCCGTCGTCAGCACCCGGCATCTGGCCGTGTGTATCACATCGTTTACAACCCGCCAAAAGTGGAAGGTAAAGATGACGAAACGGGTGAAGATCTGGTTCAGCGTCCAGATGATCTGGAAGCGACAATTCGTAAGCGTTTAGGTTCTTACCATACTGAAACTGAGCAACTGGTGGGCTTCTATCAGGGCCGTGCAGCATCAGGTGAAAATGCACCGACTTACAACAAGTTAAACGGTCTGCGTCCAATCGATCAGGTTCAGACTGAGCTTTTCGCGATTCTGGATCAAGCAAAATAATCGGCTAACGATGATTTTGACAATCGAAGAGCCCTAAGTCATATTAGGGCTCTTTTTTATTGCGTATTTGAACAGGTGCTGTGGCTATGAAATTTGGCGTGTTGGTGTTAATGATTATATTTCTGGCAGTGTTGGTGGGTCTGTTCTATATGAGTTTTAAAATACTGAATAAAGTACGTCAGGAAGAACGTGCAGAAAATGCAGCCAAGCATCCACAACGCCAGTTGCACCCGAAATTGCAGGCGGAGCTTGAACAGCGCAAAAAAGAACAGGAACAGGCTGAACACGATCAGAATAAATAATTCGGCATGCTTTAGTGGAAGCTGAGTCCAGTTTTAAATAAAAGCGGTATGTTGAAAATTGTAGAAAAGGTGAGGTATTGATCACCTTTTTTTCGGTCTTAGTTTAGTTCTGCAATTCTATTCAGAAATAGCGATATTCTTCACTGCAATTGCGCGCGCTGCACCAAATTCAAAACGATCAGGCCAGTTACACACATCGGCGACCACACATTCATGACATTTCGGTTTACGGGCAATACAGCAATAACGGCCATGTAAAATCAGCCAGTGATGAGAATCAATGATAAATTCTTTCGGAATCACTTTGACCAGTCGATGCTCAACTTCAAGCACATTTTTACCTGTAGCCAATCCGGTACGGTTACCAACCCGGAAAATATGTGTATCCACCGCCATGGTCGGTTGACCAAAGGCAGTATTCAGCACCACATTGGCCGTTTTGCGTCCCACACCCGGCAAGGCTTCCAGATCCGCACGATTATCCGGTACCACGCTGTTGTGCTTCTGAATCAGCATCTCACAGGCTTTAATTACGTTGACTGCTTTTGAGTTATATAAACCAATGGTCTTGATATATTCCTTTAAACCATCCACACCAAGCGCATAAATCGTTTCCGGTGTATTGGCGACTGGAAACAGTTTGTCCGTGGCCTTATTCACGCTGACATCGGTGGCTTGGGCAGACAGAGTCACGGCGACCAGTAATTCAAAGGGATTGGCATAATTCAGCTCGGTTTTCGGATTGGGGCGCTGTTCACGCAGGCGTTCAAAAAAGGTCTGAATCTGTTTTTTGGTCATGTTTTTTACAGGTTTTGTGCTCGCAGTGGTCATGTACTTATCCCTGTAAGGTCTGTAATTTTTCAGCTAATTCTGTCAGTTGCAGGCGTTTGCTGGCATCTTCACGAACCGAAAGCTGTTTTTCCAGCTTTTTAATTTGGGTGCGTAGTTTTGCCAGTTCAATCGTGGTTTTAGAATCTAGCGTAATCGGAGTATTCGCCGGCTTATTCACAACTCCAATCACAGGAAGCTGCTCATTTAAAGCAGAGAACTGGGCAAACAGGGCAGTATTGATTTCTGCACGGACGACTGGGCCCTTACGGTCAGTACGGCGTTTTTCTTCACGCTGGATATGCGCATAATAGCGCTGACGTAAATCGTCCTGTTCAGCAATACGCTGTGCTTCAGTCGGCAAAGGCTGTGGGTCTTCGACCAGATCGATACAGTCAACCGGACACGGTGGAATGCACAGTTCGCAACCAGTACACAAATCGGTCAGAATGGTATGCATCAGTTTGCCGGCGCCAATAATCGCATCGACCGGGCAGGCGCTAATACATTTGGTACAGCCTATACATTCATCTTCACGAATTACGGCTTTGATGCGCTGCGGGCGACCGTCGGCTTGAATGGGCCAGACACTTTCTTCTGCCACAAGTTCAGGACGATTTAATAATGCAGCCAAAGCATCGGCAACAGGCTGTCCGCCTGGTACACATTTATTGGCATTTTCACCCTCAGCAATCGACTGGGCATAAGGTAAACATCCGTCACGATGACCACAGAGTCCACATTGGGTTTGAGGGAGTAAAGCATCAATCGATTGGACCAGAGAAGTTGGCGAATTCATGAATAACCAGAGCTGCTCATGCTGAGCTTTGCAGTAAGTGAAACAAAATATGTCGAGTTATGCATTTTAACATATTTTTAAACTCCTAAGTCGTGCGCAATTAAAGGTCAAGTTATGCTTTATTATTAAGCATAAATCTGAATCTAAGCCTTGATTCAATTGGCATTTCCTGACATAGAAAAAATATTCATAATCAATATAAATATTTGTTATCAAATTAATTTTAAAGTATTTTCAAAAAAAGTATTGTAGATTAGTTACAAAAGATATTTAATATTTTGCGCCAAAATTTAACATTGATTGTAAATTTGACCAATTTTGATCCATTTTCTGCTGAGGATTAAGCGTTGAAATACAACACACTTAATGAGTTCCTAGATTACGTAAAATCACGTGATGCACACCAACCAGAATTTCTTCAAGCTGTCGAAGAAGTGATGACCAGTTTGTGGCCATTCATTCAAAAGAATCCACAATACGCAGCACATGGTTTGCTAGAACGTCTAGTTGAGCCAGAACGTGCGATCCAGTTCCGAGTTTCTTGGGTAGATGACCAAGGTCAAACTCAGGTAAACCGTGCGTTCCGCGTACAATACAACTCAGCGATCGGTCCATTTAAAGGTGGTATGCGTTTCCACCCTTCCGTGAATCTTTCAATCCTAAAATTCTTAGGCTTTGAGCAAACATTTAAAAATGCTTTAACCACACTTCCTATGGGTGGTGGTAAAGGCGGTTCTGATTTTGACCCTAAAGGCAAATCAGAAGGCGAAATCATGCGTTTCTGCCAAGCTTTAATGATCGAGCTATATCGTCACCTGGGTGCGAACACAGATATCCCTGCAGGTGATATTGGTGTGGGCGGTCGTGAAGTGGGCTATATGGCCGGCATGATGAAAAAATTAAGTAACGACACTGCATGTGTATTCACCGGTAAAGGTTTAACCTTCGGTGGTTCATTGGCGCGTCCGGAAGCAACGGGTTACGGTACTGTGTATTTCGCTGAGGAAATGCTCAAGTCTCGTGGCGAAAGCTTCAAAGACAAAGTTGTCGCAATTTCAGGTTCTGGTAACGTTGCGCAATATGCTGCTGACAAAGCGTTGTATCTGGGCGCGAAAGTGGTTTCACTTTCTGACTCTGCGGGTACGGTTCACGTCAAAGACGGTTTCACTGAAGCATTGCTTGCTGAAGTGATGGAACTTAAAAACGTAAAACGGGGTCGTATTTCAGAATTTGCCTCTAAACATGGTTTTGAATATCTGGAAGGACAACGTCCTTGGGGTATTCCATGTGATATCGCACTGCCATGCGCGACTCAAAACGAACTGGATGCGGAGGATGCTGAAAAGCTTCTCGCAAATGGCGTGATCTGTGTCGCTGAAGGTGCAAACATGCCTTCAACCTTGGCTGCTGTAGAGAAATTCGTTGAAGCGAAAACGCTTTATGCGCCAGGTAAAGCATCAAATGCAGGTGGTGTTGCCACTTCTGGTCTGGAAATGTCGCAAAATGCATTGCGTTTAGGCTGGACCTTTGAGGAAGTTGATGAGCGCTTACATGCGATCATGAAAGAAATTCACCGTAACTGCGTAAAATTCGGTACCAAAGAAGACGGTACTGTGAACTATGTAGACGGTGCCAACATTGCAGGCTTCGTAAAAGTGGCTGATGCAATGCTTGCTCAAGGCGTATTCTAAGTCTGATTGAGTGTCGCTTTAAAAAAACCGAGGCCATAGCCTCGGTTTTTTTATGGATAGATATTTTATAATGAACCTTTCACGGCTTCGCGCTCGACTGCCATGTCATAAATATAAGCATATTTAGATTGATCTGCCGCAGGGTTCTTAATTTCAAAACGTTTTAGCCGAATAATCTGGCGTTCATTCGGTGAATGCTGAAAACCTTCAATCTGGTCATAGAATAATGTCCAGTCCTTATCGACCTGGGTCTTCAGACCGTTTTGATCATATTTAACCTGTTTGACTTGCAAGCAGCTTTGCTGAGCCACACCGGTACATGATTTGGTATCTGGGGAAATTTCCAGAAAAATTGTTTCAGCTTGCCCCTGATATCTGGTTTCCGGAGTCATTTTCCCGGTAAATTCATATTTTTGACCATCGGCAGCGGAAAGCGTTAGGGTCGGCTGGTCAAGGTTCGTGGTATTGAGCGCAAAAGGAATTGCACGTTTTTGTAAAAGCTGGCTGACAAAGCGTTCCTGTTGCATCAGTGCGGTATCGCAGGCCATTTCGGTTCCTATGACTTCGCTGGTGCTGATAATATTATCTTTCACTGACCAGTTTGTACTGAGTCCATTGCAGCCCGTCACGGCGCTCAGGCGGCCTTGAGCATCGAAACTGAGCACGATTGGTCGTTCCAGCCCGCGATCTAGTTGCCAGTGGTAGGTAGAAAGAAGCTGATTTGCACTTTTTTGTTGTAGGGTGGCCACTGTACGATCTCCAGCCTGCTGAATATCACCAGACTGACAGGCTGCAAAAGTTAAAGGTAATAATGCCAGTACAATAAATTTTAATTTCATGGATTTATAATAAAGAACAAAGAATTGAAATGATAACGGATGCATTTCTAAAAGATATGGATACATATCGCAGATTTTGGTTGCAAAATGTATCCAAATTTAAAAGTTAAAATTTTGAGTTTTCAATCAAGATTAATCGAAGCGGTAGACATCCATGCCCAGAGAACCCATGCTAAAACTGCTATGTACCAGACTAAAACGGCTTCCGGTCCCCATCGCAAAGAAGATCGGGGCAAAATGCTCCAGTGTTGGATGATTACGCGCCATGTGTGGAATATTGGACCAGTCCAGTATCGCATCATAATCGCTATGGGCCAGTTTATGGACGACAAAATTGCGGAAATCTGATGCCCATACCGGTACATCAGCCGCCGTTCCATCCCAAGACAGTTCACGTAGGTTATGCGTGATACTGCCTGAACCAATCAGCAGGATTTGCTGCTCACGTAGCGGTGCCAGACTTTGACCAATTTTATAGATTTCATCGGCACTCATCGACATGGGCAATGAAATTTCAACCACTGGAATATCCGCATCCGGATACATATGCAGCAGCGGCATCCATACGCCATGATCACGTGGACGAGTACTATTGGCATGTGCGGCAAAACCGGCATTGGCCAGCAAACCCAAGATCTGCTCGGCCAGTTCAGGATTTCCCGGTGCAGGATAGCGTAATTGATACAGCTCTGGCGGGAAACCACGGAAATCATGCCAAGTCTCTGGTCGAATACCGCTACTGACTTCCAGTGCCTCACTTTCCCAGTGCGCTGACATGATAATAATCGCTTCCGGGCGTGGCAGGTTTTCGCTTAAACGATGCAAGGCAGGACCCACTTGCTCAGGATTCAGCGCCAGCATAGGAGAGCCATGAGAAATAAATAAGCCGGGCAACGTTTGTAAGTTCATAAGTCAAACCACATCTAGAAGATGTCTCAATAATGCATTAAAAATAGCGAAAAAAGCAGGAGGAATTATTCAACAAAACGTTGCATAAACAGAACGCTTCAGCAACGTCATTAACCTGCACGATGGTAGGGATGATTATGGTTAATGGTCATTGCACGGTACAGTTGTTCAATCAGCATCACCCGAACCATGGGATGGGGGAGTGTGAGCTTAGACAGGGACCAATGCCATGCAGCAGCTTTACGTACTGCTTCCGAATGACCATCTGGCCCGCCAATCGCCAGTACCACATCATTGCCTTCCAGCATCCAGCCTTTCATGGTTTCAGCCAGTTTTTCGGTACTGAACTCACGTCCACCCACTTCTAGCGCGATCAGGATTTCGTTCTGCTTGAGTGCATTTAAAATGCTGTCACCCTCAATATTTCGATATTTCAGGATATCCGCTTCAGAATCATTTTTGCCGCGCTTGGCCATGGGCAGTTCAATAATCTGGGTCTGTACAAAGGGCTGAATACGCTTGAAATAGTCTTCAAAACCAGTCAGCACCCATGCTGGCATTTTTTGACCAATGGTCAGGATACGGATTTTCATACAGACAGATCAATAATTGGATACTTCATTATAACGATCAAACAACACGAAGTTGAGTCAGGAAACAAATTGAAATTGAAATGAAGGATTTAGTGCTGCTTTAATGTCCTGAGTTCAAGTCTCCGCTTGATAAAGGAATGGATAATAATAAATGCGGACTAAGGTCATCATAAAAGGATGTTGTACTTGGCTGCTGTTGGTCATCGGTCTAATCGGCTCAAGTCTCAGTGCCGCCAATAGCAACACACGTGCCCAGATACCTCATCTGGAATTGTTTTTCAGCCAGATCATGAGTGTCGATGAATTTCGAAATTACAAGAATGTTAAAGAACTGAACCGAGTGTCTGCATGGATTAAAGGACAGATGCAGCGTTTTGGCATTCCCTGTCAGTTTCAGGTCTATGTGGTCAATAGCCTAAGCTATCGAAATGTCATTTGCCATTTAAATGCTCAGGCCAAAACCAAAATGGTCATGGGCACGCATTATGATGTCTTTAGTGATCGATATGGTGCTGACAATAATGCCTCGGGAGTGGCAGGTTTACTGGAAACCGCAAGATTATTGGCCTTGCAAAAATCCAAGCTCAAACATGAGATCGAATTTGCTTTTTATACCTTGGAAGAGCCGCCTTTTTTCAAGACAGAACATATGGGCAGCTATATTCATGCCAAGTCGCTCAAGAAAAAAAAGCAGAAGCTGAAAGGTGTGGTGATTCTGGATTCAATTGGCTATTTTGATGAAAATCTGGTGCAGACTTATCCGGTGGGGTTGAAATGGATTTATCCAGATCATGGGAACTTTATTGCCGCGATTGGTCATTTGACCTCGACTGGCATGACCGGAGATTATTGTACTGCCATGCAAAGTCTTAACCGTCTGGAATGTCAACGTTTTATCAGTCCAACTTTTGCTCAGGATATGAATTTTTCTGGTTATCTGAATTATGCCAAATTCAATTATTCGACCATGTTAATTACCGATACGGCGCATTATCGTAACCCTTATTATAATACTGAGCTGGACACCTTGGATAAACTGGATCTGAAAAAGATGACCTATGTGATTGATGGGCTGGTAGAGATGGCCTTGCAACCTTAATCAATTTCTTTACACAATAAAAAACCCTGCCGGAGCAGGGTTTTGGCAAATCAGCTCATCTTAATGACGGGCTGCTTTCGCTTCTTCTTTGGTTTTTACAATCGGTGCTTTCACCAAGGCTTTTGGCAAAGAGATGAGGGCCAGCGGTAAAATCTCATCAATCGATTTCACGGCTTTAATCTCTAAACCATCTTTTACATTTTCAGGAATTTCCGCCAAATCACGTACGTTTTCCTGTGGAATGAAGACCAGCTTGATGCCACCACGATGGGCTGCAAGAAGTTTCTCTTTCAAACCGCCAATACGTAATGCACGACCACCCAGACTGGTTTCACCTGTCATCGCGATATCCGGACGAATCGGAATCCCGGTAAATGCAGATACCAATGCAGTGGTCAATGCCAAACCTGCGGATGGACCATCTTTCGGTGTCGCACCTTCCGGTAAATGCACGTGCACATCGGTTTCTTCAAAGCGGGACGCTTCGATGCCAAGCTCATCTGCACGGGTACGCACCACAGTCATGGCAGCGGTAATTGATTCTTTCATGACATCGCCAAGAGAACCGGTGGTAATGAACTTGCCTTTACCTGGAACGGCTGCAACCTCAATGGTCAGCAATTCGCCACCCACCGAAGTCCAGGCCAGACCATTGACACGGCCGATTTGTGCTTCTTCTTCCGCCATACCATAGTCAAATTTATGTGCGCCCAAGTAATCTGGAAGATTGCCTGCTGTCACTTCAATCTGAAGGTTTTTGGCTTTTTTGCTCACCGCTTCTTTGACCACTTTACGTGCAATTTTGGATACTTCACGCTCAAGGCTACGTACACCGGCTTCACGGGTATAACGGCGCACGATGTCACGAATCGCTTCTTCATGCACAGTTAACTCTTTAGCACGCAGGCCATTATTTTTAATGGCTTTTGGTACCAGATAACGATCTGCAATATTGACTTTTTCTTCTTCGGTATAACCCGGAAGACGGATCACTTCCATACGATCCAGCAAGGCTTCAGGAATGTTCATGCTGTTTGCGGTACAGATAAACATTACTTCAGACAGATCCAGATCTAGATCCAGGTAGTGATCACTGAACTTGTTGTTCTGTGATGGATCGAGGACTTCGAGCATCGCAGACGCCGGATCACCACGGTAATCTTGCGCCATCTTGTCGATTTCATCGAGCAGGAACAACGGGTTTTTCACCCCAACTTTAGTCAATGACTGCACGATTTTACCTGGCATCGCACCGATATAGGTACGACGATGACCACGAATCTCGGCTTCGTCACGTACACCACCCAGCGCCATACGCACAAATTCACGACCAGTTGCTTTAGCAATCGACTCACCCAGTGAGGTTTTACCAACACCCGGAGGACCGACTAAACATAGAATTGGGCCACGCAATTTTTTCACACGCGACTGAACCGCAAGATATTCCACAATACGATCTTTGACATCGTCCAGACCATAGTGGTCTGCATCCAGAATTTCCTGTGCTTTGTTCAGGTTAATGCTGACTTTGCTGGCTTTATTCCACGGTGTATCCAGAATCACTTCCAGATAGTTGCGAACAACTGCTGCTTCACTTGAGGCAGGCTGCATCGCTTTGAGTTTACGGAATTCGTTTTCAGCTTTCTTGCGTACATGCTCAGGCAGATCTGCTTCAGCAAGACGTTTTTCAATTTCAGCGACATCATCTTCCGCGCCGCCGTTCATGTCGGAAAGCTCGCGCTGAATGACTTTCATTTTTTCATTCAGGAAGTATTCGCGCTGGTTCTTTTCCATCTGACGTTTAACAGAGTCATGCAGGGTTTGCTCAATCTGCTGTTCTTCAGATTGTTGCAATAGATAAGTCATCAGCTCAGTTAAATGCGCTTCGAATTCATCATGTTCCAGGAATTTTTGTTTGACATCAATATTCAATGGAACACGGGTCGCCACGAAGAATAATAACTGTAACAGGTCTTCAATTTTGTTGGCTGCGGTAATCAGTTCACGCGCATTACGAAGTTTCGCTTCTGCATATTGAGCAAAAAGCGCACGTAATTCTTGCAAGCGCACGGCTTGAGTGTCTTCATCCACCGTAACGGTCATTGGGCTGAGTTCATGTTCTGCTGTCAGATACTCATTTTCGTCAATGATGGTTTTCAGTTTGGCACGGTGCAGTCCTTCAATCAGGACTTTGATACAGTTTTCATCATTTTCGTGATTCACAACTTGCACAATCTTCGCGACAGTACCGTATTGATATAAATTGTCGTGATCAATTTCTTCTGTAAGCGAATCTTTTTGCGCAACTACAAATACTAGATTGTCACTGTTACGAGCCACATCAACTGCATTGATCGATTTTTCACGACCGACAAACAGCGCAATTTGCATATGCGGATAAACCACCACATCACGCAGCGCCAAAAGGGGTAGTACACTTGGAACCTGAGGCTCTAAGGTTTCTTGATTCATAATAATTTCAGACATGAGCACTCCTAATGAGTGACAACGGTGTTGCCATGTTTTAATAGTGATGGGTAATTTAAAAAATACAAGGGGCGTTAAGATTAAATTGTATGAAAAATGACTAATTATGTGATTTTAAAGTAGTTCACAACAGGGAAATTGAAAAATTAGCGTTTGAAAGCTAAAAAAACTGTCGGGGTAATAAGAGCATCCAAGGGTTGATCCCATTTTTCCCGTTTTAAGGACTGGCTAAGCAGTTGAAAGTCATGCGCCAGTCCCAGACGGAATGGAAGCCCGGGCGCAGAAGCCAGGGTTCGATCATAAAAACCGCCACCCATCCCAATGCGTGTCCCTGAATGATCACAGGCCAGCAGCGGCATGATCAATAAATCCAGCTTAGAAACATGAGTACCACGTGTCGTCATGGGCTCCCGCATTCCCAGCCGATGATAGGCAAAGCGCTTGTTGCGATATTGATGCTGGCTGATTCGGATCCAGACCAGCTGTTGATTCATGTCGCAAATCGCAGGCAGATAGACCTGTTTGCCCAGTTTAAAGCAGCGTTCAATAATGGTGTGGGTATGAATCTCACCAAAAGCATGCAGATAAATGCCGATGTGCTTGGCATGAATAAATTGCGGGCTACGTATAAGGCGATTTAAAACTTTTTGTGCAGCTTGCCTTTGCTCAAATTTAGAAAGATGACGACGTGTTTTACGCAGGTATCTTCTTAATTCTTGAATGGTCATAGGGCAAAAGCAGATCTGACAAAAGTGTGCTCTAGTCTAAGTGGGAATTCGGGAAAAGTAAAAAATAATTGTGATCTTGATTCTCATATGACGAGGTAGCAACTTGGTTAAGTTCAGCAAATTTCATAATGAATCTCATTTCTAAAAACTTGATTAAAATTGGTCAATTAAAGGCATTGAATTATTGGCTGCTTAAAATGTCATAATTTTTTTATTTTCTGTGAAGCATGCGTTTTTAAGTCATCATTTTGATGATCATGAAACAGATTTTGATTAATAAAGGTACAAATCTAAAATCGATTTTTTGTGTTTTTGAGTGAATTAAAGATAAGGGATCAGATCTCTGATTAACCCAATAGATCTAACACATTGTGCCTAGGCAGAGCGCGTAAGACCTAAATCAATGGAGATTGAACATGATGAATATTGCGAAGAACACCATCTGCCTCTGGTATGATAACGACGCTGAAGCTGCTGCACGATTTTATGCCGAGACATTTCCTGACTCCTCAATTGGCGCGATCAACCTTGCACCCGGAGACTATCCTTCTGGAAAAGAAGGCGATGTCATCACCGTTGACTTTAGGGTGCTGGGTATTAGCTGCATTGGACTAAATGGTGGCCCGGCATTCCAGCATAACGAAGCATTCTCATTTCAGGTGGCAACTGAAGATCAGGAAGAAACCGACCGATACTGGAATGCAATTGTTGGCAATGGCGGTCAGGAAAGCGAGTGTGGCTGGTGTAAAGACAAGTGGGGCATTTCCTGGCAGATTACGCCAATTGTGCTTATTCAGGCAGTGACCAGTTCTGACCGTGCCGCCGCCAAACGCGCCTTTGATGCAATGATGACCATGAAGAAAATTGACATCTCCGCGATTGAAGCGGCATTTCGTGGTTGAGAGCCACGGATCTTATCTTTCATTCCAGTGGATCTGGCTGTGTAGCACAATCTTACCCAGCTGTTTGGAGGACTTCCCTTAATTGTTTTTTGAAGTATTTCAGACGAATATCCGACTCTCTTATTCATAGATTCTCTAGGTTTAGGATCATTCAGGTCTAATCTGCACGTAGAAGCTCATCAAAAGATGGGCTTTTCTTTTGAACAGTATCTGAAACCTTAAAACAGAGCTTTGCTTGGATGAACTACAACAATCCCTGAATCGAATGGCTGATCAGAATTCTTTTAGCTCTTGTGCATCATGCTGCTACGACAAAAAAACAAATCTACTTCAAAATTGATAACCAATTCATAACCAGAAAAAACATCAAGCCACTAGTAGCATCTCCAATTGTTTTTTAAAGTAATTCGATGACGATAAAAAATAACAAGAGATAAAAATGCCTATTCAGCCGGTTCACTTTTTTTTGCCTGGTGCAGGCTTGGCACTTCTGCTGGCGATGACGGCTTGTACTATGCCATCCAAGTCGCCAATTGCTGACAGTTATGGTTCCCAGCCACAGTTATCCAAACCAAAATCCAGCTTGCTGCCTACAGTCAATATTGCACCTGCCAAAGGTTGGCCTGAGGGTAAAATGCCCACTCCCGCTACAGGTTTAAAAGTTCAGGCATTTGCCAAAGGGTTGCAGCATCCGCGCTGGATCTATGTATTGCCAAATGGTGATGTGCTGGTGGCCGAAACTGATGCACCACCCAAGCCTGATGATAGCAAAGGAATTAAAGGCAAAATCATGAAATGGGTAATGCAGCGAGCCGGCTCATCGCATCCGAGTGCTAACCGCATTAGTCTGCTTCGTGACAATAATGGTGATGGAGTCGCTGAACAAAAAACTGTATTTTTACAGAATCTCAACTCTCCATTTGGCATGGTACTGGTCGGCAATATGTTGTATGTGGCCAATACAGATGCCCTGATGCGCTTTCCTTATCAAGCAGGTGCTACTCAAATTACTGCAACCGGCACCAAAGTACTGGATTTACCGGCGGGTCGTTTAAACCATCACTGGACCAAAAATGTCATTGCCAATCCTACGGGCAGCAAACTCTATATTACGGTAGGTTCCAACAGTAACGTAGCTGAAAATGGCTTGGATCAAGAAGAAGGTCGGGCACTGATCATGGAATTTGACCTGGCCAATACTCAAGCACGACCTTTTGCAACCGGACTTCGTAATCCGAATGGTATGGACTGGC
Organism: Acinetobacter sp. YH12208; assembly: GCF_013418055.1. NCBI lineage: Bacteria > Pseudomonadati > Pseudomonadota > Gammaproteobacteria > Moraxellales > Moraxellaceae > Acinetobacter > Acinetobacter sp. YH12208. Next base: position 181,056 of record NZ_VPCT01000001.1, read on the forward strand.
AACCACAGAGTGGCAAACTCTGGACGGTAGTCAATGAGCGTGATGAGCTCGGCAATGATCTGGTTCCAGATTATCTCACCTCGGTTAAAGACGGTGCTTTTTATGGCTGGCCCTATAGTTATTATGGCCAACATGTAGATACACGGGTCAAGCCGCAAAACCCTGCACGGGTGGCACGGGCAATTCCACCAGACTATGCTTTGGGTAATCATACAGCATCATTGGGCTTAAGTTTTTATACAGCAGATCTAATGCCTCATTATCGAAATGGTGCACTGATTGGCCAGCATGGCTCATGGAACCGCAAGCCGCATAGTGGCTATAAAGTGATTTTTGTTCCCTTTCAAAATGGCCAGCCTTCAGCCCAGCCTCAAGATGTCTTGACTGGCTTTTTAAGTGATCAGGGCGAAGCATTTGGGCGGTCTGTCGGTGTTGTTATAGATTCCTCGGGTGCCATTTTAGTGGCGGATGATGTGGGTGATACCATTTGGCGTGTGTCTCCCGAGCTGAAACCTGCCCAGTCGCCATCAGTTTTACACTAAGAAGCTTGAGGCTCTAAGCTTCGATTCAAAACTTGTTGCATAACACTGATGAAAGTGAAGGGTATTTCATTAAAACGTCAATATTTTGCTTGAAAATATCAGTGCGTGAAAATGATTCAATATATTTTTAAGCTTGATTTAAGCTCACTGCATTAGGCTTTAAAAATATTGTTTAGAGTGATTCTTCATGAATACCCATTGTTTTGATCATGCCAGAAAATATCCCATAAAGCGGCGTGCCACCTGAGCCAGAGATTAAAAATCAACAACAGCAGGTCATCCAAAATATAAGTGATTTTTACGTTTTATCCTTTTTACTCGATCCATTTAACCCTTGGAAAGAGAGGATTTTTAAAATGAAGCTAGTGATTGCATTTATTTTCCCCTGGTCGTTATTTATGACCATTCATAAACCCTTTGAAGCCATCGTATGTCTTTTGTTGCAGGTTTCGATTTTAGGCTGGATTCCTGCTGCCATCTGGGCCATGCATATTTTAGATCGAGATCAAATAGCTTAATAAACCCATGCTTGATTAAGATTCCAGCAATACCAGTTTGTTCAGATAGAAATACAGGAATTTAACCTGAATGACAGTATTTTTAATCTTTCTTTAAGCTGGCTTGACTATGCTTTAGGTCTGTATTTAATGGTTGAAGATAATGAGTTTGTATTCTGCTGATAAAGGTAAAACAGGTCTGAAACGGATTTTGGCAGCCACTGCTTATTCACTTTCAGGATTCAGATCGGCTTTTAAAAATGAAGCCGCATTCAGGCAAATTGTATTGCTGAATATGATCTTAATTCCGCTCAGTTTTTTTGTACCCGTCAGCCGGGTTGAACAGGCGATGCTGATCGCAGTCTGTCTGTTGGCACTCATCATTGAACTGATTAATTCTGCTATTGAAGCCACAGTAGACCGTATTTCGCTGGAACGCCATGAACTGTCTAAAAATGCCAAAGATATGGGAAGCGCGGCTCAATTTGTGGCATTAACCCTGATTGTGCTGACCTGGGGCATTATTCTGATTTAATGCGCAATCCTGTCTCCTCTTGAGCAGCTTATTATGCAAGATCGTTCACAGTTTCTGTTAAAGCAAAGCCTGCTCCTTGCATTAGCTTTGGTAATACTTTGCAGTTTTTTCAGCATCGGTGGCAGGCTCGATTTAAAGCTGATTGCTCCTTTTGTTGATCTGACTGGGCATTTCCCACTGAAAAATCACTGGGCCTTGGCACAGCTGAATCATCGTTATGTTAAAAATATTTTAATTTTAGTCTATCTATCATTTTTATTGGGCTGGCTGGCTTCCTTTAAGTTTCAGGCATGGCAGACCAGACGCTGGGAATTTGGCTATTATTTTGGCATGGTGGTGATTTCGACCGTACTGATTGGCATTTTAAAGTCACAATCTGCGCATGCCTGCCCATGGAATATGGCTATTGCAGGTCCTCAGGGAATGTCTTGGAATTTCAGTGCCACAGCGGGCCACTGTTTTCCTGGCGGCCATGCTTCAAGTGGATTTGCCTTAATGGCCGGCTATTTTATTTATCGAGGCTCGAACCAGCCTCGTGCCTATTTTTTGCTGTTTTCTGCCAGCATTTTAGGACTGGCCATGGGCTGGGCACAAATGATGCGCGGCGCACATTTTTTCAGTCATAACCTTTGGACCGGCTGGATCATCTGGTGTCTCAATGTGATTGCCTATGCGCTTTTTTATCATAAGCTGCCCCAAGCAAGGCGCTATTCCAGCGTAAAGAGTGGAAATTTAACCTGAACACACAAGCCGCCCAAACTGGTACTTCTGGAAAATTCCAGTTGTCCGCCTAAACGTTCTGCGGCTTTATCTACAATCGACAGACCCAGACCGCTGCCTATCTCAGCATGATGATGAATCCGGTAAAAACGTTTGCGAATCTGGTTAAATTGCGCTGGCTCTATGCCGCTGCCACTGTCTTCAACTTGTAAAATGGCCTGGTCGTGTTGCTTGAAGATGGAAACATTGATGATGCCTTGGCTAGGCGTGTATTTAATTGCATTATCGATTAAATTATAAATAATCGAATTCAGGGCTGCTTCGTGTCCCTGAATCAGCAGATCCTGTTGTTGAACCACGCCTAGATCAATATCTTTCTGAATTGCCAGTTGAATCACTTGCTCAATACACTGAATGGTCAGCTGATTTAAAGACAAGATCTGCACCGGTTCTGCAGCGCTCAGCACGGCATCCTGTTTGGCCAGACTCAGCAGCTGATTGACCAGATGCTGCATTCGCAAAAAACCCTGACTTAAATTTTTCAGCGCATCATTATGTGGAAATTGTTCCAGTAAAATTTGCAGTTGTAAATTCAGTGCAGTAAGCGGTGTTCTTAATTCATGTGCCGAATCGGCCACAAACTGGCGCTGTTCCTGTTGTGCCAGAGAAATACGCTCAAATAACTGGTTCATTTCTCGAATGGTCGGCATGAGTTCGACAGGATAATGCTGGCTTTGAATCGGACTGAGTTGCTGTGCTTTTCGACTCGCCAATTCGGTTCTAAAATCATTTAAAGGCCGGAAATTATGTCGGATCAGCCAGCTCAATGCCCATAAAGCAAAGGGGAGAAACAGCACATAAGGAATAAACATATTGGCTGCCAACTCCAGAGCCAGATATTGGCGTACCGATTTTTGCTGGCTGATTTGAATCTGAAAATCCTGCTGGGGCAGAATATAGGTATGCCAAATGCCATGTTCAGTCTGCTGGGTATAAAAACCGGGTGTTTGCACAGCATTCACCCGTAGATCCTGCGGATGAGCCTGTTGCTGGCTATCGGCATAGGCCCAGATATCTACAAACAAATCTTCTTCGCTATAGCGATGATCAAGATTGATCTGACTTTGTACGGGCTGGGGCCGATTTTGTGCAATACGCTCTGCCAAACTTTGCATCTGGGCATCCAGAATCTCATTAATTTCCTCCAGCGCAATCCGGTAAGCCGCAAAAATCAACACGCAGCCAAGGATAATACTAAAAGCAGAGACATACAGAATCAGGCGTTTTTGCAGGGAATAGCTGGCTTGCATTTAAATCGGTCCTAAACGGTAACCGAGACCGCGAATGGTACGAATAAAGTCCTTGCCCAGTTTGGCACGTAAATGATGAATATAAACTTCAATTGTATTGCTGCTCACTTCACTGTCAAAATCATACAATTTATCTTCCAGATTGGCCTTGGAAAAAATTTTATTGGGATGTGTCACTAAGGGGGTCAGAATGGCCCATTCGCGATTGGATAAATCCAGCGCCTGTCCTTTAAATGTGGCAGCGTGTTGCTCCAGATTTAGAACTAAATCGCCGTAATGCAAAATTTGACAAGGTTCAGGGGCAGCAGCAAGTTGGCCACTGCGTCTTAATAAGGCCTGGATACGCGCCAGCAGTTCGTCAAATTCGTAAGGTTTAACCAAATAATCATCTGCACCCTGATTCAAGCCATCGACCCGATTTTGTAACTGATCACGGGCCGAAATGATCAGGACCGGTAAATGCGGATAGGCTTGACGGATATTTTTCAATACTTGCATGCCATCCATTCTGGGCAAACCCAGATCAAGCAGTACCAGCTCACAGGGAGTCTGCTGGAGCAGCTTTAATCCATCCAGACCATTGTTGACCCAGCTCACCTCAAACTGATGCAGCTTTAGCAGCGTTTGCGTAGACTCTGCAATCATAAAGTCATCTTCAATAATGAGTATTTTATGCATGGCTAGGCTCGAGTTTGGGTCAGTGGTGGACATTGATCGAGCATATCATTTTTAGGGTCAATCACTCGGGTTTTTATATCCAGCAGGCTTAACAAAGTGGGAAACAGATGGTCATGACTCAAGGCAGAATTTTTCTGAGCTTTTAAACAGGCAAGTTGCGAGGCCTGTTGCTGCTGCCAGTCATTTGAAAACCACATCAGCATCGGTACATGGGTTTGCTGGGTCGGTGCCATGGCATAAGGTGCACCATGTAAATACAGCCCATGCTCGCCTGTGGATTCACCATGATCGGACACATACCAGAAGCCGGTTTGGTAGTGGCTTTGCTGTTGCAGGGTTTTAATCAGCTGGCTCAGGACATGATCCGTATATACAATCGAATTATCATAACTGTTGCGTAATTCTGTAGCGCTGCATCCCTGAATGGCATTGCTATTACACATCGGCTGGAAAGGCTGATAGGCTGCTGTCGAGCGTTTGAAATAGGCAGGTCCGTGACTGCCCATCTGATGTAATACAATCAAATGCGACTGGTTATCCTCCGGTTTAAGGCGGCTTAAATAGTCCTGCAAGCTGTCGACCAGAATTTCATCCAGACATTCACCACTGGCATCACACCATTTCTGTTTCAAGCTGGCAGGAATCTGATACTGCTGTACCCGGTCACAGGCACCTTTACAGCCAGAATTATTATCGATCCATGTCACTTGATAGCCTGCACGTTGGGCTATATCGAGTAAGCCTTCGCGATGGCTGGCCAGTTGTTCATCATAACTTTTTCGTGGCATCCCAGAAAACATGCAGGGAACCGATACCGCAGTGGCCGTGCCGCAAGAGCTGACCTGGGAAAAGTTAATAATATTGAGTTGAGATAATTCAGGATTGGTATTTTTCGCATAACCATTCAGGGCAAAACTTTCCGCACGGGCGGTTTCTCCGACCACCAGAACCATGACCCGCGGCTTCTGGCCTGCTTGAATCTGTTGAATCCGATGCGCATCCTCAGCAAAAGGGACCAGGGGTAAATTTTGTTGAGGGGCTTTTTCCCGATAATAAGACAGGCTAGAGGCAATCGTATTCTGAGGTGAAATCATGCCTTTTAAATCACGATGTTCACGAAAGATCGCCGCATAATCGACATAGAAGCAAAACAGTAAACTGACGATGATCAAAGCGGAAAATATGCTACTGAGTGATTTTTGCAGGAGCTGCTGTCCCAATGAGGTTGTTTCAATCTTTAAAAACAGCATGAGCGATAAAGGCAAAACTACAAAAACAGCCATCCAGACCAGCAGGCGGATCGACCAGAGATCTCGAACTTCTCGTACATCTGTTTGCAGCATATTCTGGATTTGATCGGGGGTAATCACGACGCCCAGACTGTTGACAAAATAGGCACTCAAGCCGCCGATAATAATCAGCAAACTCGCAACGAATTTGGCATTCCATTTCCAGCTCAGGCATTGAATCACCAGATTATAGGCAGCAATAATCACCAGCGCTGTAGCGACCAAAAGCAGCCCGGACTTCAGGTTTTGATAGGGAGTAAATTGCTGGATTTTTTCATAAAAGCTGTAATTCAGGATCAAACCCAGCCATATTGCCAATAACAGGTTGAAATATAGAAGAGAAATAGATTTTTGCTTGCTGATACGGAATTGGGCAAATAAGTTTTTTATGAAGAGCTTGGCCATCATGGATCAATCAAAGATTTTGAGATGATTTAGCCTAAAACGGCAAGCTTAAAAGTGGCTTAAAATATCCATAAATCAGTCTCAGATTAAAAATAACAACGTGTGAATCGAACAGGAGAGAGGCTAATTTTTAGCCTGATTTTATCTTGATCCAAAAGCCAGAAGGGTACAATAGCAGCACAGTTTTTATTTTTTGAAATTATAAGAGTTCTTTCATAAATCATTTTTTAATCATTAAAAAGAAATTCCCTCTCCTTGTAGGAGATGAGCAGCACTGCTGCGCAAGGGAGAGGTTGTTTCTAAGAATTACCCTCATCCTCTTGCGAAGCTATGCTTCTCATCCCAGAGGGAGAAGGAACTTCCAAACTTCATTAAATATGAGTGTAACGATCATTTTTTGATTTATGAAAGATATCTATAGATGTGCTGTGGCGGTGATGGGTACCAGGTGTATTTATATAGTGAGCGATCAGACAGGAGTGGCGTATTGAAGAAGCCCAGTTTAAATAAACTTCTTCAATTTTAGATTTTAATTCTATCTCTGGATGAACTTGTGCAGAAATCCGCCTTAATGATTGACTACCACTTCATCAGGCAGAATGACCAGGTTGCTAAACTTTCTTTATCAGATTCTTTTCCCGTTGATCGGTCAAATATTGTTGTGCCATAAAAACTTCTTCATTTTCTTTCGGGCGGGTTAAGCTCCACTGGTCGTTTTTATCCAGTTCCCAGGCACGGGTATTGTCCTTTAAATAGTTAAGCAGCCCATCTTGAATAATCTGTTTCTTAATCTTTTTATCCTCGATAGGAAAGCAGCTTTCAACTCGGGAAAATAAATTTCTGCCCATCCAGTCGGCGCTGGCACAATATAATTTTTCTGCACCATTATGATGAAAATAATAAACCCGGGTATGTTCCAGATAACGCCCGACTATAGAACGTACCGTAATATTTTCAGACAGTCCTTCAACTTGCGGCCGTAAGCAGCAAATTGAACGAATAATCAGGTCAATTTTCACCCCGGCCTGTGAGGCCTGATATAAAGCCGAAATCAGTTGCGGCTCGGTCAAGGCATTGACCTTAATAATAATACGCGCAGTCTGACCAGCAAGAGCAAACTGGGTTTCCTGTTCAATATAGTGCAAAAGCTGGTCATGCAGGGTAAATGGCGCATGAAACAGTTTTTTCAGTTTCGCCATCCGGCCCATACCGGTGAGCTCCTGGAAAATCTTGTGTACATCTTCTGCCATATCATTATCAGTGGTCAGAAGGCCGTAATCTGTATACATTTTTGCATTGCCGGCATGATAGTTGCCAGTGCCCAGATGTACATATCGACGCAGATTTTCTCCCTCTCTACGTACAATCAGGATCATTTTTGCATGGGTTTTATAGCCCACAATGCCGTAGACCACCACAGCGCCTGCTTCCTGTAACAGATTGGCCACGATAATGTTGGACTCTTCATCAAAACGTGCACGCAACTCAATGATTGCAGTGACTTCTTTACCATTTCGCGCTGCTTCTACCAGTGCCTGGACAATTTCAGAATCGGGGCCACTTCGATATAAAGTCTGTTTAATTGCTAAAACATCAGGATCCTTGGCCGCTTCCCTGAGCAGATTGATCACAGGCTGAAAAGAATCAAAAGGATGATGCAAAAGCACATCGCCTTTTTTTAAGACATCAAAAATGAGACTCTGATTGCGCAATGCTTTGGGAATGACCGGCTGGAAGGGTTTAAAGCGTAATTCAGCAATATCGAAGTTGGTAAAGAAGCGGGTCAAATTTACCGGTCCATTGATACGATACAGTTCTTGCTGGGTCAGATTAAACTGTTCCAACAGATAGTTATTCAGTTTTTCCGGACAGCTCTGAGCAACTTCGAGTCGTACGGCACGACCAAAGCGCCGAGATGAAAGTTCATCCTTTAAGGCAATTGCCAGATCATCTACATCTGCAGCTAAAGTCAAATCTGCATTTCTTGTCACGCGAAATTGATAACAACCTGTAGCGGTCATTCCAGGAAACAGATCGTTGACATGATATTGAATCATGGCCGACAGTAAAATGTAATGTTGCTCGCCTTTGGGGCATAGTTCTTCTGGCAAGCGAACCACACGCGGCAAAGATCGGGGCGCAGGCACAATGGCGAGATCGATATGACGGCCAAAAGCATCTTTGCCTTCTAATGAAACGATAAAATTCAGACTTTTATTGACCAGACGTGGAAATGGATGTGCAGGGTCCAAACTGATCGGGGTTACAACTGGCTGAATTTGTTTGAAAAAATAGTTTTTAATCCATTCATGGTGCCGTTCCAGAATGTCGTTAAACTGAATAAAGCGGATTCCGTAGTTTTTCAGTTTCGGTAATAGCGTCTGATTTAATATCTTGTATTGTTCTTCGACTGCATGATGTGCTGTGTCTGAGATTTGCTGCAAAATCACTTCATTGGGAATGCTATCTGGTGCTGAGGTAATCAGCTTTAGATCAAGCTGCTTCATTAAGCCTGCAACTCGAATCTCAAAAAATTCATCTAAATTACTCGAAAAGATGATTAAAAAATTCAATCTTTCCAGTAAAGGATGGCAGCTATCTTTAGCCTGTGCCAGCACCCGTTTATGAAATTCCAGCAAAGAAAGTTCACGGTTGATATAGGTATGAGAGTTATGTAAGTTTTTTTTGCAGCCGACGTCATAAATACCGATCTTAGAACAAGCCTGATTTGACTTGGCAGCGATATTAGAAAGAAATTGTGACAGAAATATGAAAATCACTTTAGCCTGGACTATGAGTTAAAATTAAATGACTGTAATTAAGATATATTTTAATTAAATTCTATTTTCATAAAGTGTCTATTATATAAGCAGATCGCGATAAGTTATAGGAGTATGAGCTGTATACTTAAGCCGGAACAGCACATTGAAAATCATAGAAATAATAAAATATTTAAGCAACATATGCTGGCCATGACAGTGATTGGATTGCCAAGGCCTGTTTATGGTTGTCAATAAAGCAATAAGATTGGCAGCAATTTTTCCACTTGCTGGCTATAGCTATATGAGATGAGCAAACTTGAGTCATACTGGATAAGAAGAAAGATAAAATAGAAATAAAAACTGAAAGGAAGCGTCGAAAATTTGAGAAATTTATCTTTAAAATTATTATAAAAACTAAAGTACTCCGAAGATGCCGCTGCATGTCGTTACCCTGAACCCGATGAGTTCAAGGTGGACGCGACGCATACTTGCTGGGTTTCCTGCACGAAGGCAGGCATACACTCTAAATATGCAGAACGCATCCGGAGATATAAGTATCGGCAGGGATATAGACCCGCTGGCGAACACCTCAGAGATAAGTTAATTATAAACGATAATGTCGGTGTGGCAACTCTATGCTGTTCATGAACTGTAAACAGTTCAGCCAAATGGCCGAAGTTTAAACAGAATATGAGATTATTCTGTTAGTTCCTCAACTTCTTCTAAAATGGTTTGTAACAAACGCTCGCAATGCGCATATTGTTGCAGTGATCTGTTCATGTTCAAGACTTCCTGCATCAGCTCAAGTGCCACCATGATAATCAGCTTGCTGGGTTCCATGCGTGGTGCTTTACGACGAAATTCATCGTATTTATCATTCAATAACTGTGCCGCGCGCTCTAATTCTTCCTGCTTGTCAGGAGTAGAGGCCAGACGGAAACTATGCCCCAATACTCTGAGATCAATTGCAATTTGTTCACTCATGATGAGGCTTCCTCAGTCACTTCAGTCGGATGGGCCAGTTGTTGGATTTCTTGTGCATGATGATCCTGCGCAGTACCGAGAATTGCCAGACGTTGAATAATCGCCTCAACTTTGGCTTTGGCATTTTCATTTTTCTGGGTTAAACGCTCAGATTCCTGATTGAGGCGCTGAATTTCCTGTTGGGCATGACGCTGCTCGATCAGCATCTTTTCCTTCAAAACCCGCAGTTCATTTCGTTCAGCCAGAATTTCCTGAAAACGGTTTTTCAGATCGGTACAGCTTTTTTCCAGACGGCCATAACGGTCTGCCAGTGCAGTTGCATCATTATTGAGCAGTTGAAACTGGGCACGAGAATCTGTCAGCTGTTCGGTCAGGTGTTCATTTTCTTGTTGTTTTTGCGCAATCACGCTGTTCTTTTGTTCAATTTGCTGTTGATGTTGCACCATGGAAGAGTCTTGCTCTTCGCGCAAACTGGAATTCTCACTTTCAAGCCGTGCGAGTCGCGTTTTTAACACGCCAATCTGCACTTGTAGACGCTGTAATTCTTCTAACATATCGAGGTCGCACAGTGTTGCAAACAGAGGTAATATATAAGCAGTATAGAGATTGGATAAACGAATGCAAGACGATATTTCAGGTTGGACCGAATGGCACCGCAATTTTTCTTCAATTGAGGAAATTTCTAGCCCGAGTGAACTGCATGGTTTGCTGACCGGGATTGTTTGTGTCACCCAGGCACCGAGCAGTGAAGAATGGTTACAGATTTTAGAAACACTGGATGTGCCTGAACTGGATGCCGAAGCATTAGAACTGTTGACTGGCGAAGCTGAAGATGTTTTCCATGCATTGTCTGAAGATGAACTGGATTATTTACCTTTGCTTCCAGATGATGAGCATGTGCTCTCAGAACGTGTGCAGGCATTGGCGGACTGGTGCGCAGGCGTGGTGTTAGGTTTTGGTCTGGCTTCTGGTCATATTCGTCAGGACGAAGTAGAACTGATTGAACATTTACAAGATGTTGCAGCGGTTGAATTTGAAGACTCAGACGATGATGCCGAAGGTGAAGAAAGCTATCAGGAATTGTATGAATTTGTGCGCCTGATTCCAGTGAGCCTGTCTTTGGGACGTAAGAAAGTGGAGGTTGAGGAAACGCCACTCTTGCAGCAATTGACACAAAAAGTGCAGCCTCAGGTTTCTGCTACAGAGGCGCAAAGCGTGGTCGAAATTTTCTCGCCTAAACGTCCAAGCTAACTAAATAGTTAGCTATGTCATCACACTGCTTGAAATCAGGCATATATTTTGCTGTTTCATTAGAATATATGTTCTGTTTTCAAGAGAATATTTCAATAAAAGCATGAATTGACAAGAAGTAAGGTGTAATGAAGAAATTAACACAAGCTGATTTTCAGGAACGTCGCAGTATTCTCGCAGGGGAAATTGGTTTACGCAGTATTGCGATTATCGCGACCAGTCCGGTGGCGATGCGTAACCGTGATGCAGATTATAAATACCGTGCAGACAGTAGTTTCTTCTATTTAACCGGATTTTCAGAACCTGAAGCTGTGGCTGTGATTGAAACCTTTGACACTGAAGAAGAAGGCTATAGCTATAGTTTATTCTGCCGGGAACGTAACCGGGAAATGGAAATCTGGAATGGCTATCGTGCAGGGATTGATGGGGCGATGCAGGATTATGATGCAGATGAAGCCTATCCGATTGATCTGCTAGATGAAGGAATTCTGGAAAAATTACAAAATAAAGACCAGTTATTTTATCGCATTGGCCACAACGCGGATTTTGATGCACGTGTAGCGAAATGGATTGCGACTGCAAGTGGTGAAAGCCGGCGTGGTACGTCTGCACCTGCTCAAGTGATTCAGCTGGATCGTATTATTGACGAAATGCGTCTGCATAAAGATGACAATGAAATTGAACTGATGCAAATTGCTTCAGATATTTCGGCAGATGCACATACTCAAGCGATGCGAGCAGTACGTCCGGGCATGATGGAATATGTACTCGAAGCCGAGCTGAATTATATTTTCGGCAAGAATGGCGGTGTTCCGGCCTATAACAGTATTATCGGTGGCGGTGAAAATGCCTGCATCCTGCACTACGTAGAAAATGATAAAGCGCTGAAAGATGGTGATTTGGTGTTGATTGATGCCGCGGCTGAATATCAGCTTTATGCTTCAGATATTACCCGTACCTTTCCAGTGAATGGTAAATTCAGTCCGGAACAGAAAGCCTTGTATAACGTGGTACTGGATGCCCAAATCGCTGCGATCAATGCCGTGCAAATTGGCAACTCCTATAAAGAACCGCACAATGTTGCTGTGCGCATCCTGGTGCAAGGTCTGCTTGATCTTGGCTTGATGCAAGGTGATATCGACGACATTATAGAAAAAGAAGCTTTCCGCCAGTTCTACATGCATGGCACGGGTCACTGGCTTGGTATGGATGTGCATGATGTTGGCGCGTATAAGGTCGATGGTGAATGGCGTCCGTATGAAGAAGGCATGGTGGTCACCGTTGAGCCGGGTGTATATATTGCACCTGATGATGAAACTGTGGATGCAAAATGGCGTGGCATTGGCATCCGGATTGAAGATGATGTCGTGGCCACTGCAAATGGCCCGTTGGTGTTAACCGCGAAAGTCGTGAAAACGGTAGAAGACATTGAAGCATTAATGGCGAAAGTACAGGCTGCTTAATTTTAGAGACATGAAAAGCCGATCCTTAGATCGGCTTTTTTTATGACTGCTCTAATAGATTTGAAGCCAGATCTTTTGAGAGATTGCGCAACGATAGTAAAAAAGATTTCAATTACATTTATCACGAACAAGTCAAATAAAACTCACCCAGTTAAAATTTGCAGCTTAAAAATTGACAGGAATTCAACACAGAAAATCGGTTTTTAGCATCAAAGCTACATATTAAATGCGCTTTGCTTCTCATACTTTCTCTGATCCTTAAATAAACTTAAAGAACAGCAGGAGAAGACTTATGAGACTAAATACGATTGACTGGATTGCTTACGCTTTAACAATTATTGGTGGCATCAATTGGGGTTTAATTGGTGCATTCGACTTTAATTTGGTTGCTGCAATCTTTGGTGATATGACTGCGCTTTCTCGAATTGTTTATGTACTGGTTGGTTTGTCGGCATTGTACCTGATCTATACCGGTACGAAATTAGGAAAAACAGTGCATCACACTGAGCCGCATAGCCGAGTGGTGCGTTAATACGCCAACGATTAATCTATATGACTTACATCCCTACAAGGTTGATTTTAAATAATTAAAATTCGGCTTGAGTGGATGGAATAGTTATCAATAAAACGGAGCTGAGGCTCCGTTTTTATTATGGTGATTTGAGCTAGATGACTGGCTGACAGAGACGGCATTTTGGGTGTTTGGATAGCCATAAAATAGCGGAGTTATGAGGAAAAAACGTCCATAAACAAATGATTTTTTTACCTCCAAGCTGTAGATCTTAGTTCTCCTTAAAAGCTAAGCGACGATTTAAAAAAATAAATGTTGTGCCAATTTTAGTCATACAAAACTATAAATTTAGCTGAAAGTTACAGTTCTTATCTAAAATTTAAGTCTGCATTATTTACTATCATTCTGATTCATTGCATGATCTGAGTAAGTCGAAAAATTAATCTTTAAAACTACAAAAGCATATATCTGAATATCTTTGATTCTGAGTAAATAGCCCATGCTCTTAAACGCTCTACCGGTATTTAATCGAAATGTCGCGACTTTAATTGGTCTTTCTGCGGTCATCTTCTGGAGTACGAATGTTGGCTTAATTCGTAGTGTCAGTGAGAGTTTTGGAGCGGTCGCAGGTGCTGCCCTGATTTACAGTGTGGCATCCATTATTTTATTTTTTACCATCGGTCTACCCAAGCTTTCTACTATTCCAAAGCCTTATTTATGGTGGGGAAGTCTTTTATTTGTTGCTTATGAATTATGTTTTGCCCTTTCTATTGGTTATGCTCAAAATAGTCGGCAAGCCATTGAAGTCGGCATGATTAATTATCTATGGCCGACTTTTACCTTATTATTTGCAATCATTTTTAACAACGTTAAAGCCAATCTCTTAATTCTTCCTGGTTGCCTATTGGCCTTGGTTGGGATTTGTTGGGTTTTAGGCGGAGATACCGGCTTTGATCTCTTACAAATATGGAGCAATTTGAAAGCTAATCCTCTTAGTTATGGTTTAGCTTTTGCTGCAGCGGTTTTGTGGGCTGCATATTGTTCCGTGACCGTAAAAACCTCTCAAGGTAAAAACTTGGTCACGATATTCTTTGCCCTTGCTGCGGTTGTGCTCTGGATCAAATATTTCCTGATGAATGGAGCAGCGCTTAATTTTACTTATGATAATACCGTCACTTTGATTATGGCAGCCGGAGCTTTAGGTTTGGGATATGGTGCCTGGAATATTGGAATTATTTCTGGAAACATGACATTAATGGCGGGTGCTTCCTATTTTACTCCGGTGTTATCTGCTTTATTTGCAGCATTATTGCTGAGTACGTCTTTGTCTTTTGGTTTTTGGCAGGGTGTGGCAATGGTTACGGCTGGAGCAATTCTGTGCTGGTTGGCCACCCGGAAACAATAAACATCAGAGGCGAGACACGCTATTTCATTATAAAAAAGAATTTTTTTGAGCTAATATAAAATCCATCATGATTATAAGTATCTATTGACTTAGATACGACATTGAAAGGATTACAGCATGCAACAAGAAGTCATCATTGTCGGTGGTGGTATGGTGGGCTTAAGCCTCGCACTGATGTTGGCGAAAACCAATATTGCAGTCAAACTTTTGGAAGCCATCAAATATCCAGATTATGATGATGAACATCTTGCCCCGTATCATTCCAGTTTTGATGCACGTAACAGTGCCTTGTCGCGCCGTAGTGTACAGATCTATCAGGAACTCGGCCTTTGGGATGCACTACAGCAACATGCCACACCAATTCTGGAAGTCAATATTACCGAACAAGGCAGCTTTGGTAAGGCACGCCTAAAAGCAGAACAGGAAAAAGTCGAAAGTTTCGGTCAGGTGATTGAAAATGCCTGGCTCGGCCGTGTGCTGCTGACCCAAGTGAAAAAACAGCCGCTGATTGAACTGATTGATGGTGTACAAGTCACATCGCTGACTCAAGATGCCGATTGTGCTTATATTCAGGCGCAGCGTGGTGAATCTGAGCTGACTTTACAATCTAAACTGGTCATTGCCGCAGACGGTCGTGATTCTTTCTGCCGTAAAGCATTGGGCATTGGTACTTCAGAACACGATTATAATCAGGTCGCGATCGTGACCACAGTACAAACCTCGAAGCCCCATGGTCATGTTGGTTTTGAGCGTTTCAGTCATTTAGGCCCTTTGGCGTTATTGCCATTGCCGGGTGAATATCGCCGTTCCGTTGTCTGGCCGGTAAAAAAAGGCACAGAAGGTGAATGGTTGGGCGATGAAAATGATCAGCATTTTCTTGATGCCTTGCAGGACACTTATGGTGATCGTGCCGGAAAATTCCAGAAAACCGGTCGCCGTTTTAGCTTCCCACTCTCTCAAGTCCTGGCAGAAAAACAGGCCGTTGGCCGTGTGGTATTGATGGGCAATGCTGCCCATACCATCCATCCTGTCGCCGGACAGGGCTTTAACCTGTGTATGCGCGATGCTTATGTGCTTAATCGCTATTTGGCAGAGCAGCTTGAGCAGGGTGCTGATTTAGGCAATGCAGCCATGCTACAGGACTACGAAAAATCACGCCTGAAAGATCAGCAGCGGGTCATTAAATTCTGTGATTCAGTGGTACGCGGTTTTAGTAACCAGAATCCATTCCTCAAACTGATGCGTAACACAGGCTTAATCTGCTTTGAAAATATTCCAAGCATTAAACCTTTGGTTGCGAATTATGCCATGGGATTAAAAGCATGAGCTTAAATCAAAATAACGAAATCTTGGATGTGGTCATTATTGGCGGTGGACTGGTTGGTGGACTGACTGCACTTCTGCTGGCGCAAGGTGGTGTGCAGCCTACAGTTTTAGACGCTGCCCCAATTTTAGACGCAGATAAGACATTAGATGTGGCAAATCCACGTGTTTTGGCACTGAGTCAGGCAACCATTCATCTATTAAAAATAGTCGGCGTATGGAACAAACTGGCACGTCAGCAACCTTATACCGGTATGCAGGTCTGGAATAAAAATGGCTATGGTGACATTAATTTCGGCCAGTCTTCAGAAAAAACACCCTCAGTAGAACAGGCCTTAGGTTCGATGGTGGAACCGAGTATCCTGAATCTGGCTATTCAGCAAAAGATGCTTGACGATATACAGGATTACCGTACTCAGGTTAAAGTCAGCCGGGTAGAACGAGGAGTCGGTGTCTGGATCATTCATCTGGCCGATGGCACACAGCTTAAAACCAAACTGGTGATTGGTGCAGATGGTGCCAACTCCTTTGTCCGTGAGCAAGCTTTCATTGATATTGATGTGCTGGATTACCAACAGGCCGGGATCAGCTGTGCGATTCAAACTGTACAGCCCCATCAGCATATGGCGCGCCAGATTTTTCTGGAAACCGGCCCTCTGGCTTTTTTACCGATGGCCAGCTTAAAAAAAGAAGAGCAGGGACATTGGCAATCCATCGTCTGGACTTTGCCGGATGATTATGCTGAAGAATATGCAGGGTTGTCAGATGCTGACTTTACACAGCTATTGACCCGTGAAAGTCATCATATGCTCGGTGAGGTCGTACAAGCGACACCACGTGCGACTTTTCCATTAAAAGCACGTGCCGCCCAACACTATGTTCAAGATGGTCTGGCTTTGATTGGTGATGCTGCCCATGTGATTCATCCGCTGGCAGGTCAAGGGGTGAATATTGGCTGTCTGGATGCTGCCGTGCTCTGTGATGTATTGCTGCATGATCAGTCACGTGGTGTTTGGGCACATGAGCAAAGCCTGAAGCGTTATGAGCACCGCCGTAAAGGACAAAACGATGCCATGATGCACAGCATGTCTGCGATTGGCTGGATGGAAACGACTTCATTTTTCCCGATGGTTTGGGCACGTAATTTCGGTCTGAAACAGGTAGAAAATCAGCCAATGTTAAAAGATGCATTTATGGCACAGGCCAATGGTCTGAGTTTACTTAAAGACACACGCTATGCAGCTTAACGTTGAAATGTAAATTTTTTAAACAAACATCCATAAAGAGTAACGATTTTGTTTAAAAAAAATACGATTTTTTAATATTTGGTACTAGGCGAATGCCACATAGATTGCTAAATTTCACTTAATTCGACACCTGGCTTTAAATACAAAGCGAGCGCTCATTTTGGGGGAGATGCAAATGACAGACATGAATGATTATGATGACGACGTTGAAGATTCAATCGTTGACGATGATGAAGCAAAAGCAGCTGAAAAAGGCGCAACAGAGAGTACAGAGGTCGTCAATGATAACGATCTTGCAGAAGCTGAAACTTTGACCGTGACTGCAAAGTTAAAGAAGCGTCAGGCACTTGAAGACGAAATTGCGGCTTTTCTCGCAAGTGGCGGCCGTATCGTTGAAGTACCGGCAGATGAGTCAGTAGCTAAAGAATAAGTCATTCCTTGACTTGGACTTATAAAAAAACACCACATCAGTTGTGGTGTTTTTTTGCAAAAATAAAAGTGATAGATAGCTAGAATATTAATCGTTGGCTGATGTCAGTTCTAAAGCACGTTGATAAGCCACTTTCTTTTTGATACCGGTTAAATCTGCTGCCAGTTGTGAAGCTGCTTTGACTGACAGATCCTGTAATAAGCGATTCAATAATTTATCCAGCTTTTCCTGATCCAGATCTTTTTCTTCGGTTGCTCCGCCAATCACCAGAACAATTTCACCTTTTTGCTGATTATGATCATTAGCAATGAATTCGACCAGTTCACCTAAAGTCATTTTCTTGATGGTTTCAAAAGTCTTGGTAATTTCACGCGCGAAGCCAACAGGACGGTCTGCTCCAAATATGCTCGCCATATCTTTAACGCATTCCAGAATCCGGTGCGGTGCTTCATAGAAAATTAAGGTCTGGGTTTCATCTTTGAGTTTTTCCAGATTCAGCAGGCGCTGACTTTGTCTGGATGGCAGAAAGCCTTCAAAACTGAAACGGTCACTCGGCAAGCCGACCGCACTTAAGGCCGCAATCGCAGCACAAGCACCGGGCACAGGAATAACACGGATATTATGCGCTTGAGCAGCCCGAACAAATTTAAAACCAGGATCGCTAATCAGGGGCGTGCCAGCATCACTGATCAGGGCCATATCTTCGCCATTGAGCAGACGCTGGATCAGCTGCTCAATTTTGTTGCTTTCATTATGTTCATGACATGCAGTCAAAGGTGTTTGAATATTAAAGTGTTTAAGCAACTGTGCCGAAGTTCGTGTATCCTCAGCAGCAATCAGACTCACCGACTTCAACACCTGAATTGCACGATAACTAATATCATCTAAGTGCCCGATTGGAGTCGCAACAACAAATAACTGAGCACTCATAGGTTTCTCCATGTGGAATAAATTGAATAATAAAAAATGGAAGATGAAAAATAAAATATTAGGCTTGTGTTTAGTCAGCTGCATCAGCAGCGTTCAAGCAGAAGTGTTGATCATTCTACCCGAATCCGGGCCTTTGGCGCGAGCTGCATCGAGTATCAAACAGGGTTTTCTCAGTGCCTATACCGCTTCAGGACACAAGATTCCGCTGAAATGGGTCAATGCCAATCAGAAAAATATCTCCCAGCTACTTAAACAGCATGTCAATAAAAAGACCAGAATGGTGGTGGGGCCATTGGCACGTAGCGACGTGGAACAACTGCTGAACAGCAAACCCAAAGTACGTACCCTCAGCCTGAATGAAGTGGCTGATGTCTCTCCCAATGTCTGGCAGTTCAGTCTATCCAAGAAAGATGATGCCGCTGCCTTAAAAGCACTTTTATTCAAAGACGGGATTCGGCAACTGCTGATTTTACGCCAGCCGGGCAGTGAAGCGGAGCATGAACTGTTGTTGATGTCCTTGCTGAGCCAGAGTGATCTGAAATTTAAAATCGTAGATAAACCACCACGATTTTTAATGCCCAAGCAGGGATTATTGTTTCTGGGCAATGCAGAATGGATGGCTGTCATGCCTGAATTAAATCGTTCACGGATGTATACCGTAGCCAATGCCATGAGCGAACAGCACAAGCTGCCACAAGGGATCAAGTTTTGTGATGTTCCAGTGCTTTACTTAGCGGATTGGCCGGATGTGCTGCAAGCTTATGCCAAGGAACCGGTTAATCTGTCTTATCAGCGCCTGATTGCTTTTGGCGGCGATGCCTGGCACATCACCCAGCAGTATTTATCTCAGCCGCGGCTGCAAACGATTGAATTTCAGGGCAGAACCGGCCGGATTCAGATCACTGAACACGGTGTCCAGCGTACTCCGCAATGTTTTCAGTACAGTGGCACAGGTGTAAAGCTGCTCTAACAGGGAAAGAGAATAATGCGACAGCAATTAGGTACATGGGCAGAACAGCAAGCCGCCCAACTGATGCAGCAGCAGGGATTTCAATTGCTTACAGCCAATTATCACAGCCGTTATGGTGAACTGGATCTGATTCTGGTACGTGAACAGGAGCTGATCTTTGTTGAAGTCAAAGCTCGTGCACACACCGGATATGCGCAAGCGATCGAGTCGGTGTCGAAAGCAAAACAGGGCAAGATGCTCAAGACGGCAATGTGCTTTATTCAGAAAAATCCACAATTTGCACACTATTACTATCGTTTTGACGTGATTTGTTTTGATTTTAAACAGCAATTTGCAAAAACCCTACAGCATGACTTTTCGCAATACCCTTATGATCTGGAATGGATTGAAAATGCTTTTACTTTTGATCAAGAGTTTATTAATCTGTGAATAAAATAAGGTCTAAAGATGCTTATATTTGCCTCAAGATCATTGTAAAGTTCAAGCAGAGTTGCCATGATCTGAGCTTAAAGACAGATTATTAGATTGAAAAAGACGTAATAAAATGAAGGAGTCTTGCTGAGTGGTTAAGCGTATTGCAATAACAATGCTGTGTGTCGCAAGTTTATCAGGTTGTGCCAGTTTTATTTCTAGCGGCACAGGTACGGCTCCTGTAGGAACTGAGAGTGGGGCGCGTACCTTGGGGCAGGTGTTTATTGATTCCTCGATTGTCCGTACTGCAAAAATTAATCTTTATAAACTAGATTCGCGCTTCAAACAGGCTCGGGTCAATATTGAAAGTTTTCATGGCAATGTCTTGCTGACCGGTCAGGTGCCCGATGCACATCTCAAGCAGCTGGCAGAAGACAATGTCAAATCCATGAGCGATGTCAAAGCGGTACATAATTTTATTACTGTAGGCAACCAGATCAGCTATAGCACCATCATGCAGGATACTGCGGTCACAGCTAATACCCGTGGCCTGATCATGAAAGCCACTGTGGTTGCGGACAGTAAAGTACATGTGCATACTGAAGATGGCGTGCTGTATGTGATGGGACGTTTGAACAGCGCAGAAATTGCTGACCTGAATCAGGTATTGCAGCAAGTGGGCAATGTCACCAAAATTGTGACCCTGATTGACAATGTTGAACAGTCTTCAAATCTGAGCAGTCAGAACTTTGCAGCACCTGCTTATGCACAGCCCGGTATTGAACAGACGCCGGTTGCGATAGATCCTGATACGGTTGAACCAACCGATGCTCCATAAGGTCGGTCATTTTAAAAACCAATTGTCGAGTCAGATTCTGGAAGTCCAGCAACGCTATAAAGCATTTAGACTCTATGATTTTGGCAGTTATGCGTTGAATCGTTTAACGCCTAAACAGGGTTACACGATCGAAACTCAGCTGGCTTATGGTCTAAAATCACGGCAACGCTTTGATCTGTTCCGTAGCCAGCAGCCTTTGCCCCATCGCCCCCTGATTGTTTTTGTACATGGCGGCGCGTGGTTGCATGGGGATAAAAAGGATTATCAGTTCATTGGTGAGGCCTTTGCCAAAGAAGGCTATGATGTGGTGGTGATGAATTATCATCTGGCACCACAACATATTTTCCCAGCCTATATTCATGATCTGCATTTATTATTGAACCACTTGCAGCAGTCTGCCGGCCGGTTAGATATCTGTGCTGAAAACCTGGTTTTGATGGGACATTCGGCTGGGGCATTCAATGTCATGTCTGCACTGTATCATCCGCAATCTGCCAGCATTGACCACAGTCTAATCCGTGCGATTATTGGTCTGGCGGGGCCTTATCATTTTGATTATAAAAATGATCCGATTTGTGCTGATGCTTTTGATCAGACGGTGCCATATCAGCAGGTCATGCCTTATTATTTTGTTAAAAATAGCCCAACCCGACATTATCTGTTTATTGCCGAAAAGGACAACATCGTTGGCCATTTTAATAGTCAGGATCTAGATCGGGTATTGCGAGAAAAGGGCAATCATAGCCATTTGATTCATATTCCGAAACTTGGCCATATTACGATCGTGGGTTCGCTCTCCAGTTTGTTCAGTCGCTATTTCCAGACCAAAGCGCAGGTGCTTTGGGCACTCGAGGATGCATTTAGATCTCGAGACTGATAGCGGGATTTAACCCAGTAGTAAGGCATAAAAAATAATCCAAGAGATTATCTCCCTTGGATTCTTTTTTTATTGGTTCAGCCAAACTTGAGCTCAATAAGAGCTAGAGCCAGGTCTTGGTATCGTCTGCGACTGCCGTACCTTGAGTCACATGCATAATCATGGCATGGGCAATACTGCCCTTGAACGGAATTTCGGGCAGCTGATCGAATTTAAAGAATTGCGCATCGCTAATTTCTTCTTGCTGTAATTCGATTTCACCCGCGGCATATTCAGCCTTGAAGGCAATCATCAGATTGCTTGGAAACGGCCAGGGCTGGCTGGCCAGATACTGGATATTCTTGAGTTCTAAACCGACTTCTTCCAGCGTTTCACGACGTACTGCCTCTTCCAGCGTTTCGCCTACCTCAACAAAACCGGCAATCAGGCCATACATCTGGCTTTTGGTGTTGCGCGCGTTTTTGGCCAGCAAAATTTCGTCTTCGTTTTTGGTAATGACGGTAATGACACAAGGCTGAACCCGTGGATACTGACGATAGTTGCAGGATGGGCAGAGCATCGCATGTTCAAGCGGATGTGCTTCGGTGGCTGTACCGCAATGACTACAAAATTTGTGATTCCGGCGCCATTCTAAAAGCTGTACCGCACGGCTGGCCTGTTCGAATTGCTGGGTATTCCAGAACTGTAATAACTGGCGGATGGGTACCAGTTGCAAGCCTGCAGGAATCGGCTCATCGGGAAGCAGGTCACGGGCAATCACTTGATCACCCGTGTGGAGTAACAAATCACTTGCGAGGGCTTCAACCTGTGGAAGCTGAAAATGTTGATCGACCAGCAGTTGCTGCTGCTGAAAAATATAAGCAAGTGATAATTTGGACATTAGGCAACTATTTTGAGTTTTTCACTACTGTCCAATGCTACCTTAAACATAGCCTGTAAAACAGGCTGTTTGTCCTTTAAGTTATCAATCATCATGTCGGCACTCGCCAGAGTATCCAGAGCACGATGAATCTCTTCCGGCGTTAATGCCATTGATAGATCAATACGGTTCTTGATGAATGCTGCAGTGGTGGTGAATGCAGTACGAACATGTTCTGCATTCAGGAACAGCATCGCCCCGCCAATTTCACAGAATTGTACTGGCACAGGTTCGAGTGCAGCCAAGTCCTGATCTTGCAGATAGTTGCTCAGAATCTGGCTGGAAAGCTCGATCAGGGCCTTGGTTTCAGTGAGTAAAGCCGCATGTGCTTCATCCAGGCGGTCCAGAGAAATATTCATGTTGTTGACGCGCAGCTGCAAACGGCTCGAGGTGTGATGACGTTCCAGTACCCCAATCGAGTTCATGGCAGACAGGATCACATTCATCAACTGCTGGGCAAAACCCGGATCTTTCAGGATTTCAGTCTGGCTCAGTGAAGTAGCTTGACGGTTCAGGTCATGATAGGCTTCATTCAGGTTCAATACTTTGAAGATGTTGGCCAGATTATTGAGCTGTGCCTGCAATTCCTGAGTTTTTTCAGGACTCATGTTCTGATAGTTAAACTCGATGTCATTACGAATCTGCGCCATTTCTGTGGTCACCAGTTCGCTAATGGTATGCATGGTTTCAAAGTCTGGACCATACAGGTGGCGACTAAAGACCTGTAACTGCATATCGGTCAGCAGGTCTTCACCAATATTGAGCTGACTGCGGATATGTTGTGCAGTATCATCTTCCTGGCTAATACACAGACTCAGGACATTGGCCAGGTCTGCAAGTGAAGCCTTGAAGCTGTCCGGCGAGCCAAAATATTGTGCCATGTTGCGCTCGATACTCACCAGAGTGCGCAGACGTGGCTCATTAATCAGCAAGTGATCAATATTGCTGAATGCAACGAAAACCAGATTCCAGTACTGTTTGCTGGTGTGCGATTGAGCGAGCCCAGCCAGATAAGCCCCCACCAGTTTAATCGCCTGCAGATCCAGTTCACTTTCTTCCTGCTTAAGCAGCTTGTTCAGGGACAGCTTGTACAGGCGCTGAACATATTTGGATTTTTCCAGACCGGGTGCTTGTGGTAACTGAAAGTCAGGCGTGATCAGATCGAGCAGGGATTCAATATGCTGACCTTCACTGGTGAGCGGTTTACCCAGCGCAATTTCCAGACGGTTCAGGGTGTCGAGCAGGAACTGTGGAATTTTTACTTCACGCAGGCAGATAAATTCGATATAGCGTTTCAGCATGGTGGTGCCTTCACTCAGGGCAATGACGTCCTGCGTATTGACCTGTGCCGGGTTCCCCATAATCTTGCGCATCAGTTCTGCTGAATAATGAGCGACTTTTGCCAGGCTGGACATGTCGATGAGTGCCAGAACCTGGGCGCATTGTTCGAACTGATTTAATGCATCATCAATGCCAAAAGGTAAAGTCTGATCTTCTACCAAGGTGCTTACTGCTGATTCGACTAACTTGATCGAGTTATCAACCTCATTTTTTATTATCAGTAAGGCTGTTGGATCAAAATGTATAGAGGTTTGGTAAGACATGGATCTGCACCTTTCCTGAAGTATTATCTATATATGAGCTCCGCTTAAAGCTGCGGAACCTCTTTGTATTTACTATAACTGAAGAACTGTAGTTTTTAACCTAAAGCATGCTCGGAAATGTAGATTTTATTTCGAGAAAAGGCAAGCAGTTCCATGTTTTTCTTCGAATTGTTTGATCCATTTCTCATGTTCCTGCAACTCTTGTTCTGAGGGAAGAATCACCGGCAGTTCAATTTCAACTCTGGCCATGCCTGAACGGTTGTTCTGATCGTCAGAATGAGACAAAGCATCGATATCAAAAGACACCTGTCCACCGGTCATCGCCAGATAAACATCAGACAGGATTTCCGCATCGAGCAAGGCACCGTGGAAGGTACGGTCACGCTTTGGAATCTCGTAGCGGCGCACTAAGGCATCCAGCGAGTTTTTCTGCCCCGGATGCTTGGACTTGGCCATTGCCAGGGTATCGGTTACTTCACAAACTTCGGACAGGGCTTTAAAACCTGCCCGTTTGAATTCCATATCCAGGAAGTTCATATCGAAGCTGGCGTTATGCGCGATAATTTCGGCACCGTGCAAATAGTCAAACAATACTTGAGAGATTTCCTCAAATAACGGTTTGTCTTGCAGGAACTCATCGGTAATGCCGTGGACATTGACCGAGTCGCCGACCGGTGTTTTCGGATTGATATAGATATGAATCGAGCTGCCGGTCAGTTTGCGGTTGATCATTTCCAGCGCGCCAACTTCAATAATCCGGTCACCATCCTGATAATAAAAACCGGTGGTTTCGGTATCCAGAATCAATTGTCGCGGGCCATGCAATTGTAAGGTTGCGGGGGTAATCACAATCTGGGGATGTAATTGTGAGGTATTGGCAGCAGCTGCAGCTGCATCAGCATCTTGATGCGCTGGGTCACTGTGTTCACTCTCGGCAACTTCATCCAATACGATATTTTCTTCTTCCTGCATCGCGTCCAGCTCTTCTTCACTCTCGGCCAGATCCAGACCGAAAGGATCATCTAGCAGCCAGTCGGGTTCAGATTTTTTTTTATCTTCGGAAATTGAAGCGGTCTGTTTAGATTTTTTCAGGGTTTCATCGGCACCCTGATTGGCCAGCTGATCGGCCATTTCATTGCCCGGATGTCCAGAATGACCCTTGACCCAGTGCCATTCAATCTCGCGTCCCTGACAGACGGCATCCAGCTTTTGCCACAGGTCCGGATTTTTGACGTCTTTCCAGTTTTTCTTTTTCCAGCCGTGAATCCATTCGGTAATGCCTTGTTTGACATAGTTGGAATCGGTATAGATCACCAGCTTGTCCTGTTTGTCACAAAACAGAATGCCTTCGATGGCGGCGGTCAGTTCCATACGGTTATTGGTGGTATGGTCTTCGCCCCCGCAGATCTTGTGTTCTTGCTGTCCATGAATAATATATGCACCCCAACCGCCTAAACCCGGGTTGCCGCGACAAGCGCCATCAACATAAAGTGTGATAGTGTGTGACATAAATTGAAATCCGATCGAAATAGAACAAGCTGGAAGGCTTATTGTATAGCGCAAATGCAGTCGATCAATCTATATGTCCCGGATTTTTTAATTTCTTGTAACATTTAACGTGAAATCACGGTAAATTATTGCCTTGTGTCTTCGACCTGCTTCACTACAATGGCATATCTAAAAAATAAATTTATATACGAGTTGTTTGGATTTTTTTATGTATAAACCAACCGCAATCTTGTGGCAGCCGACATTACCTACATTTCTAAAATTTTCTGTACTGGGAACTGCACTTGCTTCCTTGGGACTGACGGGCTGTTCATCTACACAAAGTGCGACCCAAACAGCGAAAAGCAAGCAAGTTGGATCACAATATCTGGATGCCAGCAGTCTGGATGGACTGGAAGATTTACTCTCTGCAACCGATATGCGTGCAGTAGAAGGCGACCGTTTACTGGTTCTGAAGCATGGTGATGTCTGGAAACGCATGACTGTGGGTTTCAAGATGGATTTAAGTGTCTGGAATCCGCGGATTGATGCGCAGCGCGGCTGGTTTATTTCACGTCAGCCTTATCTGGATCGTTTAAGTGCGCGTGCCTCACGTTATTTATATTACACGGTAAAAGAAGCAGAACGCCGTGGTATGCCGACCGAGCTGGCGCTATTACCGATTATTGAAAGTTCCTATGACCCGGCAGCGACCAGTAGTGCGGCAGCGGCAGGTTTATGGCAGTTTATTCCAAGCACAGGCCGTATTTATGGTTTAAAGCAGACCCCTTTATACGACGGTCGTCGTGATGTGGTGGAATCGACTCGTGCAGCCTATGAGTTTTTAGGCAGTTTATATAACCAGTTTGGTTCTTGGGAGCTGGCGCTGGCGTCTTATAATGCTGGCCCGGGACGTATTCAGCAGGCGATTAACCGCAATAAGGCAGCAGGTCTGCCGACCGACTATTGGTCACTCAAATTGCCACAAGAAACCATGAGCTATGTGCCACGTTTCCTGGCAGTTGCACAAATTATTAAAACTCCAGGTCAGTATGGGGTGAGCCTGCCACCAATTGCCAACCGTCCGCATTTCCGTGAAGTGCCTGTAGGCGTGGCCAATTTAAATGAAATTGCAGCCATCACCGGTTTGAGCCGTGCGGAGCTGTATCAATTGAACCCGGGGCATCGTGGTGATCATATTGACCCTACCAGTCCGCGTCGTATTTTGATTCCTGCTGACCTCAGTCCTTCAGTTGATGAAAAGCTGAAAAAACTATCTGGTTCCGGCGGATTATCTGCGAGTAGTGCCAGCAATCTGCCGAAAAACACCACCCCAGTGGTGCCGACCAAAGCTGCGCCTCCCGTGTTAAATGCGAAAACGATTACACCGGCAAAACAGACTCCACCCGTTCTTGCCAGTACTCGGCCTGCAACGACTGCACCTGTGGTGACAACGGCAAATACAGTGGTACAGACCACGAAAAAGATTTCAACGCCTAGAGGCTCATCTGCCTTGGCCAGTTTTGCTGCCCAAAGTGATTTGCCGATTCCAAGTGCGCCACGTATTCCGGTCGCAGTGACACCGGCAGCGCCAGCGAAACAGATTCAGGTCGAACCACCGATTTCTGCAGCCGAGCGTCAGCAAGTTCAGCAGGTCGTCACCGCGCAGGAAAGTAACAAAACTGTGGATGAAGTTCTGCAGCCTGTTGCAACACCGGCAGAACAGGCTCAGGTAGTTGAAGAGCTGAAAGCATTGGCGCCGGCAGGCACAGAAATTGTCGATCCTTATGATGGTAAAATCAAGCTGACGGCTATTCAAACCAGCCTGTCTGTGGCTGAGCAGCAAGGCAAGGAACTTACCAAAGGCTTCTCTTATCCGAAAGAAGTTGCTGACAATACCACAGCGACTTCGGTCGAAGCCCAGTTGAACCAGGGTAAAAATTACGTCAAGACTGATTCTGAAGTGGTGGTGGTCGCGCCTAAGGGCAAGCGTAGTACCTATAAGGTTTTACCGGGGGATAATCTGGCGCTGATTGCAGCAAAAAATGGGGTGAACTGGCGTGATGTGGCGAAATGGAACCAGATCGATCCAAATTCTACGCTATATGTAGGCACCACGATTTATCTGTATGATGCCAAGCCGGTGCAGGAACAAACCAAAGCCAAAGAAAAGCCGGAATCTTATGTGGTTCAGGCCAATGATTCTCTGACCAGTGTGGCAAATCAGTTTGGTTTAAGTCTCAAACAGCTGGCTGACTTTAATGGTTTAAGTACCAACAGTGGTTTATTTGTCGGTCAGAAGCTGTCGCTGAAAGAAACGGCTGCATCTAAAGCCAAAGTAGAAGATGCTAAAAAAGCTGAAGCTGCCAAAGTTCAAACCAAATCCTATACCGTCAAGCGCGGTGAATATCTGAAACTGATTGCCGATCGTTATGGGCTGTCAAATGCTGAACTGGCGTCATTCACCTCAGGTTTAACTGCGGGTAGCAGTTTAATGGTGGGACAGAAAATCAATGTGCCACTTCAGGAAGTTGAAGCACTGACCGCATCGACCCAAAAGACTGAACAGACATTTGAAAATGTTAAAGTTGATCAGACAGCAACTGAAAATTATCAGGTCAAACGCGGTGAAACCCTGTATAGCATTGCCAGTCAAAGCAAGCTCAGTGTGTCTGAGCTGGCAGCTTTAAATGGTTTTGCAGCCAATAGTGGTTTACGTATAGGCCAGACCATCAAGATTCCAGCCGGCAGTCAGGTGCCTGAAACTTATATAGCTCAATCGGGCGATACCTTGACCGGCATTGCCGCAAAATACAATCTGTCGATGGATCAGGTGGCGAGCCTGAATGGTATTTCTCGTAATGCCGGCCTGCGCGTCGGTCAGCGTTTAAAGCTGACGGGTGAGGCAGCTGAACCCGTGCGTGAGTCTGTGGCGGAAACGGTGTCGAAACATGTGAAATCCGATTCGCATGTGGTGAAATCGGGTGAAACCTTAAGTTCTATTGCGCGTCAGTATCATCTTCAGGTCAAGTATCTGGCCGATTTAAATGGCCTGAATGCCAATGGCAACGTCCGTATTGGTCAGCGTTTAAAAATTGTGGGTGATGTTCCGACGGATAAAAAAGCAGAAGACGTGAAAGTGGCAGCTAAGCCTGTGGCTTCTAGAGCAACTGAATCTTATACCGTCAAGTCAGGCGAATCCCTGAATGCGATTGCCAGCCGTTTAGGAATTATGGTCACCGAACTGGCCGAGTTAAATAATCTCAGTCCACGTGCCGGATTGCGTGTCAGTCAAACCATCCAGATTCCAAAACTGGTGACTGATTATAAAGTCAAACGCGGCGATACCTTGATCGGTCTGGCCTCACGTTACGGCATGAACAGCAATCAACTGGCGGAAATGAATGATCTCAAACCGAATACACAATTACGTATTGGTGATGTGATTAAAGTGCCAAACTAATTCATTTATCGTGAGATTTTTTAGTTTATTTGTTTTAAGTATGGTTGTCCCGCTGGTAATGAATACCAGTTGGGCAGCCCTGATCACCACACCTTATATTGCGCTACATAGCCAACCGAAATATAGCCATCTGCAATCCTTACCTTATGCCAATCCGCAAGCCCCCAAAGGCGGTGCACTGATTTTGGCGGCCGATGGCAGCTTTGATAATTTAAATAGCATGAATGGCAAAGGCAATGTCACTGAAGGGATCAACTATATTTTTGACAGTTTGTTGTCGAAATCACTGGATGAGCCCGGGGTGTATTATCCCTTGCTGGCGGAAAAAGTCAGTTTTGACCCCAAGAAAACCGCCTTTATCATTTTCCATTTAAATCCGAAAGCGCGCTTTAGCAATGGTCAGCCCGTAACTGCGGAAGATGTCAAATATAGCTTTGAGCTTTATCAGACCCAGTCTAATTTCGGTCTGCAAATGTATCTGGCAGATATACATCAGCTGGAAGTGCTGTCAGCTTTAAAAATCAAAATACATTTTAAATCCGGGCATAATCCGGAAATGGCCATGATTGTCGCGCAGATGCCCATTTATTCTAAACGGCAATGGCAACAGCGTGATTTTAAAGACCTGACGCTGAAACCGATTCTGGGTTCAGGGCCCTATGTGATTGAACGCATAGATCCCGGCCGCAGTATTTCGTATCAGCGTAATCCTCAATACTGGGGCAAAGATCTATTGGTGAATCGCGGTCGTTATAATTTTGACCGGATCCAGTATCGTTATTATCGTAGTCCGGAAATCAAGTTCGAAGCCTTTAAATCGGGCCAATTTACTTTGCATGAGGAAAAACAGGTCAATCGCTGGATCAGGGATTATCAATTTCCTGCGGTTCGGCAAGGACAAGTCAAACGTTATCGTTTTCGGCATCAAAATCCGGTCCCGACCCAGAGTCTGGTCTTTAATACCCGGCGTCAGCCCTTTGCCGATATTCGCTTCCGTCAGGCCTTAAGTTTCGCTTACGATTTTGAATGGCTGAATAAAGCCATGTTCTATGGTGAATATCAACGCCTGAACAGCTTTTTTTCCAACAGTGATCTGGCTTCTCGTGGACGGCCGAGTGCCCAAGAGCTGCAAATTTTAAAGCCTCATTTGCAGAAGCTTCATCCGGTTCAGCGTCAGGCTGTACTTCAGGACTGGCAATATCCTCAATCCGATGCCTCAGGGTTTAACCGGCAGAATTTATTAAAAGCCCGTCAATTGCTGTTAAAAGCCGGTTATCGTTATCAACAGGGACAGTTGGTCAATGCTTCCGGTCAAGCGGTCAAGATTGAATTTTTGCTGCATCAGGTGGAACAGCAACGTGATCTGATGCCTTATTTACGTCATTTAAAACGTTTGGGGATTCAGGCGAATATTCGTATGGTCGAAACCGCGCAGTATTATGAACGGCTACGAAATTACCAGTTTGATATGATTGTCGACAGCATGCCACAGTCCCTGACACCGGGGCAGGAACAAAAACAGTTCTGGAGCAGTCAGGCTGCCAAGCAGGTCGGCAACTATAATTATGCCGGTATTCAGAATCCTGTTATTGATGCGGTGATTAAGCAAGTAATTCAGGCGCAGAACCGGGAGCAGGTGATTGACAGTACCCGAGCCTTAGACCGTTTGCTGCGGGCAGGTTATTATCATATTCCGACTTATGGTACGGGTGAATACTGGTATGCTTACTGGAACATGTATCAGCAGCCCAAGCTTAAACCTAAGCTCTCCGCGGGCATTGACTACTGGTGGGTCGATGCGGCAAAGGCTCAACGTGTGGCCAATTATTTCAAACAGCATTAAGCTCCAAGCCTATCAGGGAGTGCCATGAGCACTTATATACTCAAGCGTCTGTTGCTAATGATTCCAACCTTGCTGATCATTTTGCTGATTAACTTTATGGTGATCCAGCTGGCACCGGGTGGGCCGGTGGAACAAGCGATTTATCAGGCACAACAGGTCAATGGCTTGACACATACCGGATTACAGTATCAGGGGCAGCAAGGCCTCACCCCTGAGATGATCGAGCAGATCAATATTCAATACGGTTTTGATCAGCCTGCCCATATCCGCTTTTGGGACATGCTAAGGCGCTATGCCCAGTTTGATCTGGGCACTAGTTTTTTTAAAGACAAGGCTGTGACTGAGCTGATCTGGGAAAAACTACCGGTATCGCTGTCTTTAGGTCTGTGGAGTACCTTAATCATCTATCTGGTGTCTATCCCTTTAGGCATCGGCAAAGCCAGAAAACATGGCAGTGTTTTTGATCAGATCACCTCTTTAATGCTGGCGGTGAGCTATGCCATTCCAGCCTTTATTTTTGCGATTTTACTGATTGTATTTTTTGCCGGTGGATCTTTTCTGCAATGGTTTCCGTTACAGGGACTCAGCTCTGAAAATTTTGCCGAACTCTCATTTTTTGGGAAAATTCAGGATTATTTTTGGTATATGGCATTGCCATTGTTGGCCATGGTGCTGGGCGGATTTGCCAGTTTGACTTATCTGGTGAAATTTTCCTTTGTGGAAGAGTTGAGTAAGCAATATGTTCTGGCTGCGCGGGCCAAAGGTTTAAATGAAAACGCAGTGCTGTATCGGCATGTGTTCCGAAATGCGATGTTAGTGTTGATCGCAGGTTTGCCAGAAGTATTAATTGGGGTGTTTTTCGTCGGCAACCTGTTTATTGAGATTATATTTAATCTCGATGGTTTAGGTGTTTTGGGTTTTGAGGCGATCATCCAGCGCGACTATCCGGTGATTTTCGGTACTCTGTTTATCTTTACTTTGCTTGGTCTGATATTGCGATTATTAAGCGATTTGCTGTATCAACTGATCGACCCACGGATTCATTTCAGTTCACGTCGGGGATCCTCCTAATGTCGTCCTTGATGCAATTAGGCTGGCAACGCTTTAAGCAGCACAAGCTGGGATTTGGCTGTTTTATTATGTTTGGCCTTATTTTTATCATGTCCTTGGGCGCAGAACTGATTGCCAATGATAAGCCCTTGCTGGTGAAATATGATCATGCAGTGTATTTGCCTATCTTAAAATCTTATCCGGAAACGGCGTTTGGCGGTGTATTTGAAACCGAAGCCGAGTATAAAGATCCTGCCGTTCAACAGTTAATTGCAGAAAAAGGCTGGGCGATCTGGCCAATCATTCCATTTTCATATCAAAGCCCGAATCTGGAACTGGCTGTTCCGGTGCCTTCGCCACCAAGTACACAAAACTGGCTCGGGACAGATGATCAGGGTCGTGATGTGCTGGCGCGGATTCTGTATGGCTTGAGGGTTTCACTCTTATTTAGTTTTGCACTGACTTTATTGTCGGCGGCGATTGGAGTTTTGCTGGGGGCTGTGCAGGGCTATTATGGCGGCTGGATCGACCTGATCGGGCAACGCCTGCTTGAAGTCTGGAGCAGTTTGCCGATGCTATTTATGGTCATGGTGCTGGTCAGTCTGTTTAGTCCCAATATTTACTGCCTATTTCTGATCATGCTGTTGTTTGGCTGGACCACTCTGGTGGGCATGGTACGGGCTGAATTTCTGCGTGCACGCAATCTGGAATACGTCTGGGCGGCACGAAGTATGGGCGCAGGAGATGGGCGAATCATGTTCAGGCATATATTGCCGAATGTCATCGGTTCAAGTCTGTCACAACTTCCCTTTATGCTGACTGCCAATATTACCGCACTGACGGCTCTGGATTTTT
Source organism: Acinetobacter sp. YH12208 (assembly GCF_013418055.1). Classification (NCBI taxonomy): domain Bacteria; kingdom Pseudomonadati; phylum Pseudomonadota; class Gammaproteobacteria; order Moraxellales; family Moraxellaceae; genus Acinetobacter; species Acinetobacter sp. YH12208. Next base: position 213,656 of record NZ_VPCT01000001.1, read on the forward strand.
TAGGCTATGGGCTACCACCGGAAACAGCCTCTTTAGGAGAGCTGTTGCTGCAAGCCAAAAATAATTTAAATGCGCCGTGGCTGGCTTTATCAGGTTTTTTTAGTCTGGCCATTGTGCTGAGTTTGCTGATGTATATTGGCGAAGCAGTACGTGATGCTTTTGATCCAAGACAATAAATCACGGAACTTTTTAATCATCGTAAAAATAAGCAGATGAAAATTGTGTAAATTTGACAAGTTGAATTGTCAATTATCCTGACTTGCGTTATAAACGAGTACAAAATAAAAGTAATATCAGGACAGATCATGACCCAATTGGCCGATTCCATTCAAATTCGTCATACCAATTTCAAAAACCGTATTATTAAAGGCGCTATGAGTGAGGCGCTGGCCAATGATGCCGGCCAGCCCAATCAGGCACATTTCAAGTTGTATGAAGCCTGGGCCAAAGGTGGACTGGGCTGTGCCATTACCGGCAATGTCATGGTGGACTTTCGTGCCAAGAATGAGCCGGGCGTGGTGGTGGTAGAAACCGAGCGTGATCTGGAGCAGCTTAAAGTCTGGGCGGAAGTGGGCAAGCAGCAGGGTATGGTACAACTGGTGCAGTTGTCACATCCGGGTCGTCAGTGTCCCAAAGGCTTAAATAAAGAAACAGTTGCGCCGTCGGCCGTGCCTTTTAGTTCGGCATTGGCCGTCAGCTTCGGCACACCGCGTGCGCTGACTGAAACTGAAATTCTGGAGATTATCCAGCGCTTTGCCACTTCAGCGCAAATTTGTGAAAAGGCCGGTTTTGAAGGCGTCCAGTTGCATGGGGCACATGGTTATCTGATTAGCCAGTTTCTGTCACCGCTGACCAATAAGCGTCAGGATCAATGGGGTGGCAGTATTGAAAACCGTACCCGTTTTCTGCTGGAAACCTATCAGGCTGTCCGTGCTGCAAGCTCAGAAAATTTCATTATTTCAGTCAAACTGAATTCCGCTGACTTTCAGCGCGGTGGTATGAGTGAAGAAGATGTGATCTATGTCTTTAAGGCGATGGATGCAGCCGGGATTGATATCATTGAAGTATCCGGCGGTAGTTATGAAGCGCCTGCCATGGCTGGTGTAAAAGAAGACAAACGCAAAGCTTCAACCATTGCCCGTGAAGCCTATTTCCTCGATTTTGCCGAAAAGATCCGTCAGGAAGTCAATTGCCATATCATGGTGACTGGTGGCTTTAGAACCGTCGACGGCATGAATGCTGCACTCGACAGTGGTGCATGTGATTTTGTTGGCATCGCCCGACCTTTTGCGGTAGAGCCGGATCTGGGTGATCGTTTGATTGCAGGGCAAGATGTACGTTATGCGGTTGAGAAAATTAAAACCGGTATTCCGCTGGTTGACAAAATGGCGATTATGGAAATTATCTGGTATGCCGCGCAGTTTAAGGAAATTGCCAAAGGTAAACAGCCGAATCCAAAACTGTCACCGTTAAAAGTCTTTTTGAACTACCTTAAAGGCAATGTTAAAGCCGTAATTAAAGGGCAGTTGAATTCGCGTAAATCGGCTTAAATTTATCATCTAAGTATAAAAAACCGGGCAATTAGAATGCCCGGTTTTTTATTCATCACATAGTTAAGAATAATGCATCGCCTGGGTCTGGAAAGGAAATAATAACTGTCCCAGTTGACGGGTTGCCCATAAACCCACTTCAGTATGATGCATATGCGGTGAAGTATAGGGAATCAGCAAGTCAATTTTCTGTTCCGCACCTTCACAGCGCATAAAGCGATTTTTTAACTGATTTAAACGCTGTTGATCCATACGGCTTAAAGCAGGTTCAACTTTCGCCTGAGACGGCGCTGCGCTACGTGAAGACAGCCGAGTTGCTAAAGTTGCCCCCCTGAATCCAGTCTTTAATGATCTGTTTTTCAGTCGCATTAAACACACCAAACATTTTACCTTCAGGATGATCAATCATTTTCCAGAAACGGCTCTGTTCAACAGGAGCATCTTTAATAATCCAGCCTTTCTCAATCAGCACGTTCAGGAACTTGAAAATTTGTACCGGATCTGATAACCAGTCATTGATAGTCTTGCCACTAAACTGACATTTCTGATTATGAATATATTGGCCAATCAGTGCCTTGTTCTGGAATACTTTTAAGGCCATGCGCTCAATATCCAGCTCTTTCACAATCTGGGAAGAACTTTTACCGATGTCATTGAGCAGATAGCCTTGCTTGATCAAATCAAGATAAGTCTCCGGATCTTCCGCATTCTCATAATGCTGGATAAAGGCTTGCAGGGATTTTTGTGCATGGCCATTGTGGGCATTATCAATCGTAATATGCACATTGAAATAATGGGGATCAATCCCGAGTTCAGCCAATTCGTAATTGGTAATGAGCAGATGCAGCGGCAACTGTTCATAGCCGAGATTAAAACCAATCACCAGAGGCAAGTATTTGGCCGGCGCATAAGCCAGTGCTAACTGTACCGCGGCCTGCTCATAATAACTGGCATCCAGTTGTTCGGCATAACTGTTCAGCTCATAGTGACTTAACAGGTGCTGATACATGGTGACATGATTGGCACGTGGATGTCCCAGACCCAGTTCTTCCAGATAGATATAGATCAAATCTTTCAGCTTGGGTTGATTGCAGTTATGTACGGTGGAATATAACCAAGAACCATCGACCAGTTTAACCGGTGCAACCTTGGACAGAAATTCGAAAGCATGTGAAACCGTTGGGAAATACTCCCGGGCCTGATGTTGTTTACGCCGTCCCAGATAAGCCTGAAACTTGGCACAAATTTGATGATGTTGTTCTAAAAGATGCTGTTCAACTTGTGCCGGTTGATCCAGCCATTCAAGTGTTTCTATATTCAGTTTTTTAATCAGATCACTCAAATAAGATTCAGCTTGTTCGGTTTTGGTATTCGTCGAGATTTCAGTATCTTGAAAAAAGTCGACCCAATCCTTAAAGCTTTTAAATTGATAATTATGATTATTATTTGGCGATAAAGGCAAACTTAACTCTGTGCTGACGAACATAATCTGATCCTTGCAGATATCTCTTCAGTTACCTTAACGTGCGACTTGACGTCTAGATGTTGAATTTTTGTTCTAATTTATTGGTGTATTGCTTTAAATGAAAATGAACGGATATTTATATGAATAGAAATGTTAAAAGAATGCAAATTGTAAAATATGAATTACATGGCAGCCTATGTAACGAAGAGCATATTTTAATGAGTGGTAAAAAATTATATTTAAATATTCAGAATGCAAAAAAGCCCAAGTCGCAATGCCCGGGCTTTTTTGTTGAGATGTTGCCATCTCGAATATGGCGTCCCTACGGGGATTCGAACCCCGGTTACCGCCGTGAAAGGGCGATGTCCTAGGCCTCTAGACGATAGGGACAGTACAGAAGATAAATTTTAAAACCTTTACTTTTAACTTGAAGTAATGGCGTCCCTACGGGGATTCGAACCCCGGTTACCGCCGTGAAAGGGCGATGTCCTAGGCCTCTAGACGATAGGGACTTAATAAAATGTACTTCTGAAAATTGGCGTCCCTACGGGGATTCGAACCCCGGTTACCGCCGTGAAAGGGCGATGTCCTAGGCCTCTAGACGATAGGGACGTTTCAGAGGTGGGCGTATAATAGGGTGAAAATAGGGGGGTGTCAAACGCATTTCTATAAAAATTTTTATTTTCTGGATTGAGTGCGTAAATTTAAAACAATATTGTTGAAATAATGGAAAATGATTTAAATTAAGCTGAATTTTTAAGCAATTCCAGCATGGCAGCTAACACTTGGGGATGCTGTAAATAGCCCGCAATATAATGTGGACGTTGTACAAAGGTACGAATTTCCTGATTGATAATGGCAGGCTGAAAATTAAATGAAGCTGCTGAGAGTGGAAATGCGGTGAGAAAATCATCATGTGAATAGAAATTTATCCAATCGCCTGAAATTGCAGCAGGTCTTATCATCGGTTGCGGAAGATGCGCCTGAATGACACGAAATTCCAGCTGTGATCCGAGGGTAATAAAACGCTGGATATTCAGTTCTGGATGTTGAAGCAAATAGTTATAGGCGATCACGCTACCCAGCGAATGTGCCACCAGAATCTGTGGTTTGCTGCTATGCAGTTGATGATGAATGCGCCGATGAACTTCCTGCATAAAAGTCGGATTGGCCAAATAAAGATAGGTTTCCAGCAGGAACTTATGCAAAAAACTGGCGTGTAAACTGGGGAAATAATTAATGAGTACCGCAAAATCCCGCAAGGCAATATCTTTGCTTAATGCTGTAATAAAATTCAGCTTTTGATCAAAGTTGAATGTCTTATCTGGATTTAACTGGGGCACATCACAAACTTGATATTTGCACTGATTGGTTGGTGGTACGGCTTGCCGCTGTGCCGGATGTAGAAAAGGGAAATGCGGCCATTGCTGCGGCATTAAGGTGCTGGCATTGAGTAGATTATGCAAATGATGTCGAGAGAGTAAATCACCATAAAAAGGGATACGGATATGCCGTTTTAAATAGCTAAAACGGGCTTGCTGTTGCGGGTTATTTCTGAGGCCTCTTTTGAGAAGATGCAGCCAATGTTGGCGTAATGAAGGCGCCGTATACTGTTGTTTGTTCATGCCGTGAATAAACACAATTTTCATCGACGCACCATTGAAGCTGCCCAATATACAATCAGTATAGACAAAAAAGAGCGACCGAAGTCGCTCTTTTAAAGCTGATGCTTAAGACTTGTTATGGTAGAACGTATAATAACTGGCATAGCAGGCTGCAATAAAAAGCAGACAGCCAAAGAAGCTGATGCGCATTGATGGATCAAAGACCATACTGACACAGGTAATAAAACAGAACACGAAGCCTAAAATCGGCACAATCGGAAACAATGGTGCTGCAAAGCCCAGTTCTTTGACCGTGCGACCCTGTTTATACCACTGCCGGCGGAAGTTGAACTGACTTAAACAAATACTCATCCAGACCACCACCATGGTAAACGCCGCAATGCCCAGTAGGTTGGTAAAGATGGTTTCTGGCGCAAACTGTTCAGACAGCAGGCCTGGCAATGCACCGAGCATGGTCACCATGACTGCAATATACGGTACACCGCGAGCATTGAGTCTTGAGAATACGGCAGGTAACTGTTTGCTGTAGGACAATGACCACATCATACGAGAAGCGGCAAATAAGCCCGAGTTGGCAGCAGAAAGTAACGCAGTGATAATCACAAAGCGGATGATGTCTTCAGCATAAGGAATACCGATGTGCTGGAATACTGTTACGAATGGACTGCTACTGACACCTTCAGCTGCCAAGCCAGCTTCCTGATGTGGGAGTAAGGCCGTCACCACGATAATCGTCCCCACAAAGAAAATTAATAAGCGGAAAATTGCAGTATTAATGGCTTTAGGGACATTTTTCGCAGGATCTTCAGTTTCACCCGCCGCAACACCAATCAGCTCTGTACCCGAAAAGGCAAAGTTCACGATCAGCATGGTCGCAAAAATTGGGAATAGACCTTCAGGGAACCAGCCCTGGGCCGTCAGGTTGGTAAATAGAGGCGCAGCTTCGTAGCCCTGATAGCCCAAAACACCAAAGATGGCCAGTAAGCCCAAAACAATAAAGGCAACAACAGTGACTACTTTCACCAGTGCCAACCAGAATTCGGATTCGGCAAACCATTTGGTCGAAATCATATTTAAGCTAAATACAAAGACACCAAAAATAATGGTCCATAACCACATGGAAATATCCGGGAACCATTCCTGCATCAGCAAGGCGGCTGCAGTAAATTCGGTTCCCAGAGTGACAGACCAGGTCAGCCAGTATAACCAAGTGATGGTATAGCCTGTACCCGGTCCAATATAACGTTTGGCATAAGCACCAAATGAACCAGATTCTGGCATATGAACAGCAAGTTCGCCCAGACAGAGCATAACCATGTAAGCGATAATGCCGCCCAGGAGATAAGCAATAATGGCACCTACAGGCCCCGTTTGTGCAATGACTTCACCCGACCCTAAAAATAGGCCTGTTCCGATTGCGCCACCAAGCGAAATCATGACCAGATGTCGAGTACTCATAGCGCGTTTTAAAGGCGCAGAATTGCCCTGATGCGTAGCATCATTCGGAGATGAGTGCATAGGAGTTGAAAAAAATCAGAAGAATGAAGCGAGTTATTGTAGTGAAAAACTACAAATCTGCAATGTATTAATAATAATTTTGAATAAGGCTTGATCGTATGCGATCAATAGATGGCGTCCCTACGGGGATTCGAACCCCGGTTACCGCCGTGAAAGGGCGATGTCCTAGGCCTCTAGACGATAGGGACGTTGCGAGGTGATGCGTATATTAAGGACTCAATTGGTTTTTGTCAAAAGGCTTTTATATAAAAAAGCGCTAAAAGTTCAAACATTAAACAGGAGTAATGCATTAATTTTATTGAGGGCTTAAATAAGTCGAATGATTGGGCTTATTTGCTCGTCATTTAGGCGGAAAATGAAACTCCCGCGGCTGGCAGGAGTTTAAAACAGCCAGATTTTAATGATCGGGTGTTTGGTATTCTGTCGAGTTATGCGCAGGAGCAGTCTGCTCGACAGGTGTTTCTACTTTCTCTTCACGGTTCACGATATAAAGATAAAGCAGTGAAGGAGCTAAAATCAGTAAAACCAGTAAGATCTTTTTTAACATGGCACATAGACAAAGTACGAAATTGCATTAATTATAGCCTAAGCAAATTAAAAAGAGCACCGGAGTGCTCTCTATAAAACTTAGAATTTGAAAGTGACATCGGCGATAAACTGGCGGCCGATTTCAGTCATAACTCTTGGTTTGCTTGCGATTGTTGATTTGGTGGTATACGTGTTGGTGCGGTTAGTTACATTGTTAATAGTTAAACCAAAGATTGCATGTAAATCTTTTGAAAGTTTCCAATCATAAGTTGTACGCATATCCCAGATAAATTTAGGTTTAATTTCAGAAGCAATATAAGTATCAAGAAGATTACCTTCATATTCTACTTTGTCATCTTTACTGGTCACTGTGATCATATCGTCGTAACTGTCTTTATAGCTAAAGAAGTTTGAAAGTTTTACTGGTGCGTGATCGAAAGCAATATCCCAATTTACACGGGCAGTCCATGGTTGGTTGAAGTTTTGTGCAGGACGCTCTGACCAATGCATAATTTTACCGTTATAGGACACGAGTTCATCTTGATCTGCGGTTATGAATTTGTCGGTATAATCGGTATAACTGCGGAATACATCGCTATAGTCAAAACCAAAAGCAATGAAATGCTGTGTACTAGCGAATTTCAAAGCTTCACGATTTTTTAATGTGAGTGTGTAGATGTCGGCTTCACCATGACCATCATTGCTATATTCATAAGAGAAGTTGAAACCATCTTTTGGGATATCGGTGTGGGTACGTGAAATTTCATCTTGGTATTTGCGATTCACCCACTTAAGACCTAAATCCCAAGAATGTAATTGGGTGTTGATACCCAAAACAGTTTCATCACTAAATGGTGTGTCTAGGTCAGAGCGACGCGTGGCATTTGCTGAGTTCGTTGCAGATGTGACCCAGTCCGCCTGCGGATTCTCACGTGAGAATTTATACATCAACTCACCAATACCATCGTTGAGTTCGGTGCCTAATGTTTGCTGACCATAGTAACGATTCCAGCCTGCTAAAAATTGCAGTTTGTCATTCGCAAAGGGCTTATAAGACACGGAACTACGTGGAGAAATATTGAAATTACCGCTTAAAGAGTCGTAGTCGGCACGGACACCTACTCGGGTCGATAATTGATCGTTCCATTGAATGTTGTCTTCAAGGAAAGCATTGAAGCGGTCTTGTTGAGCAGAGAATTGTCCAGCTTTATACAATGAACCTGCAGCGACATATTGTCCTGTCCAACCTTGAATCGTGGGTGTCGCATCGCATAAAGCATCATCAGCTAAACAGGTATTGTTAGCTAAATTTTTCATATTGACAGCTGAAACATTTGACATATATACATCAGAGGCACGTTTCCAATCCACTTCTGCATGAGTGTATCCTGTACCCGCTGTAATCTTATGCTGAGTCGTACCAATTTTGAATGGATCAAAGGCTGCTTTTAAGTCGTAGTTGAGCGCAGTTTGATTTTGTTCTAGCTGACCAAAAAGCGTACCTTCAGATACGGTTTTTGAGTCGGTCCAATCTTTACTGCCTTCAGCATAATGCCAAATAAAACCATAGTTGTTTTCTGAGTTTCGGACATTATCAGCACTTTGGAAGTTGAGTTTATGCGTTAATGTTACAGATCCTATGTGGTGTTCTAACTCTGAAAACATTGTTGTCGTTTCTGTGTCAAGCGTACTGGCTGAGTTGCGACGGCTTTCAGCATAATTCAAGCTGTCAAGTAAAGCATAATCAAATCCAAATTTAGCTTTCACTGTCTCGCTTGGGTTATAGAAGAAGGTTGAACCAATGTTGGTATTACTGCGTTCTTGATCGATTTTTTTCGGGTCATCAAAACCACTCATTACAGGAATAATAGATTTACGTTTTGATGCATAACTATTAAACCCCCATTGCTCTGAAAGCTTGCCATAAATATTGGCACTTAAACCTTGTTTGGTATATTCCTTTTGATAGGCTTCAGTCGGCTCTTCAAAGAGCTCTTCTTCTAATGGGCTAACAGCATTAAAGCGAGCCCAGTCACTTTCTGTGTAATCATATGTGACAGTACCATGAATTTTTCTAATTTCAGTTTGTGGTGCACAGGTCTTTGCATTGACCACGCCACCGGTAAACTGACCATATTCAGCAGAAACATTGCTGTCGAGTACTTCCAAATCACACAGTAAGTCTGTATTGACAGCCATCGCTTGAGAGCCAGTGCTAAATGTATTGTAGTTACTTGGACCATCAGCAGGGTTAATTAATAGGTTATTGGATACGCCATTCACAATAAAATTATTTTGGAAGGTTTGAGCACCATTGATAGAAATTTCAGAGGGTTTAAGTTCACCTTGTGAGCCTGCTGCTAACTGTGATTGGCTAAACTGCACATTCGGATTCACCTTTAAAAAATCAGTTATATTCTTTGAGCTATTCGGCGTTTTTGCTAAATCTTTTTTGCTATAAACCGTTTTCCCAACTTCATTTCCTTGCTGAGCTTCGACAATAATCGTGTTGAACTTAAGTGTTGCCTCATTGGGGACAGATTCTTGATAACTGGATTCTTCTGCGAAACTAGAGGTTGATAAAGCTGCCAATATAGCAAGTGAAAGTGAAGAGTAGGCAAAACGCATGAGAAGGTTAAATCTTTGAAAGATAATGAAAGCGATTATCATTAACTTGATTGCTATAATCAATAGTAATGAGAATTATTTGCATTAACTGGGCTTTAAATGTGTAAGATTTAAGCAGCTTAAGTCGCTGAAAAATAAAAATATGAAAAGGGAGGAAAATATATGGCGTCCCTACGGGGATTCGAACCCCGGTTACCGCCGTGAAAGGGCGATGTCCTAGGCCTCTAGACGATAGGGACGTTTAGAAGATGGCGGTATCTTATTGATCCGCCATCAGAGTGTCAAGCAGGTGAGGCGCGAGTTTGTTTAAAATATAGCAAAACAGTTCAGCCGTCTTCTGTGTGTCATATAACGCAGAGTGAGCTTCTTTGCCATCAAAATCGATCCCGGCCTGAATACAGGATTTCGCCAGTACGGTTTGACCAAACATCACCGCACTCAAGGTCACCGTGTCAAACACAGAAAAACTATGGAACGGGTTCTGGTTTTTGGTGCCGGTACGGGCAATTGCTGCCTGAACAAAACCTAAATCGAAATGTGCATTGTGACCCACCAAAACCGCATGGGTACAGTTTTGCTGACGGCGCACGTCATTGACCGATTTGAAAATACGCTTTAATGCGGTTTTTTCATCTTCAGCCATGGCAATCCGCATCGGATTTGACGGATCAATGCCGATGAATTCCAGTGACCTGCGATCGAGGTTGGCCCCTTCAAAAGGATTGATATGTGCATGGTAAGCTTGGCCCGGCACAAATTGGCCATCCTCATTATAAACAATCGGAATGGCCGCAATTTCCAGCAATGCATCAGTCTGTGCATTAAAACCTGCCGTCTCGACATCGACAACTACAGGTAAGAATCCACGAAAACGTTGACCAATGATTGGGAGGGTTTCATTTGTCACACTTTTCTCCATTGAATGGTTTTACCCGCATAGAGCGGAATAATCTGTTCACCATCCAAATAGTCTAAACTTTCAGGGATTACTTGATCTTCTTTAACTAGGGTAATGGTATTGGTATTACGTGGCAGGCCATAGAAGTCTGCACCAAAATGGCTGGCAAAACCTTCCAGGCGTTCAATTTTACCCACCTGATCAAATGCCTGAGCATACAGCTCAATGGCAGTCGGCGCACTATAACATCCTGCACAGCCACACGCATTTTCTTTTGCATTTTTTGAATGTGGTGCGCTGTCGGTGCCTAGGAAAAATTTAGGATTGCCACTAGTCGCCACTTCCAGCAAGGTTTGCTGATGGGTTTGACGTTTTAATATTGGCAAGCAGTAGAAATGCGGCTTGATGCCACCCACCAGCATGTCATTGCGGTTGAACAATAAATGTTGCGGCGTAATGGTTGCAGCGACATTACGGTCTTGCTCAAGCACAAAGTTTGCTGCTTCGCTGGTAGTAATGTGTTCTAACACCAGTTTCAGCTTAGGGAACTGTCTGAGCAAGGGTGCGAGGACTTCGTCCAGGAAGCGCTTTTCACGGTCAAAAATATCGACATGATTATGTGTCACTTCACCGTGCAGCAATAAAGGTACCTGATGCTCTTCAAGCTGCTCAATTACGCCATACACTTTGCTCATGTCGCTGACACCACTATCAGAATTGGTGGTTGCACCCGCAGGATAGAGCTTGATGGCATTGACATGCGCAGATTCTTTGATCTTTTTAACTTCACTTGCCGGGGTGTTGTCTGTGAAATACAGCACCATACGCGGGTCGAAATTTATCCCTTCAGGTACGTGCGCCATGATGCGTTCACGATAGGCATTGGCCTCTTCAACGGTTTTAACGGGTGGTACCAGATTCGGCATACAGATTGCGCGAGAAAACTGTCTGGCTAAATCGGGAACAGTACGTTGAAGTGCTAAACCATCACGCAGGTGAACGTGCCAATCATCTGGCTGGAGAATCGTAATCGTATTCAAGGCAAATTCAGTCGAACAAATAAAACAAATGATAATCCATCTATAGCAAAAATGGTAATGAGAAAGGGCTACAAAATAAGGGATATCTATAAATTAATTTGAAAAAGTATGTTATTTTAAAATTACTAAAAAAATTACATAAATACTTGCAATGGAATACAAGTACAGTTTAGCGAAATTACAAGATGACAAGGAAAACATAGAAGAATTAATTACACGCCAAAGTCAGCGTGTAGGCCCGGTCTTCCCTCAACATCTGGAACAGGAATTCTGGACAAAAAATCTGGAACGTGCCCGCAAACATGTCGAAAAATATGTTTGGGGTGGGGTATTGGCTTATTTTATTTTTCTGGTGGTGATGATCCCCACAGATTACTGGATTATCAGTAAAGAATATTTCGTGCATGATTTTGTGCTGTCTATGTTCGGGCTACTGAATGGCGGTATGTCATTAATTCTCTTTTATATGTTTTCCTGTTTACCCAAGATCAAGCGCTTTTTTCCGCAAGCTTCAATGCTGCTGGTATTCTGGATGCTGGTGTCGATTTCCTGTATCACGATGTTGGTTAAAACCCCAGCGTTACAACACCAGTCGATGGCAATCGTCACCATTATTTATATTCTGGGTTATATCCTGACCGGTATTAAGCCTGTACAGATGCTGGTCACCGGACTGGTCGCTGCAGCAACGACCATTATTGTATTATCAATCATGGCCATAGACTTTAATCCGCTGGTTTTTGGGCGAATTCTGATTGGGAGTTGCTTACTGGGTTATGTAATTAGTCATATGATTTTCGCGCGTGAGCGTGTGATTTTTTTATATAGTATCCGGGCCAGAATCAGTGAGCAGATCCAGCGTATTCATACCACTGAATTATTACATTTAAGCCAGTATGATGAACTGACCAAGATTTCCAATCGGAGAACCTTCGATGAAACGCTTGAAGTGTATTTTGAACGGGCCCGTCGTGAAGACACTGCCTTGGCGATTCTGTTTATCGATGTGGACTTTTTTAAAAACTATAATGATTTTTATGGGCATCAGAAAGGCGATGATGTTATTTCAACCATTGCCAGAACCATCAAGAATGCGATCCGTCATATGGACTTTGTGGCGCGTTATGGCGGGGAAGAGTTTGTTGTGTTATTGCCAGAAACAGATGCACATGGTGCTTATGCCGTAGCTTCAAATATTTTCAAGGCGATTGACCGTCTGGAAATTCCCCATGAAAAATCTTTGGTTGCGAAACATATTACCATCAGTTTAGGCATTACCGTCTATCGTGGTGAAACAGATACTGATAAAGATATATTATTGGGAATTGCAGATCAGGCGTTGTATCGTGCCAAGCAGCTTGGGCGCAATCAGATTTATTATCAATCACTTCGTTCCGTCAACTCAGATACCGCCAATGGCTCGATGCTTTAAACATCAAGAACAACTATCCATAAAAAAACCGCTCATCAAGAGCGGTTTTTTAACAAAAACAAAACTTAGTTTTTGTCTTTCAGTTGTGGCACTGCAGAGGCTGTACCCACTGCAAGCAAACCAGTTTCTGTATAGATGCCAAGTTTTGCGCGGGTATCGGTAATGTCCAGATTACGCATGGTCAACTGACCAATACGATCCATTGGAGAGAACATAGAATCACCTTTCTCCATAGTCAAACGCTCAGCTTCATAAGTGAGATTAGGCGACTCAGTGTTCATGATGGTGTAATCATTACCACGACGCAGTTCTAAAGTCACAGTACCGGTCACGGCTTTAGCCACCCAACGCTGTGAAGTTTCACGCAACATCAGCGCTTGAGAATCGAACCAGCGGCCTTGGTACAACAAACGGCCTAAACGTAAACCGTTGATGCGGTATTGTTCGATGGTATCTTCGTTATGAATACCGGTCACAAGACGCTCGTAAGCAATATGAAGCAGCGCCATACCCGGAGCTTCATAAATACCGCGAGATTTTGCTTCGATAATACGGTTTTCGATTTGATCCGACATACCTAGACCATGACGGCCACCGATACGGTTTGCTTCAAGAATGAATTCAACTGGATCTTCGATACGTTGACCGTTGATCGCAACCGGGAAACCTTCTTCAAAAGTAATCGATACTTCTTCAGCTTTAACTTCTACGTCATCTTTCCAGAAGGCAACGCCCATGATTGGATCCACGATTTTGATGCCCGCATTCAGGTATTCAAGATCTTTGGCTTCATGGGTCGCACCCAACATGTTTGAATCTGTTGAGTAGGCTTTTTCTTTTGACATTTTATAGTCAAAACCGTTGTCGATCAGGAACTGCGACATTTCTGCACGGCCGCCAAGCTCATCGATAAAGGTTTGGTCTAGCCAAGGCTTGTAAATTTTAAGCGCAGGGTTGGTCAACAAACCATAACGGTAAAAACGTTCAATGTCGTTACCTTTGTAAGTAGAACCGTCACCCCAAATATTGACGTCATCTTCTTTCATGGCAGTGACAAGCATGGTACCTGTAACAGCACGACCAAGAGGAGTCGTATTAAAGTAAGGAACACCGCCAGTTGAAATGTGGAACGCGCCACATTGAATTGCAGCAATACCTTCTAATGCAAGCTGTAAACGGCAGTCGATTAAGCGTGCTTTTACTGCGCCATAAGCTTCAGCTTTTTTTGGAATCGCATCGTAATCGTCTTCGTCTGGCTGACCCAAGTTCGCTGTGTAAGCATAAGGTTCAGCGCCTTTTTGTTTCATCCACAAAAGAGCAGCAGAAGTATCTAGACCACCAGAGAAGGCAATACCAACTTTTTTACCTACTGGGACATTCTGCAAGATAGTTGCATTATCAGACATTGTTCATCCTAATGATATGAAATAGGCACGCCAGAATTGGTGGCCTGAAAAAATACATATTCTCTCAATTGTATCATTAATTTATTTAGGTTTGCTTTAGAAAAGAAAAACTCGTTTTAAAATCTATATTCAATAGGCTTAAATAATCATAAATCGCACGATTTTGAGCAGAATCCTGCTAAAAAAGTAAAAATTCGCTATATTCAGCCGAATAAAGTTAAAAACTCAGATAAAACAGGAATAAATGCATGGCGACTCATATCCCACCCTTACCTAATTTAAATCCTAAAACCAAGAATGAAACGCTGGCACTGTTGCATGGGATTTATGCCGGTCTGATTGGTTTTAGTACACTGGTATTTTTATATCTGGAATATCAGCAAGCCAGTATTTCTACGCTGAGTTTAGGTATGGTGCTGCTGCTTTTAGGCGGCCTGGTATTTTTTAATATACAGGCCAGTATCAAGGTCAAACAGGGCAATGGTTCAGGACGGACTTTATCCAGAATTATGGCCATCCTGATGCTCCTGAGTTTTCCGATTGGTACAGTATTGGGCGTGATTGCATTATGGAAATCTAGCGCGCGACAATGGCAGGATTAATCCGCCAAATAGAAAGTGATCCTCTTCTAAAGATTGATATTTGTGCCTGAAAATGCTGAACTCCGGGTCATAAAAAGCCACTGAAAATCAGTTAAAGTAAGGGAATGACTTGCTCAGCCAAATATAATCAGGGATTTGTTATGACTACGACGCGCTATGCCAACATTTTAAAGCCACTGCATTTGGGTTTTACCACCATTAAGAACCGGGTGGTGATGGGGTCGATGCATACTGGCCTAGAAGATCGTTTTTATAATTATCCCAAACTGGCTGCGTATTTTGGTGAGCGTGCAAAGGGTGGCGCAGGTCTGCTGATTACGGGTGGAATATCGCCCAACCGTCAAGGCTGGTTGTTACCGGCGGGCGGTACCATGAATACTTTGGGGGACATTGCGCCGCATCGTTTGGTGACGCATGCAGTGCATAAGCATGGTGCCAAAATTCTGTTGCAGATTCTGCATGCCGGACGTTATGGCTATCAGCCTTTTGTGGTCTCGGCCAGCCCGATCAAGTCGCCGATTTCTCCCTTTAAACCACGTGAAATGTCAGATAAACAGATTCTGAATACCATTCAGGATTATGTCAGAACGGCCAGTATTGCCAAAAAAGCCGGCTATGATGGCGTAGAAATCATGGGTTCTGAAGGCTATTTGCTGAATCAGTTTTTAAGCCGGCATGTCAATCAGCGTGCTGACCGTTGGGGTGGCCCGATCGAAAACCGGATGCGTTTTGCCGTAGAAATTGTCAAAGCGATTCGTGAGGAAATTGGCGAAAAATTTATTATCTGTTTCCGTTTGTCGCTTCTGGATCTGGTACATGATGGCAATACCATGCAAGATGTGATTACCGTGGCTAAAGCTTTGGAAAAGGCGGGGATTACTTTACTCAATACCGGTATTGGCTGGCATGAAGCACGTATTCCCACCATTGTGACTTCTGTACCGCGTGCAGCTTTTGTCGATTATACCGCTGAAGTGAAAAAGCACGTGGCGGTGCCGGTCATTGCATCGAACCGGATCAATATGCCAGATACTGCTGAAGAAATTCTGGCTTCCGGCCAGGCAGACATGGTGCAGATGGCACGTCCATTCTTGGCAGATGCCTTCTGGGTCAATAAAACCGCGACCAATCGTGTTGATGAAATCAATACCTGTATTGCCTGTAATCAGGCCTGTCTGGATCATACCTTTAAAAACCAGCGCGCAACCTGTCTGGTCAATCCACGTGCCGGCTATGAAACCGAACTGGTCTATGTCAAAACCAAAAAAGCCAAAAGTATTGCAGTGGTCGGTGGTGGTGTTGCAGGGCTGTCTGCGGCCACAGTCGCAGCCAGTCGCGGGCATGATGTGACGCTGTTTGAGGCCAGTCATGAAGTGGGTGGACAGTTTAATCTGGCTAAAGTCATTCCGGGGAAAGAAGAGTTTCACGAAACGATTCGTTATTTTAAAGTCCAATTGGAAAAAACCGGCGTTGATGTGCGATTAAATACCCAAGTGAACCGTGAACAGCTGGAACGTGAAGGTTTTGATGAAGTCATTGTCGCGACTGGTGTCGTGCCGCGAGCGCTTAAGATCGAAGGCAGTCAGGCACCGCAAGTCTTGTCTTATGCACAAGTACTACGCGGTGCGCCAGTCGGAGATCGTGTTGCGGTCATTGGTGCAGGCGGTATTGGTTTTGATGTGTCCGAGTTTTTGTTAAAGCCGCCTCATCAGGTACAGCCGCAACCTGTGAATGAATGGAAACGTGAATGGGGTGTAGACCCGAATCCAAATTATGTCAGTGAAGGCGGCATGCAAGGTGCAGAAATTGAAGCACCTATTCGTGAAATTTATTTATTACAACGTAAAAAGACACCGCTTGGCGCAGGCCTAGGCAAGACTTCAGGCTGGGTACATCGTGCCCAATTAAAAAAACACGCGGTGCGCATGTTGCGCGGTGTGCAATATAAATCTGTTACCGATGAAGGCTTATGGATTGAGGTGGATGGCCACGCTCAATTATTGCGTGTGGATAGTATTGTGGTGTGTGCAGGACAGGAGTCGGTAAAAGATTTGATGCCACTTGCCGGGGAAAATACCTTGGCACAATATCATATTATTGGTGGGGCTAAACTGGCTGCCGAGCTGGATGCCAAGCGTGCCATTCGTGAAGGAGCCGAATTGGCCGCCAAATTGTAGGGATTTGATGAAACTATATGCAGTTAATCAGATTCACTGTAACTTTCACTTGTCAGTTACATAAAAGCGCCGTATTATTGCGCCCATGGAAGCGTGGCAGAGCGGTTTAATGCACCGGTCTTGAAAACCGACGAGGGTGTGAGTCCTCCGTGAGTTCGAATCTCACCGCTTCCGCCAAATTTTAAAAACCCCAATCGAAAGATTGGGGTTTTTTTATTGCTGATGAATTTTACAGAATGATTTAAAATAAACGGATCTTAAAGAGGTTCGATATTTAAAAAGTCGATAATTTATAAACAGATATTCTTCAATCGCATACTTCAATCTTAATCAGAGCCAGAGCAATTCTTTCCACATGCTGATAAGCAGGTTGCTCTAATTCTTCACCAAAAATATCCGGATCAATTTCCTCATAAGACCAGTGAATATTTTGATGCTGCTGCATCAGGTCTTGCAGATACTGTAAAAATCGATTGCCATTTCGTGTGATGGTAGCGCCGGTATATAAAAATAAACGGCCGCCTGAATTTAGCCTTTGCAGGCCTTGTTTTATAATTTTAAAAGATAATTCATTGCCATCGAGCTCATTACCTCCGTGTCGATATTGCCGTTGCTCAGGATCAATTAAATAAGGTGGATTGGCAAAAATCAGGTCAAACTGACCTTCAAGATTGGAAAATAAATTGCTCTGTACAGGAGAGATTGAAGCAAAACCCGAAAAATCAATGTTGAGCTGACTATAGAGCAAGGCTTTGGGGTTTAGATCTGCTACAAAGATTTCCTCATGATCCGGAAAGTATTTGGCGATACTGATGGCAGCAGCAGAGGTGCCACAGCATATTTCAGCAGCCCGTTTGAAAGGGCGAGGTTCGGTGGCTAGATATTGCTTGAGATGATAGACAAAGCGATAAGTATCGGGACCAAAAAAAACAGCATCCTGTTGTGTGGTCGGAAAGGAAGAGTGAATAAAGAGTTCACCTTCCAGTGAAGCGACTCTGACCAGACTGGTGTATTGCTCATCCTGAACCTGTAGAAGTTGCTGTTTTGCCAGCAAGGAAAAAAGAACCGGATCAAGATCGGTTTTGCTAAATTCCAGATTCCAGCCAAATATATCCTGCAGGGTTATTTCCTGATTTTTTTCGTTTCTTTTACGATCTAAAATCCGTTGATGCGACAACGGGGTAATGGCTGTGAACTGATAGTTTTGTTGTTTTAAAAACGCTAGTAAAAAATGCAGAGCATGTTGCTGGTGATTCTGAATTTCTAAAATCTGGTTCATAAGCGTTGCTCTTTGGTTTATTTAAAATCAATACAAAGCTGGATAGACGTTGAATCCCATATAAGACCATGACCAGATCAGCCATTCGCGATGCGTTCATTCAATAGAAATGAATCAGCTTCATCTTCGCCTGAAATGCCAGAATTTTAAGTAAAAAACTGATGTGAATTGGTGTGATTTTTATAGCTGTTTTTAAAAAATTATCTTCTGATAAAGCTTCTGTCTGCTTTTATTCTCGATTCATAAAAAATGGCTATTCATCAAAGTGATTAATAGCCATGATGGGTGAGAGCCTTAAAACTTAGTGAGGCACTTCTGGTAAATCAAACCAGATCACTTGCGCATCATCGATGGCTTGAATCTCTGAGTCATCCAGAAAAGCAATTGCACCACCCGCCTCAACTCTATGTTCTGCAACCTGCACAGTGCCAGAAACTACATGAATATAATTGATCTGCTGGGTGGCCTGCACTTGCAAACTTTGACCTTGCTGAATTACCGCAGTTTTGACTTCAGCATTCTGACGAATATGCATCGGCGCATTGTCATTCGGTCCACAAATTAAATGCCAATGGTTAGGCTGCTCATGCGGATCCAGACGAATTTGCTGATAATTCGGTTTGGCATCCTGTTCATTGGGAATAATCCAGATTTGCAGTAAATGTACCCGCTCATTGCCCTGATTCATTTCACTATGACGAATACCTGTTCCGGCACTCATGAGCTGCCATTCACCGGCAGCAATGCCGCCATGATTGCCCATGCTGTCCTGATGAGTAATGGTGCCTTTCAGTACGCAGGTCAGGATTTCCATATTGTCATGGGGATGGGTTCCAAAACCCTGATGCCCATCGATTAAATCATCATTAATAACACGTAAGGCACTGATCCCCATATACTTGGGATCATACCAGTTACCAAATGAGAAGCTGTGCTTAGACTCCAGCCAGCCCATTTTTACATGACCACGATTTTCGCTAGGATGTAGAAAAGCCTTCATGATTTCATCTCGATCTTATTTTCGACTTGAGATCATCATACTGTTGTTTTAAGCTCAAAAAAATCTCAAATAGGCGACATATCATTGCATTTTTGCAACGATATATCAGCTTAAAATCAAGTCATAAAAACGATATATCAGCTTAAAATCAAGTCATAAAAAAGCCCACTGAAAAGCGGGCCATTTTATTCAAAGCATTTTACGGATCATTATTCTAAGAAACGAACAGTTACGCCAGATTTGACTTTACGGCCAAGATCATTGGCATCCCAGTTGGTCAGACGGATACAACCGTGTGAATAGGATTTAGAAATCATGGACGGATTCGGTGTGCCGTGAATACCAAATGATTTTTTGTTGAGACCAATCCAGACATTACCGACCGGGCCGTTTGGACCTGGTGGTAGAGACAGTGGTTTGGTGTTTTTACCTTGAACAAAGTTACTTGGCGAGTAGCTATACCAAGGATTTGGTGCAACGCCGGTGATTTTATAAGTACCCGTTGGTGAAGGCGTACTAGTATTGCCGATACTGGCAGGGAATGAGCCGATCATTTGATTTTTACTGTTAAATAAGTACAGTTGTTTGGCACCTTTATGTGCAACAATCAAGTGAATACCTTCTGGTAGCTCATTACGAACATTGGTCACCAGAATCTTTTGGCCGACTTTGTTAAAATTAGCACCTGGATTCAACTTCTTCAGGAAGTTTTCATCCATATGGAACTTTTCACTGAGCATTTCAGATGCGCTGGTGTAGTACAAACCTTTCATTTTCGCCTGTAGCGCATAATCTGAAGGAATCGATTTGGCAAATGGTCCTGCCAGATCTTTTTCAGTAATGGTGTACTCTACAAAGGTCGGCTTGGAACCCTGACGTGCCACCAGTTTGTCCCAGGTTTCCTGCGTCAGTACGCCATTTGGCTTGATGCCATTCATTTGCTGGAAAGAGGCAATTGCTTTCAGTGTGTTCTTGCCGCTGGTACCATCAATCGCACCCGGTGAAGCGTGGGCATTGTTGAGCATGACATGTGCACGTGCGTAGACCGGAAATTGACCTGCACCAATGTTTTCATACCACTGGGCATTGTTTAAGCCGTCTAAAGTCCACGAAGCTTTGGTCGCAGCAGAGTTCGTCGGGGCCTTGGTATTTGGCGCTGCACCAATATCAGCAGATTGGTCTTCGGTATCTTGTAGCTCATTCAGTGCTTCAGAGGCCTGATTTAAGTCTTGTTGTTCTTGCGCCGTAATTTTGGCTTCAGCCGGTGCTTGGGCGGCTGAAGCTTCAGTCGCGAGTGGATCAATTGGATCCTGGACTGAAACATCGGTAACAACTTGCGGGTTCAATGGTTGTTCAGCAGTAGACGCAGCAAAAACAGTACCTGCGAAAATGCAACCTAAACTCACAGCGAGCATTGTGCGAACGAACATGTAAATCAACCTTAAAATTATTTCTTTAAAAATGTGAAAAAACACTATAAGTATTACAGAAAAAATGTGGAGATGCAGTAGTTGTTTTGTGTAAAACATCACATTTGGTCGCTTAAGCTGATCGGTTTTTAAAGTCAGCAGAAGTTATTAAAAATACAACCTTTTTGTTATGATATGGCGAATATCAAAGATAGATAGGAAAGTAAATGACGACCTTAAAAAATGATCGTTTTCTGCGCGCCTTGTTGCGTGAACCTGTAGATGCCACTCCGGTATGGATGATGCGTCAGGCGGGCCGTTATTTACCAGAATATCGCGCAACGCGTGCTCAGGCAGGAGATTTCCTTTCTCTTTGCAAAAATACTGAACTGGCCTGTGAAGTGACCTTACAGCCTTTACGCCGTTATGATCTGGACGCCGCGATTTTGTTCTCTGACATTTTGACAGTGCCTGATGCTTTAGGTTTAGGATTGTATTTTGAAGTGGGTGAAGGGCCTAAATTTCATAAAACTGTCCGTACCGAGCAGGATGTCGCAAATCTGCCGGCCTTTAATGCAAAATCGGATCTGGATTATGTGATGAATGCAGTGTCGACCATTCGTTCGGCCTTGGGTGGCCAGGTTCCTCTGATCGGTTTCTCTGGCAGTCCGTGGACCTTGGCGACTTATATGGTGGAAGGTGGTTCAAGCAAGGATTTCCGTTTCACCAAAAATATGATGTATGCACAGCCTGAAGTGCTGCATGCTTTGCTGGAACGTCTAGCCGATGCCGTGATTGATTATCTGAATGCGCAGATTGATGCAGGTGCACAAGCGGTACAGATTTTTGATAGTTGGGGCGGCGCACTGGCACATCGTGAATATATTGAATTCTCGCTCAACTATATGAAGAAGATTGTTACTGGCTTGCACCGTGAAAAAGATGGCCGCAAGATTCCAGTAATTCTGTTTACCAAAGGTGGCGGTCAGTGGTTGGAACCGATGATCGCTACAGGCGCAGATGCCTTTGGTCTGGACTGGACCACACCACTGGATGTAGCACGTCAAACCGTTGCGGGTCGTGCTGCGCTTCAGGGTAACCTCGACCCTGCGACCTTATATGGTTCATCGGAAACTATTATTAAGGCGACCAAAGCCATGCTGGATGATGCTTATGCCAATGGTGAAAAAACCGGTTATGTAGCAAACCTCGGCCACGGCATTACCCAGTGGGTCGATCCAGCCAATCCAAAAGCCTTTATTGATACCGTACATGAGTATAGTGCTAAATATCTTTAGGATTTAAACCTTGATCGATCTATTCAAATCAGGGTTTGAATTTACCTATAAGGCAGCTTCGGCTGCCTTATTTGGGATTCTACTCCTGCTGGCGTTTGCACTCACTGCTGCCATGGGCAGTGATCTGTTTTACGGTTTTTACCGTTATGACTATCTGTTATTTTTTGCCCTGCTCATTCAGGTGCTGCTGCTTTATACCAAACTGGAATCCTGGGCCGAAGCCAAAGTGATTGCGCTGTTTCATCTCATGGCCATGGTGATGGAAATCTTTCTGACCCATCCTGCGATTGCCTCCTGGTATTATCCACAACCGGCAATCTTTAAAATTATGACCGTGCCTTTATTTGCCGGTTTTATGTATTCTGCGGTCGGCAGTTTTTTTGCGCGTTCCTTGCGTTTATATCAGGTCTCATTTGAAAAGTTGCCAGGCTTTCGCCATATGTTGCTGCTGGCGGTGTTGTCTTATATCAACTTTATGAGCAAGTTTTTTATTCCTGACTATCGCATGCTTTTATTTGTCTGGAGCGTGCTGATGTTCTGGAAAACTAAAATTCGTTTTCAGTTGAATCAGCACGCTTTTCAGTTGCCAATGTTACCGATCTTGCTGCTGCTGGCCTTTATCATCTGGATTGCCGAGAACATCAGTACCTTTTATCAGATCTGGCTCTATCCAAGTCAGATTGAACAATGGCATATGGTGGGCTGGGGCAAACTCGGGTCCTGGTATTTGTTGTTATTGCTGAGTCTGGTCTTGGTACTGAAGATTTTAGGGCAGCGCAATTTACATGGCGACTGGACGCTGAAAGAGTAATGGAATTATTCAGGTTATGTTTATGTAAAGCATGCATTTTTTCGATTGCGCCAAACCTGACTTATCGCTACTCTGCTGAGTGTGTAAGTCAAATTACATAATGAGAGTAATAACAAAGATTGCATGAGAATAACTGGAGAATAAGTATGTTGAAAAAAATTATGCTGGCGGCAGTATTAGCGACTGGTTCAAGTATGGCAATGGCTGACCGAGATGTCGGCTGTGGTATCGGAAGTCAGGTGTGGGCCGGTCAGACTGGTATTATTCCTAAACTTTTAGCAGGTACCACCAACGTTCTTTTCACGAATCAATGGCTCGGGATCACGTTTGGTACTTTAGGTTGTAGCCAGGGTGGCACAGTCACCGCTCAAGTGGTGACTTTTACCAATGAAAATGCTGAAGCACTGGCGCGTGATATGGCAGTGGGTGAAGGTGAAAGCCTGAATGTTCTGGCTGAACTTCTGAATATAAAATCTGAAGACAAAGGCCATTTTTTTAACATTTCCAAGCAGAATTTTTCTGAAATCTATTCCGAACAAAACCAGAATACCCTTCAAGTTCTGAGTTCATTACAAACAGTGATGGCCAAAGATGAAGTATTGAAATCTTATATCTGATCCGCACTTTGAAAACCCTGCTGCTCTGGCAGGGTTTTTCTTATGACTCAAAGAAATTGACGAGAATAAGTTAACTGAATGAAATATGCGTTCTTCATGTTGGGTCTGGCCTTCAGTCCCTTAAGTTTTGCAAACGAAATTAATCCGGATATCCAGCATTATCTCGATCAGGCCAAAAGCAAACGTCTGGATCAGAGCACCACCTGGCAGCGTCTGATGTATGCCAATTCTAAAGGCCACAGCGAGGTCGATTATTCAGGCTATTTTCTGACAGAGCAGGGAAAGACTGATCTCAAAAAAGAAATACAGCATAATATTCAGGCCTTATTTGGCAGTGCAGAACCGAATCAGTCCATCCGTTGTAAGTTTCCGGCCCGAAGCAGCTGGTTAATGCAGCAGCTGGATATTTCCGAACAGCAATTGCCTGAAGTGAGTTGTCCGGATTTTGATCAATGGATTGCTGAGGTCAAGCCCTATCAGGCCACGCTGATTTATGCCACAGATTTTATGGGTAATCCCAGTTCGATGTTCGGGCATACCTTGTTGCGTCTAGATCCCAAAGATCAACAGCAGCTCAACCTGATTTCCTATGCCGTCAACTATGCTGCAACCGTCGACGGCAATGACAACTGGTCATTTGCCTGGAAAGGGCTGACCGGACAATATCCGGGTGAATATTCCTTGATGCCGTATTATCGCAAGGTCAAAGAATATGGCGACTTTGAAAGCCGGGATTTATGGGAATATGAATTAAATTTAACGCCGCAAGAGACCCGGTTTCTGGTGCAGCATCTTTGGGAAATGCAAAAGGTGAGTTTCCCTTATTATTTTATCAATGATAATTGTGCTTATCGCCTGCTGGGGCTATTCGATCTGGTGCGTCCTGAGTTAAATTTACAAAAACAGTTTAATTCGACTGCCATTCCGATCGAAACCTTGAAAGTGGTAGAACAGCAGGGCTTGATCAAACAGAAAGTTTATCGTCCCGCCCTAGAAACGCAATTGCTGGCTCAGTCCAGACAGCATGGCAAAGCTTTGGCAAAAAAGGCTCATCAGCTGGCTTATGCAGAAACAGGTACCATGCCTTCAATGTTGCAAACTTATCCGGCAGAGAATCAGGCCAAAGTGCTGGAAATGGCCTATGATCATCTATATCTGGATTTTCTCAGACAGAAAGTAGATGAGTCCTTTGCCCAGCCACGTTTTCGCAAGTTATTGGGCTTAAGAAGTCAGCTGGCTATCGAGAAACAGCGTCAAGCACCTGAGCGTCCGAAAACAGATCCAGTACAAAGTCATCATGCACGAAATATCAGTTTTGAGGCCGGACAGGTTCAGGGTGAATCCTTTGTTCAGCTTGGGCATCGTCAGGCCTATCATGATTTAATCGATCCACAGGGTGGTTTGCGTACCGGCACACAACTGCTGTTTCTGGATGGGGCATTACAATATCGTAATAGTGAACTCAAACTGGAACATCTGGATTTACTGGCCGTCAATTCCTATAACCCGATTAATCCATTTAATACGCCCTTATCTTGGGGTTTTAATCTGGGCTGGACACAGGAAGCCTTAGACCGTCATGGCCAGTTTAGCGAAGAGCAACAGCATGGCATCGCCGGTTTTAAGACCCAAGCGGGCTATAGTTGGGCAAATGCGAGCCGCGAACATTTGTGCTATGCACAAATGCAAACTCACCTTCAGGCGGGAAAGGCACTCGATCAGGGCTGGCGCGTAGGAGCAGGGCCAACTTTGGGCTGTCAAAATATCTGGACTGATCAGATCAACAGTCTGGTGCAAGTGGAACTGCCTTATTGGGAAGATTCGCATCACTGGCATCTGAAGCTAAATACCCAATTGCAATATGCCTTTACTGCACAGAATGCAGTTCGATTGTCTTGGGAATATCAGCAGCAACAGGATCAAGACTGGGATCAATGGAGTCTGGGCCTGATCCGTTATTTTTAATGTCATTCAGACTAAAGATGCGCTCCATATCAGTACTTTAATGATCTGCTCATCCCGCTTTTTGTGTGAAAAATCGATCAGCCTGATCAAAATAATCTTAGCGATATATCAGTTAATTTTTTTTAATTTTGTTATATTTGTCACATAATGTTAATACAAATTGCAATATTTGGGGAATAGGCTGTATGAATAATGAATGCATGGCAATGCTGGCCGAACAATGGAAGCAGATTTGTCAGAATTATTCATCAGATGACCTGTTACATGCCTTCCAGTTCATTCAAGACCATTCTCAGGTACTGGTTGAAGAATTCTATAAAAATATGCTGCTCGAACAAGAATCGGCACATTTTTTAACCGATGAACTGGTGCAAAAACGTTTACGCAACACCCTGATTCAATGGTTATCAGAAAGTTTTAGTGTGCCAATCAACAAGAGTTATGTGCAAGCCGTACAAAAGCAGGCGATGGTTGGACATGTACATGCCCGGGTCGGTATACCTTCTTGGTTAATCATGCGTGGTGTTCGCGAAATTGAACGCAAGGTTTTTGAACTGTTGCAAGCATCTTCTCAAAACAGCATGTTGACCGCCTGCAGTTATATTGTGCAAATCATGGGCTTTGCCACAGAAATCATGTGCCGTTCTTATGAAGCCAAAACAGCCATGAATCAGGAAATCAAACACAGTTACCGTGTTTTTTCAGCCATGCAGGATGTAGCGGTACAAAAAGACAAACAGCGCAGCTCATTGCTGGACTGGGAAAATGAACTGATGTTTAAGGTCTTTTCGAGCCCTGACAATTTAAAGCATCCGATGTTGTCCAAATCCGAGTTCGGTTTATGGTTTATCCATAAAGCCTCTTATGCTTTTACCGGTTCGGACCAGGTCGATTTAATCATTGAGCGGATTTATCAGATTGATGCAATTAATCAGACCATCATGGATTGTACGGATAAAAATAATGTCTTGGGGCTGATTCAACAAATCCGTGACTTAAACCGTGAAATTCAACTGCTGGTCGATCAGTTATTTCAGGTTGCGGAATATATTGAATCAGGCAATGATTCATTGACCCAGTTGTTAAATCGCCGTTATTTAAATACGGTGATTTCCCGTGAAATCACTTTTTCCCGTAAAAATCATACACCTTTGTCTTTACTTGCGATGGATGCCGATTTCTTTAAAAGTATCAATGATAAATTTGGACATGCCGCAGGTGATCTGGCACTTAAATTTATTGCCGAAGCGCTGCAAAAATACAGTCAGGGCAGTGATTATGCCTTCCGGGTCGGTGGGGAAGAATTCTTATTGTTGCTGGTCGATACAGATAAACAACGTGCCTTAAGTATTGCCGAAAGTATTCGTAAATATGTTGAAAATGGCATGATTAAAACCGCGCAAGGACAACAGTTTAAAATCACGATCAGTATTGGATGTACGCTCTATGACGGGCATCCGGATTATCAGCGATTTTTGGATGCTGCGGATGCCGCACTGTATATGGCGAAAAATACCGGTCGTAACCGGGTCTATATGGCACAGTCGCCCTCAAATCCGGTAGGGCAGCAATGATCCAGCTAGCTTAAAAGTTCTATTCATCTGCCATGTGTTGCTGGATAAATTCCTGAAATTTTCGCTTTTGCTGAATATAGTCTGGATGGTTTTTCGCATCATTCCATTTTTGTTTAAAAATGTTGGCGGCCGCTGCTTTGACCGGATCTTCGTGGCTGCGTGGCAATTCTGAACGGCCATGTGCGCCGCTTAAGCCTTTCTTATCTTCCGGAACCGGCCCATCATATTTTTTACCACCTTTATGGTTGGCGTAACGGCGGGCACGGGTATAACCCATCTGTAAAAACTTGCGTGCCATGTCCGCACCGATAAAATCATCTTGTTTTAAATAAGCTAGGAATAGCTGATAAATTTTGTCACTGCTGGCTTGGGCTTTTTCTTCATCCGCAAAGCGCCAGTGCGGCAGAATTTCAGATTTATAAGGCTCCACCAATAATACGCCTTGTTCTCCTCGGCCAATTCGGTACAACTCGGGCCGTTTGCGAAAATTAATCTTTTCGAAGTCCAGAGAATAATCAAAACTATTCGACACCACCCGTGACTGACGTTTTGGCGGCGGATTTTTGGCTGCTGGACTCATATCTTTGCCTTATATTTAGAAGGGTCGGTATCACTCAATAAAGAACACACTAAAAAATATAAAATAATTCTACTGATCTACTCACCCGAGATCAGGATCAAGAAAAGCCCCAGTCATGGGGCTTGGATTTTACTTTGACTTTTTCGAACTGGTCTTCGAGGTTTTGGCTTTATCAGACTTGCTCTTGGACGAAGTGCTTGACTGCTTTTTGGCCGGTGCTGATTTTTTTGAAGAAGATTTTTTCGTCTTGCTGTCTTCATCTTTGCTCTTATTGCTGCTTTTCGCTTTAGCCGGTTTTTTCGCTGAAGATGTTTTCAGGTCTTTGGCTTTATCGCTGCCTTTAGAACTCGCACTTTTCTTCGCCTTTACTTTTTCATCTTTACTGGCATTCTCTTTTTTAGAAGATGCTGCTTTAGATTTAGCACTTTCAGCTTTTTTGCTGACTTTGCGATCGCTGTCCTTGTCACTGCTTTTGTTCGACTTCTTCAGTTTTTCATCTTGCGTCTTTTTAGCAGTTTTTGCAGATTTCTTGCTGTCTTTGTCCTGATTGTTTTTGCTATTCGCCATGGTCATTTTCCTTGTCATTAAAAATCAAGCAGAAAGATATAAAGCTGTTTGCTGTATATCAACGTCAATTTACTTTAAGCGAGGACTAACTGGATTAAAACTTTATCATGTATCTAAATGTAGGCTTGTTGCAAAGATAAGCAGCAATTGTTTAGCTGCAAGTATAACGAATGCAAATTTGGTCAACAGCAGCTGTGATATCGATATTCTCTGACCAGAGCAGTTTATAAGAAATTAAAAAAACCCCGAATGATCGAGGCTTTAAATAATTGGCTTTTAAGGCTTAGTAGCTTTCTGGCACTGCACTTAAAAACTCACGGCGGGTTTCTTTATCAGTTTTAAAATCACCAATAAAAGAGACTGTACGTGTGGTCGATTCCTGTTTGCCCACACCACGCATCATCATGCACATATGTGCAGAATCAATCATCACGGCGACACCACGTGCTTTGGTGATTTCCGCCACTGCTTCTGCAATTTGCTGGGTCAAGTTTTCCTGGATTTGCAAACGACGCGCAAACATTTCAGTAATACGGGCAAATTTGGACAGGCCCAAGACATGACCTTCTGGTAAATAGGCGATATGGACACGGCCATAAAATGGTAATAAATGATGTTCACATAAGGAATAGAATTCGATGTTTTTGACCAGCACCATTTCACGGTTGTCGGAAGGAAAGACCGCTTTGTTGGTGACTTCTTCAAGTGTCTGACTATAACCCGAGGTTAAATATGAAAATGCTTTGGCAGCACGCACAGGCGTATCTTTGAGACCAGGGCGATTGAGATCTTCGCCAACGGCAGTAAGAATGTTTGCGTAGGATTGCTGCATAGTCATATGACGTATTCACTTAAACTGAGAATGAACAAGGACGGCATTGTAGCAGAAAACTTTTACAATGCCTTGTTTTGAGGCGAAAACCGGTTACTGTTTAAACTTTGGATTCTTTTCTGCACGTTTTAGCAGAACCAGAACTGCACCAGTACCGCCTTGTTTTTCAGGCGCACTGACAAAAGCCAAAACATCGCGATGCTGACGCAGCCAACCATTCACATAGGTTTTTAAAATCGCTTCCGGGCCTTTACCGTGTACGATCTTAATCACGTTCTGGTTTTCATCTTTGGCGATCTGGATAATTTGTAGCACCGCCTGACGCGCTTCTTCCACGGTACAGCCATGCAGATCCACAGCTTCAAACCAGCGTAAATTGCCGGCTTTTAAGTCTTCAAACACTTTATGCTGCAAGGTGGCAATGCGATAGCTCAAGTTGGCCTGACTCCCGACAGGATTGAGCATGGCCTGCGTGTCCGATAATGCCATGGCATCTGTTTCCATCGGGCCAGTCGCCGCTGCACGCTTTGCCAGAACTTGTGCATCCGGTTTTTTCTTGCGTGGTTTGTCCAGTTGAACCGTATTGCCTGATTCAATTTTTTGCACGCCCTGCATTTGCTTGCGGAATAATTCCAGTTCTTCTAAAGCCTCTTGCTCGACAGTCTTTTCAACAGGTGCAGCAACGACCGCAGGCGTTTGTGGCTGTGTAATTTGCTTCTTAAAAGATTTCAGCAGGTTGTACTGATCTTTAGATAATGAAGAATCGTGTTTACTCATAATGTAAAAACAAGGGAGATGCGGAATTTACAAGAATTATAGTCTGAAAATAGACAAAGGAGAACTGAATTGCGTTCATGACATTGCTGAGGATTTTAAATACGCTCGAGATTCTATGATCTACTTTTCAATATTGAAAATAAAAAAGCCCAATCTCATGATTAGGCTTTTTTAATGCTTAGGTGAGTATTTACATTTTAAACCGCTTCAGGCTCACCAAACAAATCACGGAAAGCATGATCCGGACGAGACTGTTTCATAAAGCTTTCACCGACCAAGAAAGCGTGAATATCATGCTGTTGCATCATCGCCACATCGGCAGGAGTAGCAATACCACTTTCAGTGACTAACAGGCGAGAGGGATCGAGTAAGTTCTTTAAACGAATCGAGGTATCTAAATCGACATCGAAGGTTTTTAAATTACGGTTATTCACACCCAGCAAGCAGCGATCTGAAAGTTTCAGCGCACGTTCCAGTTCAGCTTCATCATGTACTTCAACTAAAACATCTAAATTATGCTCAAAAGCAGTCTTCGACATTTCTTCCAGTTGCTGATCTGACAGACATGCCACAATCAGTAAAATACAATCTGCATCTAAGGCACGTGCTTCAATGACTCCATAAGGATCGATCAGGAAATCTTTACGCAGCGCCGGCAGGTCACAATGCGAACGGGCAATCTGAATATTTTCATCTGCACCCTGAAAAAAGTCTACATCGGTCAGCACCGATAAACAGGCTGCGCCTGCATCCTGATACTGTGCTGCAATTTCTGCAGGATTAAAATTCTCACGAATAATCCCCTTAGATGGTGAGGCTTTCTTGATTTCAGCAATTACACCCGGACGTTTTGACATTAAAGACTGGGCAAAACCACGCACAGCTGATGCACCTTGAGCCAGCTCTTCCAGATCTTTATAGCTTTTCTGCTTTAAACGTAGAGCAAATTCTTCCGTTTTACGGTCAACAATCTTGCCTAAAATTGTATTTGCGATATCCACCATGATCAAAATTCCTGACCGAATTAAGCTTCGTATTGTTTAATGGTTTTGGTAAATTCAGACAGCACACTCATTTTTTCAAGTGCCTGACCGCCGTAAATAATGTCATGTGCCAGCGCAACACCTTGCTTATAGCTGCTGGTTAAACCGGAGACATAAATACCCGCGCCGGCATTCAGCGCGATCATATTGGCGGCTTTATCACCGATGTCTGATTTTTTCTTGCCCAGTGCATCTTTGATTAAAGCCAGACTTTGCGCAGAATCTTCCACAATCAGTCCGGTCAGGGTTTGCGATTCAATATCGACCGATTCAGGAATAATTTCCCATTCCGTGACTTCGCCATTTTTCAGTTCAGCGACATGAGTTGAAGAGGCAATACTGATTTCATCCAGACCATCACGTGAATGTACCACCATCACATGTTCAGCACCGAGCTGTTTCATGACTTCAGCAATTGGACGGCAGAGTTCATTGGAAAATACACCAATCACTAAACGATTTACTCCGGCCGGATTCGTAAGCGGGCCAAGTAAGTTGAAAATGCTGCGAATCCCTAATTCTTTGCGTGGGCCGATTGCATATTTCATGGCTTGATGATGATTGGGTGCAAACAGGAAACCGACACCGACATCACGGATACAGCGCTCGGTCTGCTGCATATTCAGGTCCAGATTAATCCCGGCCTGTTCCAGTAAATCTGACGACCCTGATTTGGTCGAAACGCCGCGGTTACCATGTTTGGCAATGGTTGCGCCCGCTGCTGCAATTACAAATGCGGAAGCAGTAGAGACATTAAACAGGTTCTGGCCATCACCGCCTGTACCGACGATATCGACCAGATAGGGAATATCACTGACATCAATTTTGGTAGCCAGTTCACGCATGACCCGTGCGGCTGCGGTAATTTCATCAATGCTTTCACCTTTAAGGCGTAAACCCATCAGCAGGGCACCAATCTGGGCATCAGTGGTTTCACCTGACATGATGGCACGCATCACGTCTTGCATTTGATCCTGAGTCAGGTGAATGTTTTTGGTAATATTGTTTAAAGCTTGTTGAATATTCATAAGATGTTCTTAGGCATAAATTTCGAGAAAGTTTTTAAAGATTTGATGGCCATGCTGGCTCAGGATCGATTCAGGATGGAACTGCACGCCTTCGACCGGCAATGTCTTATGTTTTACCCCCATAATTTCTTCCATAGAGCCATCGGCTTCATTGGTCCAGCAGGTCACTTCCAGACATTCAGGCAAGGTGGCTTGATCAATCACCAGGGAATGATAGCGCGTTGCAGGAAATGGCGACGGAAGATTGCTGAAAATCCCGGTATCGCTGTGGTACATATCCGACAGACGGCCGTGCATGACACGTTTGGCACGTATGATGTCACCGCCAAATGCCTGACCAATACTCTGATGGCCGAGACAAACGCCCAATAACGGAATTTTTCCAGCAAAATGCTGAATCGCAGGAATCGAAATGCCTGCTTCACTCGGCGAGCATGGGCCGGGGCCAATCACTAAATACTTGGGTTGCCATCGCTCTATATCTTCCAATGTCACGGCATCATTACGGACTACTTTTACTTCTTGATTCAGTTCGCCAAAATATTGAACGATGTTGTAAGTAAAGGAGTCATAGTTGTCGACCATTAAAAGCATGAGTAACCTATTGAAATTAATGCACTTAACTGTGCTAAAGTTGTCCAGATCGTACTTTATTTGCGCTTATTGCAAGCACGGGTGTGACACGACTAAATCATTGATTTCATTGTGTGAAAATAAAGCACTATTCATCATAGCAAAAAATAGCCGTATTCGGCGCAACAATTTTGCTCAATTTATTTGCTTTAAAAGCATCTGTATCAACTGAAATAAAATTTTAATCATGATTTAAAGTAATAGACTTACTTAAAGAAACTTTAGGCTGTGTATTTTTTAGGGAAAAATTGATAAGTTAAAAATAATCAGCAATATTGATCTAAAGTTTGTTGAAAAAAGCATCACTTGAATAATAGAAATTTATATAGACTATGGTGTAGAAAGTATATTTAAAGAAAATGCCTCAAAATATTCACTGAGCAACTGCATGTTGCAGATCTCTGTTTGTCTCAGACCATAAGAAAACAGTCAATTTTTTAGCAACATATGGGTGTTTTTTAAACAAATACACGAAAAAGTAGCAAATTTTATATAAAAAACTATGTTTTTAATACACTTCTATAGGTGATTGCACTATTTAGGTGCGCTAAAAAATAAAGCAGAAATAAAATAAATGAAGAATGCCTGAATATAGTGCATTTAGTTTCTCAACTAGTATAATAGTCGCAAAGTATTTTTGTCACTTCATGATTTCTTATATAGATTTCAAGATTTTATCTATACTTTGAATAGTTGGTACGGTAATTGCTT
The DNA here is from genome assembly GCF_013418055.1 of Acinetobacter sp. YH12208. Taxonomy (NCBI): domain Bacteria; kingdom Pseudomonadati; phylum Pseudomonadota; class Gammaproteobacteria; order Moraxellales; family Moraxellaceae; genus Acinetobacter; species Acinetobacter sp. YH12208. The sequence continues at coordinate 246,649 of NZ_VPCT01000001.1, forward strand.
AATGACTACCAACTACTAACACGCACGTAACGAGTGCAACAAAAATTCATCGGAGCAAAATGAGCATGGCGAACAAAGTCCTTCAACTCATCCAAGAAAGTGGCGCGAAATGGGTCGATTTCCGTTTTACGGATACTAAAGGTAAAGAGCAACATGTGACTTACCCAGCAGATACAATCGACGAAGATACTTTTGAAGACGGTAAAATGTTCGACGGTTCTTCAATTGCTGGTTGGAAGGGCATCGAAGCATCTGACATGATTTTACGCCCAGATGCAGAAACCGGTTTCATCGACCCGTTCTTTGCCGAGCCTACAGTTGTTGTGACTTGTGATGTGATTGAGCCTTCTACAGGTCAGGGTTATGACCGTGACCCACGTTCGATTGCTCGCCGTGCTGAAGAATACCTAAAATCGACAGGTATTGGTGATACAGCATTCTTTGGCCCAGAACCAGAATTCTTCGTATTTGACGAAGTGAAATGGGAAATCGATATGTCTGGCGCGCGCCATACATTGATCGCTGAAGAAGCGGCCTGGTCAACCAACAATGACTACGAAGGTGGTAACTCTGGTCACCGTCCACGCGTAAAAGGTGGTTACTTCCCGGTTCCTCCAGTTGATTCTTCACATGATATGCGTGCAGATATGTGTGCCAAAATTGAAGACATCATGGGCCCAGGTCGTGTAGAAGTACATCACCATGAAGTTGCATCTTGCCAGTTGGAAATTGGTGTAAGCTTCAACACCATGGTTCGTAAAGCGGACGAAGTTCAACAGTTTAAATATGCGGTTTGGAACGTTGCGCATCAATATGCGAAAACAGCAACCTTTATGCCTAAACCAATGGTTGGCGATAACGGTTCTGGTATGCACGTTCACATGTCGATCTCTAAAGATGGCAAGAACTTGTTTGCTGGTGATGAATATGCAGGCCTTTCAGAAATGGCATTGTACTTCATTGGCGGTATTATCAAACATGCGCGTTCATTGAATGCATTAACCAACCCTTCTACAAACTCGTACAAGCGTCTGGTTCCGCATTTCGAAGCACCGATTATGCTGGCTTACTCAGCGCGTAACCGTTCTGCATCTATCCGTATTCCTTACGTGTCAAGCCCGAAAGGCAAGCGTATTGAAGCTCGCTTCCCAGATCCAATGATGAACCCGTACCTCGGTTTCGCGGCATTGTTGATGGCAGGTATCGACGGTATCCAAAACAAGATTCATCCAGGTGAAGCGGCTGACAAAAACCTGTACGATCTTCCTCCTGAAGAAGAAGCGAAAATCCCGACTGTGGCGCATAGTCTGGATATGGCGCTTGAAGCACTTGAAGCAGATCATGATTACCTGCTGAAAGGTGGCGTGTTCACGAAAGACATGCTTGATGCCTATATCGAACTTAAAACTGAAGAAGTGCGTCGTTTAAACACGACCACTCACCCAGTTGAATTCGAGATGTACTACAGCCTGTAATTCTTTCAAGAATTTCACTGTAAAAAACCCGCGCATGTCGCGGGTTTTTTCTATACTGGGTTAATATAAAGCAAAGAATGTTGAATTAGATTGTTATGACTAAACCACGTAAAAAACATACCGGATTTTTTCCTTGGAATGATCCTAAAGACCATGCGCAAGGTTTTAAGTTAAATTTTTCTGAAGTTACGTATTTGGAAGTAGGGCGTACCATTGAAGGTTATAAACAAGCACAGTTTGTTGAACTGAAAAATCCTGAACTGGCACTTACATTTGACTATCCAAAAGAGTTTTATTTAAGCGCTGAAGGCTTAATTTTAATTAAAACACCCCAAGGCAAATTTGAAGTGATTGCTAAAGCAGATAACTGTTAAACATGACGTATTTTTCTAAAAATCAGCATGCCTTGATGCCCACTATGTCTGCTGAGCTAAAACCATGGCTGTATGCATCAGGTTCTCTGACACAGCAATTGACCGGCTTGGCGCAGGGACAATTTCATGTTGAGCCTATTCAAGAGCATTTTCAGCGTTTAAGCTTCGCCAATGCCAAATGGATGCACATGTCACATCAGCATACTTCCTGGGTGCGGGAAAGCTATCTCTATGGTTCAGAACAGTCGCCCTGGGTGAAAGCAAAGAGTATTTTTCCAATTTTAAGCCTGCAAAAAAAAGCCCGAATCTTTCAGCATATTGGGACTAAGCCAATTGGCTGGTTCCTGTTTCAACGGACGAATCCACTCTGCCAGCGTCGGGTCATTCTTTTAGAAGAGGGTTGGACGCGTCAGAGCTGCTATACTTGGCACGGCTGTAAATTTATCGTACAAGAAACATTTTTACCGGCATTTGAACACTTTATACAAAATTCAAGGGCTTGACTTTATATGGCAACTGCACAAGCAATAACCTGGCGTGAGCGTCTTGGCGCCTATTATTATCTTTGTCGTTTTGATAAACCGATTGGTACTGAACTGGTCTTTTGGCCAACCTTGTGGGCGTTATGGATCGCGGCTCAGGGGATGCCACGCATTGAAATTTTAATTCCCATGATTTTGGGTGTGATTTTTATGCGGGCGGCGGGTTGTGCCATCAATGATTTTGCTGACCGTAAAGTCGATGCGCATGTGGAGCGTACTAAAAACCGACCACTAGCGACCGGAGTCATCAGCGCCAAAGAAGCGGTGATGGTATTTCTGGTTTTGGTGGCTGCCAGCGCCTGTCTGCTATTTTTCTTGCCGATCGAAACTTTTTACTGGTCATTTGGGGCTTTGCTGTTAGCGTTTATTTATCCTTTTATGAAACGTTATACCCATTTGCCTCAGGTATTTTTGGGTGCAGCATTTTCCTGGGCCATACCCATGGCCTATACCGCTGTTGGGCAAACACCTGATCTGACTTGCTGGTTATTGTATTTTGGTAATCTGGCCTGGACTGTGGCCTACGATACTCAATATGCGATTGCAGACCGTGAATATGATTTAAAGATTGGAGTAAAATCAACCGCAATTCTGTTTGGTCGCTATGATATTCCAATCATTAGCACCTTGCAGGCGAGCAGTATTTTATTGATAGGTGCTGCACTTTGGCTGGAAAATTTATTGATTCCATTTGGCTTGTTAGCACTTTTGCTGGTTGCTGCTGATTTTATTTACCAATGGTTTAAAACTCGCGATAAAAATCCACAGCTATGTTTTTGGGCATTCCGTCATAACCGTTGGATTGGCCTCATTATTTTTGTGGGAATATTGTTTGCTCTAAGATAATTACCGTATGTCGGATAACAACAAAAGCATCCTATAAAGGATGCTTTTTTTATGATTAATTTTGAGTGATCTCGATTAAGAGATAGGGAATAACAATTAAAAGGATAGAAATATGCAGAACAGTTATAAGAAATTGATGTTAGGTGTGCTGTGTTCCTCGGTACTATTTTTATCTGCGTGTAACGATGATGATGACGACAATTTTATAGGGTTTAATCCGGTTCGAACTTATGCAGTCGATGAGCAAGTAAAAACAGTGGTCGAACGTCATGATATTTTTACTTATAGAATGGAAGGTGTACAAGGTCGAGAAATTCGTGCGACCACATTGGTATTTACCCCGAAAGGTACTCCACCTGTAGGTGGTTGGCCGATCGTCGTCTGGGCGCATGGTACTACAGGTGCAGCAGATAAATGTGCTCCTTCACGCCTTGCTCTGGATGGGCCTGAAAAGGCCTTGGTTATGGGATTAGTAGAACGTGGTTATGCAGTGATTGCACCGGATTATGAGGGTTTGGGTAATGACAATGTGCCTCATCCATATTTACATCTGGAGAGTGCTGCCAAGTCAATATTGTCAGCGATTAGTGAAGCTCAAAAACAGTATGGTGGACTGCTGGCTAAAGATTGGGGAGTGATTGGTTGGTCTCAGGGTGGTCATGCTGCCTTGGCTGCTGCAGAATTTTATAAGGCTTTACCAAATAATACCTATCGTGGAGCAGTGGCGATTGCCCCGGCTTCCTATCTTAACGATACCTTAGAAGAGGGGCTTTTATTTGCTCAAGATCTGGCTGAGTCAGGGAATGTGGCACAAGCAGTTCCAATTGCTGCGACTTTGTATACGTATGCAGCCATCGTCAGTTCAGGAATTAAGGCAGAAAAAACCAGCTTTAATTACAATCAGGCCTTTGTCAATGCCAAGGTTGATCTGGCCAGGCAGGCTGAAAGTTTATGTTCCCCTGAGCTTGCACAACGTTTTGGTGCAGATATTCAAACGACATTACAAAGTGGTGTGAATTTCTCGCAATACCAAGCGTTGCAGAGAAACTTTCTGAGTGATCTTGATATTATGGATTATCTGATCGATAATCAGCCTGCACAAACTAGACTTGATCGCCCAGTTTATATTTTTCAAGGCACAGCAGATACCACTGTACCTTATACTATTACCGAGATGTTATATAAAGATATGCTGGCAGATGGAACTGATGTGGAGTTAATTCCAATACTGAATGCAACGCATGCCACAGTGGTCACTGAAAATATTCCAGCATTACTCAATACGGTAGAAGCGGTCATGAATACCCCAGTGTCTTAATTAAAACAAGAATAATAAATCCATGTTGGCTTGAGGTCGGCGTGGATTTAAATGTTTTTCGGCCTTGAGCTATGACTTTATTTTGTTATATTGAGCAGTGCAATTAAATGACGAAATTAAAGTAGGTTTGTTATGTCTGAGCAGCCGCAGCCCCGCAGTGTTAAAAAGCTGGTAATTTTAGGTGCGCTGGTATTATGTATACCGATATTTTTGGTGAGTATGGCTTTTCTTGCGGTAAATAGTGATGCTAAAAATCAGGAAAAATATAAACAGCAGCAGGCAGAAATGATTGCGCGCATCGAAGCGCGAGAAGCTGCGGAAAAGCTCAAAGCAGAGCAAGATACAAATTCAACCCAAGCTGCATCCGAAAGCGCAGTAACCTTACCTTAAATTATCTCAAATCTCTTTGCAGTTGTCTGATGCTTGGAATCTGAGTGTATCGAATCACGGTATAGCCTGCTGCAATCAGCATAGCATCCCGTTCAGCATCTTCCTGCTCTTTGCCAATGTGGCTGGGATCATCCAGTTCAATAATGGCCAGTACATTATAGTCACGATCAAGCACCACAAAATCTGTAACTTTACGATTGAACTGATTACGCATGTTCATCTGGTCATGCGTAATCAAGGCGCTAAAGGCAACCTGAGCCAGAATATGATGATGAGGAAAGGCTTCTTTTAGGCGTGTAAACATCCTGCTTTCAAAAGCAGTAATCACACGCTTCGGATAGAATTTTTTTTGACGGGTGAACAGATGCGGGAAGAGCAGGCAAACTAACGCAAAAGTTGCCAGGCAGCCAATCACAAAAAATATAAACTGACTCAAATTAAACACAGATCACAAATAGGGAAGAATAAAAAAAACCCACTTCGCAATGAGTGGGTTTTTTCAGAATCTTGGCTCTCCCACCTGGGCTCGAACCAGGGACCTGCGGATTAACAGTCCGTCGCTCTACCGACTGAGCTATGGGAGAATAGATTGGCTCTCCAACCTGGGCTCGAACCAGGGACCTGCGGATTAACAGTCCGTCGCTCTACCGACTGAGCTATTGGAGAATCTGACAGCGATTATAGAGAGATTTGAAAAGGGGTCAAGGCACTTTTAGAAAAAAGCCGAAGAAATTGAATCAAGTGTTTTAAAAATAGTCGAAAAGGCTTGGAGTTCAAACTGTTATGTTTATGTAAACAGTCTGAGCAGTCAGATTGTTATCAGCCTTAATTTTTGTAAGTGATCTGGATCAGAGAATATAAGGTAGCTGATTGTACATACAGATATCACTACCGATCTCAATTTAAAAAAAGCAGATATAAAAAAACCCACTTCGCAATGAGTGGGTTTTTTAGAATCTTGGCTCTTCCACCTGGGTTCGAACCAGGGACCTGCGGATTAACAGTCCGTCGCTCTACCGACTGAGCTATGGAAGAATAGATGGCTCTCCAACCTGGGCTCGAACCAGGGACCTGCGGATTAACAGTCCGTCGCTCTACCGACTGAGCTATTGGAGAATCTGATCGGCATTTTAGGCAGGAAACCCAAGGTCGTCAATCAATTAATGTAAAGAAATGAATTGTTTGCTTTATAAATATTCATTTGGGGCTTAAAAATAAAAAAATCACCCGAAATGGGTGATTTTTTAGCAAAGAAATAAAGAATTATTTCTCAACACCTGCAGGCTGACCTGCATATTTCGCATTTGCATAATCCCAGTTTACTAGGCTTTCCAGGAAAGTAGAGATGTATTTAGGACGTGCATTACGGAAGTCGATGTAATAAGCATGTTCCCAAACGTCAATCGTCAATACTGCAACTTTACCGTGCGCCATTGGCGTATCAGCATTTGAAGTTTTCATGATTGACAGTTGACCGTTTACTTGGTCAGCCACTAACCAAGCCCAACCTGAACCGAACTGAGTGGTTGCAGCAGCAGCAAATTCTTCAGCAAATTTTTCGTAAGAACCGAAAGCTTCATCAATTTTTGCAGCCAAAGTACCCGTTGCTTTACCGCCACCGTTTTTAGCCATACAGTTCCAGTAGAACGTGTGGTTCCAAACTTGAGCAGCGTTATTGAAAATACCTGCTTTAGACGCATCACCAGCAGTTGCTGTAATGATTTCTTCTAGAGTTTTGCCTTCAAGCTCAGTACCAGCGATCAGGTTGTTCAGGTTAACCACATAAGTATTGTGGTGTTTGTCGTGATGGTATTCTAAAGTTTCTTTGCTGATGTGTGGAGCAAGATCTTCGTAGCCATAAGGTAATGCTGGTAAAGTAATGGTTGTCATGTTCTCAATTCCTTGCATTTAGCTGGGTTTTAACAATAAGTGGCTTTATTGTAATAGATAATCGGACCAAATGGGCATTACGTATAAATAACAATACACAATAAATCCTGAAAATATATAAATAAAGCTCGTGGAAAATGCTGTCAGCGAGAATTAAATCGGATTGTCTAATTCGTAATAAGCATACTCAATATTAAACTGTTCTGAAATCGCTTTGGCCAGGCGCTGTACACCATATTTTTCAGTGGCATGATGGCCACAGGCATAATAATGTACATTCAGTTCCTGGGCTTCATAGAAGGTGCGTTCGCTCACTTCACCAGAAATATAAGCATCACACTCTTGTAGCGCTGCTTTATGAATATAATCCTGCGCACCACCGGTACAGAAACCGACTTTATGGATTTGAGTTTTGTCCGCAGGAAGATGAATTGCATCAAAGCCAAGTTTTTCTGAAACATGGTTTTTAAAATATTCAGGACGCATCGGTTGTTTTAAATAGCCAATATTGCCAATCGGATGGCGTTCACTCGGATCCAACTGTTCGATATTTTCCAGTTCTAATAAATCTGCAATCGCCGCATTATTGCCTAAAGTTGGATGACTGTCTAAAGGCAGATGATAGCCAACCAGAGAGATATCATTTTGAATTAAGGCTTTAATTCGTTTACCGCGCATACCAGTGATCGGATAGGCTTCACCTTTCCAGAAATAGCCATGATGAACCAGCAGTAAATCTGCGCCTTGCTCAATTGCCGCTTCGATCGCACTTTGCGAAGCACTCACGGCACACAGGATTTTATTGACCTCGGATTTACCTTCGATCTGCAAGCCATTCGGTGCATAGTCCTTAAATTCACGTGCTGCCAAAGTCTGTTCACACCACTGAATAATATCATTTAAATTCGCCATAAAATTCCTGTTCGTTTAAAAACTTGCCAATATTTATCTTTATATTTAATTGTAACTAAAGCTGCACAAAACTCTGTGGAATTTTTTGTGTTTAGTTATGTATTTCGCATTACAATAGAACACAAATTACTTAGTCATCAACGAATTAAAATATTTTAGAGGATAACAACGTGCGCCGCACCTTTACATGGTTACCCTGGGTGTTACTGATTTTGGTCATTATCGGTTTTTTGGGGTGGCAACAACTACAAAAACCAAAAGCACCGGTTGCACCAGATGGTGTCAAGATGCCTGCTGAAAAAGTAGAGCCGTTGATTGATACGTCGCGCTCAGGAGGCGTGGTCTCCTATAGTGCTGCGGTGAGAGTAGCAGCGCCGGCTGTAGTCAATATCTTTACCACTCAAAAAGTCAAACAGCAGGCTCATCCTTTGTTGACCGATCCGGTCTTTCGTGAGTTTTTTGGCGATCAGTTGCCTGACCAGTATGGACAAAGTCCGAATGAGAACAGTTTAGGTTCCGGGGTGATTGTACGTCCTGATGGTTATATCCTGACCAATAATCATGTGATTGCACAGGCAGACCAGATTGTGGTGGCATTGCAGGATGGACGACGTGCTGAAGCAAAAGTTGTGGGAATGGATCCAGATACCGATCTGGCAGTGATTAAAATTGAACTGGATCAATTACCCGTGTTGCCTTTTAAATTGAGTGGCAATGAAGTCGGTGACGTCGTTTTGGCCATTGGTAACCCATTTGGTGTGGGTCAAACCGTAACGCAAGGGATTATTTCAGCAACAGGGCGTTCAGATCTGGGCATTAATACCTATGAAGACTTTGTGCAAACCGATGCTGCAATTAACCCGGGAAATTCAGGCGGAGCCTTGATCGATGTCGCCGGCAACTTGATTGGGGTGAATACGGCAATTTTCTCGCAAACTGGTGGTTCACTGGGGATTGGTTTCGCCATTCCAGCCAAAATCTGTCAGCAGGTGATGAATGCTATTCTGAAAGATGGCCGTGTCGTTCGTGGCTGGTTAGGAATCAGTTTATTACCGACAGAACGTGATGATGTACTGCAACCTAAAGAGAAAGGGGTGACCGTCGCAGAAGTGCTGGCAGATGGACCGGCAGCGAAAGCGGGCATCCAGCGTGGCGACAAAATTATGAAAGTGAATGAGGAAGAGATCAGTTCGGCTTCGCATTTGATTAATTTTGTTGCCCTGCAAAAGCCGAATAGTACCATTCAGATTGAAGTAGAGCGTGCCGGAAAAACCATGATGCTGGATGTAGTAGTGACTGAGCGTAAAGCACAAAACAGTTCTTCCCAATATATTCCACTGCCCGGTCAGTAAGTTTCTATTTAAAAAATCCCTCTGCAGAGGGATTTTTTTTGCCTGTTATTTTTTAGTTACCTGATACAAAAATGAAATACGGCTTTTGGTTTAAATCATTTAACTTGATGAAATTACATCAAAAGAGAAAATAAAAAATGACTTTTATGACGGCGGATCAGGCCAAGGTTTTATCAGATGTGGCTAATTTAAATATTGAGGTCTATAAGCCGCGTCTAGCCAAGCTAATTGAAGAAAATGCGAAACAGGGCAATACCGCAGTCATTACTGTATTTCCCAAACATTTGCCTTTGGAAGATATTCGGGCTTTATCAGCCGAGTTGACTGAACTGGGCTATAACGTACGTTTTGAAGTGCTGGAGTTTTATTATAGCTTTAATGTGTACTGGCTCTAGTGTGAATCTTCATTGAACTAAGGCTTATTTTGAGCCACTATTTTACTGGATCTGTCTGATCTTGATCTTATGAGTGATCGGGTTGTATGTGATCAAAGACGCGAGTTTTTATAAGTAGGTGCTCAACTCTAAAAAATCTATCAGTTTTATTTTAGAATCATTAGTGTAATGTACCGAGAATCTACAATTTCTCGGTACATATTCATTTGACGGATAGGCTGAGATCAGGGTAAGCAACTAAAATCAGCTGAGCCTTATTTAGCCTAAGTAACTTATGAATCATCTGCAAAATTAAATTTTGAGCTTATTTCTAAAACGGCTCAATTTCATCTGCAACCAAATTATTCCTGATTCACCTGATATTCCTGGATCACTTCAAGTGCCGCCCGAAATGCTTCCTGAGTTGCTGGTGCACCGCAATATGGCAGGCTATGGAGTAACACTTCCTGAATTTCCTCAACCGTCGCACCGTTGTTAAGAGCGCCCCGAACATGGCCTTTTAGTTCAGTGGGGCTTTTTTGAGCCGTAAGGAAAGCAATGGTAATTAAAGAACGATATTTACGTGGCAATACACCTTCACGTTGCCAGGTTGAACCCCAGGCATGTTCATTAATCCAGTCTTGTAGAGGCTGGGTAAAAGGCACGGTATTTTCCTGTGCACGTTTGACAAAGCTTTCGCCCATGACATCAGTACGCACTTTCAGGCCATTTTCATAATCTTGTTGTGACATGGTTTACCCTCAATTTTCTTATAGCTCTAGCTTAGTGCTTTTTATGCGAAATACCATCGTGCCATAGTCGTAAAAAAGTGGCTAAAAAGCCACTTGGAAAGGTTCTAAAGTGAAATATTCAACTACGATCCCACTTTGGAATTTATGACACCTTTGGTCAAAGTTTGATTTAAGGCGAAGTTGAGTGTAAAGGATCGGTTTGAACAGAAGTATCGGTTCCTGTCGCATCTGCTTTACGAATATGGGGGTTCTCCAACTCCAATACTTCCTGTAAATGCAGATCAAAGACATCTGTGAGCATGCTGTCATAACGACGTGCATTATAGAGAAGCAGTTTTTCTGCTTCTCTATCATTAATAAAGCCATGTTGCTGTGCATCTGTCACATGCTCGGCAAAGCTTAAACCTTTAAACTGACCTTTGTTTTCAGCTTTTTTAAAGCGATCCCAAAGCTGTTCAATATCCAGTAGCAAAGCGAAAGTCGATTCCATGCGTCCAGTGACATCAGTTTCATGGGTATTGTAATAGACATGCTTTTTCAATACCTGACGGAATGCGTTATCTTCCATCATGCTATTTGCAACCTGCTGTTTAAGCTGGTCTGAGGGTTTGTGTACGGGACGGCCAAATGGGAAACATAACAGCTTGACCATGCCTGCTGCTGCACCGGCCGGGAAGTTAGCAAACAGATCATAAAATGCTTCCTGCGCTGTATAGAGTGACTTTTCTATTGCAAGCTGTGCATGCAAACGTTCAGCTTCAGTCTTTTTGCTATGCTCAAAATACTTCAGAATAGAGGAGGCAATAAACAGGTGAGCATGAATATCGGCGAGACGTCCGGACAGCATTTCTTTGCGTTTGATATCGCCTGCCAGCAAACCCAGACACATGTCTGCGGTTAAGGCAAAGTTGGCGCTCAGCCGGTTAATGACCTTGTAATAAGGTCGGGTAAACTCAACTGCACTTTGAGGTGCTGTACTTGAACCACCCGTAAATGCGTAGGCAAAGGAACGGGCGGTACGGTTAAAGGTATAACCCAGATGTTTAAACAGCAAATGATCAAAAGGGTTGAGTGCTGCTGCCGGGTCTTCAGCCTGTAAGAGTTGTAATTCTTCATAGAGATAAGGATGACAGCGCATTGAACCCTGACCGAAAATCATCAGGGAACGACTGAGAATATTTGCACCTTCAACGGTAATGGAGACTGGAATCGCCTGATAATAAGGTGCCAGAAAATTACGTGGCCCCATCTGAATGGCGCGGCCACCGACCACATCCATCCCGTGATTCACCACCTTACGCATTCCCTCTGTGGCATAGTATTTGGCAATCGCTGTCATTACAGCAGGCTTGCCGCCCTGATTAAGGCCACAAGTCACCAGATAACGGAAAGCTTCCAGCATATAGGTATCACTGGCAATTTCACTATTGGCTTCCTGAACACCTTCAAACTTGCCGACTGAAATTTTAAATTGTTGACGGATTCGGGAAAAAGCCCCGACATTTAAATAAGTCATTTCTGCCGCAGAAGTAGACAGTGCCGGTAGGGAAATGCCACGACCCACAGCCAGACATTCCATCAGCATGCGCCAGCCCTTACCGGCATTTTTTACGCCACCAATAATCCAGTCCAGAGGAATAAATACATCTTTACCTTCAACTGTACCATTCATGAATGGTGGGCCGGGATTATGACGAGGACCTACTTGGACCCCTTCATGACTGGCAGGTAGCAGGGCACAGGTAATGCCATATTCAGTCTGTTCGCCCAAAAGATGATCCGGGTCATACATTTTAAAGGCCAGACCTACCACGGTTGCAATGGGTGCCAGCGTAATCCAGCGTTTGGAAAAATTCATTCGCAAGCCTAGGACTTCCTGACCTTCAAACTGGCCATAGCAGACCACGCCAGTATCGGGAATAGCGCCTGCATCAGAGCCGGCTTCAGGACTGGTCAGGCCGAAACAGGGAATTTCTTCACCTCGCGCCAGGCCCGGCAGGTAACGGTTTTTCTGTTCCTCAGTACCATAATGCAGCAATAGTTCACCCGGGCCGAGAGAGTTCGGTACCATGCAACTCACGGCCGTGGTGAGGGAGCGAGAGGAAATCTTGCTCATCACCCGGCTTTGAGCAAAAGAACTAAATGCGCGACCACCATATTCTTTGGGAATAATCAGGCCCAAAAAACCATGCTCCTTAATATATTGCCAGACATGATCAGGCAGCGCTTTCTGCTCGTGAATTTCCCATTCATCCAGCATGCTGCACAAGGTTTCAACTTCATTGTCCAGAAAGGCCTGTTCTTCTAGCGAGAGTTTTGGATAAGGATAGCTATTAAAGGTTTCCCAGTTCGGTGCACCCATAAACAGTTCTTTTTCCCACCAGCTGGTTCCAGAGTCGAGTGCTTCACGCTCTGTCGGACTGATGCTCGGCATGGCATTGGCCAGTGCTTTATAGGCCGGTCTGGAAATAAACGACATGCGCAAAGGGTCGATTATCACCACGAGGCTGATCAGGATGAGCGGGATACCAAGAATCAGTGACCACGGACTAAGAAAGGCACAGACCACTGACACGACCATCAGCACGATTGCACCTGCACTACGCGAGAGCTGAAAATAGAAAACTGCCCATAAACTCAGTAATAGCAGTAGCACAGCGAAAATAAATGACATTGTTATATTTCTCCAGATTTATACAACACTGGCTTTGTCTGGATTTCTCGGATATTTCACCACCGTTCATTCATTTTTAGTCGTTCGAGAATCAGACAGGTTTAGCATTGGATTTGTGAGAATGATCTTTTTAAGTATGGCAACGATATGTTTAAGTCTTGCATCTATTTTGAGGTTGTTGGAAAAATGATCAATCTTCAAGTGAGAACGCGCAAAGAAATGTGAAGATAAGTAATGACTTAATCTTTATCTAAAATAAAAAATGGGGTTTAACGCTCAGTAAAATTTTAATATGGATATTAAAAAGCCCTCTACTGGAGAGTAAAGCTGATCAGTTAAAGAATTTAGAAATAGACTCTTTAACTGCTTAGTCGTTCAAGGTCGTTCAAGATGGAGTCTTAACTTTTTAAATCAAATATTTGTAAATCATTTGTTACTTTGGTTTCGCCCAAATGAGAAGCGAAACTTCGCAAGGAAGGCATCTTGTGATCCCTCACCGCAAAACTCGTCAGCCACCATCCACTAGTAAATTTGTCATGGAAACCATCATTTTTTTAATATTGCCGTGCAATATACCTCATGCTTCAAACAGTTGCGGATAACTTTGCTATCTATCAAATATAATACTGAATTTAAAAAATAAAATGCCAGTCAATTGCTTAACTGACTGGCATTACTCTACTTGAGAGGGCTTTTATTTCATTGGTTTAAACAGGACTAAGCTTCAATGGCCTGAACAGCAATTTTCTTGGCAGGGTCAGTTTTACGACGCACTGCTGGAACCGGTTCGCCGTAGTATTGACGATCGGCAAAGTAGCTTGAACGAACCATGGGTGCTGCCCAGATATTGCGGAAGCCCAGTTTTTGGCCATGTTCGGTATAACGTTCGAATTCTTCAGGGGTCACAAAGCGATCAATCGCTGCATGTTCTTTAGAAGGCTGTAGATACTGACCAATCGTCACATAGTCCACGCCGTGTGCATGTAAATCGTCAAGTAAGGCAAGCACTTCTTCTTCAGTCTCACCAATACCGACCATCAGGCCACATTTGGTTGGAATATTCGGGCAATATTCTTTAAACATTTTTAACAGGTTTAAAGAGTGCTGATAATCAGAACCTGGACGCATCGCTTTATATAAACGCGGCACTGTTTCAATATTATGATTAAACACATCGGGTGGACATTCGGTCATGATGCGCAGTGCAATATCCATACGGCCACGGAAGTCCGGTACCAGAATTTCAAGCAAAGTTTTTGGACTTAAAGCACGTGCTTCTTTAATACAATCGACAAAATGCTGCGCACCACCATCGAGTAAGTCATCACGGTCTACAGAGGTAATCACGGCATATTTCAACCCAAGATTAGCAATGGTTTCGGCCATGTGGCGCGGTTCATCTGCATCCAATGCATTTGGTCGACCATGTGCTACATCGCAAAATGGACAGCGACGGGTACAGATATCACCCATAATCATAAAGGTTGCGGTACCGCCACTAAAACATTCAGGCAGGTTTGGACAGGCTGCTTCTTCACAGACAGTATGTAGTTTTTGCTCGCGAAGCGTTGTTTTAATCCGTTGTACTTCTTCCGGCGCTGCCATCTTTACGCGAATCCAGTCCGGCTTACGTGGTGTTTCAACCGTAGGGATCACTTTTACAGGAATACGAGCGACTTTCTCTGCGCCACGAAGTTTGACACCCTGTTCAGGTTTACGGTTTTCAGACATATTCAACTTTTCCACTGTTTTTGAAGGGGGAGATGATCAAAGCTAGCGCGTTTATTATAACGAACTTAGCTATAAATAGGGCAAAAAGGGGTATTCATTTAAAAAATGTTCTCATCAACCAATATATGTGAGTTAAATACACAAAATCAACAGGATTTACGTCATAATAAGCAGGTAGATTAAAGTGAATTTTTTAATTTTGAGGAGCGTTGAATGCCACGTAAAAAAGAGGTCGTTAGTGGGACTTTCGTTAAATATGATGCGGTAGTTCTAGGTTCGGGCCCTGCGGGCGAAGGCGCGGCAATGAAACTTGCCAAATCTGGTAAGCGTGTTGCAATCGTTGAGATGCGTGAACAGCTAGGTGGTAATTGTACCCATGTGGGTACCATTCCAAGTAAAGCATTGCGTCAAACGGTATCCAGTATTATCCGTTATCAACGTGATCCACTGTTTCAGAAAGTTGGGGACTGGAAACAGTTCACCATGAAGCAAGTATTGCGTCATGCGCATAAAGTGATTCAACAACAAGTAGATACACATTCACGGTTCTATGACCGTAACAAGATCGATATCTATCATGGTCGAGCCTATGTTCAGGATCAAAATACTATTTTTGTATTTAGTCCAGATGGCATTAAAGAAACCTTGATGTTTAAGCAACTGGTCATTGCTAGCGGTTCGCGTCCGTATCGCCCAGAAATTCTTGATTTTAATCATCCACGTGTATTTGATTCAGATAAAATTCTGGATCTGGACTTTTCTATCCAGAAAATCATTATTTATGGCGCAGGTGTAATTGGCTGTGAATATGCATCGATTTTCATTGGTCTTGGGCATAAAGTTGATTTGATCAATACCCAGCACAAACTGTTAAGCTATCTGGATGATGAAATTTCCGATGCGCTGTCTTATCACTTGCGTGAGCAAGGTGTGCTGATTCGTCACAATGAACAGATCGACTTCCTGGAAACATTTGATGATCACGTGGTGATGCACACGCAAAGCGGCAAAAAAATTAAAGCCGATGCAATTTTGTGGTGTAACGGCCGTTCAGGCAATACCGATGGTTTGGGGCTGGAAAATGTCGGCCTGAAACCAAACAGCCGTGGTCAGTTGACGGTAAATGATCAATATCAGACTGAAGTTGAAAATATCTATGCTGCCGGTGATGTAATCGGTTGGCCGTCGCTTGCATCTGCTGCTTATGACCAAGGTCGTTGCGCGGGTGCCAATATGAGCGGTGAGCCAGATGTTGCCCCCGTCACTGATATTCCAACCGGAATCTATACCATTCCCGAGATTTCTTCGATTGGTAAAACTGAACAGCAGTTGACTGAAGAAAAAATTCCGTATGAAGTCGGTCAGGCCTCGTTCCGTCATTTGGCGCGTGCGCAAATTACCGGTGACACTATGGGCGAATTAAAGATTTTGTTCCATCGTGAAACGCTGGAAGTTTTGGGTGTACATTGCTTCGGTAATAATGCATCTGAAATTATCCACATTGGTCAGGCGGTGATGAACAGTCCAAACAATACGATCAAGTATTTTGTGGAAACCACGTTTAACTATCCGACCATGGCGGAAGCCTACCGTGTAGCGACACTCAATGGTATGAATCGTTTATTCTAAGCGAGATGTTTGCCTTGGATTTAAAAAACCCGTAAGTGAAGGCTTGCGGGTTTTTTGTTTTAAATGCTTTAAATCAGCTAGAAGATAAAGCATTGACCAATTCAATTCGGATGAAGATAAAGTTGATTAACTTGGTTTTTAAGCAGCCATTTTTCGGCATTCTTCTGCACAACGGCGACAGGCTTCTGCACATTGCTGACAATGTTCATGTTGGTGCTGACTGCATTCCTCTGCGCAATAATCACAAGCCTTGGCACACAGCTCGCAGATTTCCTGCATAAAAGGCGATTGCTTCTGCTCCATACGCGCGCAGAGCTGACAAATATCGGCACAATCCAGACAACGCTGGATGCATTCACGCATTATTTCTACATGTTCTTCTTTTAAGCAGGCAGCTGCACAAGCAATACAGGTGAGGGAGCAGCTCATACAGGTTTGAACACAATCTGACAAATGACGGGTATTCATCTTTTTCTCCTTAAGGCGATAAACATATTTATGACTGAATACGCTAAGCAGAAAAAGGAAAACACACTAGGTTAATTAGGTGAGAAAAAGTAAAGAATAACTTGGTTATGTAAAAGGATATACGAAAGAATCTTATATTCATCAAGCTTGAAAAATAAAATTCACTCGAGCAGAACTGGCAATATCCCAAAAATAAAACACCATTGAGGTGGTTAGTTCCTCAATGCTGAAAGTGTATACCTCGCTGATCTAATTATTCTGGAAGGCTGGATCGTCCTTTTTTTATTATGATGTTTCTCATTAATACAGGCGACTACCGGCAAGACTGATCCGTTTGAGTAAATGGTGCTGATCGACTGGAAAAGGACGACTGGAATGTAAAGTCTCGGAATTTTCTTGTTCATGAGCATCTAAGAAAATTGCCGATTGAAACAAAATTAAAAAAGTAATGATCGAAAGTTTATAAATAACCTTGTGTTTTTATTATTCTATTGATTATGAATCATTTAAGGTATTGTGCTGTGAATTGTGTTTATTTAGCTGAGTAAATTTCAGCAGTTTAATGCGCACAAAAGGCCTGATTAAAGTATTCAAACAGCTGCGGTGTCTGGATCCATAATGCCACCGACAGAGCAAATAAAAGCAAGAGCGCCACAGCAATCGAGATTTTGAGTATGAGCATAGAATCAGTCATGCACAATTTGCTCCTCATTGACCCAGAAATGTACCAATACGCCAAAAATGCTTAAGGCAATCGACAGCATCCAGACAGCATTATAATTACCACTCAAGTCATGATTGACTCCACCAAGATAACCACCGAAAAACGAGCCGACCTGATGGGTAAAAAACACGATACCGCTGAGCATGGTCAGGTATTTCACCCCGAACATATTCGCCACAATGCCGTTGGTGAGCGGAACGGTCGATAGCCAGAGTAATCCCATAATGACACCAAAGGCATAGACTGTCCATGTGCTCAGTGGCAGCATGAGAAAGGCAGTAATTGCGATCCCGCGTAAGCCATAGAGACCCATCAACAAATGCGGTTTGGAATATTTACCCCCGAGCCAGCCTGCAGTATAGGTGCCGACCACATTAAATAGACCCACCAATGCCAGAAAAATAGTCCCTGTGGTGGCATTAAAACCGTGATCAATCAGATAACCCGGCAGGTGAATGCCAATAAATACCACCTGGAAACCGCAGACAAAAAAGCCCATAGACAGAAACCAGAAGGGTTTATGATTTTTCACTACCAGCAGAATCTGTTTAAAACTGAGGGACACTTTATTGGGTGTAGATGCTGCATTTGGATGAATATACATTGGTGCTTTCAGCATCCAGGCCAGTGGTACAATCAGGGCAATCAAAATCGCACTGACCACCAATGCTCCTGACCAACCGACATTCTGTAACAGCAACAGGGTCGAAGGCAGCATGATAAACTGGCCAAAAGATCCGGCAGCACTGGCAATACCCATCGCCAGACTGCGTTTTTCTGGTGGTGCAGCACGTCCTACAGCAGACAGTAAAACCGGGAAAGATGTTGCAGACAGGGCCAGACCTAAAATCAGGCCCACACTCAGATTTAACAGCAGTCCAGTAGAACTGATCGCCATGAGTAGCAAGCCCACGGCATAGAGTGCCCCACCTACGGCAACGACAATCTTGCTGCCATATTTATCTGCGAAGGCTCCAGTAATGGGTTGTACTGCTCCCCAGATCAGGTTTTGCATGGCAATCGCCAAGCTAAAAACATTATGTCCCCAACCAAATTCATCACTCATCGGCACCAGATAAAGACCAAATGCATGACGTACGCCCAATGACAATGCCAGAATGATAGCGGAGCCAATCAGCATAAAAATAAGCGCTTTGGAAAATGGAGTATCGGACATAGGGCAGGCAGGCAGATAAAGTCAGCGCTTATAGTATTCGATTCAGGTAAAGGAGGCGATAAAATAAAAATTGATCGAAAGATAAATTTTTTTTATCAATATTTTAAGCCTAAAAAAACGGCCGAAGCCGTTTTTCTGAAACCTGATATTGAACTTAGAAACGCATGCCAATACCTGCATAGGCCAGAATCGGATTAATCTCAATATCTGCCTTGGAACGAATCAGTTCGCCCAACGTACTATCAGTGACGGTAATGGTTGTATCATTTTTCAGATGTGCGTAGGAGACTGAGCCGACCGCAAACCAGGTATCATTAAAGTCATAACTGAAGCCAACCGTAGCGACAGGGGCAAAGACATCTGAGGCTTCAAGTTTTACTTTAGGATCGGCTTCACTTAGCTTACCTTCAAGGGAAGCACCAGCATTGCCTTGTTTAATATTGGCAATCATATGTCCAGCAGCAATCAGGTCCTGCTCGGTACGCGAGTTGATTTCCAGTTCATTAAAATAGGCATACATCACACCTAAGCCGACATAAGGACGAAATTTATTCACTCCGGTTTTACCAAAGTGATACTGGAATTCAACGGCAGGTGTCCAGGCACGGGCCGAGGCAGCAGGGCCATAGGCTTCCAAGTCTGTAATCAGAAGATCATTGGCCAATTCAAGGTTGCCTAAGGCACCCCCCAGGGGGGTTGCGATGGCCGAAAATGGGGCATAGATTTTACCACTGCCTTGTAAATCCACTTTGGGTGGAATACCAGCTTTCACTTCAAAGGAAATATGATCAGTAAAATAGTAATTGGTCATGATGCCTAAAGTCGTGACATCATCGGCTTCCAGACCAGTCCCTGGATTATTCCATTGTTCTAAACCTTGAATGGTGGCTTGCCCACTGAGGGGAGCCGAGATTTCGGGTAGGTTTAAAGCTAAATCGAGTAAAGGCGGGATTTTATAACCTTCACGAATATTGTCGCGTACAGTACTTGACTTGACTGCCCCGACATCACTTACTTCACCATTTTTGACCGCAGTATTGACTGCAAAAGCTTGGGCCTTACCTTGTGGCATCACATGTAGTGCACCCACAGACACAGAAAAGCGTTTAAAGCCATCTCCATCCTGTAGACTAAAATAAGGCGAATCTGCGTGGGCGACCATAGGTAAAGTGACAAGGCCTGCCATACATGCCAGCATTGTTTTCATTGATTTGGAACTCCATGTCCAGTGTATTTATTCGTTTTTCTAGTTCACTAATTATGTGAACTTCATTAAAAAATTCAGTTATAGAACAATAGATCAAAGGTTAACCATCGGTTAAGATTGGTAGCTTTTGTGTGTTTTTTGTATTCAAGGTTTGAGCTGTTAACAAAGAAACATCTGTAAAATAAGTCTTTTAAAATGTAGACAGTTAGTTTAAGTAGAGAAAAATCTGGTTTTTATCTCAGCAAAATTTTGATTTTTTAAGTCCTCAATATAGGTTTTTGTTCCTGAATGAGGCCGATTTTTGCAGCAAGTCGTTTAGGAATGAATTGATTTTTTGCTTTCCGTGCTTGAGCTCCAAATAGCACTAACAGAATTTATCCAAGATCCTGCTACCCAGTTGCTTGAGTTTTTTTGTACAATAGGCGCATATATTATTGAGTGAATCATATGAGCACCCAAACACCTCCCAAAAAAAAGCCTCTGGTTAATTTACCTTTCCCGATCAAACAAGCGGAGCAAAATGCTGCGGAAGAAGTTCTGGAAGATTTAAGACCAAGACCGCAGCGTTATGCTGACCGTACCTGGATGCCGCCACGCGGTACGCGTCGTTCAATGGGTAAACGTTAATTGGTCGAACTCAAAAAGCTATGATGAGTCATGGCTTTTTTTGTGTAAATTTTTAGATATTCAGCAATTAATATTTCATCTATTTCCTTATTTCTCGAGCAGATAAAACCCTGGCCAGATTTTTCTCATTTCTCATTTCTCATTTCTCATTTCTCATTTGCATGATCTTGATCGAATACATGCAGCATCTCAAAAAGCTCATCGCTAAGCAGAATAAAATAATTAGTTGATCTATTGATCTTGCATATCTTATGTCCATAAAAAAAGCCAATTCAGAAATTGGCTTTTAGAGAGATAAGTTATTAGCGAATGCTTTTACGTGCTTTATTTTCCGGTTTTGGTGGGGCAATTTCTCGCTGTTCTTGCCAGACATCAATAAAGTCTTTTTCATTAATATTATACAGCTCAAGTAGCGCTAAAATTACACCCCCAAACAGCATGGCACCTTCCGAATGACTCTGAAAATCGACCAGTTTGGTATTTAGATTATGCAGGATATCTTCAATTTCGAAGACCCGTTCCCGCCCATTGCTGTCGGTCGGATAGATCTGGGTATTTAAAATAATCCTCGCCAGACTTTTTTCATTTTCGGTCAATGGCAATTCTTCAATCAGCTCATCAGTCGCAGGATTTAAAATGACTGAATCGCGAAAAATCGTATGTAAGAAGTTTGCGCTTAATTTGGGTAGAGGCTTTTCCACAAAAGGGCGAAAAGATTGCGGGAAAATGACATTGCGTGAAATACCTTTAAACATCGGTGCAATTTCTTCGACTTTATAACCTGCGATCCCGCATCCTAAAGACGTAATAAAATATTTATTTTTAGAATGGTTTTTGGTGTAAATCTTGAAGTCATCAATATAGTGCTGGATTTGTGACAGCGGCATTTGTTGCAAATGCTCGTTCATGGTAGGAATCGCATAGCTTTGACCCGACCAGCCACGACCGACGCCCATGACTGCACCAAAATGCTCAAGCGCTGTTCTTGCTGCACCTGCGCCATGCTGCCCCGCCAGATTGCTGCCAAAAACAAACACGGTATTTTCCGGAAGGGATTTAACAATACTTTCATCGTGATAGTGGTAAGTCATAATTGTCTATTCGAGGCCATCCTGATCTTCATGTTGCCTTTGATCGGGGTTGGGGTCAAGTAAAAAGCAGGGATGGCCTGAATGTTGAAAGACTGACTAAATATGAGAATTCTCAACATATTTCTCGACTGTCATCATCTGTTGGATTTCGGTATTTTGGCTATGGAATCTGCTCCGGCAAGTCTGAAATCTGCTAAAATTCCTGATCCGCATTCGAGTTGAGACATGTAGCTGTGACTGATAAGCAACCCTTTGAATTAGTAACCAGTTATCAACCCGCAGGTGATCAGCCACAGGCCATTGAAAAGCTGGTCAAGGGTATTGAACAGGGCTTTCATGATCAGCTTTTACTGGGCGTTACCGGGTCGGGTAAGACTTATACCATGGCCAATGTGATTGCACAGACCCAGCGTCCGACCATTGTCATGGCACATAACAAAACGCTGGCTGCACAGCTTTATGGCGAATTTAAAGCATTTTTTCCGAATAACGCCGTCGAGTATTTTGTCAGTTATTATGATTATTATCAGCCGGAAGCTTATGTGCCATCTTCAGATACTTTTATCGAGAAAGATGCCGCAATTAATGACCATATTGACCAGATGCGTCTTTCCGCGACCCGATCATTATTAGAACGTCGTGATGCAATTATTGTCGCATCAGTTTCTGCAATTTATGGTTTGGGTGATCCGAATGCCTATATGAGCATGTTGCTGCATGTGGTGGAAGGCGACCGCATTGGTCGTGATGATATTATCCGCCGTCTGGTCGAAATGCAGTATTCGCGTAATGAACTGGAATTCCTGCGCGGTACTTATCGTATTCGTGGCGAAATTATCGATATTTTTCCGGCAGAATCGGATCAGGATGCCATCCGGATTGAACTGTTTGATGATGAAGTCGACTCGATTCGCTGGTTTGATCCCTTGACTGGGAAAATGGTGCGCAAAGTACCACGTGTAACGATTTATCCCAAAAGTCACTATGTCACGCCCAAAGACAATTTATCCCGCGCGATTGAAACCATTCGGGAAGAACTCAAAGAACGACTGGTGTTCTTTCGTGAAAATGACAAATTGCTGGAAGCGCAGCGGATTGAACAGCGTACCCGTTATGATCTGGAAATGATGCAGCAGTTGGGCTATACCAATGGCATCGAAAACTACTCGCGGCATTTGTCTGGACGTCCTTCAGGCGAGGCGCCGCCAACCTTGTTCGATTATATTCCCGATGATGCCTTGCTGATTATTGATGAATCGCATGTGACTGTGCCACAAATTGGTGCCATGTATAAAGGCGACCGTTCGCGCAAAGAAAATCTGGTGAATTACGGCTTCCGTTTGCCAAGCGCGCTAGATAACCGCCCGATGAAATTTGAAGAATGGGAACGCATTGTCCCGACCACCGTTTATGTCAGCGCAACGCCAGCACGTTATGAACTGGAAAAATCGCAGCAGATTGTCGAGCAGGTGGTGCGTCCGACCGGTCTGATCGATCCTGAAATTGAAATTCGTCCGGTACTGACGCAAGTCGATGATGTACTTTCAGAAATTAATCTGCGCAAAGATATCAATGAGCGGGTATTGGTCACTACCTTGACCAAGCGCATGGCAGAAGACCTGACCTCTTATTTGAAAGAGTACGGGATTAAGGTCGCTTATTTACACTCGGATATCGATACTGTTGAGCGCGTCAAGATCATTCATGAGCTGCGTACTGGCGTACACGATGTGCTGGTCGGGATTAACCTGCTGCGTGAAGGTCTGGATATGCCGGAAGTGTCGCTGGTTGCGATTCTGGATGCCGATAAAGAAGGTTTCCTGCGTTCTGAGCGTTCTCTCATTCAGACTATCGGGCGTGCTGCGCGTAACCTGAAAGGGAGGGCGATTTTGTATGCAGATCGAATAACTGACTCAATGCAAAAAGCCATTGATGAGACAGATCGACGTCGTGCCAAGCAGATTCAGTTTAATGAAGAGCATGGTATTACTCCGCGTAGCGCAGTCCGTCAGGTAATCAAGGAAATCGATACCGGTGAAATATTGGATGATGATTCAATTGAATTGAAAGCTTCTGATCAGGCGCGCGCGATCAGTGCAGATGAACGACATATCATGGCAGACCCGAAAATGTTTGCGAAGCATATTAACAAGCTTGAAAAGGAAATGCTGAAAGCCTCTAAAGAGTTACAGTTTGAGCAGGCTGCACGTCTGCGTGATGAAATTTTGCGCTTAAAAGCCCAGATGTTTGATTGATTTTTTTTACATGAAGTTTTATTTCGATGACCTAAAGTCAATCATAAACCAAACATAATGTAACAAATCATGTGCTTGGATAAGGCTATTGTAAGAACAGAAAATTTTTAAATAAATATTTTGTGAACATATAATAGGTATTTTTATGACAACTCAAAATTCTTCAGGTAATGGATTGAAGCTGGCAAAAATTGCTGTGGGTAGTGCGGTTCTTCTTGGTTTGGGCGCGGCGACGATGGCCTATGCGCAAAATGAGCCATTACCGACCGTTGAAAAAGTTGAACTGGACCGTTATTTGGGGACTTGGTATGAAGTGGCGCGCAAGCCTTTGTCTTTTCAAAATAAATGTGATCGTGATGTCACTGCAACCTATACCTTGAATGAAAATAGCAATATTGTGGTCGATAACCGCTGTACTAAAAAAGATGGTCAGCCAACCCAATCCTTGGGTGAGGCATTTGTGCAAGATCCACCGCAAAATACCAAATTAAAAGTCAGTTTCCTGCCCGACTTTATTCGCTGGATTCCGGTCGGGCGTGGCGATTATTGGGTCTTAAAACTGGATGAGAATTATCAAACCGTTCTGGTCGGTGAGCCTAAACGTAAATACATGTGGATACTGTCACGTAATCCGCAATTAGATAAAAATGTTGTAAACGAATATTTGCAATATGCACAGTCTGTGGGTTATGACCTGAGTGATGTGATTCATACCAAACAAACGCAAAGATAGAAATATCTTCTTAATCGAAACCATGCTTAGGCATGGTTTTTTATTTTTATGAGCAAAAATATATTTCAAAGTAGGGTAGTGATTTCACTTTAAATAGATGAAGCATCAAGCTTTCTAGTGTACTAATCGTTATAATGCCGGCGAATGAAAGTAGAGTTTGACTATGTATAAAGGCATTGCGTTATCTGTATTGGCCTCGGTGGTTTTCGGGGTGCTCTATGTATTTACGCCTTTCTTGCAGCCTTTAGATAGTGAACAGACCTTTGCCTGGCGCATGCTGGCCACGATTCCGTTTTTAACTGCCTTTATGTGGTGGTCGGGTGATCTGCAACATATCAGCAGTATCTTTAAGCGGGTTTTGCAGCAACCTGCCTTGTTGATCTGGCTGCTGATCAGCTCCTTGTTATGTACCACGCAGTTATGGCTGTTTTTGTGGGGTCCCATTAATGGGCGTGGTCTCGAAGTTTCACTCGGTTATTTTCTCCTGCCTCTGGTGATGGTGCTGGTCGGCTGTGTGCTTTATAAAGAAAAATTATCATCCTTTCAGATGGTTGCTGTTGCTCTGGCAGTGTTGGGAGTAGGACATGAAATCTGGCGGATCGGTTCAATCGCATGGGAAACGGTTTATGTCGCTTTAGCTTATCCACTTTATTTTTTTATGCGGCGTAAATTTGCGACCGATCATCTTGGTGGATTCTGGTGGGATCTATTTCTGATTTTGCCCGCTGCATTTTATCTGGGTTTTATTTATAGCGACTCGATGCAGCTCATGTTAAATCATTCTCATTTAATCTGGGCAGTATTGGTATTGGGTTTTTTGAGCGCACTGGGACTCGGTAGCTATATTCTCGCCAGCCGATATTTACCCTTTGTGATCTTTGGATTGTTGAGTTATCTGGAACCTGTGCTGTTGGCCTTTGCCTCGATGGCTTTGGGGGAGCGTGTCGAAGCTGGCGAGTGGCTGACTTATATTCCAATTTGGCTTGCCGTATTGGTGCTGGTGATTGAAGGAATTCTGCATCTATTTAAGCAGCGTAAACAGCAATTAGCGCTTAAAAAAAATCTGGCAAACTATCAGGATCGACTAGACTCTTAAAATTAAAAAGAGATCGAATGAATAAACAACATTTAACAAATTTCTGCTCCGTACGGGAAAACGCATGTTTTTAAAATTTTTGAATGCAAAATCATTTAGCTAATTGCAACTATTTCCTAGATTTATAGTGAATATACGTTAAAAACCACTCGTCTCGGTGAGCTTTTGATTCAAAGTTGCCTCCAATTCCATTACAATTATGGGGTTTTGAAATTTATGCCTAGATTTACAATTAATTAGAGGACGTATCTGTGAGCAAAGACACTATCGTTGCCCTACATGCAGAGCACCAAGGTCGCTGGAAAAACCGTGAAGAACTTGCGGAACGCATGATTGCCCTTGTTGGTCAGTTATATCGTGAAAAAAATATTGTAGCTACAGTTTATGGTCGCTCTTTAATTAACCGTTCTGTGATTCAGATCTTGAAAGCACACCGCCGTACTCGCGTACTCGATGTTGAACTTTCGGTTGTAAATACATTCCCAATTCTTGAAGCATTGGCGAAAGTTGAGAACATCGGTTCTGCTGAAGTTGATCTAGGTAAACTTGCTGTTGAATTTAAAGAAAAAGGCGGCGACATCGATGCATTTGTTGCAGACGCTGTTAAATCTCTAGAAGGTAATGCTGCTGCTGTAGAACATAAAGACGTAGTTCTTTATGGTTTCGGTCGTATCGGTCGTATCCTGGCACGTTTGATGATTGGTCAATCAGGTCTGGGTCGCGGTCTTAGCCTGAAAGCAATCGTGGTTCGTAAATCATCTGATGGTGATTTGGAAAAACGTGCATCTCTACTGCGTCGTGACTCGATTCATGGCCCATTTGCAGGCACGATTTCTGTAGATGAAGAAAACGAAGCAATTATTGCAAACGGTAACTTCATTAAAGTGATCTATGCGTCTAATCCTTCTGAAGTGGATTACACAGCATATGGTATTAACAATGCACTTGTAATCGACAACACTGGTAAATGGCGTGATGCTGAAGGTCTTGCTCAACACCTGAAATGCCCGGGCGCTGCTCGTGTTATTTTGACTGCACCTGGTAAAGGTGACATGAAGAATGTGGTTTACGGTGTGAACCAGGCGGACATCCTTGCTGAAGATAGCATCATCTCTGCTGCAAGCTGTACGACTAACGCAATTACTCCAACACTGAAAGTATTGCATGATAAATACACCGTGTTAAATGGTCATGTTGAAACAGTTCACTCGTTCACAAACGACCAGAACTTGATCGATAACTACCATAAAGCGGACCGTCGTGGCCGTGCTGCAACATTGAACATGGTTATTACTGAAACTGGCGCAGCGAAAGCAGTTGCTAAAGCGCTGCCAGCACTTCAAGGTAAATTGACAGGTAATTCTGTACGTGTTCCTACGCCAAATGTATCACTTGCAATTCTTAACCTGACTTTAGGTCAAGACGTTGATCGTGATGAAGTAAACGAATATATTCGTCAGATTTCAATCGGTTCGATCCTTCAAGGTCAAATCGGTTATACCAACTCGACTGAAGTGGTCTCTTCTGACTTTATTGGTTCACGCACTGCAGGTGTATTTGACGCGCAAGCAACAATCACTTCAGGCAACCGTTTAACTGCTTATGTTTGGTACGATAACGAAGTGGGTTATAGCTGCCAGGTATTACGTATTGCTGAACAAATGGGCGGCGTAAGCTATCCTAAAGTTCCTGCAGAAACAAATGCATAATTTGTTGATGTAGTTTAAAAAAGAGTCTCTATGGAGGCTCTTTTTTTATACTTATTTTTTATTGAAGTCGGGTGGATTCGATTCAATCACGAAATGTAAATCAGCTTGCTGACGAAATATTAATCTGTTAGCTTACAAAGAGTAAGTATATTAAAATCAGTAAGTAATAAAATCCCGAGATAGATTTATGACAAATTATGCAATTAGTCCGTTACTAGGGCAGGTTTTATCAACTGAATGTCCATCACGTGAAATATTGGAACATCTTGCCAATAAATGGTCGGTCTTGGTGTTGCGTTGCCTGAGTGAAGGTGTGCATCGTTTTAGTGAACTGAAACAACGGATTGAAGGGGTGAGTGAAAAGATGCTCTCCCAGACTTTAAAAGTGCTGGAACAAGATGGTTTTGTGCTCAGAACGGTTTATCCGGTTGTGCCACCAAAAGTGGAATATCAGTTGACCATTACCGGTTCACAAGCTGCGGATAAAGTGATGCAAATGATTCACTGGATTGAACGTGGTTTACCGGAAATTTTGGAAAATAAACAACGTGTTGCCAAATAGAAGCTAAATTGCTTTTGGGGTAGCAAGAGATGAAAAAGTCAGAAAATCTGTTGGCTACTTTACTGGCAGTGTATGCAATCATTTTAGTTTTATGCATTGCGATTTATGCAATCTTCAAACTTTTAGATGTTGATATTGCTTTAGCGACCAATCTCTTGCTTTGGTCAGCAGGGATATTTGCACCGATTGCCGTGTTGATGACATATACGAGTTGGTGAGAGCAAAAAAGTGCTGAAACAATTGCAGAGTATAGTAATGAGATATATAAAAAATTTATTCATTATTGCAGAGTTCTAGAAAACTATTCCTTAACATGGCCAAAGCGAAAAGATACAGCAATGGTTACGAAAGAACTTGAAAATTATTTTGAGGATATTTATCCAATATTAATTCTATATTTTGATTTTCTTAGAGAGTTAAATAAGTATGAATTAGTGGAAAAAACTCTACGATTTGAGAGAGTGCATTATGATCTATTGCAAGTAATGGAAGCTATTGATGAAGAGGAGGATTTGGAAAAATGGTGTGAGTATTCAAATGAATAGCCTATATATTCAGTTGGGGCTACACAGATACTTAAACAAATTAATAATGATTTAGTAAAAATAATATTTCATAATAGCTGAATAACAAAAGGAATAAACCGATCGATTTATTCCTTTGTGAATCAAGCATTTTGCATTTTCTTAAAATCCAAGCGATCAATCAGTAAAATTCCAATCGAGAAAATAAAGCCAAGGATCACGCAACCGATCCATTCAAACTGCTCCCAGGCATAGACTGCACCAAGCGAACCTAAAGCGGCACCACTAAAGTAAATCGTCATATAGACTGCATTAATACGTGAACGCGATTTAAGATCAATCCGATAAACCAGATTCTGATTCAAAACATGGAAGGCTGTCAGACCAAAGTAGGCCATCAGCACACCAATCGCATAGATTACAATATTGTGCTGGGCAAAATATAAGGGCAGTGTAGAGCCGAACATCAGGACAATGCATAGCTTGGCGACCAGATTTTCTCTACCTTGTCCTACGGTTTTGCCTGACCAGCTTGATGAATAAATCCCGATCACGCCCAGTAAGCCAAATAACCCAATTTCGAAATCGGTGAAATAATAAGGTGCATTGCCTAATACAAAAGTCATCGAGGTAAAGATCATCGATAAAATTCCAAAACCCAAGGCACCCGCACAGGCACGCCGGATTAAATGTGGATTCTGACCTGCAAGGCTAAACAAAGAGCGGTAAATGTCACCAATAGTTAAGCCTGCCTGAGCTTGAGTATCGGGTAGTTTTTTCCACATGAGTGCTGCAAAGAGCAAGGTGATCACACCGCTGGATAAATACACACCTTCCCAAGACCAGTAAGTGGAAACAAAGCCGGCAAAGGTACGTGACAGAATAATTCCCATCACCAACCCACTCATCAGCTTACCCACTGTAGCAGCGCTGGATTCAGGTGGGCTAATGGTCGATGCAAAAGGAATTAAGATCTGCGCCGAGATTGCGCCAAAGGTGGCACACAAGGTAAACAGATATAACATTGATAAAGTCGTACTGAATGAAAGCAATATCTGCGAAATGGCTGCAAAGACCATCAGGTTAACGATCAGTTTGCGTTTATTCAGAAAGTCTCCCAAAGGAACCAAAAGCATTAAGCCGAGGACATAACCAATCTGTGCAATCACCACGGCAAAACCGGCCTGACTGGTACTAATGCCCAGACTTTTCTCGATTGAATAGATCAGAGGCTGGTTAAAATAGGCAGAGCCTGCACATAAGCCACATGCCATTGCCATCAATAATACAAATTGTGATGACAATGGACTGACAGATTTCCTTTCTGAATTGCTCATAGGCCCGACTCTTTTAACATTGCCTACACTATAGGCAGTTGCACGACAAAGCAGAAATAATTAAAAACAATCAAGTGATCATTAAAAAGTATATTAAAACAAAAGCATAGAGCTTAGTTTTGAAACTTATCAAAAATTAATGGCTGTTCAATAACATGACAGGATTAAATAAGCGATCTTCATGGAATAGCATATAAATATAGTCGAGAAATTCTTTAAAATATGGCAGAATATGGGGTTTTAAAGTTTTTAGAGGATTGGCAATATGCGCTTTGTTGATGAAGCAGTCATTACCGTAGAGGCTGGCGACGGTGGCAATGGCGTAGCCAGTTTTCGCCGTGAAAAATTCGTGCCATTTGGTGGTCCAGATGGTGGTGATGGTGGTCGTGGTGGCAGTATTTATATACAGGCTGACGACAACACCAGTACGCTAGTTGATTATCGTTATACACGTAAATTCCGTGCAGAACGAGCAAAAAATGGCCGTGGGGCGAACTGTGCTGGTCGTGGCGGTGAAGACACCGTATTAAAAGTTCCAGTCGGAACAACAATTGTAGATGTTGAGTCTGGCGACATTATTGGCGATTTGATCGAAGATGGTCAACGCGTGAAAGTGGCAGCAGGCGGTGACGGTGGTTTAGGAAATACGCACTTTAAATCATCGACCAACCGTTCACCACGTAAGTGTACGCATGGTCAAAAAGGCGAATTCCGTGAAATCCGTCTGGAGCTTAAAGTTCTGGCAGATGTGGGCTTGCTGGGTATGCCAAATGCGGGTAAATCAACCTTCATTCGTGCAGTATCGGCGGCAAAACCAAAAGTGGCAGATTATCCATTTACCACCATGGTGCCAAACCTGGGTGTGGTCGATGCCGACAGTCACCGTTCATTCGTGATGGCCGATATTCCGGGTCTGATTGAAGGCGCATCTGAAGGTGCAGGTCTGGGGATTCGCTTCCTGAAGCATCTGGCACGTACCCGTATCTTGTTACACATCGTTGATGTACAACCGATTGATGGTTCAGATCCGGCGCATAATGCCAAAGCAATTTTGAAAGAGTTAGAAAATTTCTCCCCAACACTTTCAAAACTGCCGATCGTATTGGTGCTGAATAAAGTCGACCAATTGGCTGAAGAAACACGTGAAGAATGGTGTACTCATATTCTTGAAGAATTGCAGTGGGAAGGCCCGGTTTTTGAAACTTCTGGCTTAACCGCTGAAGGTACCAAAGACGTGGTTTACTACCTGATGGATCAGATCGAAGAGCAGCGTGAACGCGAAGCTGAAGATCAAGAATATGCAGCAGAAATGAAAGCATTCCGTGATCAGCTTGAAGCTGAAACACGTGAACAAACCATCGCTGCAAAAGAAGCGTATCGTGAGATGCGTCGTCAGCAACGTCTTGCCGGTATTCTGGGCGACGACGAAGATGATGAAGATGGCGATGATGATAGTGATGTGGAAGTGTACTACGTACGCTAATCTCTGAGAGAAGAGTCTGAGGACAAGATGATAGAAGTGGTAGATGGGCAGCGTCAGCTCAAGGGTTGTAAACGAATCGTTGTTAAAATCGGATCATCTTTACTCACAGCAAACGGACAAGGTTTAGATTTAGATGCCATCTCGCACTGGGCGGGACAAATCGCAGATCTACACAATGCAGGACACGAGATTATTCTGGTGTCTTCCGGTGCTGTGGCTGAAGGTATGGTGCGAATGAAACTTGAGAATCGACCCACCGATCTACCCAGTCTTCAGGCTTGTGCTGCCATTGGTCAGATGGGCCTGATTCATACCTGGTCAAGCGTACTGGAGAAACACCAGATTCGAACGGCGCAGGTATTGTTGACCCATGATGATCTGGCAGATCGTCGCCGCTATCTCAATTCATGTGATGCTTTGCAGAACCTGATTGACTGGCGCGTGATTCCAGTGATTAATGAAAATGATACCGTTTCTACCGATGAAATCCGCTTTGGTGATAACGACACGCTGGCTGCCATGGTGGCAGGTCAGGTGCATGCCGATCTTCTGATTATCTTAACGGATCAGGAAGGTATGTTTGACTCAGATCCACGCTCGAATCCAGATGCCAAACTGTTCCATACGGTACGTGCGATGGATGAGAGCCTGTTTGATATGGCCGGTGGTGGTGGTAAATTTGGTCGCGGCGGCATGCTGACCAAAGTTCGTGCTGCACGACTGGCGGCAAAGTCCGGTTGTCCGACCTTAATTGCAAGCGGTGATAGTGATGCTGTGCTATCTCGTCTGATGTCTGGTGAATTGTTAGGAACCTTGTTTGTGACTGACAAAGATCGGATGACCGCGCATCAGCAATGGTTGGCAGCACACCTGCAAACGGCAGGTCGTTTGGTGATTGATGATGGTGCGGTAAAGGCCATTAAAGACAATCATCGTAGCTTGTTGCCTGTCGGCGTCAAAGCGGTTGAAGGACATTTTGAGCGCGGTGATGTGGTGGAATGTGTGGATACACAAGGTCACCGAATTGCAGTCGGTCGTGTTAACTTTAGTTCGCGTTCGGCAGATATTGTACGTGGTCTGGCTTCTGATAAAGTGCATCAGGTTTTAGGTGAAGCGCGTTCACTCGAGATGATTCACCGCAATCATATGGCGATCTACTAAGTCATTCAGATTTAAATTTCAATCATAAAAAATCCCGCTTTCGAGCGGGATTTTTTATGACATCTTAATGCGATTTATTTAATCCAGCCCATCCGGATTAATGGCGCAAACAGTGACTGATGAATAGTTAAAATAAACTGCATGAGTTTATCCTGATATTTCCACCACAATGGTAATCCAGCTAAATTTACTGTTATTGCAATCAGGAATGCACCCAGCATATCCATCGGAAAATGCACACCGACATAAACACGTGACCAAGCTACTAGCCAAGCTGTCCAGATTAGAATTCTTCCCAAATCACGTTGTGATGAAAAATAACAAGATAGGGCAATCCCACTAAAAATACTCATATGATTGCTGGGAAAAGAACCTGTAGGTGCATGTTCGATCAGGGTGCGACCAATATCTATTACAAACGGACGTGGGGTATTCAGGATCGCAGACAATACCTCGCTGATCGACAAGGTAATTGCTGTAAAAATAAATGCCCTGATAATGCCAGTTTTTACTTCATAACTGCCACGGAACCAGGCAATAGTAAAAATCAGCAGAAAGAGATAAACCAGATCATGCGCAATCAGGGAGGCATAGTGGATCATCCAGATCGAGGCGTGTTCAGGTACATTTAGGATATGAAACAGGTAAAGATTCAGTTGGTCAAGAGACATGAGCAGAGAGGATTGGTACAAATGTCCGTTACTCTAAACCGGTCAAACCTCAATTCCTACCTGAGTTTGTATGAATTTGTAGCCTTGATTATTAAAGAATATTCAAATGATAGAAAACCACCCAAAAGGGTGGTTCTTAAAAATCCGAATAATATGATGAAATCTTATTTAAACTGAATCGCACCATTGGCACTCACCGTCATTTGCGATTCACCCGCAGCAACTTCCTGCTCTGGAACAGCCATATCCGCCGATGCAGCTTTCATCATGGCCATACGCGGTACAGGTTGTGGTGAATAGTTATTGGTATTCAGATTTAAGTTTACCAGTTGATAACTCGGTTTGTTCCAAGCTTGAGTCAGGGCCTGTGCGCGTTGCTGGAAGTTTTTAGAGGCTTCAATCATCAGCTCATTTTCAACTTTTTTGCGCTTTTCGTCTGAAACTTTGAAGTTAATTGACTGGGTCTGGAAGTGCTGTTGTAATTCAGCAATCAGTTGAGACGCCGCTTTAAAATCTTTCGATTCCAGACGAATCTGGGCACGTCCACGCCATTCTTTCAATTTGCGGTTATCATTGTCATAAATAGGGTAAGTGCTTTGTGCGCCCGTCTCGATTTTCACAGTTGGATATTTGCGCGCTGTGGTAATGGCCTGATTCATTAGCTGGTTAATTTGTGTAGCCAATTCAGCTGGCTGTTTGTTGGATTTTTCAATATAAAGCACGGCATGCATTTCATCATTTGAGATTTCACGACTGGCCTCTGCTGAAAGATTCACAACATTGTAATTCAGCGATTCAGCCGGAGCTGCAAATGCGCCTGTGGCCAAGGTAGATGCAAGGATAAAACTGGTAAGTGCTAAGAGACGCATGAAATTGTCCTGTTTTTCTTAAAATTGGCCATCTAAGCCGTTGTTAAAATATTAAATCTCAATTGTGATCTTTTTACGAAATATTTGTGGTAAGAGTGTTAAATTTTCTTTCATTTTACACTCTTACTTGATTTATGTTTATCGTTAATAATTAAGTGCTTAATGGTGGATTTTAAGCTTTTTTGCCTGAATGTTAGCTGTGCTACAAAAAAGCATAAAAGAACCCGCTTTTCTTTCTGCTGTCACACTGTAAGATGATCATTCAGGTTATAGGTTGGTGTGATGTTTTTTTTCGATAAAGATTAGGACAAAATGCAACTGAAAGTTGTTTATTTTCCTGAAAAATTCGGTATCATCCGCCTCCTAGTTATTTAAATACAAACTGCTAGCTAGAACCTCTTTATAAAGCGCCGAGTCAAAGGACCAAACGTCACCAGACTTATTTCTTTCACCCATATCAGAGATGGTAATTCGATATGAGCGTTACTTCTGTAAACCCTGCCACCAATTCCACAAACGAATACTACTTGACTCGCCAAAGTCAGATGGAATCGAATGTGCGTAGTTATCCACGTAAATTACCGTTAGCGATAGCGAAAGCACAAGGTTGCTGGGTTACCGATGTTGAAGGTACTGAGTACCTTGATTGTTTAGCTGGGGCAGGGACGTTGGCATTGGGCCATAATCATCCTGCAGTCATTCAAAGTATCCAGGATACAATTGCAAGCGGCTTGCCATTGCATACACTGGATTTAACTACGCCTTTAAAAGATGCTTTTACTGAAGCACTTCTTTCTTATCTTCCAGGTGGTCAAGAAGAATACTGCTTGCAGTTCTGTGGCCCATCCGGTGCAGATGCAACAGAAGCAGCCATCAAACTTGCGAAAACCTTTACCGGTCGTAGCTCGGTGATCAGCTTCTCTGGTGGCTATCACGGTATGACGCATGGTGCATTGGCCATGACCGGTAACCTGTCTGCGAAAAACGCAGTTAACGGTTTGATGCCAGGCGTTCAATTCATGCCGTATCCGCATGAATACCGTTGCCCATTGGGTCTTGGCGGTGAAGCGGGTGTAGATGCTTTAACGTATTTCTTTGAAAACTTCATTGAAGATGTAGAAAGCGGTGTGACTAAACCGGCAGCTGTGATTCTTGAAGCGATTCAAGGAGAAGGCGGTGTGGTAACTGCACCTGTGAAATGGTTGAAGAAAATCCGTGAAGTGACTGAAAAGCACAACATCGTGTTGATTCTTGATGAAGTTCAAGCGGGCTTTGCACGTTCAGGCAAAATGTTTGCCTTTGAACATGCGGGCATCGAACCGGATGTGGTGGTGATGTCTAAAGCTGTTGGTGGTAGCTTACCGCTCGCAGTACTCGGTATTAAACGTAAGTTTGATGCTTGGCAGCCAGCAGGTCATACCGGTACGTTCCGTGGTAACCAGTTGGCAATGGGTACAGGTCTTGCAACGATCAATACCATTAAAGAACAAAACCTGGCGCAAAATGCCCAAGAACGCGGTGATTTCCTGCAAGCTGAGATTAAAAAATTAGCTGCCGAATTCCCATGTATTGGTAACGTGCGCGGTCGCGGTTTGATGATTGGTGTTGAAATTGTGGACGAGCGCCAAAAGGCAGATCACATGGGTTCTTTACCTGCTGATGGTCAATTGGCAGCAGCGATCCAGACGGCATGTTTCAACAATAAATTATTGCTTGAGAAAGGTGGTCGTAACGGTACAGTGATTCGTTTACTTTGCCCATTGATCATCACGCATGACGAATGTGTTGAAGTGATTGCTCGCTTTAAGAAAGCAGTTGCTGAAGCTCTTGTTGCAGTTCGAGGCGCATAATTCATGGTAGATTTTGCAGAACATCGTAAAGCTTTACTTTGTAATGATGCTGCATCCATCGCTGACTACCAGTCAGCCATGGATCAAGCGACCAAAGCGGTTGCAGCATGGTTGCAAAATGACAAAATGTACACGGGTGGTAGCATTAACGAGCTGCGCAGCGCGATTACGTTTAATCCTTCTAAACAGGGGTTGGGTGTAGAGAAATCTTTAGAGCGTATGGTTGAGTTATTCCTCAACAAGAGCTTAAAAGTACATCATCCGCATTCACTTGCGCATCTTCACTGCCCAACCATGGTGACCAGCCAGATTGCGGAAGTACTGATTAATGCAACCAACCAGTCAATGGACTCATGGGATCAAAGCCCGGCCGGTTCACTGATGGAAGTTCAGTTAATCGATTGGTTACGTCAAAAAGTAGGCTATGGCGCAGGCCAGGCAGGCGTATTTACCTCTGGTGGTACACAGTCTAACCTGATGGGCGTACTGCTGGCACGTGATGCTTGCATCGCGAAAAACTGGAAAGACGAAAACGGTAAGCCGTGGTCGGTTCAGCGTGATGGTATTCCTGCGGATGCGATGCGTAATGTCAAAGTCATCTGTTCTGAAAATGCACATTTCTCTGTGCAAAAGAACATGGCGATGATGGGCATGGGTTTCCAGTCTGTAGTGACTGTTCCTGTGGACGAAAATGCGCGCATGGACATGGACGCACTTGAGAAAACCATGGCGCACCTTCAAAACGAAGGCAAAATCGTGGCATGTGTGGTGGCAACTGCAGGTACAACCGATGCAGGTGCAATCGATCCACTGAAGAAAGTCCGTGAAATCACCAACCAATATGGCGCGTGGATGCACATCGATGCAGCTTGGGGTGGTGCTTTAATTCTGTCTAACGATCATCGCGATATGTTAGATGGTATCGAGCTGTCTGATTCGATTACGCTCGATTTCCATAAGCATTATTTCCAGACCATTTCGTGTGGCGCGTTCTTGCTGAAAGACGAAGCAAACTACCGTTTCATGCATTATGAAGCGGAGTACCTAAACTCTGCCTATGATGAAGAACATGGTGTGCCGAACCTGGTATCGAAGTCACTGCAAACCACGCGTCGTTTTGATGCGTTGAAATTGTGGATGACGGTGGAAGCATTAGGCGAAGAGCTTTATGGTTCAATGATCGATCACGGTGTTGGTTTGACGCGTGATGTGGCAGATTATATTAAAGTGACTGACGGTCTGGAGCTTCTGCTTGAGCCGCAATTTGCCTCTGTGCTGTTCCGTGTGGTTCCAGCGGGCTATCCGGTTGAACTGTTAGATACACTAAACCAGAACGTGGCAGATGAGCTGTTTGCACGTGGTGAAGCGAATATTGGTGTGACGAAAGTCGGTCAGGTTCAGTCTCTGAAAATGACCACTTTAAGCCCGGTTGCAACGCTGGATAACGTGAAGAACTTGCTGGCACTGGTGCTTGCAGAAGCGGATCGTATCAAAGATTCAATCGCTGATGGTACTTATACGCCACCTATTGCATAAGTGATGGTGGTGTGAAAAAAGGAGATCGAAATGATCTCCTTTTTTTATTTTTGAGTCATAGAATGATCAATTCTATAGGTAGATTCATCAGAAAAATACCGAATATCTGTACTCATTTTAAGCTGTTATAAAATCGTCATCTAATTATGTAAGGCTAGGGAGCAGGATTTATCCTGAGTTCAGGTTTATAAAAATTGTTACATGTCATTGGTCTAAAATTTTTTATTGAAGTGAATGACAAAAAGAACTTAATCATTGAAATCCATAAAAATTTAATCAAGAAAAAACTGCTAGATTAAAAATCATTAAATCGTAATAAAGCTGTAACTTATTTGTCATATTCTAAAATCAAAATGCATGTATCGAAATAAGTACAAAACTGAATAAAAAGTGGCGTACTCCAAATTGTATAAATGAGAGAGATACTAGAATGCGCTTTACAAATATAGCTTTAGCATTAGCAGTAACCGGGGCAGCTGCTGTAACGACTGCACACGCAGCTCGTGACACCATTCAAATTGCAGGTTCTTCAACTGTACTTCCATATGCCAGTATCGTGGCGGAAGAATTCGGTAATACTTTTCCACAGTTTAAAACACCAGTTGTCGGTTCTGGCGGTTCTTCAGGTGGTTTAAAGCAGTTCTGTAATGGCGTGGGTGATAACACCATTGATATCGCTAACTCTTCTCGTCAAATCAAATCTACAGAGCTGGCTGAATGTAAAAAGAATGGCGTTAACCAAGTATTAGAAATCAAAATTGGTTATGACGGTATTGTATTTGCTTCAAATGCCAACAAAGCGGCTTATAAACTGCGTCCACAACATGTCTTCGCTGCACTTGCTGCACAACTTCCATCAAATGGCAAAATGGTCGCCAATCCGTATACACGCTGGAACCAAATTGACAAAGCACTTCCGAATGAGCCGATCACGCTGGTGATTCCTGCTTCGAATCATGGCACGCGCGAAGTGTTCCAGGAGAAAATGGTGGATGCAGGTTGTGAATCGTATGCTGCAATTAAGTCTCTAGACAAAGATGCCAAGAAAAAAGCCTGTACCACATTCCGTAAAGATGGCCGTGTAGTTGAAATTGCAGGCGACTATACCGAAACACTGGCGCGTTTGAAAACTTCTCCAAGTGCAGTCGGGGTGTTTGGCCTAGGCTTCTATGACCAGAACCGTGACCGCTTACGTGTTGCAACTGTGAACAATGTAGCACCTTCTGAAAAAACAATTTTGAATGGTGCTTATCCGGTATCACGTCCATTGTTCTTCTACGTGAAAGGCGAACACTTGAAATCGATCAAAGGCTTACCACAGTTCACTGAATACTTCCTGAACAAGAAGGTATCAGGTAAGGGCTCTAAGCTGGAAAAAGCAGGTCTGATTTCAATGTCTGATAAAGAACGCGCAGCAGTCCTTGCAAATTTCAAGGCTGGTAAAGCGGTCATTGTAAAATAATCGATGATTTTGAAATCGCTGGTGGTAGGGTCAACCTACCATCGGCTTTTTGCGATAAACAAGTTTTTTCAAACCATGAAAATTGAGAAAACAGTGGAGAATACATGAATCTGCTACTTATAGGTGTGTTATTGGCCATTATGGCCATAGCCTATCAAATCGGATTAAGTAAAAGCCGTAATTTAGCAGGTAAGGGAAGCAATTCTGCAAACTTACACTCGCGTCCCGGATATTATGGTGCACTGGTTGCACTGTGGTGTGGTATCCCTGCGTTTTTAATTTTGATTGTTTGGAATATGGTTGAGCCAAGTTTTCTGGAGCAAGTGGTACTCAACCATTTGCCGCAGGATATTTCGGCCAATCTGGATCCGGCAAGTCTGGGCGTTGTTGTTGATCGCGTTCAGGCACTTGCCTCAGGTTTCGGTGTCAGTGATACACCTGCAGCCTATGAACTGGCCGCAGCAGAACAGTTAGCTAAATTTTCGACCATTGGTACGTTTGCCAAATTGGCAGTGGTGATTTCGGCTGCACTGGCTGGTCTGGTCTGGGCCAAGAAACATATTAGCCAGGAATTCCGCGCACGTAACCAAGTCGAGAAAATGATTAATATCGGCTTGGCATTGTGTTCGGGTGTGGCAATTCTGACCACGCTCGGGATTGTCATGTCGATGTTTGGTGAGGCGATGCGCTTCTTCAGCTTCGTCAGTCCACTGGATTTCTTCTTTGGTACCGAATGGAACCCGGGTTTTAGTACTTCTGGCAGTGCCGAGGGCAGTTACGGTTTATTGCCACTGCTGTGGGGTACGCTCATGGTCAGTGCGATCGCACTTTTGGTCGCGGTACCGGTCGGCCTGATGATTGCGATCTATCTGGCAGAATATGCATCACCGCGCTTCCGTTCTTGGGCAAAACCGACCATTGAAGTGTTGGCGGGTATTCCTACGATTGTTTATGGTGTCTTTGCCTTGATGATCATCGGTCCATTTCTTAAAGCCATGGGTGCCATGGTCGGACTCGAAATTAATGCCACCAGTGCGCTGACCGCGGGTCTGGTGATGGGCATCATGATTATTCCATTCGTATCTTCTCTATCCGATGACATTATTACCCAGGTGCCACGTGCCTTACGTGATGGTTCTCTGGGGCTAGGTGCAACCAAATCTGAAACGATCCGTCAGGTGGTTTTACCTGCAGCTTTGCCGGGTATTATTGGTGCTTTCCTGTTGGCAGCATCCCGTGCGATTGGTGAAACCATGATCGTGGTACTTGCAGCGGGGAACAGTCCGCAGCTGCATGCCAATCCACTTGAAGCCGTATCTACGGTCACCATTACCATCGTCAATCAATTAACAGGTGATACCGACTTTGCCAGTCCGCAAGCACTGGTGGCCTTTGCCCTGGGACTGACCTTATTTGTGATTACCCTAGGTTTGAACATTGTTGCACTGATCATCGTGCGTAAATATCGTGAGCAATACGACTAATGAGTACTTCAAATACAACGCCTGTGGATCAGCGTGTTGATCCATCCGTCGCTGCCGAGCTGCGTGAAAAGCGTAAGAAGACCATTCAAAGCTCTTTGGGGCGACGTCATCGTAAAGAAAAAACATTCCGTCTATTTGGTTTCTCTGCGGTATTGGCCGGTCTGTTCTTTGTGGTATTGCTCTTCGGCAGTATTTTATCCAAAGGTTTGCCTGCCTTCTGGCAAAGCAGCATGAGTTTGCCGATTCATTTCGATCCGGCCATTGTAGAGATTGGTCCAAAACCCAAGCCAGCTGCGGGAGAGTCTCCGGCGCAGTTTGAAGAGCGTATGATTGCCTGGCAAATGGATGTCGGCATGGTGGACTGGGATGCACTGATCATCAACGGCATGATCGCCAGAGACAGCAAGCTGGAAAGTCAGCGTGATGAACTGGGTTATTTATATACCAGTTCTGAGGCTTATCGCTTACGTGACATGGTCATGAATGATCCAAGTCTGGTCGGTCAAAGCACAGAGGTTAAAATTCTGGCAGATGCCAATGTCGATGTCTGGCTGGCGGGTAATATTGATCGTTCGTTACCAGCAGAACAGCAACAACTCAGTCCTGAAGTACGCCAGGTGGCGGACGAGATGAAAGCCTCAGGTGTAATCGAAAACAGTTTCAATACTAATATTTTTACCAGCCCTGACTCGCGTAGTTCACCGGCAACGTCAGGTCTGGCAGGCGCTTTCATGGGCTCGCTGTTCATGATGATGATCGTGATTTTTATCTCGATTCCAATTGGGGTAGCATCTGCGATCTATCTGGAAGAGTTTGCGCCGAAAAACTGGATTACCGATATTGTCGAAGTCAACATCAACAACCTGGCAGCAGTGCCATCGATTGTGTTTGGTTTGCTGGGTGCCGCGATCTTTATTGGCTGGATGCATTTACCGCTATCGGCCCCTCTGGTCGGTGGTCTGGTGCTGAGTCTGATGACTTTGCCAACTGTAATCATCACCACACGTGCATCGCTTAAAGCGGTTCCACCTTCGATTCGTCAGGCAGCGTTGGGCTTGGGTGCTTCACGACTGCAAACGGTTTTCCATCATGTCTTGCCATTGGCTTTGCCGGGTATTTTAACTGGTGCCATTATCGGGGTCGCGCAGGCATTAGGTGAAACCGCACCATTGTTATTAATCGGGATGAGTGCTTTTGTTGCCAGTGTTCCAGCCACACCATTTGATCAGTCTACAGCGTTACCTGTGCAGATTTTCTTATGGCAGGGCAATGAGTTACGTAACTTCTTTGAAGGGCGTACCGCAGCAGCAATTATTGTACTTCTGGCCATGATGATCAGCTTGAACAGTCTGGCCATCTGGTTACGTAAAAAGTTTGAAGTCCGTTGGTAATAGGGGCAGAATCATGAACACAACTGTTATTCAAAACTCCTTAAAAAAGGATCAATCCGTGAATCCACAACAGACACAATTCACTAATGATGAGGCTACACAAAAGCCAGCAACATCGTTTGTCTCCCAATTCGATACGCAAAGTAGCAGCAAAAAAGATGAAAAGTCGACAAATGTGAAACTGAGTACATCTGATGTGCATGTGTACTATGGTGAAGCGGAAGCGATTAAAGGCATTGACCTGAACATTTATGAAAATGAAGTGATTGCTTTTATTGGGCCATCAGGCTGTGGTAAGTCAACCTTTCTGCGTACCCTAAACCGCATGAATGACACCATTGACAGTTGTCGTGTGACCGGTAAAGTCATGCTGGACAATCAGGACATTTATGATCCAAACCTGGATGTGGTCTTGCTACGTGCTCAAGTCGGTATGGTATTCCAGAAGCCCAACCCGTTTCCAAAGTCTATTTTTGACAACGTTTCTTACGGCCCGAAATTACATGGTCTTGCACGTGATAAATACGATCTTGAAGAAATTGTCGAAGGCAGTTTGCGTAAAGCCGGTTTGTGGGAAGAAGTAAAAGACCGTTTGAATCAGCCGGGAACAGGTTTGTCAGGTGGTCAGCAGCAACGTTTATGTATCGCGCGTACCATCGCAGTTTCGCCTGAAGTGATTCTGATGGATGAACCATGTTCTGCGCTGGATCCAATTGCAACAGCAAAAGTAGAAGAGCTGATTTCTGAGCTTTCAACTCAATATACCATTGCGATTGTAACCCACTCCATGCAACAGGCAGCGC
Source organism: Acinetobacter sp. YH12208 (assembly GCF_013418055.1). Taxonomy (NCBI): domain Bacteria; kingdom Pseudomonadati; phylum Pseudomonadota; class Gammaproteobacteria; order Moraxellales; family Moraxellaceae; genus Acinetobacter; species Acinetobacter sp. YH12208. The sequence goes on from NZ_VPCT01000001.1 coordinate 289,128, forward strand.
GTGTATCTGACCGTACTGCGTATTTCCATCTGGGTGATTTAATTGAGGTGAATGCGACCGAGAAAGTCTTTACCCAACCAGACCATCAATTGACTGAAGCTTATATTACAGGGCGTTTTGGTTAATACGATATATAAAAAAAGAGCCGTAAGGCTCTTTTTTATAGGTGAAATAGATGGTGATAATCGTAATAATTCTCGAAATAAAGTTGAAAAAAACCGAAATTGACCTAATCTAAAGGGATAAATCCGAATTAAATAGAGAATAGATTTTTTATGTTATTTCATACTCCGAAACTGTCCGCTGAAATCCGTATTAGTCATCTCAATGCGCGCATCAATGAACAACGAAAAAAAATAGCGCAAACTACTGGGTCTAAACTGGAACTTTTACAGTTATCGCAACAACTGTCAAAAGAAGCGCGTGCACGTAAGAAAACCAATCAAAAAATCTATGTACTCGATTTTAAAGGTGATATGGCGGCTTCTGCGGTAGAAGGCTTACGTGAAGAAATCACCTTGATTCTGGCCACAGCCAAAGCAGGTCGTGACCGCGTTGTAGTGCGTCTGGAAAGTCCGGGGGGCATGGTACATGGTTATGGACTTGCAGCAGCTCAACTGGTGCGGTTACGTGAGGCAGGTTTTCATTTGACCATCTGTGTCGATAAAGTGGCGGCTAGTGGCGGTTATATGATGGCGTGTATCGCCAATGAAATTATTTCTGCACCATTCGCGATTGTTGGTTCAATTGGTGTAGTTGCTCAAGTACCCAATTTTAACCGTCTGCTAAAAGACAATAAAATCGACTTTGAACTCTATACCGCTGGACAGTACAAACGTACCGTGACTATGTTTGGTGAAAATACCGAAGAGGGTAAGGCTAAGTTTGAAGAAGAACTACAGCAAACCCATGCTTTATTCAAACATTTCGTTGAAAAGTATCGCCCGCAGCTGAATATTGAAAAAGTGGCCACTGGTGAGCATTGGTATGGCCGGGATGCGCTGGATCTGAATCTGGTGGATAAACTGCAAACCTCAGATGAATACCTGCTCAACTTATTAACCCAGCATGATATCTATTCCATCCAGACCCGCAAGAAACCAACTTTGGGTGAAAAGCTGGGCCTACAAGCAGCGCAAATTGCTGATTCACTGGTACCAACTGTCATGAATAAAGTCATAGAAAGCTTAAGCAAAGCCAATGCAAATCTGGTGCAAATGCGTGATCCAAAACTTTAATTCAGTTGATCTTGAATGAATTTCAAAGCTCACTTCGGTGGGCTTTTTTATTTTTTGAAATCATATTGTTATGATATAAGTGGAGTACTCTGATTGAGTCTAGGCTCATATGCTCACGTTTATTTTGTTGCTTGGGTTTTTTAGTATCGTATTTATTCCGATGTTATGTATGCTTTGTTCTGAAGCAAAATTAACTCAGGATGATTCTAAGAAGGTTTTGTTTTGGCTGAGTTTTCTACCCGGCGTTTGTATCTTTCTGCTGTATAGCTTTCTAAAGCCCAATGATCCACCTGTTATTCCATCGAAGGAATGTGGTGTTGTGCAGTTTTATCAGATGCATAAAGTTCGAGGTGGTAACGAATTTGAACGTGTGAGTATTCGCTTTGATGGCGCTCAATATAGTCGGCATTTATTCTTCGATAAGCATCTGGATAAAATTCCTCAAGGCCAAAAGGCCTGCTTTGAATATCTAGATAAGTTCAAATATCCACATTTGTCAGAATCTAAGTTTGTTCAATGGATTGAACCGAATGAAATGTAAACCAGCACTGAAACTAATCAGATAAAATAAAGCATATTTTATTGTTAGAGCAGAAACATGGCTATAGCTGAAGCATTTATTGCAACGCAAAATTGTTATTTTAATTATGAATTTGAAGAACTCTATTTAGAGGATGATTTTCCTGAGGAGTTATCTGTGTCACTGCGTGGCATGATGTTCCGTCATGAGATTCAATATCCTGATGCAACCTATTTCATTTATTACAGTGAGATGTTGACGGGGAATGAACTGCAAAAAATGAAGGATGATTGGATGCGATATTGCCCACATTCATAATTGAAGATATGAATGTAATTAAATCCGTGATCCAAAACTTTAATTCAATTGATCTTGAATGAATTTCAAAGCTCACTTTGGTGAGCTTTTTTATTGGTCGATATCAACTGCAGACCGCCTGTTATCGCCGCGCCAATCGTAGCAAGCAAGACGTCTTTGTGCGCATCCCACATATCACCTTGTTGTCCATTATAGTTTTCAGCTTCCTCAGGAGATAAACCAATGGCAATCAGCCATTCCAGCCATTCATAGAGCATGCTGCTGGCCACCACAAACTGAATTACCAGCAGGAAAATGACCACGGGTTTTTGCTGCGGCAACCAGACCTGAAACAGACGATAGAAAATTGGATAAAGTAATAATCCGTAGGCCAGATGGACAAATCGGTCGAACATATTGCGTGACCAGTGCATCACTTCATTCAGATGAAAGCCAAAAATCTGCTCGATCCACTGGTTATAAGGCACATAAGAATACAGATAGTGTGCAGCAATCACATGAATAATCAAAAAAAGAATATATAAATTAAAACTTAAAAAATTCAGGCCGATTTTATACAGGCAGATGAGCAGCATGATGATCATGAAAACTGTGCCTGCCTGATGCAAGAGATAAGCTTCCAGTTCTAAAGGACGAATACTGGCAAGCAAAATCGCCAGAATTAAAATGCCTAGGCTTGTGTAATGTTTGGCGGAAAGTCGATGATCAATCATGTCGTTATTGTGAAATATCTTTTTTAGAATAAAATACATTATAAATAAAAAGGCGAAGCCTGAGCTTCGCCTTTTGGTCTTATTTTAAATTAGATTTTAGCAATCAGCTCAGCCACTTGTTTGGCCTGTTCAGCAGCATTACCTGTATAAGAAGCAGGTGTCATTTCAGCTAAACGTGCACGATCAGCAGCAGGAACCGCTTCTAACTCGTTACCGTTTACGAAATCAACCATCATGTCGCGTGTCATGGCCTGACCACGAGTCAGGGCTTTTAATTTTTCGTATGGTTTTTCAACGTTGTAACGACGCATTACAGTTTGAATCGGTTCAGCCAACACTTCTTGCGCATTGTCTAAATCTTCATTGATACGTGCAGCATTGAGTTCAAGTTTGCCGATCCCTTTAGCACATGCTTCGAAAGCAATTAAGCTTTGTGCAAAACCAACACCCATGTTACGTAGTACAGTAGAGTCAGTCAGGTCACGCTGCCAGCGAGAAATTGGCAGTTTTTCACCCAAGTGTGCAAGTACAGCATTGGCAAGACCCAAGTTACCTTCAGAGTTTTCGAAGTCAATCGGGTTTACTTTATGCGGCATGGTTGAAGAACCGACTTCGCCATCTTTTAGCTTTTGCTTGAAGAAACCAAGCGAGATATAACCCCAAACATCACGGTTAAAATCGATCAGAATAGTGTTGAAACGACGCAGGGCATCAAACAGTTCAGCCATATAATCATGTGGCTCGATTTGTGTGGTGTACGGGTTGAAATCTAGACCCAAAGATTCCACAAATGCTTGTGAATGCGCAGGCCAGTTGATGTCTGGATAAACAGAATAGTGCGCATTGTAGTTACCTACTGCACCATTGATTTTGCCTAGAAGTTCAACATTTTTGAACTGTTTGATTTGACGTGCAAGGCGGTAAGCCACGTTCGCCATTTCTTTACCCAACGTCGTTGGGCTTGCAGTTTGACCATGCGTACGAGACAACATTGGCTGGTCAGCATGCTTTTCAGAAAGTGCAACAATTGAATCAATGATTTGCTGCATAGATGCAATCAGTACATCACGACCGCTTTTCAGCATTAAAGCATGTGACAGGTTGTTAATATCTTCAGACGTACATGCAAAGTGAATGAATTCACCGGCATTTTTCAATTCGTCGATATTGGCAATTTTTTCTTTCAGGAAATATTCAACCGCTTTAACGTCGTGGTTGGTGGTGCGTTCAATTTCTTTGATACGATTGGCATCATCTTCAGAGAAATTGCTTACAATCGCATCAAGCGCTGCATTAGTTTCGCCTGAAAACGCCGGAACTTCAGTAATTTCCGGATGGTTCGCAAGCGCCTGTAACCAACGCACTTCAACAGTCACACGAGCATGGATTAAACCAAACTCAGAAAGAAAGGGACGTAGAGCATCACATTTGCTCGCGTAACGTCCATCTAGTGGAGAAAGTGCAGTTAAAGCGTTCATATCGATTCCTTAGATTTTGGAATTAAACGTAAAACGAAACACGTGCAGTATCAGTTAAACCACCTGAAACTGTAAACGCGCCAGATTCTGAATATCTTTTAGCAACTTGCGTTTGCCAAATACCATGCCCCAGGAGCTGCCACCAAGCTGACGCCACAGGTGCGCCATTTGCAAACCGGTAAAGAGGGAAGCACGGATGCGGTTGGTATGTCCGGCATCTTTAAAGGCTTCGGCATTGCCACGAACCATGATGCGCGGATTGATTGATCCCGCAGTATCGACATAGGTTTGAGCCAGATTGGCAATGATGCTGGGGTGCAGGTAATTGTTATCGAAGAAGGAAAGCTGTCTGAGAATTTTCTGTTGGGACTGTTCAATAATTTCAACAAATTTGGGATTGCTATAGACCTTCTTTTCTAATTGAAGAAGTGCCATGGCATAGCTCATTGGAAGTTTGGTGCTGGAAAGTTTTGGAATTCTGGATTTTGGTGAAGTATTGAAGGGCTGAATAATGCTGCTTTCTAATGTTTTTAAGCCTAAGGAAATATCGGCCAGTTGATTAAAAAAGTCTAGGGTCTGGGCATTTTCGTTATTGCCGGGACGGATATTGAGACTGGCTTTAATCAACTGTTCAAAATAAAAGTTACCGTTTTCACCAATACTTTGCTGACCACTCAATGCGGTCATATGGGTCAGCTGGGTGGCCTGAAACACACCCGCTAACGCCAAAGCGCGATTTTGACGAGTATTCAACGTTGTGGCTGGTTGAAATGGTAACTCCGTCATGCCGAATTCATCCTTTTATAAAATCAGGTTTAGGTGCATTGGTATGATGAATCACACCACCGCCTAAACAAACTTCACCTGAATAAAACACCACACTTTGACCTGGGGTCACTGCACGTTGTGGTTCATCAAACTCCACACGTACACCATTGGGTGATTCTGAATCTTGGTACACCGTACATGCTTGATCAGTCTGACGGTAACGGGTTTTGGCCGTGCAACGAAAACCTGTTTCAGGAATATCCTGCTCGCCGGCCACCCAGTCAATTGCTTCACTCCAAAGCATGGTGCTTTGCATCAGTGGGTGCTCATGGCCTTGACCCACCACCAGACGATTGCCTTCGATATCTTTATGTAATACGAACCAGGCACCTTCCGCGACGCCTTTCATTCCGCCAATACCGATGCCGCCGCGTTGACCGAGCGTATAGTACATTAAGCCGTGATGATCACCAACCTCTTTACCGTCTTCCAGCACGATTTTTCCGGGTTGTGCCGGTAAATATTGCTTCAAGAAGTCATTAAATCGGCGTTCGCCAATAAAGCAGATCCCGGTCGAGTCTTTTTTCTTTGCCGTAGCAAGATCTAATTCTTCAGCGATTTTGCGGACTTGCGGCTTTTCAATTTCACCGACAGGGAATAATGTCTTGTTAATTTCACGACCATGTACGGCATGCAGGAAATAGGTTTGATCCTTATTCTGATCAACACCACGTAAGAGTGGTGCGTATTCTTCACCGCGTGAATTGGTCATGGTTGCACCGCGACGACAGTAATGACCTGTGGCAATAAAGTCTGCACCCAAGTTCACCGCATGATCTAGAAAGGCACGGAATTTAATTTCTTTATTACATAAAATGTCTGGGTTTGGGGTACGGCCAGCCGCATATTCTGCTAAAAAATGCTCGAATACACGATCCCAATATTCCATGGCAAAGTTTGCGGTATGCAGTTTAATCCCGATTTTGTCGCAGACGGCCTGAGCATCGGCAAGGTCATCCATCGCCGTGCAATATTCTGTGCCGTCATCTTCTTCCCAGTTCTTCATGAAAAGACCTTCAACCTGATAACCCTGTTGAATTAAAAGCGCAGCAGAAACAGATGAATCTACACCACCCGACATACCGACGATGACACGTTGTTGCATAGGATTAGGCATCCAAATTTGAAATTAAGGGAGAGTTTTGGTGCTCGTAAATGAGCGATAAAGGGTATTTTTGACCTGACAGGGCATCTTGCACGGCTTTAATCACCAGGGGACTACGGGCACGCGCCGATTCTTTCAGTTCGTCCAATGTCATCCAGACTGCGCCGACAATATCCGTATCTAAAGCGGCATTTGGGTCGTAGTCAGTGGATTTGGCTAAAAAGCAGAAACGAAAATAAGTACGATCCGGAAACATGGGCGGGGTATAGGTATACATCCCTAAAAGATGGGTCACTTCAACCGTATGTCCGGTCTCTTCCATGGTTTCACGAATTGCGGCTTCGATAATGGTTTCACCGCATTCCACATGACCTGCTGGCTGATTAAATACTGGGTGTGTCACAGCTTCTGTATGTTCTTCGACAAACAGGAATTTTCCGTCTTTTTCGATGACGGTTGCGACAGTGACGTGAGCAGTCCAAGCGGTCATAGAACAGCACCATGGATAAAGATGCACTATTGTATAAAATTTTGTGGTGTGTGGCTATGATGAGAGGGGGTTTCTTTGATTGTTTAAATGATTGTGATTAGAGGTTTTAAGATGAATGGGATTCTACCATGTAGGAATCAGTGCTATTAATGTGTTTTGATCTTCGCTTATCAGAAAGTGGATGAGTTTAAAAAGTGTACTAGAAAGGAAGTGGGGGGCAGGGAATTATCAATTAAAAGCTCAAATTTAACCTGAAAGATCCAATAAAAAAATGTATAACTGTCAGCTCAGGTTTGAGCTAATACAGATCATTCACTGTTTCAATCAATTCTCTTTTACAAGGCAATTGTTTTTCTTCTTCAGTATGAACGGGTTTGTTTTTCATATTCCTGCGTGATGGGGGCAATATTTTTAGTCTTCTGGCTGCTAAAGCTTCAGCTTTGCTCAAATAGCCTTATCTCCGAGTAAAACTCCTTTTAATTCTTGAGTTGAAGATTCCAGTACAGCAACATCGTGAACATTTCCCGATCTAAGTTTGGGATTAATAATTTCACCTAAATTGTTGATAATCAGATGTAATTTAAAACCATAAAACCATAAAACCATAAAACCATAAAACCATAAAACCATAAAACCATAAAACCATAAAACCATAAAACCATAAAACCATAAAACCATAAAACCATAAAACCATAAAACCATAAAACCACCCGGTACTACTTTTCCCACGACCCGCTAAGCCTTTAAATACACGATGTCTTTGAATTCGAAGATTATGGCAAACAACCAATTTAGTGGAATCAATAATGCTGATCCTTGTATCTTTTCTTTTAACTTGATGGAAGAAACTATTCAAAGCTTGTAAACAACGAGGCATGCTTTCAATAAAGCGGTTGTAGCTAAGAAGTTGAGAAAAAGCGGATTTCCAGAATGGAACGATCATTTGGCAATAAAAATATTTGAAGAATCTAAACCCGGATTGATGAAATAAAATGACAATCGTCATTGCTTCAGACAAGCTTAAGGCTGACTTTTTCAACCTAGATTTTTGATCAGAAATTAAAAATTTCTCTAAAGACTCATTAAATTTTTTGCAAAAATCGTCCAATATACAAAATAATTCGGTAATATGGGCCATTGAAAAGCTTTTTTTTACAATTTTTTCTTTAAAACCAACATGTTATAAATTTAGGGCTTTTTTTCTACTCTTTTTTTATATCAAAATCAGGTTAGATAAACTTTTTACAGACAGGTTTGGGTAACCTAGCAGTATGAGAATAAAAATAACAAATAGAACACACTTTTCAAGAATTATAATAAAAAATACTAATTAATTAACTTTTATTGTATTATTTATGTGATTTTAACGTAATTCATTCTCTTCTAATTTGATTTATGAGTTTGTAGCTACTTAATAAGCGGCTTTGAATTTATCTATTTGAGACTTTTATATGCTTTTAAATTTCTATCGCTTTTTAATCTGTTTATTTGCACTTATAAGTGCGGGACTTATAGGTCTGGGGATTAATTTTAATGATAAATTTTTTTTCGGAGTATCTTGTTTATTTTTTATTGCTGGAGGTCTTACTTTCCTTGAATACAGGAATAGGAATGTTGACCCATTTAGAAAGCTTTGAAATAGCCGAATTGATCAATTTTATTTAAGTCGATGTTGTGAATTAGACACATCGACTTAAACCGAAACTTAGCTTTTAACTCTTATTTTACTTGTAATTCCCCGAAACCTTCACATAATTCTGCGCTGAATAAGGCAAAAATGCTTTTTCTTTATCTGTCAGCGGACGCACTTTTTTCACAGGGCTGCCCACATACAAATAACCACTTTCCAAAACCTTATTCGGTGGAACAAGCGAACCTGCACCAATCATTACATCATCTTCAACAATCACATCATCCAGAATAATCGTACCAATACCGACCAAAACACGATTGCCAATGGTACAACCATGTAGTTTGACATGATGGCCAATGGTGACATCTTCACCAATAATTAAAGGCGAACCTTCAGGCTTATCGGCTTTCTTATGGCTGACATGCAACATCGAGTGATCTTGTACATTTGAGTTTTTACCAATTCGAATATGATTCACATCACCCCGAATTACGGCAAAAGGCCAGACAGAGACATTTTCAGCCAAAACCACATCGCCGACCACAATTCCCATCGGATCGACATAACAGGAAGCATCAATCTGTGGGGTCATATCTAAATAAGAACGAATATTTTGGCTCATAACGATCTGTCCGATAAATGATGAAGGATCATGTGCATAGTATAAAATAAAAAGCACCCATCTGAATGAGTGCTTTGGTCTTAGTCCAAGACTGAAATGGTCTATTTAGACTTAGAACAAGTTGCTAAAGAACTGTTTGATATGGTCGAGCATACGCGCGAAGAAACCCGCTTCTTCCACTGCATTCAAAGCCACAAGAGGTTTTTCTGAAATGACTTTACCATCCAGAGTCGCAACATATTTACCGACAACTTGCCCCGGTTGTAATGGTGCAGTCAGTTTCGGTTGAACCACCAGCTGGGTTTTAATCGCATTGGCCTGACCTTTAGGCATGGTCACATTAAAGTTTTCAGCAAGTCCGATTTGAACTTCATCTTCCTTACCAAACCAGACTTTGGCTTTAGCAAGTACCTGTTTAGCTGGTTGAACATTTTTGGTTTCGAAGTTCGCATAACCCCAAGCCAGCAATTCACGTGTCTGCGTTGCACGTTCCTGCATGGTAGGTGCACCAAAAATAACTGAAATCAAGCGAGTAGGGCCACGTTTAGACGACGTGGTCAAGCAATACCCTGCTTCATTGGTATGACCTGTTTTTAAGCCATCTACACTTGGGTCGGTATACAGCAGGGCATTACGGTTACCTTGCTTGATGCCATTAAAGGTAAATTCTTTTTCAGCATAAATCGGATAATACTTGGAACTGTCTTTAATGATGTGCTGTGCCAGCGTTGCCATATCTTTGGCAGTCGAATAATGACCTTCAGCAGGCATACCGGTTGAATTGATAAAGCTGGTATTGGTCATGCCAATACGTTTGGCTTCCTGATTCATCATATGTGCAAAGGTACCCTCGTTCCCTGCAATATGTTCAGCCATGGCCTTAGATGCATCATTACCCGATTGAATAATAATTCCGCGCAGCATTTCAAGTGCAGTGGCCGTACCGTTTAAAGGCACATACATACATGATTCCGCGCTACTACCGCGACACCATGCTGACTCATTCATGCGAACCTGTTCATCTTCAGTGAGTTCACCGCTCAATAGTTTTTGTTCGATGATGTAGCTGGTCATCATCTTGGTCATTGAAGCAGGGGCTAATTTTTCATTTTCATTTTTTGAAGCGAGAAGTTGCCCTGTCTCATAGTCCATTAGCACGTAGGATTTATTATTCAATTCTGGTGGTGCAGATAGGACAGTTGCTGCAAAGCTAAAACTAGGAACTAATAATAATGCAGCAAGGGCAGTTTTTTGGGTCATTTCTAGTGGGTTCCTATATCTTGATGTAAGCACGAAGAGCCTAGCATTTTAGGATAAAGCTAGGCGGACTTCTATGGGAAACCCGGTCTTATTTCAAAAGTATTGTAAGTAATCGGCAGAAAAGCAGGTTAATTGTTATAGGTGGTTAATTCATTACAAATCACCTGATTTTTTTTCTTGCCAGCTTTCTTGGCATCAGATTGTGCTTCAGCCAGAATACTGCGGAAATCGTTCTGTTGAACCATCTGGTTTAAGCTTGCAACCGGATTGCGCTGACCTGGCATATATTCAGTCACCAGCTTGGTATAGCCCTGATTGAACTGTGACTTGTCTTTAACCATGCTCGGGCAGATTTCTGAAAGAACATAAATCGCAGCCAGTTCCTGCTTGGTCACTTGCTGGGTTGGTGTGACATTGATATTTTCATTGGCTGCAAATGCAGAGGTGCCTAAAAGAGTCGCGGCAGAAGCTGCACAAAGTGTCATGGCTTGAAGTAATGGATATTTCATTAAAAAACTCAAAAAATAGATTTAGAACAATAATTTGCCTAGCTTAAACTTATTTTTGAAATTGAAAAGTGGGAAAATGTAGCGAAGCTGTAGAATTATGAAGAAATCTGTAAGAGAAAATAAGACGATGTTTACACCGTCTTATTTGAAGATTTATCTAGCTTAGCCCTGGTAATCCAGAATCTCTTCGCATACGGTTTTTTGTTCGTCAGTACTGGTTTGTTTGGCACCCTGACGCGCTTCTTCCAGTAAAGATTTATATTCGCTATCTGCCTGTAGTTTTTGATAGCTCATGCCTTTATCTGAGTAGTCTGCAAGATAAGACTGGATGAGAGTCTGAATAATGCTGTCTAATTTTGCATTTTGGCCAATCATAGCCGGGCAAACCTCAGCCATGACTTGTGCCGATGCGATGTCTTCTTTCACAATGGTATTGTTTTCGTCAACAGTCAGCTCGCTCGCCATAACTGAAGGAGAGACAGATACTGCCAGGCTTAAAGCGAAAGCACTAAATAAAGAGAATTTTTTAATCATCTTGAGCCACATATTTTAAAGATGGATGTCGAGCAGTAAATATATATAATTCCAGCACTAATACAATTAAATGTCCTAACCAGTCATTTTTTAGCGCGACGAGATTTTTCAGTGAATATTTTAGTTTCAAATGATGATGGTGTGTTTGCACCGGGTATTCAGGCATTGGCACAGGCTCTAAAACCTTTAGGGAGAATTGTTATTGTAGCGCCAGAAAGTGAGCGCAGTGGTTACTCCAGTGCTTTGACTCTGGACCGACCTTTACGCCCGATTCAGATTTCTCCCGATGTCTGGGCTGTCAATGGTACTCCGGCAGATTGTGTTTATCTGGCTATGAACGGCCTGTTTGACTTTGAATTTGATCTGGTGGTCAGCGGTATTAATAGTGGTGCCAATCTGGGGGATGATGTCTTGTATTCCGGTACAGTCGGGGCAGCCTTTGAAGGTCGCTTAAGTAAACATCCTGCTATTGCGGTGTCATTGAGTGGGCCGAATGTACGCAGCTATCAACACCCTCAGGATTATCAGCTGGCTGCCAACTGGGTGCATGATTTTATTGCACGCGGTTTGCCGGTTCTTCCTGAGCGTCATATTTTCAATATCAATATTCCGGATATGGCTGAATTACAGGGTGAAAAAGTGACTTATCAAGGCCGCCGCCGTCAGTCGAAGCCCATCACCAGTCATGTTGACCCACGTGGTCGTCAGGTGTACTGGATTGGACTGTCTGGAGAAGCAGTAGCAGAACCCAAGCAAGGGTTGAGCGAGATTGACTCGGACTTCTTTGCTGTGGCCAATGGCTATGTCAGCATTACTCCGATTCAGATGGATGCCACCAACTATGAGGTTTTGCGGAATCTTCAAACACAATTGGCAGAAAATGCGTTCTCAGTGTTATAACTTTGTGAAAAACTCGCGATTGCAAGTATATTGCAGTAAAACTTTGCTAATCTTAACGGGATTTTGCAACCGTATAGATCTTAGAGAGGAAGATAATGTTCTTGGTGTTACCGAAATGTGTTGTTGCTTCGCCTGCAGCCCTGATTAAAACCCTAGTTTTATCAACCGTTGTTATTTCTACAGGAGTAATCACCGGTTGTGCCACCAAACCTCAAGTAAATAATGCGACGCGTTATGCGACAGCTCCTGATTTCTATACGGTACGTTCAGGAGATACATTGAGTGGGATCGCAGCACGTTATGGACTGAACTATATCAGTGTTGCCGAGATGAATGATATTGCTGCACCTTACCGGATTTATGTGGGACAGTCGATCCGCCTGAAAAATAATACCGTACGTCGCAGTACCAGCACGCAGGCAGTGACTCAGGCAGCCCCTATCCAGCGTCAAACGATTGCAGTACCAACACCGGCACCAGTTACACCAGCGACCACCGTGCAGACTACACCGCGTGTGAGCACGCCGGCGCCAATGACACCCGTCTCTACTGCCGCGGGTTTAGGTTGGGTAAAACCGTCTAATGGCCCAGTTTTGCAGCAGTATAATCTGGCATCTAATATCAAAGGCACACGCTATAACGGCAATGTCGGTGATCCGGTGTTTGCAGCAGCAGACGGGCAGGTTGTTTATGCTGCAGATGGCCTGAAAGAATATGGCAATCTGGTGTTGGTGAAGCATATTAATGGCTATATTACGGCTTATGCCCATAACAGCAAACTGGATGTAAAAAGCGGACAGAATGTAAAAGCGGGGCAAAAAATTGCAGAAATGGGTTCAACTGGTACAACGCGAACCATGCTTGAATTTCAGGTGCGCTTAGACGGCAAACCGATTAATCCAACTACAGTTTTACCAAACAATTAAATAAATAATGCAAAACGTGAATTTCGCCGTATAATACAATAAGTTGCTTTTATCAAATGATGAGGCATCTCATAAGTTTAGAGGGAAATTTATGTTAGATCAACTTCGAGCAATGGGTGTTTTTGCTTGTGTTGTAGAAAAAAACTCGTTTAGCGGTGCTGCCCGTGAATTAGGGATTACGACCAGCGCCGTGAGTCAACAAATTCGCTCATTAGAACATGATATGGAAGTGGTACTTTTAAATCGTTCAACGAGAAAGTTAAGTTTGACGGAAGCGGGACAAGCTTTTTTCTACAGTTGCCAGGAAATGCTATCTGCTGCAGAGCGCGGTAAAGTCCGAATCAATGAATTACGCGATGATCTTGTGGGTGAACTGCGCATTGTCGCTTTGCCAGAATTGTGCGCGAATCATGTGATTCCTGCACTTTCTCACTGGATGTCCGCACATCGTGGCCTGGCAGTACATCTGGAAACCAATAATCATGAGGTTGATTTGTTCGATGGGCGTATCGATATCGCCTTAAGATTTGAACAGAAAAATGATGAGCACAATCTTCAGGTGGTGCCATTGATGCAGATTGAGCAAATTCTGGTGGCGACACCGAGTTATATTAATCAGAGCACCATTATTTCACGTCCTGATGATCTTAAAAATCATGATGTGCTGCCTTTGACCCATATCAAAAATCATCAGTATTTCCAGTTTCAAAATGTCAATACTGCAGAAAAAGCCGATTTTGAATTGAAATCCCGTTTCAGTACCAATAATGGTCTGGTGGCAAAATCGATGTGCTTGCAGGGCAATGGGATTGCCAAGATTTTATATCTCGATGCGAAAAAAGACTTACTGAATGGCACTTTGGTTGAAGTTTTGCCTGAATGGCGACTTCCACCGATTACACTATATGCAGTCATGCCGAAACGTGAGCAACAACCGACAAAAATTCTTCGTTGCCTAGATACATTGAAACAATATTTTGACCAGATTTCTGGTGGGCGTATTTTACAAGCCGCATCATAAGATACAGAATATAAAAAAGCCGCTTTCAAGCGGCTTTTTTGTTTTTAAGCGCAGGGTTTAGGCCAAAAAAGCGTTGATCATTTTCACTAAACGCTCAATCAGCTGATCAGCCTGTTCCTGAGTAATGTTCAGGGTAGGCAACAGGCGAACCACATTACCGGCAGTCACATTGATGATGGTTTTGTATTCATCACGTGCAATTGCGACCAGCTCAGTACATTCTTTCGGTAATTCAATTCCGATCATCAGACCGAAACCACGCACGCTCACATTTTGATCGGCCAGTTTGTTGCGTAACTGATCCACGATATAAGCGCCTTTTTCCGCAGCATTGGCGACGATATTTTCTTTTTGCATAATATCGAGAATGGTGTAGACCACACGTGAACCCAAAGCTGTACCACTATAAGTCGAACCATGATTACCGGCAGTTAGTACACCTACACCACGACCTTGAGTCATGACGGCGCCAATCGGGAAACCATTACCCAAGCCTTTGGCTGTGGTCAGTACATCAGGAATAATGCTGGTGTGCTGATAAGCAAAATATTTGCCCGTACGGCCATTCCCGGTTTGCACTTCGTCTAGCATCATCAACCAGTTGTGCTGGTTACAGATTTGACGAATCTCTTCAAGATAGCTGAAACCTTGAGGTGCGGTATTTACACCACCTTCACCCTGAATGGGCTCAACTAAAATGGCTACGATATCCGGATGATGAAGCGCTGCCTCTTCAATCGCTTCGAGATCACCAAAAGGTACACGAATAAAACCTTCGACCAGCGGGCCAAAGCCTTCCTGAACTTTTTTATTGCCTGTTGCAGAAAGGGTGGCCATGGTACGGCCATGGAAAGAACGATCCGCCACAATAATTTTGGGTGAAGCAATGCCTTGCATATGACCGAATTTACGTGCAATTTTGATTGCACCCTCATTTGATTCTGCGCCACTGTTGGAGAAGAATACTTCTTCCATACCCGCGACTTCGGCCAGTTTTTGTGCTGCCGCAGTTTGCCAAGGCACTTCAAACAGGTTGCTGGTATGAATCAAGGTCGCAGCCTGATCAGCAATTGCTTCGGCAATGACTGGATGCGCATGACCCAGACCACATACTGCAATTCCGGTTAATGCATCTAAATACTCTGTACCATCTTCGGTATAAAGATATGCACCTCGTCCTCGGACAAAGCTGATCGGTTGACGGCCAAATACAGGCATCAAGTGAGAAGGTTGATCAGTTTGTACCGGTGCGAGGGTAATATTATTCATGACTAACTCTTAACTGTTAGGTGGAAAGAAAAACTTATATAAGCAAAAACCCGCTCAGATTTAAAGGGTAATTGTAAATAAAATTGGAATTATTGCTTTAGACATACTGTTTTGTCTGGATTTGGGTATAATGCCAGACAGATGAGTTGAGGATTTATCAATGACTGAACAAGCACGCGATACCGAAGCGTTAATTCGTGACCAAATTGCAAAACACGCAGTACTTCTTTACATGAAAGGCACACCGCAATTTCCACAATGTGGTTTTTCTGCACGTGCAGTAGAAGCACTCAGTCAAATTGGTCGTCCGTTTGCTTATGTAAACATTCTGGAAAACCAGGACATTCGTGCGATGTTACCACAAATCGCCAACTGGCCGACATTTCCACAGCTTTGGATCAATGGTGAATTGATCGGTGGTAGCGATATCATGCTCGACATGTTCCAAAAAGGCGAATTAAAGCCTTTGGTTGAACAGTACAGCCCGGCAGCTGATGCTTAATTAAATTAAGATTTAAATCAAGCCAGATGTTAAAAAAGCGCTTCATTGAGAAGCGCTTTTTTATTGCTATTTTAAAGATAGAGCAACGACCGGATTAATCTTCTGTTGCTGCATTTGCCTTTTGAGCTATTGCATGACCTGCTTCAAGTTCAGTGTGTGGCTCAACAATTTGCTTCTTGTCTTTTTTCTTCTTCTTTTTTTTCTTTTTCTTCGGTAATTCGACCAGCTCACCACCATCTTCAATCGCTTGCCAGTAATCCAGCTGTGCCATCACCGCGGCATAGATTGAATTTTTGCTATAGCGACCTTTTTTATCCAAGGTGCCGACCGGACGCGCCATCAGGATTTCCAGCGCCTGATCAATGGTATCAATCGCATGAATATGGAACTGACCTTCTTCGACAGCAATGGTGACATCTTTACGCAGCATCAGATGCTGCATATTCTGACGTGGAATAATCACGCCTTGTTTGCCGGTCAGACCTTGCAGCTTGCAGGCATCAAAGAAACCTTCAATTTTGGCATTGACACCGCCCACTGGCTGTACTTGTCCCAACTGGTTCATAGAGCCGGTAATGGCCCAGGATTGATCAATCGGTAACTGGCTAATCGCCGAGAGCAGGGCCGAAAGTTCCGCGACTGTGGCACTGTCACCATCGACCTGACCATAGCTTTGTTCAAAGGCCAACGCCGCAGAGAAGTGCAGGGTCTGTTCACGACCAAAATGTGCTTTCAGGAAAGACGACATCAATAACACGCCTTTGGCATGCAAGGAGCCACCGAGTTCCACACTGCGCTCAATGTCGAGAATGTCACCACCCCCTTGATACACCGAAGCAGTCAGGCGTGAAGGAAGGCCAAATTCGACATCGGCATAATGAATTACCGATAAAGCATTAATCTGTCCCAGACGATGGCCACGGGTTTCGATTAGCTGTGTACCACGGGTCAGATCCTGCCAGTACAACTCACGTAAATAGCCTAAGCGATATTTGCGATGATCGAGTGCGGTATTGATATGTTTTTCCGAGACCATCTTGTCACCGGCCTGAAAGGCATGATGATGCGCTTCACGAATCAGGTCACCCAAGGTCAGGGCATGCAATGATAATGAACTTTGGTCTTCGGCCTGACGGCTGGAATCTGTGAGCAGTGCAGCCAAAGCAGAACGGTCAAAAGGCAATAATTTATCCGATTGCACATAGTCGGCAATCAGCTGCATATAGGCCTGCTCGTTGTCGTCATTACGTTGTAATGTATCGGTAAAATCAGCACGGATTTTAAAGATGCTGCCCAGCTCCGGTTCAAGCTCTAAAATTTCATAATAAATTTCAGGCTCGGCCAGCAAGATCACTTTAATGTTCAATGGAATCGATGCCGGTTCAATTGAAATACTGCCGGTCAGCGTGATCATATGCTCAAGCGAAGACAGTTTTAAATGCCCGGATTTAAGCGCACGCTTCAAACCTTGCCATGCATAAGGCTGTTCCAGCAATTGTTCCGCTTCCAGCATCAGAAAGCCGCCATTGGCTTTATGCAACGTTCCCGGACGAATCAGGGTGAAGTCCGTGGTGATCGTGCCATTTTGGGTTAGCTGTTCCACATGGCCGAGTAAATTGTAATGTGTTGGAAAATCTTCAAAGATGACTGGCGCACCGCTATTCGGCTTGTGGGTAATAATCACGTTGGCCTGATAACGTGCCGGTACGCGGCTGAATAGTGCCGGGGTGAAATCATCTTCTTCCTGTTCCAGCACGATTTCGACATTATTGATAATATCTTCGGCATAATATTTTAGATAATGTTCCAAGCCTTGCACATGTTTGAACTTGGATAAAATCTGTTCTACACGTGGCACCACCACCTGTTTGGCAATATCACGATTCAGAATCTGAACTCGGTCGCGTGCATCATCTTCCAGATCACCCAGATGCAAACCCAGACGCTCCAGTTTTTTGTCCATATAGCGCATATTGGTCGCCAATTCGGCCCGATCCTGATTGTTCAGCGCATTCAGATCTTCCTGAGTCATTTCCTGTAATTTGTCATCAATCAGATGTACGGGAACAAAACAGTGTTCATCGTGTCGCGAGATCAGTTTCAGATCGAGTTCTGCACCTTCTTTGGTGAGTTCGATCAGCGCCTGTTGCTGTTCATCGCCAGTTTCCTGACGAATCATTTCAATGCGGTTGTGATAGGTTTCCGCGGTAAAACGGCGTTCAAGCTGTTTCAGAATGGTTTGCCAGCTTTGGTTTAACATGGCCTGAAATTTTGGACCCTGACCGGCAGGCAGCTCCAATGCTATTGGCTGGCGCTGGTTTTGAAAGTTGTTGACGTAGACCCAGTCGTTTGGGGTTTCCATGGTTTTGGCATGCTGTTGCAGCAGACGCTTCACCATGGTGCGTTTGCCCAGGCCAGCCGTACCCACGGCAAAAATATTATAGCCTGAATAAGGTAAGGCAATCCCGGCCTCTACCGAAGCCCGTGCGCGGTCTTGCCCCAAGAAATTATTCAGGGGCTTGATCCGTTTGGTCGACGCCGGAATTTTTTCTAGGTTTGGAATGTGCGTCAGTTGGGTGGATTTTAAGCGGGTATGCTCAAGGGTGTTATGAATTTCGCTTTGTTCAAATGCCGAGATAAGTAAATCTGAGCGGATATTTTCTGGTGTTGTCGTATTGTTGCTGGCGATAGAAGAATTAATTTGATCGAGTCTCTGGGTCACTGTTGAAATCCAAAACGAAATATTACGTTGATAAGCGTTAAGGTATACAGATTTGCTTGGAAAATTCAAGCGAACATGTGGCTTTTGCCAGAAAATAAAAAACCGGAAATGTGATAAATATATAAATCTTGTTGAAAGATGCGCTATTACAGGATTGAATAGCAGCAATTGGTTTTTCCGCGGAAAATAATAAAGCAATGACAACACAAACGACGGGTTGGAAATCCGCATTTACAGCATTTTTAGATCGACGTGCCTTGATCATGCTGTTCTTGGGATTTTCGGCCGGTGTCCCGATTCTTCTGATTTTTTCCAGTCTGTCTTTATGGTTAGGTGAGGCCGGAATCAGCAAAAGTGCAGTCACTTTTTTTAGCTGGGCAGCATTGGGCTACTCGTTTAAATTCGTCTGGGCGCCGCTCATTGATGAACTGCCAGTGCCTTTTCTGACCAAGGCTCTGGGACGCCGTCGAGCCTGGTTGCTGATTGCACAGATTCTGATTGTCTGCGCCATTTCCATTATGGCTTTTTCTGATCCGGCTTTGGGCGTAACTCATTTACAGCAAATGGCGCTGGGTGCAGTCCTGCTTGGCTTTTCTGCTGCAACGCAGGATATTGTGATTGATGCCTACCGGATTGAACTGGCGGAAACCCAGATGCAGACCGTCTTGGCCGCGACCTATAATGCCGGTTACCGGATCGGAATGATCGTGGCGGGTGCTGGCGCCTTGTTTCTGGCCGCTTATTTGGGCACAGCCAAAGGCAACTATATCTACGATGCCTGGAAATGGACCTATCTGGCCATGGCCGCGGTAATGCTGGTCGGGATTGTCACCACGCTTTGCATTCGGGAACCGCAGGTTGACCGTGTGCCTAAACATTATCTGCGCAGTGATTATTTCCGTTTAGTCGCAGTGTTTTTTGTCGCAGTGATCAGCTTTGTACTGAGCTATATCTATTCAGGCAATCTGGTCGCCAGTATTACCGAACAGTTCACCATTCAAGATACTTTTGCCTTGTTCTGCTTTGAAGCCTTACGCTTTATTGGTTCTGGTGCGATTGCCTTTGCCATTGGTGCAAGCTTGGTTAAAATGGGTGCAGTCAACAAGCAGATGGCCTATGAAACCTGGGTTAATCCGGTTGCAGACTTCTTTAGGCGCTATGGCTTAAAACTGGCATTGGTGCTGTTGTTATTGATCGGTTTTTATCGGGTTTCCGATATCATCGCCGGGGTCATTTCCAACGTCTTCTATCAAGACCTGAATTTCAGTAAAGAGCAGATTGCCGAAGCGGTCAAAGTCTATGGGGTGATTTTCTCTTTAATTGGTGGTTTTCTCGGTGGTTTACTGGCCCAGAAAATGAACATCATGAAACTGATGTTTGTCGGTGCCGTGCTGGCCTGTTCCACCAACCTGATTTTTATTGGACTGGTCAAATCTGGTGAAAAACTGGCAGCTGTCGAAGTTAGGGTCGCTAATCAGGTTTATCAGGCCGATACCGATGAAGTCGGTTACTGGAAGCTGAATGTACCCAGTGATGTTTTAGCGCAGAGTAAGCAACTGCAAGTGACAGCCAGCTATCTAAATTCAGATCATGCTACTCAGCCTGTACAGGTCAGCATGCCGTATTTGACTGCACAACAGGGCAGCACCCAGTTACAGATCCTGCCGATCACCAGTGACAATACCCTCAATGTCGCTGAACAGGACAAGACCATTGTGGTACGTGGTCAATATGTCGGTGCAGCGCTGCAACCGAATCAAAAGATTGTTTTACAAATCAATGATCAGAATCTTGAGGCAAAATTAGAAAGTGAAGGCGTATTTACTGCCGCGATTCCTGCGCAGCAACTGATTCAGTCACCCGCACATATTGTCAGTGCAGTCCTGATGCAAGATAGCCAGGCGCTTCAGCAAACCACACATGTTTATCAGGTCAATGATCAGCTCATCCCTGGCCAGAATCTGGATGTCGATATTCAGCCTTTGGCGGTGATAGATGGCAGTAGTTCCGACATGATCGAAGTCAGTGGTAAGGTCATCAAACCTTATAGCGACAAGTGGCTTTATTTTGCCATTATTGTCGATAATCTGGCTGCCGGACTTGCGGGTGCTGCATTTATTGCATTCTTGTCGAGCCTGACCAGTGTGTCATTTACCGCAGTTCAATATGCGATTTTTAGCTCACTCATGACCCTGACCCCTAAGATTTTAGGCGGATATTCGGGTACTATAGTGACCAATATCGGTTATCCGAATTTCTTCCTGATGACCACTTTAATTGGAATTCCCATTCTGATTCTGGTGGTTTGGGTGGCAAAATTGCTCGGTGAACACCAACAACAATCTGTACAGAAGGATGATTAATATGCGCATGCTGCATACCATGTTACGTGTAGGCAATTTAGAACAATCTCTCAAGTTCTATACTGAAGTACTGGGCATGACTTTGCTTCGTAAGCGTGATTACGAAGAGGGCCGTTTTACCCTGGCTTTTGTCGGTTATGGCGATGAAGAGAATCACACCGTACTTGAACTGACGCATAACTGGGATACAGACAGCTATGAACTGGGTAATGCCTATGGTCATATCGCAATTGCAGTCGATGATGCTTACAAGGCGTGTGAAGAGATTAAAGCGCGTGGCGGTAATGTGGTGCGTGAAGCTGGCCCAATGAAAGGTGGCGTGACTGTAATTGCATTTGTTGAAGATCCAGATGGCTACAAGATCGAGCTGATCCAGCAAGACAACAATGCACGTAATAACTAAGTGTGACGTAGCGAGATATATGAAATGCATTCATGTATAGATGAAAATATTACATCAATCTGAGTGCATAGCATGGGCCCGGCATCTGTTAAGATAGCCGGGCATTTTTATATCAAACAATAAAATCTGAGGGATTATAGGGATATGCTTAAGTTCTTGGCATTGGATCGGTTTACGATACTGTTGTTTGTGATGGTTTTGCTGGCCAGTGTGCTGCCAGTTTCGGGGCAGGCGGCTGAAGTCTTTGGCTGGATCACGACAGGTGCGATTGCCATTCTATTTTTCCTGCACGGTGCCAAGCTGTCCCGCGAAGCGGTGATGGAGGGGATCATGCACTGGAAATTACATACTTTGGTCTTTGCACTGACTTTTGCCTTGTTTCCTATTCTAGGTTTGCTAGCCAAGCCGATTTTATTGCCAATGCTCGGGCAGGAGCTGTACTGGGGCTTCCTGTTTATGTGCTTCCTGCCATCTACCGTTCAGTCTTCGATTGCTTTTACTTCCGTCGCACATGGGAATGTGGCCGGTGCTGTCTGTAGTGCATCTTTTTCCAATATTATCGGCATGTTTATCACCCCGGTATTGGTCGCATTTTTCATTTTAGGTCAATCTGAGCACGGGTTTGACCCAACCGCTTCGATTATCCAGATTACGCTGTTGTTATTGGTACCTTTTATCTTGGGGCAAATTTTACGTCCCTGGATTTATCCAAAAATGATGAAAATGCCAAAAATCGTCAAGGTCTTCGATCAAGGCTCAATTTTACTGGTGGTCTATGGTGCTTTTAGTAGCGCCGTAGTAGCGGGACTTTGGAATGAAGTCAGTCTCAGTACATTATTGCTGTTATTGCTAGCCTGTTCGGTGCTTTTGACCCTGGTGATGCTGTTGTCGCTGTATATCCCACGCTGGCTGGGTTTTAGTCGCGCTGACCAGAAGACGGTATTTTTCTGCGGTTCTAAAAAAACCCTGGCCAGTGGCGTGCCGATGGCACAAATTCTATTTATTGGCCAGCCACTGGGCATGATTGTTTTGCCGATCATGATTTTTCATCAGATTCAATTGATGGTTTGCGGGATTATTGCCAATGTGTGGGCCAAAGAGGCTGAGTCAGAAGCAGAAGAATAATTCGCATATTGAATTTTTTTCACGTATAATAATGCCCACTTGTTGTGCTTAGCTCTGACGGTATCCGTCTCGGTGGGCCAAAAGAATGGTCTGTTGTGGTGTTGATCTGCATGAACTTTGTTCCTGCTTCCTCATTTGAGAGTGATCAATAGCGATGACAGCTAAACCTTCTTGAATCTAATGGAGTAATCGACCATGCGCGCCGATATTCACCCAAAATATGAAACTTTAGTTGCGACTTGTTCATGTGGTAACGTAATCGAAACTCGTTCAGCTGCTGGTAAAGAAACACTTTACCTAGACGTATGTTCAGCTTGCCACCCATTCTACACTGGTAAGCAAAAGAACGTTGACACTGGCGGTCGTATCGACAAGTTCAAACAACGTTTTGCTGGTATGTCACGTTCTGTTAAACGTTAATACCCAAAATGAAAAAACGGGCCTCAAGCCCGTTTTTTTGTGCCTGCCATTTGGAAAATAACCGCATGGCAGGCATATAACTATTTAATGCTCTTGTACATCAATCAGGTGATCGAGTTTTTTCTGGAAATAATCCCCTTGAATAAAGCGGGCATCAACATTCCAGGCATTGGCGAACAGGGTCATATCATTTAATTCGCGGACCAGAATATTCAGCGGTTTGATATCATTATAGCTGGTGATTTTTTCCTGCAGCTGCTCGACTCCAGTCTCGTTATTCAGCATCTGGGTCAAGCTGGAATGCAAGCTGACACCATCTATTTCCAGCTCACGCAGCAAATTCGGACCATACATCGATTGACCAAAATCACGCAGCGCAATCAGCGCGCCATGTTCATGCAGAACACGTAGATATTTCTGCGCATCCTGTTGATTCAGCAGAATATCTTCTTCAGAGAATTGCAGGATCAGCGGATGTCGGACTTTGCTGCGAATAATCGTAATCAGCTTGGAAATAAATTCCGGGAAGCTACGGTCTTTAAAGAGTACCGCACGGTTCAAATTCACGATTAAGGTCGCATCCGGATACTGGGTAATAAAGTTGTGCAACTGTTTACTGGCTTCAACCAGAATCCAGCGATCCAGTTTAATCGACAGCTCATCATCTTCATGCAGTTCAAGGAGTGTAGAAATATCCTGCCATTTATTCTCATAAATGAAGCCGCTGGTCACTTCATAAGTATAAAGGCGGGTATCTTCTTTATCATACAACTGCTGATATTTTAAATGGATTTCACCACGATCCAGACATTCACTCAAAGCTTTCAGGATATGAGGTGTCGCCGCAGGAATAGAGCTGACTGCTGGACTGATCGCCGCAACTGTTGGGCTTTCGATTGGTGTTTCAGCCACACTAAAATCGATCTGCGGCATTTCTAGAGATGGCTGGTTGCTCAGTGAAGCAGGAATATCTAGTACAAATTCAGGTGCTACTTCTGCTTGAGGTAAAGACGTAGAGAAGGCTCGTGCAATCAGTTCATTGCAGTGCGCTTCATCATTTAAACCCTGTTCCAGAACCACATAACCCATGCGTAAATTGAGCGGGAACGAATTTTGTCCCACTGTCACTAATTGCGGCTTGCTGAGCGCATTTAATCCGATCAGTTTGGATTCAAGAATTGCTTTGGAATCTGCCTGGAACAGACCGACAAGGACGTCATATTCCAGCTTAAATAATGGAACATGGGTTTGTTCTTTGAGGAATTCTTTAACAGCTTTGAAATATCCACTAAACGTCGTCCACTCAGACTGTAGAACTTCTGGTTCATAGGAACTTAAAGAGAAAGTTACCATGGCATTTACAGGTGCGGACTGTTTGGTTATTTCACGTTTAAGGAGCTGGAAAGTACTCGGTTTTCCGGCCGGCTTCTCGGTATTGCCTGCTTGAGCCTGAGTATCAATAGTAATTTGTAGTGCATCTTCTTCAGCGCTGGATGGCAAGAATTCCAGTTTTAATGGCTTAGATGCGGCGACACGCGGATTAAGAGAGTGGATTTCAACCCGGCCTAAATCGACCTGGCCTTGAGAAATCTTTTTGAAACGTGTTTTAAAGTCGTTTAGATCAGAAGGTTGTAATAGATCTAGCAGCGGCAGGCCAATAATCTCGTCTTCACTTTGTAAGCCAAACAGTTTCAGATAGTCTGCATTGGCCTGAATATGAATCCCTTCTTGAATGGTTGCGATGGCACGGTTACTATCTTCGACTAAGGATTGTGTCTGACTTTGTGCTGCTTCCAGTTCATTGAGCAAATGTTGCTGAGTCTGCGATACACGGCTAAATGACAATGCCCGAACCAGTCCCACATAAAAGCGTTCCAGGTAGTCAAAATTGAGAATGTCATAAATTCCTTTATGAATATACTGGGCATAGTGTTCAGCCTGATAGTCATCCGGTTTAAGCAAAATCATCGGCAGATGAGGCTGCTGGGAAAGACGCACCAGACTTAAGGCCTGTTCATATTTCAGATCATAAGCACGGCCAAAGATAATCAGATCCCAGTTAAAATTTAACTGTTTTTCAAAAGATTGCAAATCATCAAGCAGGACAGCATCAACCTGATAGTCATTGCTGGTCAGAAGATCACGGATTTGGTTATATCTAATTTGATTATCATCAATAATCAGTAAACGTGTTTCGGTACGTTTTAACTTTTTAGACAATAATGGATTTCTCACTTCAATGCTTCCCATAAATCATGATTTCTGCTTTCATTCATGTGCTGACCGATAAAGTTTTCTATCATTTCTTCTTCTTGATCATTCAATAATTCATAATCAAAACGGATAAAACTCTGCGTAATCAGTTGTGCTTTGGTCAGATAGATTTTTAATTCTTTCTGACCGAGGCGTAAATGAATGGTTTGTTTTTCCCTAAACATCTGTGAACCAGAGACAATCACACTGGTCGTGACCTGATCCAGTTGCGTCATTTTTACCAGCAGTGCAGGCTGATAATTGACATGATGGCGTTCGGTACGGCTATAAGCCGCGCAAGGGAATAATTCCTGAGCCAGAACTTCCAGGCCAATTTCCAGACTCTTGTCGGTCGATTGCTTGATCCAGCGAATCACACCACCACGCCACTGACGCTGTGATTTTTCCTGAACCAGAATAAATTCACCGGTTTTCAGATTGGCAGGGGTAATACCAGTCCATTTAATCCGGTAACCATTGACACTAATATCCAGAACTTCAGCACTATGAATCTGTTTGGTTTCGCGATCGAGGGCCTTGATGCTGCTAAAACCACTTGGAATGGCATTTTCCATTGAGCTGACAAAACTGCTTTCACTCTGGAAATTATAATTGGCCTCAAGTTCCAGGGTCTCGTTAAAGTTTTTACCTTTGGATAGATAAAAATGTGCCACCGTCAAGCCAAAGCAGATATTGATCTGGGCTGAATATTCATAACGTTCGTGACGGCGTTCGATATTATTCGAGAGCAGATTATAGATATGAAAATGTAGTGCAGGGGTCAGGAACAGTTTTTCATTACGCGACAGATACTGGGCATTTTTGCTTTGAGTATGGGTCAAATGTTCCATCAGATTCTGGGTGGAAATATAGAAGCTTGGCTGAAAATGTTCACCCTGATGCGAATTAAAGATCGGGGGGTGATCTTTGCTGGCGTCGACTACATAGCGCGAAAGTGTGGTTTCTTTCGGCAGAATCTGCACCAGTTTGGCCCAGTCAAAACTGCATAGGTACAGCCCCTGAATTTCTGCAGGGCGAATCTGATGGGTATTAAAAATATCCAGTAAAATCAGTTGAGCATAAGCATGTGCAATATTCTGGATCTCGTGCTGGGTGCCTAAAACCTGATTGATATTGCTTTGGTAGAAATTATTTTCGATTGCACATTCAAGCAGTTGATGTGCAGCCAACCATTGTCCCATACCCGGTGTGCTATATAACATATGTTGTTGATATAACAGCAGGCTGAGCTGTTGCAAAGCATAATAAATCGACACCATACGCGCGGTTTGAATGCTTTTCTTTTTACCCAGAGAAAACAGGGAAAATTTTTGATGGGTTAGTTGATGATTACAGCGTTTGACGATATCAATATAAATTTTGGCAAAATGGCTACGCAGCAGCATGGCCAGTTCAATGATTTGATCGTTACGATCCGAAGTAATCAGCCCCTGATTGACAAAATGCTTTTCCAGACTGGTCAGAACATTTTCAAGGGTCGGATGCAAGACCTGAATCAGGTCAAAGCGCAGGGTTTCTGTGCATTTCAGCTCAGAAATTTCTAATAAGGCATTAAACAGGGATTTGGATGAATTTCCCAGTTGCAAAATTGAAATACCGGAAACCCACTCTTGCAAAGCTTTGGCAGTCGTCGGGCAAAAGCTCAGCTGATCCCGTGTGAGTTCCGTCGGTGTCTGAAAAATGTCGGACGTATGCTTGCTCATCTTTATTATTTAACTCAAAAATGTTGAAACCCCAAAAAGCGGTGTCTTATTGTTCTCGCCCGCTATTTCTCGAACCAGTTTAGGAACCAAATACCCCGGAAGGTTCGCTAAAACTTCAGTATAAATCTCATAAATGTCATCAGGTGGTAAATCAAAATGATGTGCACCTTTTACTTTATCAAGTACATGTAAATAATACGGCATCACCCCGGCATCAAACAAGCGATAGCTTAAATCTGTCAAAACCTGAGCAGAATCATTCACACCTTTTAATAAAACTGTCTGATTCAGCACAGTAATCTGTTGTTGAACCAACTGGTTCAAACGCTTGCAGGTGAAGTCATCCAGCTCCGATGCATGGTTGGAGTGTACCACCAGAATAATACGTAGCCTACTGTTTTTTAACATGCTAAGTAGCTCTTCGTCCACCCGGTTAGGGATCACAATGGGAACTCGTGAATGTATTCTTAAAAATTTGAGCTGTGGTAGAGATTCTAGCCGCTCGATCCAGAGTTGCAATTTCCGGTTGGATAAGGTCAGTGGATCACCACCGCTCAGAATCACTTCATTAATATCAGGCTGGCTTTGCAGATATTGCTTGATATTGATCCAGTCTTCATTTTTAGGCAGGTTGTCCTGATAAGGAAAATGCCGGCGGAAACAGTAACGACAATGCACGGCACAGGCACCGGTCAGCGTCAGCAAGAAACGTGATTTATATTTATGTAATACGCCGGGCTGCTGATTGGCCTGCTCTTCGCCCAAGGGATCGGTAACAAATCCCGGATGATCTTCCAGCTCCAGATGATGCGGCAGGACTTGTAACAGTAGCGGGTCTAAAGGATTGCCTGACTGTATTTTGCCGACAAAAGCACGTGGCACGCGTAATTTGAACTGTTCACTGGCCAAAATGGCACCTGAGAGCAGCTGCGCTGGGGCGAGTTGTAGCAGTTCAAGCAGTTCGTGCGGATCGGTAATCAGGTCGCTAAGCTGTGATTGCCAGTTTTGTTCTTGATATAAATAATTCGTCATGCTGGAAGATTAACAGTAGAAGTGGGAGGGCAAGGCCAGAGGGTTGCAGTTTAACAGTTTGTCGAGAACCAGAATAATCTGCTGTGCGATAAAATTTGTCGTCATGACTATATGTCAAAAATGATGACAGCCGGATGGCATTTTAGCGTCCAGCAAGACATGAATAAACAAAGGATTTTCATGCCTGATGCTAACTTAGGCAGTGTGAAGGGCTGAAAGCGGAATTTTTCATTGCGGCGAGCGCCATTGCTCATTTAGAATACGTAACATTAAATGAATGTGCATGTGGCAACTTAATGTTCGTGTCAGACTTGCTAAATGACATTGCAACAGCCCTTAGCATCGATAGATTAAAGTTAGTAAGTTTGGAGTGCGCCAGTCATGGCCTATTATTCTACGAATGATTTCAAGTCAGGCCTTAAGGTTATGCTTGATGGTAACCCATGTTCAATCATGGAAAACGAATACGTAAAACCAGGTAAAGGCCAAGCCTTCAACCGCGTAAAATTACGTAACCTTAAATCAGGTAAAGTTCTGGAAAAAACATTCAAATCAGGCGAGAACCTAGAAGCGGCTGATATCGTTGAAGTAGAAATGGAATACTTGTACAACGATGGCGAAATGTGGAACTTTATGGATCCTGTATCGTTTGAACAGATCGCAGCTGATAAAACAGCGATGAGCGATGCTGCAAAATGGTTAAAAGACGATTCAAATGAAAAATGTACCATTATGCTGTTCAATGGCGTGCCGTTAAACGTGACTCCACCGAACTTCGTGGTACTTAAAATCGTTGAAACTGATCCAGGCGTTCGTGGTGATACTTCTGGCGGTGGCGGTAAGCCGGCGAAACTTGAAACAGGTGCTGTGGTACGTGTTCCATTATTCGTACAGCAAGAAGAAAGCGTTCGTGTAGATACCCGTACTGGTGATTATTTAGAACGTGCATAATGGTTTTAAAATAGACTATTATCGAGAGGGATGATCTAGATCATCCCTTTTTTTATGCCAAAGTCTTAGAGGAAAGTGAAAAGAACAGGCGTAAAGTCGCAAGGGAAAACAGCAGTACTTCGAACAACAACAACCGCGCTGATTTGTATGCATCACAATATGAGGGATTGAATGGAAACTTTACAAAAGAAGTCCACGCTGACTTCGAAAATAATTTGGCTTTTGGTAGCCATAGTGGGTGCAGTCTCCTTTGGAGTGCTGGCCCTGAGTCGGGGTGAGCATGTCAATGCAGTCTGGCTGGTACTGGCAGCTGCCTGTGTCTATAGCATTGCTTACCGTTTCTATAGCTTGTTTATTGCCACCAAAGTATTCGAGCTGAATGAGCGCCGTTTAACCCCTGCGCATCGTCTGGCCGATGGTCTGGACTATGTGCCAACCAATAAAAGTGTTTTGTTTGGCCATCACTTTGCTGCAATTGCCGGTGCAGGCCCGCTGGTCGGTCCGATCCTGGCCGCGCAAATGGGTTATTTGCCCGGAACCATCTGGCTCTTGGTCGGTGTAGTACTGGCCGGTGCGGTACAGGATTTTCTGGTGCTGTTTATTTCGACCCGTCGTGACGGTCGTTCACTCGGTGAAATGGCCAAGCAGGAACTCGGCACCTTTGCCGGTATTATCGTCATGCTGGGTGCCTTGGGTGTGATGATTATCATCCTGGCGGTGTTGGCACTGGTGGTCGTCAAAGCCTTGACCAATAGTCCGTGGGGCGTGTTCAGTATTGCTGCCACGATTCCGATTGCGATCTTTATGGGCGTGTATATGCGTTTTATCCGTCCGGGTAAAATTGCAGAAGTGTCGATTATTGGTTTTGTATTGATGATGCTCGGGATCATCTACGGTGAAAACATCGCGCAACATCCTTACTGGGGGCCGTTCTTCACACTATCGGGAACTGAGCTGACCTGGGCATTGATCATCTATGGATTTATTGCATCAGTATTGCCGGTGTGGCTGTTGCTTGCGCCACGTGATTATCTATCCACTTTCTTGAAAATTGGTGTAATTGCCGGTCTGGCGATTGGTATTCTGTTTGCCATGCCTGAAATGAAACTGCCAGCGGTGACCAAGTTTATTGATGGTACAGGCCCGGTATTTGCAGGCTCCATGTTCCCATTCCTGTTCATTACCATTGCCTGTGGTGCGATTTCCGGTTTCCATGCCCTGGTCTCTTCGGGAACGACACCGAAACTGGTCAATAACGAACGCGATATCCGTGTGATCGGTTATGGCGGTATGTTGATGGAATCTTTTGTGGCGATCATGGCTTTGATCTGTGCCGCAGTTCTGGATCCGGGAATTTATTTTGCGATTAACTCGCCAGCCGCCTTACTCGGGACTACCGCAGAAAGTGCGGCAGAAGCAGTGCGTACCCTTGGTTTTGTGGTAACTCCTGAAGCCTTGACTTTATTGGCTCAAGAAGTCGGTGAAAACTCGATTCTGTCACGTACAGGTGGTGCACCGACTTTTGCGATTGGTATGGCGCATATCATCACGGAAATTTTTAATAGCCGTGAAATGATGGCGTTCTGGTATCACTTTGCGATTCTGTTTGAAGCTCTATTCATTCTGACAGCGGTAGATGCCGGTACGCGTGCCTGTCGCTTTATGGTGCAGGATACAGTCGGCATCGTGATTCCTGCGGTGAAAAACTCGCATAATTTCTTTGGTAACTTGCTGGGTACTGCGGTTGCAGTCGCAGGTTGGGGCTTCTTCGTCTATCAGGGCGTGGTCGATCCACTCGGCGGCATTAACAGCTTATGGCCGCTATTTGGTATTGGTAACCAGATTCTGGCTGCGATGGCGCTCATTCTCGGTACAGTCATTCTGTTCAAAATGAAAAAACAGAAATATGTCTGGGTCACCATTATCCCGACCGTTTTCCTGTTCATTACTTCCATGACTGCCGGCTGGCAGAAGATTTTCCACGAAAATCCGAAGATTGGTTTCCTGGCACAAGCTGATCGTTTCAATACGGCCATCGCCAATAATGAAATCCTGGCGCCGGCTAAAAGTATTGCAGAAATGCAGACTGTGGCCATGTCGAATCAGATTAATGCCGCACTTTGTGCCTTTTTTATGATCGTTGCTTTTGTGATGCTGTTCGCCGCGATTCGCGTGATTCGTCGTGCTTTAGCAGATCCGAATCCTTCTGTGCATGAAGCGGAAGCCATCTATCGCGATCCTGAAGACATTCAGCCAGCGAAAGGTCATTAAGGAGAGTCTTATGAATCTGAAATTTGCCAAAAGCGGAAAAACCATGATTTATAAAATCATCAAAATGACCGTGATGTCACAAAAGGATTTGATTCTGAATCCGAAAAACTGGTCACGTATTGCGACCTTGTGGCAACGCTTGCAGCAAAGTTTCCGCCTGATGGTTGGGGTGCCAGATTACCAGACCTATGTGGAGCATATGCGCAAGCATCATCCAGACCTGGAAGCGATGGACCCGAAAACATTTTATCGTCACTGTGTGGATTCGCGTTATCCATCGGCAGGCGGCGGGATGAAAAAGTGTCCGTGTTAATCATTGAGTAAAACAAGCGCCTTTCGGGGCGCTTTTTTATGCCTAAATATCGGTCTTAAAAATGGCCGAGCGAATGACCTCTCATTTCATTCACTCAGTTGTTTCAGAATATTCTTGATTCAAATCCAGGATAAAAATAAATCTGCATACCTTTTAAGTATGGTGTTTTAACTATCATAAATAAAATGTATACGAGGTATTAATACTCGCACTCGAAGAAAAAATGATTTCTTCTTGAACCGGTTTTTTTGCCTGTTTTCTATGTTGCCATTTTCTCCGTACTTGATAAAACCCACCTATTTTTATTTGAATTTTTGCCATTTTGTCGCGGGTATTCTCATTCAGTTACACAGATAGAGAATTGATCTTTTGGGGAAATTAAAATTTCAGTGTATGTTAATCCTAGACCGTGTTTTATTAGGAAAATTAGTGTGATCTGGGGCATGAAACAAAAGGAAAATAACGATACTGCACATCTCAATACTGTGCTTGAACAAAAGATTGCAAGTTATGCGCCCAAGATCCAGCATTTTTTTGAAGAGGTCAATGCCATCGTACTGGACAAGCAGGCCCAGACCAAGTTGGCGCTGTGCTGTCTGATTGCAGGTGGTCATGTTCTATTTGAGGATTTACCGGGTCTGGGGAAAACCACATTGGCGAGTAGTCTGGCACATCTGGCAGGGTTGAAGTTCCAGCGGATTCAATTTACCAACGATATGCTGGCCAGCGATGTCATCGGCATTAACATGTTTAACCAGAAAGAGCATCAGTTCGAGTTTAAACAGGGCCCTATTTTTACCCAGATTTTACTGGCAGATGAAATTAACCGTTGTAGCCCCAAAACCCAGAGTGCCTTACTTGAAGCCATGGAAGAGGGCTATGCCACCATCGATGGCGTACGCTATGCCTTGCCAAAACCGTTCTGGGTGATTGCCACACAGAACCCGCTGTTTCAAAGCGGCACTTATGCCTTGCCGGAATCGCAGCTGGATCGTTTTCTGATGCGTTTGTCTTTGGGTTATCCATCGCGTCATGCCGAGAAGCTGTTATTACAGCAGGAATCCCGTTTTGCCCTGATTGCCAGTCTGGCGCATATTTTTACTGAAGATGAAATTCTGGATCTGCAAAGTCTGGCGCATCAGGTCTTTATGAGTGAAGCGATTCAGGAATATCTGCTGGATCTGGCGGAAGAAACCCGCAAGAACCGTCATGGCCTGTCCACCCGTGGTTTATTGGCACTCAAGCGTGCAGCACAAGCGCATGCGCTGATTCAGCAACGTGCCTTTGTCACAGCGGATGACGTACAGGCCGTATTTGTGGCGGTGACTTCACATCGTCTGGGTTTGAGTGAAGCTGAAACTTTGAATGTCATGCAACAGGTTGCGGTCAGCTAAAGGAGTCCTCTCTTGGATAAAACCTGGCAAGAATGGCTGGCCAAACGCTTTCAATTTTCACAGCAGAAACAGCTCTCGCAGAAAGACGTCTTGGTATTTATTTATCAGCAGGGCTATCTGTATCTAGTCTTGATCTTGATCACCTTTGTGGCAGGGGTGAATTATGCCAACAATCTGATTTTAGGTTTCTGCTTTTTAATCAGTGCTGTGCTGTGTATCAGTTTTTATCTGACGTTTAAGCAGCTGCATGGCTTGAAGATTGAATTAATCGCGGATGAAGTGGGGCAGGTCGGACACAGTCTGAATCTGCAAATGTATTTTCAGCAGCAGCAAGTTCGACCACATTATTTGTATATTAAAGCTGGAAATCAGCTACACAAAGTTTATCTGAATGCACAGAAGCAGCAGTTTATCCTGCCATTTTATGCAGAGCAACGCGGTAAATTTGATTATCCCGTCATTCAAATATATTCGGTTTATCCTTTTGGATTGGTTCGGGCCTGGACTTATCTTTATCATCAGCATACTGCCTGGGTTGCGCCCAAAGCAGAAGTTTTTAGCGCAGAAAATAGATACCATCTGAACCGCTTTGAACCAGATATGGATGAATTTCGCGAACTGCGAAATTACCAGACTGGCGATTCCTTGCAGTCGGTATCCTGGAAGCAGTTTGCCCGAGGACAGGGCTTATATGTCAAGGTTTTTGAGCAGTATCAGGATGAACACAGTATCGAGATTCATTATGAACATATGCCGACGCAATCACATGAAGAAAAACTTGAATTTATGATGGGACTGATCGAGCAATGCGAGCAACAACAATGTGCTTATGCACTGCATTTGCCCCAAGCCGAATTGCCACAGGGTGCAGGTGAAGCGCAACTGCGTAAAGCCAAACAGTTATTGGCACAGGCCTAAGGCAGATAAAGCAATGATCAATGCAAAAATCCGTACTTCGATTGTACTGACCTTGAGCCTGATTCTCATCGCCCAAATGGCATTTATTCCGGTTTTACTCAGCATTATTTTCGCCATCAGTATTCTGTGTATCTGGATTTATCTGAAACGTCAGCAGCCATTTCCTAAAATTGGCACCTTCTTGCTCACAGTTTTGGCACTGGGCAGTATTTATTTAAGTTATCAGAGCTTTATTGGTGTTGAAGCTGGAGTGGCAGTTTTATCGACATTTTTATTTGCCAAATCACTGGAAAGTAAAAACAGGCGTGACTTAATTATTTTGTTTAATTTTGCCTTATTTGTCGCTGCCAGTTCATTTTTATACAGTCAGTCATTTGGCATGGCGATCGTGATTGTGCTGTGTTTAATCAGCTGTCTGATTGGCCTGTACCGGATTCAGACCAGCGAGTTTGAGCAGGAGCCGACCACCCAGCGTGCCGCCTTACAACAGGATGCCAAGCATGTAGCGAAGTTTATCCTGTACGCCATTCCATTTTTTATCCTGCTGTTTATTTTCTTCCCGCGTTTGCCACCACTTTGGCATATTCCCATCCCAGAAAATAAAGGTGTGACCGGTATTAGCGACAGCATGTCGCCCGGTGATATTGCTGAATTATCGCAGTCTAGTGCATTGGCTTTCCGGATTATCGGTGATGTCAGTAAACTCCCACCGCGTTCAGAGCTGTATTGGCGCGCCTTGGTACTGGATGAATATGATGGTCAACGCTGGACCAGCAGTTTCGTCAATCAGCAACCTTTAATGCGACAGCCCATGGATAGCTCGCCAGTGCCGGTTGGATGGAACTATCAATATCTGGCTGCGGATCCTTCGGTGTTCTGGATCATGGGGCTGGAAAAATCAATACCTGTGGAGCGCCGTTATTATAACCGTCAGGACTGGAGTATTGTGCCGCGACGACTCACGCAACGTGTTGAACCGATTCCGCTGCAGTGGATTGGGACACAATATGATCCTCAGGCTGTAGGTCAATATCTTGCGCGAATCAATAGCCAGGTACAGCGCAGATTGGATCCTCAAGCGCAGCAGCTGGCACAACGCCTATATATGCAAAGTGCTGAAGATCCACGCCGTTATGTGCAGAACGTTCTCAACTGGTATCAGCAGAATAACTTTGTTTATACCCTGAAACCGGGCCAGTTGGGACAAAACCGGATTGATGAATTTCTATTTAACTCCCGGCAAGGGTTTTGTGAGCATTATGCATCGAGTTTCGTCATGCTGATGCGTTATGTCGGGATTCCTGCACGTGTGGTGACTGGTTATCAGGGTGGAGAACTGGCACCGGATCGTAAGAGTTGGGAGGTCCGGCAACTGGATGCTCATGCCTGGACAGAAGTCTGGTTAGATCAGAAATGGCAGCGCTTTGATCCGACTGCCATGATTGCGCCACAACGTATAGATGGCGGAATGCAAAACCTGATGTCTCAAGATGAAAGAGTTTGGTCAAATAATTCGACCTGGACATCGCAGAATAATCAGTGGATGACCAAGATGCGGGTCTGGAGCGATTATGCCAGCTACCAGTGGCAAAGCAAGGTGGTGGGTTATAATGCAGAATCGCAACAGAACTGGCTATCAAAATTAGGTCTGAGTTCGGCTTATTCGAGTATTATCGTTTTGCTCGGCAGTATTGCACTACTGATTCTAGCCTATGGACTCAGAATTTATCTAAAAGCCCGACAGGCTCAATCCCCATTTGATCGTGCTATCCAACAGTTGAATCAATCTTTAGCTGACGATCTCAAAAAACAGCCTGCTGAAACTTTTCATCACTGGATGCAGCGTTTATCCCAACAGGTTAAGGTCGAAAATCAGTCTGCATTTATAGAGGCAATCCGGATTTTTGAAAAATATCTTTATTCAGGAGCAGAACTTACTGATCAAGAATTGAAAAAATTCAAGTATTTGCTTAAAACTTGTGCTGATAGTTTAAAAATCAAATGAAAAGACTTGTCTTCAGTCAGAAAAATTTATAATATGCCATGCATTCTAGGTGTATAGCTCAGTTGGTTAGAGCGCTACGTTGACATCGTAGAGGTCTCCAGTTCGAGTCTGGATATACCTACCAAGATTCAAAAAAGCCCATTCAAAGAATGGGCTTTTTTATGACTTAATTTTAATGTAATAAATTTAATTGTTTCATAAAGTCCAGCCTGCACTCAAAAATACAAAAAATAGCAAGACTAAACTCTTAAAGCATATAAGGATTATGTCTGGTATTTTTTAGGTCATTTTAAAATCAAGATAAAATATATTTTATAAAAAATCTTTATTTAAACCTGACATATTTTAACTGAACTATTTAAAGTATCTAGTGTTCTGTATTCCGATCTAAAAAAATTTAAAGCATACTCCAAGGATGTTCATCTGGCTTCATTTTAACTCAGGATGCATAAGTGAAATATTCATTTATACAACAGGCTTTCACTGGCCCCGTGGATATCGTTGGGGATATTCATGGCGAGATTGCAGCACTGGAACAACTGATTCATGTATTGGGTTATGACCGGCACGGTCGTCATCCTGAACAGCGTAAACTGATTTTTGTTGGTGATCTGTGTGATCGGGGGCAGGATAGTGTCGCGGTGATCAAGCGGGTCAAACAGCTAGTAGATGAAGGCTATGCACAATGTGTCATTGGCAATCATGAATTGAACCTGTTGACCGATACTTTTCGGGAAGGCAATGGCTGGTTTTTTGGTTCACCGCATCAGGATGATCTGAAACCTTTTGATTCCATACAGGCTTCAGCCACAGACCGTAAGTGGATTCTGGATTTTTTAAATCGCTTGCCGGTGGCGCTCGAGTCTGAGCAGCTGCGTGTGGTACATGCCTGCTGGCATCAGCAATCCATTGATCGATTACGTGATTCTCATTTCAATTCGCTCAGAGAAGCCTATGCTAAATTCGTTGAGCATACAGCGCTGGATTTGCAAGCCTTAGGTATTAATGAATTAATACAGAATGAACAGCAACAATACCAACACCAGTTCAAAGACCCAGCTGCAACTTTACCTTTATTGCAACACCTCGCAGAAAAAGAGCTGCGTGAGCAGATGCATAATCCAATTCGGGTCATCACTTCAGGTGCAGAACAGATCGCGGTGCAACCCATTTACGCCGGTGGCCGATGGCGTATGATCGATCGGTTGCCATGGTGGGACAGTTATACCGATCAAATTCCAGTGATTACCGGACATTATTGGCGGAATTTTAAACCCACTGAAGAAAAAACCGGTTTACTCAAATCGATCGATGCACTGCAATGGTATGGACAACAGCAAAACGTATTTTGTGTAGACTATTCAGTGGGCAAACGCTATCTCGATCGTCAGCAGGGCGTCGCGTTCAGACATCGACTTGGCGCTTTAAGATTTCCAGACAATATTCTGATCTTTGAAGATGGCACCCATTACCTGGTTCAAGGGACTTAATCAGATAGAGTCTTCAGAAATTTTTCCCGGCAATTTGTTGGGATAAAAAAGCAGCCATTCAGGCTGCTATTTTTAGAAGATTGCAAGTTTATTCTGCTTCGATAATTTCATAATCATGGGTAATTTCAACGCCGCCATCCGAAAGCATTTTGCTGGCAGAGCAATACTTTTCTGCAGAAAGTTCTACGGCTTTTGCCACCTGTTTCTCTTTAATGGCTTTGCCTGTCACGACAAAATGTAAGTGAATTTTCGTGAAAACTGCCGGAATTGTATCCGCACGTTCAGCCTTTAACTCACAACGTACATCGCTAATATCCTGACGGGCTTTCTTTAAAATGGTCACAATATCAAAAGATGCACAGCCACCCAGACCGGTTAAAAGGAGTTCCATTGGACGGGGACCACGGTTTTCACCGCCATATTCCGCTGAACCATCCATAATGATGGTATGACCACTTTGAGTTTTTGCTTCAAAAGCAACATTCTCTAACCAATGAACGCTTGTTTGCATTGCAACTACCTAAAAAA
The DNA here is from genome assembly GCF_013418055.1 of Acinetobacter sp. YH12208. Classification (NCBI taxonomy): domain Bacteria; kingdom Pseudomonadati; phylum Pseudomonadota; class Gammaproteobacteria; order Moraxellales; family Moraxellaceae; genus Acinetobacter; species Acinetobacter sp. YH12208. Next base: position 326,906 of record NZ_VPCT01000001.1, read on the forward strand.
AGCTATAAATTTGTCAAGTAACTGTACACTAACATAAATTGGGTTGATACGGAATTTCAATCCCACTGTGTGACAAGTTCACATTAGGTCTTGTGCGATCTATACATTATCCATATTCGGAACCGTAAGCATGACTTCAAACTTTTCACAATTGAGCACAGATGCGCTTTCTCCGGGGCAATTACCAGAATCCGTGAAAGCACTGTTAAAACGTGCATATATTAATCGTTATCCAAAACGTACTACGATCATTGATGCAGGATCAGAATCTAAATCTTTGTATTTGATTTTGAAGGGGTCTGTATCCATCATTCTTCGTGAAGATGATGATCGTGAGATTGTCGTGGCATATTTAAATCCAGGTGACTTTTTTGGGGAAATGGGTTTATTTGAGGTAAATCCACAACGTACTGCAGAAGTTCGTACACGTGATGTGTGTGAAATTGCTGAAATCACCTATGAAAATTTTCATGAAATCAGCAAGCAATATCCTGATCTGAGCTATGCGGTATTTGCTCAGCTGGTACGCCGTCTGAAAAATACCACACGTAAAGTGACTGATCTGGCATTCATTGATGTTTCAGGCCGTATTGCACGTTGCCTGATCGACTTGTCTTCTCAGCCTGAGGCGATGATTTTACCAAATGGCCGTCAGATTCGTATTACCCGTCAGGAAATTGGCCGTATTGTCGGTTGTTCCCGCGAAATGGTCGGCCGTGTACTGAAGACACTTGAAGAACAGGGTATGATTGAAACTGATGGTAAAGCCATTCTGATTTTCGATGTTTCTCTGGAGGAGCCAGAAACGGTCAGTGCCGGTGAGCTCGAAGACGAATAAGTCAAAAATAAAAAAAAGCAAATCTTCTGATTTGCTTTTTTTATCCCTACTTTAAAAGCACAAATTCATTCGAACATAACAATTTGGCACAAGCTTTTTAGAAAAGATAATTTAAGTCCCCTTATCATTCCGATAGGCTATAGCGCATGTGATCGCAATAAACGACCGATAAATTTTAAGGATATTTTTTTATGCAGTTCAGACCATTGGCAGATACAGGCATTCTTTTGCCGGAAATTTGTTTGGGCACCATGACATTTGGTGAGCAAAACACACAGGAAGAGGCTTTTCAGCAACTGGATTATGCTTTGGATCAGGGACTGTATTTCTGGGATACTGCTGAAATGTACCCGGTACCGCCAAAACCTGAAACGCAAGGTGCAACCGAGCGTATGATTGGTAACTGGATTGCCTCTCGCGGTGGCCGTGACCAACTTTTTCTGGCCTCAAAAATTGCCGGTCCTTCACAAGGCGGCAGTCATATCCGGGATGGCAGAACCCGTTTCGTTGCAGATGAAATTGCATCAGCGATTGACCAGTCCTTGGCACGTCTGCAAACCGATTATATCGATTTATATCAGCTGCACTGGCCGCAACGTCCAACCAATTTCTTTGGCAAGCTGGGCTATGGTAATGCAGAAGCGGCAGAAGATCGTGCAGTAACAGATCTGGAAGAAACCTTAACCGCTTTACATCAAGAGATTCAAAAAGGCCGCATTCGTTATATCGGCCTGTCCAATGAAACCCCATGGGGCACCATGAAATTTTTACATTTGGCTGAAAAACTCGGTTTATCTAAGTTTGTCAGTGTGCAAAATCCCTATAGCTTATTGAATCGTACTTATGAAATGGGCATGTCAGAAATTGCCAAATACGAAGGTGTAGGCCTGTTGGCTTATTCACCTTTGGCATTCGGTTATCTGACCGGTAAATTCCGTCATGGTGCGCGTCCTGCCAATGCTCGGGTTACTTTATATTCGCGCTTTAGCCGCTATAGCAATCCTGAAAGTGAATGGGCGACCGAACAATATGCACAACTGGCCGAGCAGCATGGTCTGACTTTGACGCAATTGGCTTTGGCCTTTATCAAACAGCAGTTCTTTGTAACCAGTACTATTATTGGGGCCACCAATCTGGATCAGTTAAAAGAAAATATTCAGGCCTTTGAAATCGATTTATCTGAAGACGTACTGAAAGGTATTGAAGCGATTCACTGTCAGCAGCCAAATCCGGCTCCATAATTTTTATCGTTATTTAGACGCACCCTTGATTGAGGGTGTTTTTTTATTGTTGATTACACGCTTATTTTAATGAAAAAGAGTATGGGAAAGGATCGTCAAATCCGCATAATTAAAACATCATCCATAAAAGATGCTCTTATAAAAATGAATCATGAAACTACTTTGTCCCAAACAAAAGTATGAGCGAAAGCCATACGGAAGTTGCTGAACTAATTTTTCTTTATCAGTGATAAGGCCATTAATCACCTCGAGTATTGATTCAAACTGAACAGAAACTCTCTGAAGTTCTTCATTTGGTAGAAGGGTTAGGACAGCATATGTAAGCCAATTTTGTTTTAAATTATCCCGATACAACTAAATAGCTTAATCAAGATGATGAGTTAGCGCTAGTCTTGGGGTCTCATTAAAAATTCTCTTTCGCTTACTTGAAATATGATTTGACTACACCAATATTATAATTGAAATCTGTATATTTTTTGATAATAAGTTTTTGAAAAATATACAAAAATAATTTGAAATCTGATTAATCGCACCCATATATCCATCAAGTAGAAAATTTGTTGTGAGGAATAACAAAAATGCGTTTTGAGAAATTTACCAATCGCCTGCAGCAAACCCTTTCCGATGCACAATCATTGGCCATGACTAAAGACCATAGCTCGATTGATGGGATTCATATTCTGGCCACCTTGATGGATGAAGCATCCAATGTCAGCTTGCTGCAGCAGGCCGGCGCCAATCTGCGTGAATTGCAAACCAAGCTGCAAACGGCCCTAAGTAATGCAGCAACCCTGAGCAATCCCTCCGCGGATATCAATCTCAGCCCTGAAGCGGCAAAAGTATTACATTTGGCAGACAGCTTCGCGCAAAAAGCCGGAGATGAGTTTCTATCTACAGATTGGGTACTGTTGGCGCTGGCAGAAACAGGTAACACAAAAACCTTATTAAACAGTGTTGGCCTAAAGGCAGAAACCTTAGGCCAGATCATTAATCAATTTCGAGGCGATGAAAAAGTCATGAGCAATAATCATGAAGATCAGCGTGATTCACTGAATAAGTACACCATTGATTTAACTGAACGTGCTTTGGCAGGCAAGCTTGATCCTGTGATTGGCCGTGATGATGAAATCCGCCGTACCATTCAGGTTCTGTCACGCCGCACCAAAAATAACCCGGTACTGATTGGTGAGCCGGGTGTGGGTAAAACGGCAATCGTCGAAGGTCTGGCACAGCGGATTATTAATGGTGAAGTACCTGAAGGACTGAAAGGTAAACGTGTTTTATCGCTGGACCTGGGATCTTTACTGGCCGGTGCCAAATACCGTGGTGAGTTTGAAGAACGCTTAAAAGCCGTTCTGAAAGATATTGCCAAACACGAAGGCGAAATCATCTTATTCATCGATGAGCTGCATACCTTGGTGGGTGCCGGTAAGGGTGATGGTGCGATGGACGCCGGTAACATGCTGAAACCGGCGCTGGCACGTGGCGAGCTGCGCTGTGTCGGTGCGACTACGCTGGATGAATATCGTCAGTATATTGAAAAAGATGCAGCGCTCGAGCGTCGTTTCCAGAAAGTCTTGGTGGATGAACCGAGTGTGGAAGACACCATTGCGATTCTGCGTGGTCTGAAAGACCGCTATGCAACGCATCACGGGGTACAGATTCTGGACTCTGCGATTATTGCTGCAGCGAAAATGTCACATCGTTATATCACCGATCGCCAGTTGCCGGATAAAGCCATCGACCTGATTGATGAAGCAGCATCACGCATTAAAATGGAACTCGACTCCAAACCAGAAGCTCTGGATAAACTGGAACGCCGTCTGATTCAGTTAAAAATGCAGCTGGAAGCGGTGAAAAAAGATGAAGACTCGGGTGCCAAAGCTGAGATTCAACATCTGTCTGACCAGATCGCCACGGTTGAAAAAGAATATCAGGACCTAGAAGAAATCTGGCGTGCCGACAAGGCGCTGGTCGAAGGCAATAAGGATGTACAGATCAAACTGGATCAGGCCCGTATTGCACTGGACAAGGCGCAACGTGAAGGTGATCTGGCTGAAGCAGCACGGTATCAATATGGCGTCATTCCAGAGTTACAAAAACAGCTGGAACGTATTGAAGCAGCTGAAGAAAGTGAGGCACCGAAACTGCTGCGTGACAAAGTCACGGACAATGAAATTGCCGAGGTGGTCAGTGCGGCCACCGGTATTCCTGTGGCGAAAATGTTGCAAGGTGAGCGTGACAAACTGCTGCATATGGAAGAGTTCCTGCATAACCGTGTGGTGGGGCAAGAAGAAGCTGTGGTTGCGGTGTCGAATGCGGTACGCCGTTCACGTGCAGGTCTGTCAGACCCGAACCGTCCAAGTGGCTCGTTCCTGTTCCTGGGTCCAACGGGTGTGGGTAAAACAGAATTGACCAAAGCATTAGCCAACTTCTTGTTTGATAGTGACGATGCCATGATTCGTATTGATATGTCTGAATTCATGGAAAAACATTCGGTGAGCCGTTTGGTCGGTGCGCCTCCGGGCTATGTGGGTTATGAAGAAGGCGGGGTGCTGACGGAAGCGGTACGTCGTAAACCCTATAGCGTGATCTTGTTCGATGAAGTCGAAAAAGCGCATCCGGATGTGTTTAACATCTTGCTACAGGTGCTGGATGATGGACGTTTGACTGACTCGCAAGGCCGGGTAGTGGACTTTAAAAACAGCGTGATCGTCATGACGTCGAACCTGGGTTCGCAGGATGTACGTGAACTGGGCGCTAATGCAACACGTGATGAAGTTCGTACAGTAGTAATGAATGCGGTCTCGGAACATTTCCGTCCGGAGTTTATTAACCGTATTGATGAACTGGTGGTCTTCCATGCGCTGGAAAAAGACCAGATTCGCGGTATTGCCGATATCCAGTTGAATCGCTTGCGTCAGCGCCTGGCAGAGCGTGATATGCGTCTGTCGGTAGATGATAGTGCTTTCGATCAGTTAATTGATGCCGGTTTCGATCCGCTGTATGGTGCGCGTCCGTTAAAACGTGCGATCCAGCAACGTATTGAAAATGGCCTGGCTCAAAAAATCCTTGCAGGGGAATTCCAGCCGGGTGATACGATTCTGGTCCAGGCCGAAGCGGGTGATTTAATCTTCGAGAAAATGAAAGTTAGCTAATATTGCCTGTCCTTTTAATTTTCAGAAAACCTAGCTTCGGCTAGGTTTTTTGATGGCTGACAATTCAGGTCATATCAGTAAAAAAATTGCTTAAAAGTGACAGCTATTTTTAATATTTTGTGATGAATATTATGTTTAAGTGATTTATTTGCAAAACAATTATCTTTATTTTTTAAGATTAACTATAATTTATGTTCAATAAAAATAGATAAATTCTGAGCAAAAACTATGTCGAAAATAGTATGGGGTGGAATTGGTGTCGTGGTGTTGGCGGGGGCTGTGAGCACGGGTAATTTATATGCAGATAAGAGCTTGAAAGCGCATTATCAACAAAATTTAAAACCAGCGCCGAACATTAGTGTGCAATATACTGACTACGCTATGGGGGCTCTACAAGGCACGGCCAAGTGGAGCATGAGCATTGTGCCAGACGCGTGTAATGCCAAAGAAAAATTAGTATTTAATGGTCAAGACCAAATTCAGCGTACCTGGAAAGGCTATACCATTCATTCTCAACTCGATTTAGCACAAGGACAGGGCGCATATGCTGAATTTTTTCAGCAACCTTTAAAAGTGACGACGCAAGTCAACTGGTTGGGTGTATCGACCACACAATTACAAACCCCTGTCATCGAAAAAAAAGAAGCAGGTTTATATACCAGAATTGACCCTATACAGATCAAGTTTCAGGCAAAACAGAGTCAGGGACAACATAAAATTTTAAATATGAGTTTTGATGTGCCAGAATTGTCTATTCGTGATCAGTCTGGAAATACACAACTCAAGGGTGTGCATTTTAAAACCAATCAGGCTCTGAATGCGCAGTATTTAGAACCGGGTTATTTCGAGTTCAATATTGTTAAAATGCAGCGCCAGGATGCTAAGGCAGAAGGCTCAGGACAACTGAAAGACCTGAGCTGGCGTATGGATACCCAACTGCATGAGCGTACAGTAGATGTTCAATCAAAATTTAAAATTGCCGAAATGGGCTTAAATAATGTCCCTGCGATGCAAGACTTAGAACTCAATTGGGAGCTCAAAGACTTACAGCGTCAAAAAATGCAGATATTATTTGATATTCTGCAAAAGCAAAATAACTCTTGTCTGGAAGCAGGAAATTTTGAAAAAGATGCGATACAAGCCATGCTGGCGGTGATTAATGATGGCTTCAAGTTTGAATCGAAGCAGAATCAGTTAAAGTTAGGCACAGGCAGTATTCAGGCAGATTTAGTCGGAAAAGTAATGCCAGGCCATCAAACCACCTTGGAAAGCTTGGCAAAAATGTTCCCAAATCTGTTAGAAGTGCAAACCAATATCAGTTTCAATAAACAGGTAGTAAAAACCTTCACTCATCATTATATGCGTGCCGCAGGTAAAAATATGTCCGATCAAGAGCTGGAGCAAATGCTGAGTGCGATGCAAGCTAATCAGCAAATTCAGCGAAATGGTGATGTGTTTAAACTATCCATGCATTATCTGTATGGTGAAAAGAAGTTCTTAACTGCACAATAAGTTGTAAGTCGCTTTTTAACAGCGAATCTAAGAAGAAAAAGCCTGTTCAACTGAACAGGCTTTTGTTTTATCACAATCTAATACCAGTGATTACACTTTAGGATGGCCGATTTTCCAGGCACGGTGAATCTTCTGGTTACGCTTGAAATCAGGCCCAATGGTTTCTTGAGTAATTTCTTCGACATCATAGAACGCCAGAATTTCTTCATCCATCTCGAAACCACGATAGTTGTTCGAGAAGTACAGGGTACCATCGCTGGTTAAACGGTTCATGGCGCGTTTAAGCAAGGATAGATGGTCGCGCTGTACGTCAAACGTCCCGTAGAATTTTTTCGAGTTTGAGAAAGTGGGTGGATCAATAAAGATCAGCTCATATTGCTCATGACCTTCTTTGAGCCATTCAAAACAGTCAGATGCAAAGAACTGATGTTGTTCATCGGCGTGATCTACGGTTAAACCGTTCAGCACGAAGTTTTCCTTCGACCAGTTCAAATAGGTATTGGAAAGATCGACACTGGTGGTACTTGCAGCACCACCCAAGGCAGCATGTAGGCTCGCCGTAGAGGTATAGCTGTAGAGGTTCAGGAAGTGTTTGCCTTTGGCCTCACGGGCAATACGCAAACGCATTTGACGATGATCCAGGAACAGACCGGTATCCAGATAATCGGTCAGGTTAACCAGAATCTTGGCCTTACCTTCCTGTACGATAAAACGCTTCGATGCGGTACTTTGTTTGGTGTACTGGTTTTTACCTTCCTGACGTGCGCGGGTCTTGATAAAGATCGCATCACGGCCCAGACCGGTCACAGCGCGAATGGCTTGCAGTGCCAGGTTAAAGCGTTTCTTGGCTTTTTCAGGGTCAATCGTTTTAGGTGGAGCATATTCTTGCACATGCAGGCGCTCACCATACAGATCCACCGCGACATTAAAGTCTGGTAAATCGGCATCATACAGACGTAAACAGTGTACGCCTTCTTTGACTGCCCATTTTTTCAGGGCTTGCATATTTTTGGTCAGACGGTTGGCAAACTCCATCGCACCTTCGATTGGTTCGAATTGTTGCGGCTGCCAACCTTCCAGAAACGGACGCACCACAGCCGCAGGTTTAACCGTACCAAAGCGGATATAGATCGGCAATTTACCATTCATCAAACGCAGGATTTGCGGATCATTAAAGGCCAGCACGTCAGCCTGTTCAACTTGGGAGGCAATCACCGCCGCTTTTTGATTCGGGAAATTCTTTTGCAGTAAAGCCGATAAACCAAGGTATAAAGAACGGTTCTGCGCTTTATCACCGAGACGCTCACCATAAGGCGGGTTGGTTACGAAGAAGACTTTCTTGCCTTCAGCCTGAAAATCCGGCCAGTCATTTAAAGTACGCTCTTCGATCATGATATTGTCGAGAGCAGCTTCAAAACCTGCCGCGATGATATTTTGACGTGTCGCTTTTACAGCTTCCCAGTCTGCATCGAAGGCATAGAATTGCGGTAATGGATTTTCCATTGCCGCTTGGTGGCGTTCAGCTGCTTCAGCTTTAATGCCCATCCAGAGTTCATGGTCATGGCCATTCCAGCCATTAAAACCGAAACGACGCACCAGACCCGGCGCACGGTCGGTCAGGATCATCAGTGATTCAATGATAAAGGTACCTGAACCACACATTGGATCGACAATGATGTCCGGATTAATCTGTTTAAGCTGACCTTTTTGCAAAATTGCAGCAGCCAGATTTTCCTTGATTGGTGCATCGGTCATAAAGTGGCGATAACCACGTTTATGTAATGAATCGCCGGACAAGTCCAGACAATAGGTATGCTCTTTCTTCCCAGCCAGAATATACATGGTAATTTCTGGCTGTTTGGTATCGATACTTGGGCGTTTACCCACAGCTTCCATGAAGGAATCTACGACACCATCTTTGGCACGCAAAGTTGCGAACTGGGTATTGACCTTGATGTCACGCTCGACATGCAAGCGAATCGCAAAGGTACTTTGTGGTGCAAAAATGAGCGACCAGTCAAAGCTGATTGCACCTTCATATAGCTCTTCTGCCACATCACGGGCATCGTGAGAAAATTCAATTTCATGGGTATGGATCGGCATGAGCACACGTGAAGCCAGACGTGACCACATGCAAATCCGATAAGCATTTTCCAGACTGCCTTTAAAGATTAAACGACCGGGAAAACGCTCAATATTCTGAACACCTAAGCCTTGTAGTTCTTCTTCTAATAAGGTTTCCAGACCATCGGCACAGGTGACCCAATAATTGCTTAAACGTGGAGAGGTATTCATATAATAGAGAGACCAAAAAAGATAAATAAAAAACTGCGCCAAGTTTACCGTATTTTTATATTGAAAGCTTTTTAAATTCTCTGAAAGGCCTTGCCGTGTACGAGTGAAAAATAATATTCACATGATAAATTGATGAACTGGTACGCATTTTGCTCTATACACAGCAAATCAGGCAGTCAGTCGGAGGAGAGCGATGGCTGCCTGATTTTTCAATTTTATAATGGGGGTTAAAATGTTAGAGAATCAGTTACGCAACCATGACGCTTTTTCAGTGGCCACTTTAATTTATACACGTTTGAGACGTGTGTCAGGCCGGGTCGTGGATGCGCTTTATCTGGCAGAAAATCTGGACTATGCACGGCATGTGATTGAACTGGTAGAACAGACCCAAGATCCAGAGTTGCAGCGTTTAATCGAGCGTTTAAAACAGGTTTGGGATCTGCCTGTGGTTCGGCAGCAACAGTTTGAAAAATCTGCACATCTGCCACAGCAGGAGGTATTGGTCTCGGTTGAACCCGATCAGGACGATATCTACCGTGCACAGGTTGCACATCATTATATCGGTGCACTGCGTTAAACCTGAGATGGGTGTGAATGTGCCAGACTGAAGCCCCATAATTTTGTACTAAAAGTCAGCAGGATGGAAAAATGGTTAAATTATCTTATTGAAAAAATACATAGGAATTTCAATTTCTATTTTTATTATCGAGGTGGTTTTTGTACAAGTAGTCACATTGCCAACTACTCAGACTGGCCAATCTCTGTATAATATGTTGACTTAACGCATAAGGAATCTCTCATGCACTTGGCGGCATTGCATACACCGAGCCAGATTCAACTCAATAAAGAAGGTAATCTAAAACACTTCTTGACCATCGAAGGTCTTTCCAAAGAAACCCTGACAAAAATATTGGACACTGCGCAGTCCTTTTTTAATGACCAAAATCAGCTCATTACCAATAATTTGCTGGAAGGCAAAACGGTGATGAACCTGTTTTTTGAGAACTCTACCCGTACCCGCACTACTTTTGAAGCCGCTGCCAAGCGCCTTTCTGCCAACGTTCTGAATATCGATATTGCCCGTTCGAGTACCTCTAAAGGTGAAACCCTGCGTGACACCTTATGGAACCTTGAAGCGATGGCCGCCGATATTTTCGTGGTGCGTCATTCATCTTCAGGTGCGGCGCATTTTATTGCCAAAGATGTCTGTCCGACGGTGGCGATTATTAATGCCGGTGATGGCCGTCATGCCCATCCAACCCAGGCGATGCTGGACATGCTCACCATTCGCCGGGAAACCCATAAAAAATTTGAAGAGATGTCGATTGCCATTATTGGTGATATCAAACATTCACGTGTCGCGCGTTCAGATGTAGCTGCCTTGCAAACCTTAGGCTGCGAAGATATTCGGGTGATTGCACCAAATACCTTGCTGCCATACGGTTTTGAAGAATATGGTGATGGTGTTCGTCTATTTAATAACATGGAAGATGGCATCAAAGATTGCGACGTGATCATTACCCTGCGTATTCAAAATGAGCGGATTGATTCTCCGGCACTGGCATCGCAAGCTGAATTCTACAAGATGTATGGCCTGAACAAAGAACGTTTAGCGATGGCCAAACCGGATTGTATCGTGATGCATCCGGGTCCAATGAACCGTGGGGTGGAGATTGACTCCAGTATTGCCGATGGACCGCAGTCGGTGATTCTGAATCAGGTGACCAATGGTATTGCGGTACGTATGGCGGTATTGGCTTTGTCAATGCAGGGCCAGCTTCAGGAACAGGGTTTGATTGCAGCGATTGCGGGTTAAGGAATAAGTCATGACTATTGTAAAAATTGAAAATGTTCGTGTGCTCGATCCAATCCAAAACACTGATTCTGTTCAGACCGTGTATCTGGAAAATGGTAAGTTCGTTGCGGAAACGGCTGCTGTCTCTGAAACCATTGATGGTCAGGGCAAATGGTTGATGCCCACCATGGTCGATCTGTGTGCACGTTTACGTGAACCGGGTCAGCAGCAACATGGCACCTTAAAATCTGAAGGTAAAGCAGCACGTGAAAATGGGATTTTGCACGTGTTTACGCCACCAGATTCAAAGCCGATCGTGCAGGACAATGGCGCACTGATTCATGGTCTGGTTGAAAAAGCCATACTGGACGGTGGTATCTATCTTGAAGTGATTGGTGCTCAAACCCAAGGCTTGCAAGGCCAGCAACCTGCCAATATGGCCGGCTTGAAAAAAGGCGGATGTACTGCGGTGTCCAATGCCAGTGCGCCTTTTGCCAATGATGACGTGGTATTACGTACCCTGGAATATGCTGCAGGTTTAGATCTGACTGTGGTGTTCTATGCAGAAGAGCCGCAAATTGCCAAAGATGGCTGTGTGCATGAAGGCTTTATTGCCTCACGTCAGGGCTTGCCGATGATTCCAGCACTGGCGGAAACCGTGGCAATTGCCAAATACCTGTTAATGATTGAAGTGACTAAAGTTCGCGCGCATTTCGGTTTATTATCTTGTGGTGCGTCAGTAGAGCTAATCCGGATTGCCAAAGAAAAAGGCTTGCCTGTCACCTGTGATGTGGCCATGCACCAATTACATCTGACTGATGCCTTAATTGATGGTTTTAATTCGCTGGCACATGTACGTCCGCCACTGCGTGCTGAACAAGACAAAGAATTGCTACGCCAAGGAGTAAAATCTGGGGTGATTGATGCGATTTGTACCCATCATGAACCGCTGAGCAGCTCTGCGAAAATGGCGCCATTTGCTGAAACCCAGCCTGGCTTTAGCGCTTTTGATACTTATGTACCTTTTGGGATTCAACTGGTCAATGAAGGTTTGTTTACACCACTGGAATGGGTAGAAAAAGTGACTTTGGCTCCGGCACGTGTTGCACAAATGGCAGATCGCTGGACAAAAGAGGCGGGTTGGGTGCTGGTAGATCCAGAGCTAGAATGGACGCTGAACAAAGAAAGCATCGTGTCGCAAGGTAAAAATACACCGCTGATCAATCAAAAAGTGCGAGCTAAAGTTTTAAAAACGTTCCTCGCTTAATAGATCCAGCTTTTATAAAAGTCAGCTTCGGCTGGCTTTTTTTGTTTTTGAATTCTGTGTCAGTAAAATGAGTACTCAACAAAAACAGTGAAACTTTATGATATTCATACAATTATTTACATTTTCAAAAAACTGGCATCGTTACACTGATTGAATATTAAACATTAGAAAAATCAAAAGAATGGTGACAATATGAATGTAGATCTGATGGAACGCTTAAAAAGCGATGTTACAGCGATTGTGCTACAAGGCGAAACCGAACATCTATTTGCCAAAGATCAGGCACTGAGTCAGTTCTATCCCATATTCTTAAGTATATTGCGTGCACGTCCTGCATGGATTGAAAGTTTAAGCCAGCAACTCAATCCAAAAATCCATGAACTGTTTAATGGAAATTCGGCACTCAAGCAGCAGTTTCTGGATCAACTTGATCAGAGCGCACCACAAGATCAAATAGAGCAAACCCTGAATCGGGCCATTGTACCGACCCTCAATTTTTTACAGACCGAAGCCGGTGCTTCAAGTCCAGAAGCGATTAGTCATTTGCTGGAAACCCACGCCGAATCGATCCAGCGTGCATTACCTGTTTGGGCCGGATCAATTTTAGCGGCATTAGGTGTTTCTCCATTGGCAGGGCAGCATTTGAATCAGGCGCCTGAACTAGAACCAGAATATACTGTTGTGGTACAGCAACAGAAAAAAAGCGGTTTTTTATGGCCGTTTATTATTTTTCTGATTCTGGCAGCTTTAATCCTGTTTTTTGTTCGTAGCTGTATGCAGGATGATGCTGAGGATTCGGCAAACACCCAAACGACCCGTGAAATTGCCGCAGCCCAACCGGCTTCTTTACAGTTGAGTACCGGCACTAATGGTGAAATTATCAGTTGTCAGTTACAGCTGAATAATCCCCAATATATGCAAATTTTGCAAACCGAGATTAAACAGATCTTTAATTATAATATTGGTTGTGGGGCGCTCAGCAGTGAGGTTTATCATTCGGAATTTATTGATCAGGATAGCATTCCTTCCGTTTTGAAACTGATTCAAGGCATGCCAAATGTCTCACTGGACTGGATTGGTAATCAGGTTGCTATACGTGCAGCGAGTAATGCAGAAGCAGAACGTCTGGCAACACAAATTCGTAATCTGGCCAAAAATGTCACTGTTGTGGCTCAACAGCCGGTCAATAGGAGTGAGGCGATTCAGGCTGCCAATAGCGATGCAGAACAAGCATTGGCGAGTATCAAAACTGATCATGTTCAGGCCTTAGATGTTGCGACTGCACTGAATTTGCAGATTATTAATTTTGATAGCGCATCGACTGCCGTACCGGAAGTGAATAAATCGGTACTGGATCAGGCTGCCGCATTATTGCAGCGCGCACCGCATGTCATTCTTAAAGTCAAAGGACATACCGATGCACAGGGCAGTGAGGCCGAGAATAAAGTGCTGTCTGTGCAACGCGCGCAAGCAATTGTGGGCTATCTGATTGAAAAGGGGGTTGATCCTGCGCAATTGCAGGCTGTAGGCGTGGGAGAGGACCAGCCTGTTGAACCAAATGCAACATCTGCGGGACAGTTTCAGAACCGCCGCGTAGCTTTTGAAGTGGTTAATACTGAAACAGGTATTGTGCGTGAAGTGGATAGCGAGGGTGTTGTAGAAAAGAAAGCCAGCTGAAATAATTTTCCAGATGAAAAAGGACGAATGATTCGTCCTTTTTATATGGCTTAAATTAAGAAAAGACCGGTGGACTATAGGTCAAAGTTCGGCCGAGGAACCAGAGTAAAAACAGCACCAGTGGGATATGAAAAACCAGTTGGGTCACGGTAAAACCGATCACATCTTTGGCCTTTAACTTCAGGATGCCCAGCATCGGCAACATAAAGAAAGGATTGATCAGATTAGGTAAGGCTTCGGCAGCATTATAAATCTGCACTGACCAGCCCAGATGAACTTTCAGATCATGCGCAGCCTGCATTACATAAGGGGCTTCAATAATCCATTTACCTCCACCGGATGGAGTAAAGAAACCCAGAATCGCCGAGTATAAGCCCATCACGATGGCAAAGGTTTCCTGCGAGGCAATGGAAACAAAGAACTCGGCAATATAATGTGACAGCGACAGATTGGCCGGGTTTAGCGCATTGGTCATCATAAAGGCAATACTGCCATACAGCGGAAACTGGATCAGTACCCCTGAAATAGCCGGAACAGCCTTTGAAACTGCATTCAGAAAATTTCGTGGTGTACCGTGCAAGGCCACGCCCAAAATCAGGAAGATAAAGTTATAGGTATTTAAGCTGGAAATGGCCAGAATCGGATTACTTTTGGAAAATTCGTTAAACATCCAGACTGTACCTAGAATCACAATTAGAATGCTTAAAATGGGTGAATTTTCCAGCCAGTCACCCGGTCTTTTTTCAGCAGATATTTCCGGTTTTTCTTCTTCAATCTGAATCGGGAAGTGCTCAATGGTTTTAATGGCTGAACCTTTAGGTGCTGACCAGTAAGCAATTGAAGCCACAATCAGTACCGCCGTCATGATCATAGACTGCGGCAAGAAAATAGTCTCAGTAAACGGAATCACGCCCGTCAGATTATAAATTGGTTCAGGCAGACTGCTTTTATTGGCCTGTAACTGTGCAGCTGAAGAACTGATCCCCAGTGCCCAAGTCGCACCCATCCCGATAATCGCGGCAGCCGCAGCAGCGCGATAATCCATATTGAGTTCTTTACGCTGTGCCAGTGCAATCACTAGAAGTGCAGTCAGTACAGTACAGTACTCATGGCCCAGTTAATCAGGGAAATTGACAGGCTGACCGTGGCGACCAGGACAATCGCACCACGACCGGAATGCGGCAGGCGTGCCATTTTTTGAATCAGCAGCTGGACAGGCTTGGATACGGAAACCACATAACCGACCACGATCAGCATGCACATCTGCAAGGTAAAGGGGATCAGGCTCCAGAAGCCGTCTCCAAAGGAAATCGCGACATCCTGTGCCGGTGCACCAATTCCGATGGCGGCAATCGCCACAATGATGACGCCGAGTAGCGCAAAAATATAAGAATCCGGAAACTATTTTTCAGACCAGTCGCTGACGCGCATGGCGAAGCGCTGCAAAGTATTTTGTTGAGTTTGCATGATTAAAATCCATTTATTCTACGATTATTATTTTGAAATGAAACGGCTATATATAAAAAAGCCCTTAAGAATGAAGCATCTTAAGGGCTGGCTGGATCAGGCAGCGTTACGTAGTAGCGCTACCCCAGTGACTTTTTGAATCTCTTCAAAACTTACTTCTGGTGCCAGTTCAACCAATCGAATTCCATCAGGACTAACATCCAGTACACCGAGATCGGTAATAATCCGGTTCACCACCGCTTGACCAGTCAGCGGCAGGCTACACTGCTGTACAATCTTCGGTGTACCATCTTTGGCACAGTGTTCCATCAAGACCACGACTTTTTGTACACCCGCGACCAGATCCATGGCACCGCCCATGCCTTTGACCTTTTTGCCCGGAATCATCCAGTTGGCCAGATCACCAGTTTCAGACACTTCCATAGCACCCAGAATAGCAATATTGACATGACCGCCACGGATCATGGCAAAGGAGTCGGCACTTGAGAAAAATGAAGCACCTTTACGCGCGGTAACCGTCTGTTTACCGGCATTGATCAGGTCGGCATCGACTGTCTCCTCGGTTGGAAACTCGCCAATCCCCAGCAGGCCATTTTCAGACTGCAGCCAGACATTGATATTTTCCGGAATATAATTTGCGACTAGCGTCGGCAAGCCAATTCCTAAATTGACATAGAAACCATCTTCAAGCTCTTGTGCCGCGCGCTGCGCCATTTCATTACGTGTCCAAGCCATGATCAAGCCTCCGCCTTTAAGGTCATCTGTTCAATACGTTTTTCCGGTTGAGTATTCAGGACTATCCGGTTCACATAAATGCCCGGAAGATGGATGTCATCCGGATCCAGCGCACCGATCTCGACAATTTCTTCAACTTCAGCAATGGTAACTTTACCCGCCATGGCACAGACCGGATTAAAGTTCTGCGCAGTTTTGCGGAAAATCAGATTGCCGGCTTTATCGGCCTTATAGGCTTTAACCAAGGCGACATCGGCAGTTAAAGATTCTTCCAGAATGTAAGACTTGCCATTAAATTCACGGACATCCTTACCTTCAGCGATCACGGTTCCGACACCCGTCGCCGTATAGAAAGCCGGAATACCGGCACCGCCAGCACGTAATTTTTCTGCCAGTGTACCCTGTGGGGTCAGTTCAACTTCCAGTTCGCCATTTAAATATTGACGTTCAAATTCCTTGTTTTCACCGACATAAGATGAAATCATTTTTTTAATCTGTTTTGTTTCCAGCAAGAGTCCGAGACCGAAGCCGTCTACGCCGGCATTGTTGGAAATACAGGTTAGTTGCTTAGTACCTGTTTCTTTTAAAGCTGCGATCAAAGCTTCCGGGATACCGCATAAACCAAAACCACCAACGGCCAGAGTATGACCATCTTGCACCACATCCTTTAAGGCGGATTGAGCGCTGTCATAAACCTTGTTTGACATCTTGTCACCTCTATTATTGTTGTAGCAGACTTCAATCTGCTGCTTATATCCTTATGGCTTGCTTAAGGTCATTTTGCTCAAGCAAGTTTATTTTCAAGCACAGGCTTTTTGCCAATAGGCATTGGCATAATTGGATGGATTGTTGCGCTGCAAGACGTCACTGATATTACGGCTGGCCTGCATCAAGGCATCCAGCTGAATACCGGTTTCAAAGCCCATCTTGGAGAGCAGGTAATACAGGTCTTCAGTTGAAACATTGCCTGAAGCGCCTTTGGCATAAGGGCAGCCACCTAGGCCAGCAATGGATGAATCAAATACGCGAATGCCTTGCAGTAAAGACTGATAAATATTGGCGATGGCCATGCCATAGGTATTATGAAAATGTCCCGCCAGAACCTTGGTATCGATTTCAGCCAAGCAGGCCTCCCAGACATTTTTCACCCGATCCGGTGTTGCTGTACCAATGGTTTCACCCAATGACACTTCGTAGCAGCCCATCTCCAGCAAACGCTGGGTGACTTTGACCACCTGCTTCGGATCAATCGCACCTTCATAGGGGCAGTCCACCATGCAGGAGACATAACCACGTACCTTGATATCATGGGCTTGGGCAGCGGCCATGACATCGGCAAACTTTTCCAGGCTTTCATCAATCGAGCAGTTGATGTTTTTGCGGGTAAAGCTTTCAGACGCAGCGGTAAACACCGCCACTTCCTTGCAACCCACGGCCAAGGCAGATTCAAAACCTTTCAGGTTCGGCGTCAGCAAACTGAACTGAATCTTTGGGTCTTTGGGCAATCCGGCAAACAGCACATCGCTGTCGGCCATTTGCGGGACCCATTTCGCGGAAACGCAGGAGCCGACTTCAATCGCCTGTAAACCGGTTTTCATCAGGTCCAGAATCAGGTTTTTCCGGTCATCCATTGTCAGTGGTGTTTTTTCATTTTGCAGGCCATCGCGTGGCCCGACTTCGACAATTTTAACGAAATCCGTCATGCCACTTCCTCCGCCAGCGGCTGGAACTCGACCAGCTCATCACCGGCCTTGACCTGATCACCTTTCTGGAAATAGGAACTGGCGATGATGCCGTCATGCGGTGCACGAATCGAATATTCGATTTTCATGGCTTCCAGCGTCATCAGCACATCATCTTTCTTGACTTTGTCATTGGCTGCGACCAGCACCTGGGTAATGACACCTGGCATTGGTGCGATCAGATTATTTTCCGTGCCTTGCTCATCCTGATTATTAAAATCAGACTTCAGGTAATTGAACTTATAACTTTGACCATTCTGGAACAGGGTAATGCCTTGCTCAGTCTGGCTAAAAGCCAGCTTTTGCTGTTTGCCCGCCAGTTGTAACGCTAAAGTATGGGCCTCGACGAGTTTTCCTTGAATCTCAATCTGCTGACCGTTATAGCTGGCAACAAAACCTTGATCCTGGGTACTGAACTGAATTTTCAGGCTGATGCCATTGCGTTGTAATTGCACTGTATGGCTATTTTGCTGGTTTAGGCGCCAGAATGCTTTTTGCTGCCATACCGGATTGCTTGGAACGGGATTCTGTGCCTGACGTGACAGAAGTTCAATCAGTGCGGCACTAACTACCAGTTCGACACTGATATCCGCAGAAGGTTTGAGCAGAGATTCTTCTTCACGCTGAATCAGGCCAGTATCTAAATGTGCATTTTTAAAAGAGTCACACAGCACCAAGCGATCTAGAAAAGCGATATTGTTACCCAGACCATCGACATGGAACTGACCCAGTGCATGATGCATTTGGGTCAAGGCTGCTTCACGATTTTTACCCCAGACAATCAGTTTGGCAATCATCGGATCATAATAGGTGCTGATTTCATCGCCTTCGACAATGCCACTATCAACGCGGACATGGTCATTTTGCTCCGGATAATGCAGGTAGCTGATCTGACCAATCGCAGGAATAAAGCCTTTTTCCGGTTCTTCGGCATAAACACGGGCTTCGAGTGCATGTCCATGAATCTGCAATTCATGCTGCTGCTTCGGTAAAGGTTCACCAAAGGCCACGCGCAGTTGCCATTCCACCAGATCCTGTCCGGTAATCATTTCAGTGACCGGGTGCTCAACCTGCAAACGGGTATTCATTTCCATGAAATAGGCAGTACCATCTTGCTCGACGATAAACTCTACTGTACCGGCACCGACATAATCGACCGCACGTGCGGCATCAATCGCGGCCTGGCGCATCGCTTCAAGTTTGTCTTCTGGCATTTTTGGTGCAGGCGCTTCTTCAAGGACTTTTTGATGACGACGTTGTACCGAGCAATCACGTTCAAATAAATGCACATAATTGCCGTGGGTATCGCCAAAAACCTGTACTTCAATATGACGTGGCTGAATCACATAGCGTTCAATTAGCACATCTTCATTGCCAAAACTGGAACGCGCTTCGCTTTTACATGAAGCCAGCGAACTCAGAAAATCTTCACTGCGCTCGACCAGACGCATGCCTTTACCGCCACCGCCAGCACTGGCTTTGATTAGCACCGGATAGCCGATGCTGTCAGCCTGCTGTTTCAGGAAGTCGGCATCCTGATTGCTACCGTGATAGCCCGGGGTTAAAGGCACACCAGCTTTTTCCATCAACGCTTTAGAGGTGGCTTTGAGACCCATCGCCAAAATGGCATCGACAGGCGGGCCAATAAAGACAATATTATTGTCCTGACAGGCCAGGGCAAACTGGTCATTTTCCGACAAAAAGCCATAACCTGGGTGAATTGCTTGCGCACCGGTTTTTTTGGCCGCCTGAATAATACGTTCGATCTGTAAATAGCTTTGTGCTGCTGGAGATTCACCAATATAGATCGCTTCATCCGCCAGTTTGACATGCTGTGCCTGTGCATCGGCATCGGAGTATACGGCAACGGTGGCAATACCGAGTTTTTTTGCTGTACGAATCACACGGCAGGCAATTTCACCACGGTTGGCAATTAAAATCTTTTCAAACATCGTAGCATCCTTCTTGTTGTTATGCCGTGGTCTTGATCCAGGCCGGGCTTTGTTTGTTTAAAAATGCATTTAGTCCATTTTTCGCCTCATCTCCCTGGCGAATATAGGCAATATGCTGTGCAGTCTTGAGCAGTAAATCTTCGGTCAAAACCTGTTGGTCGACCAGTTGAATCAGTTGTTTTGAGGAATTTTGTGCAGCAGGGCCACCGAGTAACAGGGCTTCCACAATTTCATCAATTTTGCTATCTAAATGTTCCGGTGGAGTGACTTCATGCGCCAGTCCAATGGTTTTGGCCTGTTCCGCAGAAATTCGCTCGGCAGTCAGGAAGTAACGTGAAGCCTGACGCGCACCAATCGCACGAATCACATACGGGCTGATGGTCGAAGGCGCCAGACCTAGGCGTACTTCCGACGTCGCAAACTTGGCATCGGTACTGGCCACGCAAATATCACAAGCTGATGCCAGACCCATACCACCGCCAAAAGCAATGCCATGCACCCGGGCGATGGTTGGCTGCTTTAAAGTCGCTAGGCTTTGCAGCATTTTCGCCAGTTTTAATGCATCTGCTTCGTTGTCTGCTTGAGAAGCCTGACCGGCCTGTTTCATCCAGTTCAGATCGGCACCAGCCGAAAAGCTTTTGCCGCGCCCTGCCAGAATCACCACACGTACATCATCACGGCTATTTAAAGATTGGAAGCAGCGATACAATTCTTCAATGACCTGAGTATTAAAGGCATTGTGCAGTTCAGCGCGATTAATCCAGACAGTTGCCACTTGATTTTGCTGTTCGAGCTGTAAAAATTGATATGTCATTTTTTTCACCTCTTACATGCGGAACACGCCAAACTTGGTCGGCTGGATTGGCGCATTCAGTGCCGCAGCTAAACTAAGACCTAACACTTCACGAGATTGGGCAGGGTCAATGACACCGTCATCCCATAAACGTGCAGAGGCATAATAAGGATGACCTTGGCGTTCGTACTGATCACGAATTGGCTGTTTAAACTGATCTTCTTCTTCCGCAGACCAGTTAGCGCCTTTGACTTCAATCTGATCACGTTTTAAGGTCGACAATACGCTGGAGGCCTGTTCACCGCCCATCACTGAAATACGTGAGTTTGGCCAAGTCCACATAAAGCGTGGTGAATACGCGCGGCCACACATACCATAGTTGCCGGCACCAAATGAGCCGCCAATCACCATGGTCAGTTTAGGCACATTGGCATTGGCCACAGCCATCACCAGTTTGGCGCCATTTTTGGCAATGCCTTCATTTTCATACTGGCGGCCAACCATAAAGCCAGTGATATTCTGGATAAATAGCAGGGGAATATTGCGCTGACAGCACAGCTCAATAAAATGTGCACCTTTTTGTGCTGACTCGGAAAACAGAATGCCGTTATTGGCAATAATCCCGACTGGCATACCGTATAGGCTGGCAAATCCGGTAATCAAGGTAGTACCAAATCGAGCCTTGAATTCATCAAAACGCGAACCATCGACAATCCGGGCAATCACTTCACGGACATCAAAAGGTTTACGCGAATCTGTTGGCACGATACCGTATAGCTCTGAAGCATCAAACAAAGGCGCTTCCACATGTTCAGGCAACGGATTTGGTTTTTTATTTAAATTGGCCACAATATTGCGGGCAATTTCCAGGGCATGCTGGTCATTTTCAGCCAGATGATCGGCTACACCGGAGAGGCGGGTATGCACATCACCACCACCAAGGTCTTCACTGGAAACAACTTCACCGGTTGCAGCTTTGACCAGTGGCGGGCCACCGAGGAAAATGGTTCCCTGATTGCGTACAATAATAGTTTCATCCGACATGGCAGGCACATAGGCACCACCCGCCGTACAACTGCCCATTACCACGGCAATCTGGGCAATGCCTTGGCTCGACATACGCGCCTGATTATAGAAAATACGTCCGAAGTGATCACGATCCGGGAAGACTTCATCTTGTAGCGGCAAATAGGCACCGCCAGAATCGACCAGATAAATACAGGTCAAATGATTCTGCTCGGCAATTTCCTGAGCACGCAAATGTTTTTTTACGGTCAGTGGATAATAAGTGCCCCCTTTAACAGTCGCATCATTGGCAATGATCATGCAGGTTACGCCATTGACCTGACCAACGCCAGCGACCACGCCCGCAGCAGGCACATCGTCCTGATAGACCTGATAGGCAGCCAGTTGTCCAATTTCAATAAATGCCGTGCCAGGATCAATCAGATGATCAATACGTTCTCTGGCTAGTAATTTACCGCGATCCAAATGTTTTTGACGGGCAGTTTCACCCCCACCCAAGGCAATTTTTTGGACTTTCTGTTTCAGGTCTTCGACCAGATTTTGCATCGCCGTCTGGTTGTTTTTAAATTCGTCGCTGCGAATATTAATTTTGCTCTTTAATTGATTCATGCCGAACATCCTTGTCTATTCTTGTGATTTATTTTTTAGGCAGTTTCATTAAACAGTTCGCGGCCAATCAGCATGCGGCGAATTTCTGAGGTGCCTGCGCCAATTTCATACAGTTTGGCATCGCGCCATAGACGTCCCGCAGCAAACTCGTTGATATAACCGTTGCCACCCAAGGTTTGAATGGTTTCGCCCGCCATCCAGGTGGCTTTTTCAGCTGCATATAAAATCGCACTGGCGGCATCTTTACGCAGGCTACGGCTATGCTCTGCCTTGTCACATTCTGCGCCAACTGCATAGACCAGGGCTTTACAGGCCAGCCAGGTGGAATACATGTCAGCAATTTTGCCCTGCATCAACTGGAATTCACCCAGCGCCTGACCAAACTGTTTACGATCATGAATATACGGAATCACGGTATCCATACAGGCATCCATAATGCCGAGTGGGCCTGCACTTAAAACAGCACGTTCATAGTCCAGACCGCTCATCAGCACTTTGGTGCCATTGCCGACACCGCCGAGCACGTTTTCTTTTGGCACTGCGACATTGTCAAAAAATAGTGGATAAGTGTTTGAGCCACGCATGCCGAGTTTGTCTAGGTGCGTACCGTGACTAAACCCCGGCATATTTTTTTCAACCAGAAAAGCGGTCATGCCTTTGGCACCGGCTTGTAAATCGGTTTTTGCGTAGACCACCAGTACATCGGCATCGCCGCCATTGGTGATCCACATTTTCGAACCATTCAGCAGGTAATGATCACCTTTGTCTTCCGCTTTGAGTTTCATGCTGACCACATCGGATCCGGCATTGGGTTCGGACATGGCCAAGGCACCGACATAATCACCAGATACCAGTTTGGGCAGATAGCGCTGCTTTTGTTCTTCGCTGCCATTACGCTTAATCTGGTTTACACATAGGTTAGAATGTGCGCCATAGGACAAACCAATCGATGCTGAAGCACGGGAAATTTCCTGCATGGCAATGATGTGCGCCAGATAACCGAAATTTGAACCGCCATATTCCTCACTGACCGTCAGACCGAGCAGGCCCATCTCGCCAAATTTTTTCCAAAGGTGAGCAGGGAATTCATTGTCACGGTCCACTTGTTGAGCAATTGGAGCAATTTCCTTGGCGCAAAATGCAGCCACTGAATCACGAAGTGCAATAAGTGTTTCGTCCAAACCGAAATCCAAGCTTTGTAAATTCATTCTTCATCCATCCTGTGGTTCTATTTGTTGTATCCAAAAAAGCATTTTTGTTGTGCTTGTTATTTAACATACATCGAAAATTTAAAAAAGTGAATCAATATTCACAAAATGATTTACAATTCATTTTATCTTGTTGAGATTAATTTTATGAGTTATAAAAGATCATCATTGATGCAGGAACGAATGGAGCAAAATCGCTTGGCGATCTTGCAATCTGCTCGTGAGCTGATTACTCAAGGGGGCTTTAAAGAGGCGTCGATTCAGGCGATTGCAGAACGTGCAGGCGTTTCTACAGGCTTGGTATATCGATATTTCGAAAACAAGAATCAGATTTTGATTCAGGTTTTGTCAGAAGCAATTCGGCTTGAGATTGAGATTTTAAATCACATTGCTGCCTCGGATTTATCGCCAAAACAGAAATTGCAAAAATCTGTTACAACTTTTGTGAAGCGAGCCATGAACAGCCCACAGTTGGCGTATTCGCTGATGTTCGAACCGGTCGATCCGGAAATGGAACATGAGCGTTTTCACAGTAAACAGCTAATCAAGCAAAGCATTAAGGAAATTTTGGCTGAAGGAAAAGTCAATGGCGAGTTTGAATTTGAAGATTTAAATACCGCAGCGCTGGGTGTGGTTGGTTCCATGACCTTTGTGGTAATTGAACCTTTGAATCCATCTCGGAATATCAGGTTTGATCAAAATTATAAGGATCACTTTGTCAAACAGATTGCCGATTTTTGTGTCAACGCAGTACGTCGACAGGAGGGAGTAGCAGGAGCATAAAACACAAAAAACAGGCAGGAAGACAGGGTTGTCGTGGTCAAAAACAATTAATAGAGTTGAAAATCAGAATTACAAAGAATCAAGGAGATCGATTCAATGACACAAGTACGGTTAAGCTATGCCTACGGAACAAGCAGCCAACCCTTATTGGGCATGACAATTGGCGAAAAATTTGATCAGGCATGCGAACAGTATGCACATTCTGATGCAATCGTCAGCTTGCACCAGAATGTGCGTCTGAGCTATCAGCAGTTGCAGCAGCAAGTGAATGCTTTTGCCTGTAGTTTGCAAAAACTGGGCCTGAAAAAAGGTGACCGTCTGGCCATCTGGTCGCCGAACTGTGTGGAATGGACCATTACCCAGTTTGCTGCATTTAAGGCGGGAATTATTCTGGTGAACTTGAATCCAGCTTATAAAAGTAATGAACTGGAATATGTCTTAAACAAGGTCTCCTGTAAGGGACTGGTGATTGCAGCGCAGTTTAAAACCACTGACTATCAGGAAATTCTGACTAAAATTGCACCTGAGCTGATGCAGACTGAAAGTAAATTCCTCAATGCAGAGCGCTTGCCGCATTTAAAGCATGTGATTAAAATTGATGATCAGCAGCATACCGGTATCCACCGTTTTCAGGATTTACTAAGCTCGCCAAGCGCCCAAGAGCTGGAACAACTGCAACAGATCTCCAGTGAATTGCAGTTCGATGAAACGATTAATATCCAGTTTACTTCGGGCACTACGGGTAATCCGAAAGGCACCATGCTGACCCATAATAATATTTTAAATAACGGGTACTTTGTCGGTGAAGCGATTCATTTAGGTCCAGAAGACCGCGTCTGTATTTCAGTTCCTTTATTTCACTGCTTTGGTATGGTGATGGGTAATCTGGCCTGTATTACGCATGGTTCTGCCATGATCTATCCATCAGCTGTATTTAATCCGCTGGAAACCTTGAAAGCCATTCAGCAGGAAAAATGTACCGCGGCTTATGGGGTGCCGACCATGTTTATTGCCATTCTTGAGCATGAACAGTTTGATGAATTTGATCTGAGCAGTTTACGTACCGGCATTATGGCCGGCAGTCCATGTCCACAGGAAATCATGCAGCGTGTGATTGAGCGGATGCATATGTCAGATATCACCATTTGCTATGGCATGACTGAAACCGCACCGGTCAGTGCGCAAAGCTCTACCGCAGACTCCATTGAACAGCGTGTTACGACAGTCGGCCGGGTACATCCGCATCTGGAAGTGAAAATTGTCGATGAAGATGGCAAGGTGGTGCCGCGCGGACAACTCGGTGAACTCTGTGTGCGTGGTTATTCGGTGATGCTCGGTTATTGGGAAGATCAGGATAAAACTGCAGAAGTAATTGATAATGCGCGCTGGATGCATACGGGTGATATTGCTGAAATGGATGATGAAGGCTTTGTCAAAATCAAGGGGCGAATCAAGGATGTCGTCATTCGTGGCGGTGAAAACCTGTTCCCCAAAGAAATTGAAGACTTCCTTTATACCCATCCTGCGGTTTCAGATGTTCAGGTGATTGGTGTGCCAGATCATAAGTATGGTGAAGAACTCTGTGCCTGCATCATTTTGCATGAAAACGATCCGTGTACTGAAGAAACTATTCGCCAGTATTGTGCCGAGCATATCTCACACAATAAAGTGCCGCGCTATGTGCGTTTCTTCCATGAGTTCCCGATGACAGCTTCCGGTAAGGCGCAGAAGTTTAAATTACGTGAATTTATGCGTGAAGAGTTGAACTTAAAGGAAATAGCTTAAGTATTGTTTAGTTTTTGAGATTGGTGAATTCTTCAACTTTTTTATCATTAAAAAAGTTGAAGAGAAACTATTAAGAAAAAGCGAAAGATCTGCACAGCCTCACTTAGAAAGAAAGATTTTAATTTTAACGTGTAGGCCATGCTTTGACTTTCGATGGGCTAAAAGTAAACAAAAGCCCTTTATTTTGCTGAAGGGACATCCATGTCCCTTCAGCAAAATGGCGACATTCATGTCGCCTGTCATGTGATTAGATTTAGGATAATGGTCGAAAATTTAAAACCTTTAGATGGAATCTTTATCAATATTGTAATAACTGATAAACCGAATGCTCTTTAGTCTGTTGAATGGTGTGAGGTAAAGTGAAAATATGGCAAAAAACTTTCATAGTGAACTCGTCGTCGCTAATTATGATGAGCACATCCGTAAACTGATTCCCGGCTATGAACTGGTACATCAGCAAATTGATGCCATCCTAACCACTCATTTACCCGAAATTGCCCATATATTGGTCGTTGGTTGCGGGACAGGCTATGAGCTATCTTATCTGTTGCAACGCCACCCAAACTGGACATTTACTGCAATTGATCCATCGGCGACTATGCTGGAACAGGCGCAGAAAAATATTGGGTTAGGCCTGGGATCGCAGCGGATTCGTTTTATTCAGACAGATACACAAAGCTTAAATCAAGATAATCAGTTTGATGCGGCTCTAGCAATTTTGGTGGCACATTTTATTCCATCAGAAAATAAAACTGAATTTTTTCAGGATATATCCGATAGTCTTAAGACTGATGGAATCCTGTTAACCTATGACTTGATGCAACCTGAAAATGAAACTGAATTAAAAATCTTGCAAAAAATGGCACAGCAGACAGGACTCAGTATTCAACAAAGCGAAAAAATGATTGAACGATTACAGCAGGATTTTCATTTAATCTCTGCCCAAGATTTAGCAGCGCTTTTAACCAAAGTCGGATTTAAACATAGCAAAATTTACTGTCAAATCATGAATTATTATGGTTTTTTTATACAGAAATAAGCATAGCTAACTGAAACAGTTAACTAGAAATTTAAATATAAGATTCAAGGAAGTGTAAAAACAATGTCAGCCTACTATCGTTTCATCAACCGCGAACAGCATGCCGATGGCAGCAGCACTGCTTATTATGAATCTAATATTCATGCGCAAGGTGCATGGAATCCGCATGAGCAGCATATGGCGCCCGCGACTGGCATTATTTGTGCAGAACTGGAACAGTTTCAGCCACGTGCAGAGATGCGCATTGGCCGGGTGAGTCTGGATATCTTTGGACTGATTGCTTTTGGTGAATTTTCCATTACTACGCGCATGATTCGTCCGGGTAAAACCATCGAACTTATTGAAGCAGAAATGTGTGCCAACGGGAAAACCTGTATTGTGGCACGTGCCTGGAAAATGATGACTTCGGATACCCGTGCGATCGCTGGTCTGGAAGATTTTCCGGTTCAGCACCCTGAAGACCTGCCGGTGTGGGAAGGGATGCGCTGCTGGCCAGGTGGTTATATTCAAAGTATTAATACCCGTGCCCATGTCGATCATCGTGCGGGCAAAGGTATTGTCTGGTTATCGAATGCCCTGGAAATGGTAGAAGGTCAGACGACCAGCGACTTTAGCCGCTTGATGGGAATGGTGGATACAGCCAATGGCGTGGTGCCGCGTCAGGATCCAAATGCGGGATGGGGCTTTCCAAATCTGGACTTGCAGATTCATTTGCATCGTTTACCTAAAGGCACATGGCTAGGACTAGAAGTGCTACAGCAATATGGTGAAGATGGCATTGGTTTAACCAGTGGAATTTTACATGATCTTCATGGGCCTTTTGGTCGCAGTGAGCAGATTTTAACCTTACGTAAATTTTAAAATCTGATTTACACAAAAGGACGAATTGCTTCGTCCTTTTTTTATTGGCATGCTGTGCGCAATTATTCAGGAAGATCAGCAGATGCGGATTAGTATTATTGGGGCAGGTCGAGTTGCCTTTCATCTTGCCCAAGGCTTAAATGGACAGCATGAGCTTGTACAAATCTATAGCCGCAGTTTTGCCAAGGCAGAACAGCTGGCATCTAAATTTAAGGCTCAGGCGATCAACGCTCCTGAATTACTGCATTCCGAAATTGATCTTTTAATCATTGCCGTCAGTGACCAATTCATTCGATCTGTCATCGAGCAGGTACATGCCTATCTTCCTGATGTGTTGATCGTACATACTTCTGGCAGTACCCACTTAAACGTTTTGCAGGATGTTCACCCACGTTCAGGCGTATTTTATCCTTTACAGACTTTTAGTCTGGAGCGTGACATCGACTGGTCAAATACGCCTTTATTTATTGAAGCGGATAATGCTGAAGATCAAGAAAAACTGCATGATCTAGCAAATAGCCTAAGCAATAGAGTCTATCACTATAGCTCTGAACAACGCTTAAGTTTGCATCTGGCCGCAGTATTTGCCTGTAATTTCAGTAATTATTGTTATGATATGGCCAAACAGATTGTCGAGGCCGAGCAGGTCGATTTCAGTCTGCTGTATCCCTTAATACTAGAAACTGCCCATAAAGCCACAGAAAATGATCCAAGGCAGATGCAGACTGGCCCCGCCATGCGTGGTGATCAAAATATCCTGAATATGCATCAGCAGATGCTCGTTCATATGCAGCGGGAAGATTTGCAAAATGTCTATCAGTTGTTGAGCCAGCAGATTCTCACGTGTCATCAAAAATGAAGAAGCTAATGATTTATCTACAGAGCAGGGTTCAAAGACAAATTTTCTCTATAAAAAAGCGCTGAATAATCAGCGCTTTTTTGAGTCTTAGATTAAGAAATTTTCTTAAAGATAAAGTCATTAATCTTGTGACCGGCTTCAATGCCGCGACGCTCAAACTTGGTTTGTGGACGCCAGTCAGGACGAGGATAGCTGTTGCCTTTACCTGCGAGGTTTTCCAGACGTGGACGTTCTTCCAGAACTTCAAGCATCCATTCTGCATATGGTTCCCAATCCGTTGCAGCATGGAAGGTGCCGCCCAGCTCCAGCTTTTGCTCAACCAGTGGCATACGTTCATGTGAAACAAAACGGCGTTTAAAATGACGTTTTTTCTGCCATGGATCAGGGAAGTAAAGCTGAACCGTATTGATACTATTGTCCGGCATTTCACGCAGCACTTGAATCGCATCAGCATCCAGTACACGTAAGTTGGTTACGCCGGCCATACCTGCTTCATAGACACACTGCGCAATGCCTGGTACATGAACTTCAATCCCGACAAAATTACGCTCGGGATTGGCCTTGGCCATCAGCACCAGAGAACGACCCATACCAAAACCGATTTCTACCGTTAAAGGACGCTCCGGATGTTCAAAGTGTTGACGTAAATCGCCCACCGGATATTCCAAAATTAAGTGACCATATTGTTCAAGCGCAGTACGTTGAGAGGTGTTCAGCGGCATTGAGCGGCGCATAAACGTCACGATTTCACGGTGCTCGCTTAAATTGTCCAGCTCCACGACTTGCTGGTCTAATTGATCGTTCGACATAACTTTGGCAAATCTAAAAATTCAGAATGCGGTATTTTAAGTCCTGAGCCGAGCAAGTCAAACTTTTCTCGGTATTTCTCCATAAAAATCGGCAAGATCTTCCAGATACAATAAAAGAGCCAAGCGAGGCTCTTTTATTAATCATCATGCCTCAGCTACTAAAACGGTCAATCAAGGTGCTGCTGGCTTCATTTAAACCAATCACGGTCACCTCTATACCTTGGGCTTTGAACTTCTGAATCACGTTATTCAGCATATTGACTGAGGTCACATCCCAAATATGCGCATGGGTCAGATCCAGCTCGACATGTGCAAGCTTTTCTTTAAAATCAAAGAACTGATAGAACTTCTCTGAACTGCTAAAGAAAATCTGTCCAGAAATAAAGTAGCTGCGTGAATGAGCCGAATTCAAATGCGTATAGACATGTACGGTTCTTTCCAGTTTATTGATAAAGAACAGAGCAGAAAGCAGCACGCCAACAAATACACCCAGTGCCAGATTATGGGTGGCTAAAACCACCAGCACCACCGCAATCATAACCACATTAAATTCCAGCGGATGTTTATTGAATTGTTTGACTGAACCCCACTGGAAAGTGGTAAAGGCGACCATCACCATAATCGCCACCAAAGCCGCCATCGGAATATAAGCCAGCCAGTCTTTCAGAAACACCACCAGGCACAGCAAAAATACACCGGCAATCAGCGTTGATAAACGGGTTCGTGCACCGGAAGACACATTAATAATCGATTGACCGATCATGGCACAACCGGCCATGCCACCCATAAAACCACTGACAATATTGGCCATACCCTGACCACGACATTCCTGATGGCGGTCACCTTCAGTTCCGGTGACTTCATCAATTACAGTCGTGGTCATCATGCTTTCCAGCAAACCGACAGTCGCCAGCGTCAATGAATAAGGCAGTACAATTTGTAGGGTTTCCAGGTTGAGCGGAATCTCCGGCAGCAGGAACACTGGTAAGGTGTCCGGAAATTGCCCCAGATCACTCACGGTTCGCATATCTGCACCCAAGAACAGCGCCAGTCCACTCAGCACGATGATGCAAATTAGCGGAGAAGGAATGGCTTTACCAATTTTAGGCAGATAAGGAAATAGATAGATAATCGTCAGACCCATGGCAATAAACAGATAGCCCATCCCATCCATTTTTTGCATCTCGGGAAGCTGTGCGACAAAAATCAGAATTGCCAATGCATTCAAAAATCCATACACCACAGCTTGCGAAACAAAGCGCATCAACTTGGCCACTTTAAAATAACCGGCAATGACCTGAATAATTCCGGTCAGAATAGTCGCTACCAGCAGATATTGCAGTCCATGGTCTTTTACCAGCGTAATCATCAGCAGTGCCATCGCACCCGTAGCCGCTGAGATCATGGCAGGGCGGCCGCCAAAAAAAGCAATCGTCACAGCAATACAAAACGAAGCATAGAGACCGACCTGCGGATCGACGCCAGCAATTGCAGAGAAGGCGATCGACTCGGGAATTAAGGCCAGTCCAACCACCAAACCTGCGAGTACATCAGTCCGGACATTGGAAAACCATTCTTCTTTTTTAAGGCTAATCACGAAATATCATCTAAATTTGGAAAACCTGGGTATCTTAAACAGATGCGGTCAAAAATCTACAGAGATGGGCTTGAAAAAGCCGTTAATTTCCTGAATATTGAATGAGTAAATGTCCTGAGGGGCAGTTACGCTTTTTTGCAATTTACAGGTTTGATCACTTGAAAGTTTGACAGAAGCGATTTAAAACATAGAGAAGTGTATAACAAGGATCAGAAATGAAGCTTTACTATTCGCCGGGTGCATGCTCACTGGCAGCTCATATTATTTTAAATGAAATTAATGTCGATTTTGATTTGGAACGTGTTGATTTAAAAACACATAAAACAGAGAAAGGTACGGATTATTACGAAATTAATCCTAAAGGCTATGTACCAGCCTTAGAAATTAATCCTGGTCTGATCCTGACAGAAAACGTAGCCATTTTACCTTTTCTGGCTCAACACGATCCAAAACAAGATCTGATTCCGCCATCTGGTATGGGACGTGCCAAAGTTCTGGAATGGCTGGGTTATCTCAATTCAGAATTGCATGATGCTTATGCGGTGTTCTTTGGTGGCAAGTTATCCGATGATGAAAAGAAAAAAGCCTATGCAGAAGTCGATCGTCTATTAAGTTATATC
This sequence comes from Acinetobacter sp. YH12208, assembly GCF_013418055.1. Lineage (NCBI taxonomy): Bacteria > Pseudomonadati > Pseudomonadota > Gammaproteobacteria > Moraxellales > Moraxellaceae > Acinetobacter > Acinetobacter sp. YH12208. Next base: position 358,574 of record NZ_VPCT01000001.1, read on the forward strand.
GACAAAGCGATTGCTGAATCAGACAATGACTATCTGGTTGATGATAACTTTGGCCCAGCCGATGCTTATCTGTTTGTGTTGACCAATTGGTCGAATCATATTGAGCATGATTTAAGTCCGTATAAGAATATTATTCATATCCGCAATAAAGTCGCAGAGCGTCAGTCTGTACAGATTGCAATGCGAGATGAAGGTCTAATTCCATAAAATTTAAAAAAAAGCATAATTATTATGCTTTTTTTTTGACTTTCATTTAATAATTGCTATTGGAATAAATAAGATGAAGAGAATACTGAATTTAGTATTAAGTTTCGGTTTAACGGGAATGCTGGTTGCATGTAGTAGTGTTAAAAATCCAGAAAATGTAGCTCAAGAATATGTTACAGCAGCCTATAAAGGCGATTCAGAAAAAATGCTCTCTTATATTTATATACCTGAAAATGTTAAAGCCCAAGCAGGTTCTGAAGAAATGATTCAAGGCAAAATAAAAGCTGGCGCGGCAAAGGCTAAAGAGCAAGCTGAACGTAAAGGCGGAGTCAAAGAAATTAGTGTGGTAGACAAAAATATCGATGAAGCAAATGGAAAAGGACGGGTGACTATCGGAGTCAGCTTTAAAAATGAAGGCTCTAATTCTGTAACAGATCGAGTAAAACTTATCAAAAATGAAGATAAATGGAAAGTTGATTTATAATCGGTTTAGTTTGATTTTGGGCAGATTAGTTATTCTAATCTGCCTTTTTATTGGGTTTCCCCCCCAAGATACTATAAAGCAAGATAAACAGATTTATATGCCCGAGCACGCATTTCAAGTGGGTGATTGGATTGTTCGGGAAGGGGTGGGTTACGAAAGTTTTTTAATCAAAAAACTGAGTGGGAGTGAATACTCACATATTGGCGTGATTGCAGAAACTCAACCGAATATTTTGGTGGTGCATGCGACCACAGATGATGATCCCTCACATGTAAATCAAGTGATTCAATCAGATATCAGTGATTTTATTGACTCAAAACGAGCAAAAAAGTGGGCAGTTTATAGAGAAAGCAGTTTAGAGCCATATAAAAGAAAAGATATTGCTAGGGCCGTGACAAGGCAGGTAGGAGAGCAATTTATTTTAGGATCAAGAGGTGAGACGCATCGTTATTGCACTACGATTATTGCAGAGAAACTTCCATTGTCTTTACGTAATAAACTGGTCTGGAGCAAGATTGAATTGCCAGGCTTGCAGGGGGAGCTGCTTTTTCCTGATGCTTTATTAAAGCTTGAATCCGTCGAGCTGATTTATAAAAATAGATAATTTAGGATGAGTAAAAGCTAAATGATAGTCAAAGAATCATACAATCCTTTGACTACGATGAGATTTATTTAAAGAAATAACCAGTTTCCGGCGAGCTGGCATTGGCCATACGTTTGCGTGGCATACGGCCGGCCAGAAAAGCTTCACGGCCAGCTTCGACTGCTTTTTTCATGGCTGAGGCCATGAGTACCGGATTCTGTGCAGCCGCAATCGCCGTATTCATCAGTACACCATCACAGCCCAGTTCCATCGCAATTGCGGCATCACTTGCAGTACCAACACCGGCATCGACCAGTACAGGCACTTTGGCATTTTCTTTAATAATCGACAGGGTATGTGGATTGAGAATTCCCAAGCCCGAACCAATCAGGCTGCCCAAAGGCATAATTGCCACACAGCCCATGCTTTCCAGTTCTTGCGCCACGATTGGATCATCCGAAGTATAGACCATGATCTCAAAGCCATCGTCAATCAAGGTACGTGCAGCTTTCAGGGTTTCGGTCACATTCGGATATAAGGTCTTTTCATCGCCTAAAACTTCAAGCTTGACCAGATTATGGCCATCAAGGAGTTCGCGTGCCAGCATACAGGTGCGAACGGCACTATTGGCATCGAAACAACCTGCGGTATTTGGCAAAATGGTATATTTTTCCGGAGGAATGACTGACAGCAGATTCGGCTGATCTGGATGCTGTCCAATATTGACCCGACGAATCGCGACAGTAACAATCTCTGCGCCACTGGTTTGAATGGCTTGCTGAGTTTCATTTAAATCTTTATATTTGCCTGTGCCTACCAAAAGGCGAGACTGGAATTGGCGTGAACCAATCTGTAATAAATCTTGCATAATTGTCCCGAGTATTAGCCGCCACCGACCGCGTGAATAATTTCTATTTTGTCTGTATCGCAAATCGGCGTATCGCCTAATTTGCTTTTAGGAATAATCATTTCATTGACTTCAACTGCAAAACGCTTACCCTCAAGCGCCATACTCTGAATCAGTTCCAGCAGATTCTTGCAGTGAGTTTCCTGTTGTTCGCCATTGATATAAATCATCATTCTAGCTACCCTCCATGATTAAGTGATTTTCAGACTTATCTGGCGTATTTTAAAGCATTCCAAGCCAGAATTAACCATCCTGCAATCATTAAAGCACCACCAATTGGCGTAATTGCGCCTAATCCACGTGGTAAACCCAAGGCCATGATATACAGTGAACCAGAAAATAATAAAATACCGACCTGAATTAGCCAAAAACTCCATTGAATCGGGAGTGTCGGAATGACTTTCGCGAGCAAGGCCAGAATAAGCAAACCTAAGGCATGATAGAAAAAATAATCCGTTGCCGTTTGCCACCAGCCGAGCTGGGCTTCAGTCGCGCGCGCTTTTAAACCATGTGCACCAAAGGCACCGAGCATCACGGCAAGCGCCAAGTTGAGTGCTGAAATCGCAATCCACATTTGAATTGATCTTCCTGATAAAGTTTGCGCTCAACCTTAGCATAAATTCAAAATTCGGACATAAAAAAGCCTTCATCAAAGAAGGCTTTTTCAGATTAAATCAATAACAGAATTTGGTATTAATTGGAGGACATCGCCACTTTAATTTTTTCCATGGCATTTTTTTCCAGCTGACGAATACGTTCCGCGGAAACGTTATATTCGGCGGCCAGCTCATGCAGGGTTGATTTCTCGTCATCTAGCCAGCGGCGCTGCAAGATATTACGTGAACGATCATCGAGCTGATCCATGGCTTCGTGCAGAGCAGAAGTACTTTGTTCCTCATAATCCTCATTTTCAATCAGACGGGCCGGATCATAACGGTTATCTTCAAGATATAAAGCCGGTGCAACATAAGTTGAACCTTCATCATCGTCATCGCCGGAAGCATCAAAAGCAGCATCATATGCCGTCAAACGGCCTTCCATCTCCAGAACTTGTTCTGGTGTGACATTTAAATCATTGGCAATCGACTGTGCTTCTGCGAGGGTCAACTTTTTCGATGATTTTTTCAGGCTACGCAGATTAAAAAACAGTTTACGTTGCGCTTTGGTGGTGGCGATTTTAACAATACGCCAGTTACGGATCACATATTCATGAATTTCCGCCTTAATCCAGTGCACAGCAAATGACACCAAACGTACGCCCATATTCGGGTCAAAACGTTTTACAGCTTTCATCAGACCCAGGTTGCCTTCCTGAATCAGGTCGCCTTGTGGCAGACCATAACCTGCATAACTGCGTGCAATATGCACCACAAAACGCAAATGTGACATGACCAGCATTTTTGCTGCATCTAAATCCTGGTCATAGTAATAGCGTTCAGCCAACTCTTTTTCTTGTTCGGCCGTTAAAATCGGAATCTGATTGACAGTGCTGATATAAGCACCGAGGTTGACCCCTGGCGCCGATAATGACAGGGGCATCAACTGATTGCGGCTGTCACTCATGTGTTCTCCTTGAAGTGCGGGATAACCCTAAACATAGGTTTTATCTTAATCCAATCTCTCCGCAAATAATGGATATTTGGGTAGAGAAATGTAAAAAAGTATACGAAACTAAGATAAACAGTTTAATTGAAAATTTTTAAGATTCAATCAAGTAGTGAAATTCTGAATCAGAAACTTTTCTTGATTCAAGCTTGAGTTGATGAATCTGGCAATAACGGCTGACATCCGTCTGACTATGTGGATCAGAGGATTTGAGCAAGAAAGTTTTCTGATTACCGGCCTTTAGTGCCCGTTTTAACATTAAAAGCGGCATCGGGCAGGGTTTTCCCATGGCATCGATAAGACAATACTGCTCTGGATTTTGCGACATTAGGGTTTCATTCATATAGCAAAAAAATGACAATAAATAGTAACAAAGAAGCGTATAGAACCAAACTGCTTTAATAAAAATCAGGATCTAAAAGAAGATATAAAGTCTTTTGACAATTTTCATGAAAAAAATAACTAAATCAAACAGAACATGCTAAAAAAAATCTATTAATTGTGATAAACCCATGTTAAGCTCGTTGCGTATTTGGGACTTTGAATAAACAAAGTGATTGTTTTTCACCCTATTACATAAATGGATGTAACCGGGATTTTGTTGATAGTTTTACAGAATGATTACAAGCTTAAAAATAATATTTTCAAACTTGTTTGCTCTGCTGTTTGCAACACCGGGTGGTCCTTCTTTTAGTTTCAATGAGGATTAACTTATGACAGCTGCTCGCGAACAAGGCGTAGTTAAGTGGTTTAACGATACTAAAGGCTTCGGCTTTATTCAACGTAACGGCGGTGATGACGTATTTGTTCATTTCCGTGCTATCCAAGGTGACGGCCACCGTTCACTTCGTGATGGTCAACGCGTTGAATTCAGTGTTGTTAAAGGTCAAAAAGGCTTTCAAGCTGAAGAAGTTCAACCATTAGACTAATCTTCGGATTAAGCTAAAAAGAAAACGCTCCAATATAACTTGGGGCGTTTTTTGTTTATACTATCCCCATCTTAGTGATTACCCAAGTAGAGCACCGCTTTATGTCATCTGGTTTTGAAACCTTAAATTTACATCCCAATCTAAAAAAAGCGATTGATGCTTTAGGCTTTACCACCATGACGCCTATCCAGCAGAAGGTTTTAAAATTCACGCTGGCAGGACATGATGCCATTGGCCGTGCACAGACAGGTACCGGTAAAACTGCGGCCTTTTTAATTAGTATCATGAATGATCTATTAAATAATCCGATTCAGGAACAGCGTTATCGTGGTGAACCGCGCGCCCTGATTTTGGCACCGACCCGTGAACTGGCACTGCAAATTGAAAGCGATGCACAGGATCTGGCCAAATATGCCGGTCTCAATGTCGTGACTTTGCTGGGTGGTGTAGATTTTGACAAGCAAAAGAATCAACTAAATAAAGCACCTGTCGATATTATGGTCGCGACACCCGGTCGTTTGATCGATTTTGTCGAGCAAAAAGAAGTCTGGCTGGATCAGATTGAATTTCTGGTCATTGATGAAGCGGATCGTCTACTCGATATGGGCTTTATTCCTTCAGTGAAACGCATTGTGCGTTTTTCGCCGCGTAAGGAGCAACGTCAGACTTTAATGTTCTCTGCAACATTCAGCTATGATGTACTAAATTTGGCCCAGCAATGGTTATTTGAACCGGTCACAGTTGAAATTGAACCGGAAAAGAAAACCAATGCCGATGTCGAGCAACGGGTGTATATGGTGGCTAAGGCCGATAAATATAAACTGTTGCAAGAAATCTTGCGTGATGAGCCGATTGAAAAGGTGATGATTTTCGCCAACCGTCGTGATCAGGTGCGTAAGCTTTATGATCATTTAAAACGTGATGGTTATAAGGTGGTCATGCTGTCTGGTGAGATTGCTCAAGACAAGCGTCTAAAAATGCTAGACCAGTTCAAAAATGGTAAGCACAACATTATGATTGCAACAGATGTTGCGGGTCGTGGTATTCATGTGGATGGTGTTTCACATGTGGTGAACTTCACTTTACCTGAACAGTCAGATGATTATGTACATCGTATTGGACGTACTGGCCGTGCGGGAACACGTGGTGTGAGTATTAGTTTCCTTGCCGAAGATGATGCGTTCTATCTACCAGAAATTGAGAAGGCGATTGGACAGAAATTGCCTTTAACTCGTCTGGAAGGTTATTGCTAATCCAGATTAAAAAAACCGCTCTTCAAGAGCGGTTTTTTTTATGACCATGTGATCTGGACTTATTTGGCCTGACAACGGAAAGTCAAAATGGTTTGATAGTCATCATTCTGGTTTAAACCAGTATTGGTGCCTGCGATATTACCTAAAACAGTCGCTGCTGCCTGAATCATCTGTCCAGTCTGATCATCAACGACACCTTTTAATGCCCCGTTATAACCCGTCTTTTCATCGATAATAATCGCAGTAGCTTTCGAACCACAGGTTTTGCTGGCAGCATTAATGGCATTATTTTTGGCAGTTAATTGATTTTTACCTAATCCGGTGACCTCAAACTGATTATTTTCTTTCTGAATTGCCAGTGAGGTTGGGTTGGAAGCACAGGCAGTTAAAAGTAGAGCTGAAGCTGCTAATCCGCTGATCGCAATTGTTTTTTTCATGATAAAATCTCGGGTGAAAACAGAATTAAGCTTATTTGAGCATAGTAAAGCGCACAGAATTTGGAGCTGTTGTATAAGTTTGGAAATTTTTAGTGTGACTCTATGCTAAAAAAGTAATTCAGCTAAGCATTTCATTGATTAAAATAAAAATATTGTAATGTTCTTTAGTGATTTTTGCGGCTAAGTCGCGGTGAAGTTTATAGAGTATTACAGCTGGAATATGCTAATCTTGAAAACAGTTTTTAAGTATAGATCTACAAAGCAATGACGGAATCCGTGGTCGACATCGTTCATCAAAATATTCACCAACGTCAATCAATAGGACATTTGCTGGCACCGGCACCGAATGCAGAACAGCTGGAGCTGGCTTTTCAGGCGGCATTGACAGCACCGGATCATCATCGGTTGAAACCCACCACCTTTGTGGTGATACCTGATGCACAGCGTGAAGCATTTGGGGAGCTGTTGTCTCAGGCACTGGTCGATCTGGGTGAAACTGAAACGGCACAGATTGAACGGGTCAAGAATCATCCATTCCGTGCGCCACTATTGGTGTTGGCTTTAACGCGTTTGCAGGATCATCCTAAAGTTCCACATTTTGAACAGATTCTCAGTTCAGGCGCCGCCATACAGAATTTTCTGTTATCACTCCAGATTCAGGGTTTCTCGACCATGTGGCGCAGTGGTGCTGTAGTCGAGTCTGGCCTGTTTAAGCAGGCATTAGGAATTTCAAAAGATGATTTGGTCTCGGGTATTATTTATATTGGCACTGCAGCAAAAGCAATTCCAGCACGCGCAGAGATTCAGACCAGTAATTTTGTAAGTTATTGGAATCAGAACGGTTAATTTGCACGGTATAACAGGGTATTAAAAAATAACATGTCAGAATTAAATTTTTCAGCACTGGTCGAGCCGGTTGCAGTCGATCATAAGACCGCTTTAAGAGTCACCGTGTTGGGTGGGGGCAGTTTTGGTACCGCAATGGCCAATACCGCAGTGCGTAATGGTTGTAATACCATGATCTGGATTCGTGATGAAGCTGTTGCGGCAGATATCAATGCCACGCATATCAATAAACGTTATTTGCCCGATTTCCAGCTGGAAGAAAACTTACTGGCTGTGTCGGATCTGGAACTGGCTGTGCGTGATCGTGATATTATTTTAGTCGCGATTCCAAGTCATTCTTTTCGGGATGTCCTGCAACAAATCAAGCCTTTTATCACCTCACAAGCCGTGATTTCACTCACCAAAGGGATTGAAGCCAAAACTTTTAGCTTCATGAGTGATATTATTCGGGAAGTATTGCCAGAAGTGCCTTATGGAGTGTTGTCCGGGCCGAATCTCGCCAAGGAAATTGTGGCAGGTCAGCCGGCAGGAACCGTGATTGCCAGCGAATCTGAGCTGGTACGTTATGCCGTACAGCAAGCCTTACATAGTGCCTTGTTCCGTGTTTTTGCCAGTGATGATGTACATGGTGTAGAACTCGGTGGTGCCTTGAAAAATATCTATGCCGTCGCGATGGGGATGGCAGCCGCGTATAACGTGGGTGAAAATACCAAGAGTATGATCCTGACCCGTGCACTGGCCGAAATGAGCCGTTTTGCGGTAAAATTGGGCGCGAATCCGCTGACTTTCCTCGGGCTTTCCGGTGTGGGTGATTTATTTGCGACTTGTAGCAGTCCGCTGAGTCGTAATTATCAGGTTGGTTTTGCCTTGGGCAAAGGCAAGACTTTGGAGCAGGCTACTACTGAACTGGGTCAAACTGCAGAAGGGATCAATACCATCGTACAGGTCAAGGCGCGTTCCGAAGAACTGGATGTCTATATGCCAATTACTTCTGCCTTGTATGATGTGATTTTTGAAGGTGCACCACCACTCAGCATTGCATTGTCATTGATGAAAAACGGTCATCGCAGTGATGTGGAATTTGTCTTGCCACATCATCAAGTCTGATCTATAACACAAAGGGACTGTATGTGAATTGTCATATTGGCCAGTTATCATGCAGGCAAAAGAAAATAAGGAAACCCAATGCAACTGACTTTAGTGCGACATGGTGAGGCTGCTGCACCAGTCAATGGCAATGATAGCAAGCGTCCATTGACGGAGCGTGGTCATCAGCAGGCTGAGCAAACTGCACAGTTCTTAAAAAATATGATTAAACCTGAAGTATTTGTGGTCAGTCCCTTATTGCGTGCGCAGGAAACCCTGGCCCATCTGCAGCAGTATTTTCAAGATGTGCCGGTGGTGATCTGTAATGCGATTAAACCCGATGATGATGCCAAGGTCGCGGTTGAATGGTTGTCGCAACTGCCTTATGAATCGATTGCCGTGGTGTGTCATATGAATGTGGTGGCGCACATTTCTTCTATTTTGCTGGCGGAGTCTTTTCATCCCTATGCATTGGCAGAAGCACGTATCTATGCGCAGCCAGTCATTGCCGCGGGTTTGTCGACAACAGTTAAAAGTTTTATTCCTACATTATAAAAACCAATTAAAACGGTAGTACACAATCGATGTTGTATTTATGGATGCCTGAGGCCAATGGGGTTTGGCAATGGTCAACTGGGGAATTCTGGAATACTGCGGAAACACTTGAGCAGTTGATTCAGGAGATCCAGGCTCATCATGGCGAAGAAGCAGTAGTGTTTTTCCCGAGCCGTCATGTGCAAATTTTGCAGCAGACTTTGCCCAAGAGCCAATATAAAAAAATGGGCAATGAGGGCATCAAGTATCTGCTTGAAGAATATGTGGTGCTGCCCGTCGATGCCATGAAAGTGCTGCATCATTTTCAGCAGCCTGATCAGGTCAGTATTATGGGGATTGCGAATTCGACCCTCGAGACCTTGCAGTATTCTCTCAACCTGATTCCCGTCAAGCTGGCGGCTTTGCTGCCAGACTTTTTGGTACTGCCAGTTCCTGAAGCCAATCAGCGGGTGATTACCCAAATTGGTGGGCGCTTGTTGGTACGAGAGGCAGAATATATCGGCCAGTCGCTGGATGATCTGAGTCTGTATCTGGATTATCAGCCCAAAGATTTGCATTATAAAGTTAGTAATCTGAATCAGGATCAGTTAAGTAGCCTAGAAGCACTGGTCACACAGGAGCAGTTAGAATCTTTTCAGTATGTCCTTCCTGTATTGAAAAAACCCAAACAACATGCGTTTAATGTATTGCCCAAAGCTAAATCTGAAGGTGCCATTTCCGGTTACTGGAAAGCATGTGCAGCTGTATTTCTGGGCATATTAGTCTTACAGTTTAGTTATGATGCGGTGCGCTGGTATCAATATAAAAAAGTGGCAAATCAGACCGCTGCACAGGCCGTTGATCAGTTCAAGTACTGGTTTGGGCAAAATTATCCGGTCACTGAGCAGAATATCAAAAGCCAGTTTGAAGGGCAGTTGCGTCAAAGCCAGATCGCCGATACACAGGCATTACAGCTGATTAGTCGGATTGGACCAGTCTTGATGCAGAACCAGATTGTGGCACAACGGATCAATTATGATGCGTCTGTGTTGAGTATGGAGCTCAAGGCCAATTCATCAGATACGCTAAATGCATTGACCAAGCAATTGGGTCAGCAAGGCTTTAAAGTGGAGCTGGGGAATATTCAGGCCAGCGGAACAGGTGCCATTGGGCTGGTGAGGGTGCAATAATGAAAGCCATCGAAGCGCTACAAAATCGCATGGATCAGTCTTTTGAAAAAATGAGTGATTATCTGGACAGTCTCTCGGCACGTGAACGGGTATTGGTGATTTTTACCACTATTTTTGTAGTTGTGGCTGCGGTCAGTTCAGCACTCTGGTATATGCATCAGGCAGCAGACACCCAGCAGAAACGTTTAAATCAGCTGAAAGATACCATTGTCTGGATGCAAAGTAATGCAGTCACCATAAAACCTGCTGGAGACATGCAGCTGGATGCCGCAGAGAAAGTACAGCGGGTGGCACAGCAACAAGGTCTTTCGGTTGCATCCCAGCAAATAGATGGAAAAATTCAATTGGCGGTCATGCATGAAAATTATGCAGTTTTGGCAAACTTCCTGACTCAACTGGCACAAATGGGTCTAAGTGTTGAGAAAATGGAACTAAATAATGAAGCAGGACAGATTAAATTAACCGCGACCGTGCAATAAACGGTAAAAATAAAGATTTGCAAAGCATGGTTTTTTTGTCAGCCTATGCCTATAATATGCCGACTTAAAAAGCAGTAGACTTTTCTAGATATGTTGTATTCTCTAGCCCGCCCTTTGTTGTTTTCTTTAGCACCAGAGCGTGCACATGAGCTGACACTATCACTATTAAAATCATCCCATAAAATGGGCTTGATGCGTCAAAATGTTACTGCAAAACCTGTAACCTGTATGGGAATCGAATTTCCCAATCCAGTAGGGCTTGCGGCAGGTTTAGACAAAAATGGTGCTTATATTGATGCCCTTGCTGGTCAAGGTTTTGGTTTTATTGAAATTGGTACCATTACGCCGCGACCGCAAGCCGGCAACCCTCATCCGCGTTTGTTCCGTCTGCCGCAGGCCAAAGCTATTATTAACCGTATGGGTTTTAATAATGAGGGTGTAGATCAGCTGGTGGAAAATGTCAAAGCTGCCAAATTTAAAGGCATTCTCGGCATCAATATCGGTAAAAACGCTGATACTCCGGTAGAAAAAGCAGTAGATGATTACCTTATCTGTTTAGAAAAAGTCTATAATTATGCGTCTTACATTACCGTCAATATTTCTTCTCCCAATACCAAAAATCTGCGCAGTTTACAAAGTGGTGATGCACTGACCGAACTGCTTGAAACATTGAAAAACCGTCAGCTTGAATTGGCGCAGGAATACCAGCATTATGTACCTTTGGTCCTTAAAGTAGCGCCTGATCTGGACGAAACCGATATTGCCTTTATTGCCAAGCAGTTACTGCAATTCAAGATTGATGGTCTGATCGTGACCAATACCACACTGTCACGTGAAGGGGTGGAAGGTCTGGCGCATGCAGAGGAGGCAGGTGGTCTATCTGGCGCGCCAGTCTTTGAGAAAAGTACCGCATGTCTGGCTGCATTTGCTCAGGTGTTAAAAGGACAAATTCCCTTGATTGGTGTGGGTGGTATTCTTTCAGGCGCAGATGCTGTTGCCAAGAAACAGGCAGGTGCCAGCCTTGTACAAGTTTATAGTGGCCTCATCTATACTGGACCTGAACTTGTAAAAGATTGTGTAGACGCACTTTAAATCCTATGAATGCCATTGATATCTTTCTGCTGATTATCTTGCTCATTGGAGGGCTCAACGGTTTGCGTCAAGGATTTATTAAAGCCTTTGCGAACTTAGTGGGATGGATCTTTGCCCTGATTGTTGCGGCAAAATATTCAACGCTACTTGCGCCGTCTATGGTTGCTCTGAGTACAGATCCAGTCGTACAAAAGATAGCAGCCTTCGCCTTTATCGTCCTGTTAATTGTGGTTCTGACCTGGATCGTCACTGCGCTTTTAAACCGTATTTTAAAGAGTCTTAAACTGGGTCCGCTTAACCGTCTGGCAGGTGGTGTCTTTGGTAGCCTGAAAGGCTTGCTGATTGTACTGATTACCATGCAAGGCATTGGCCCATGGGTAGAAAGCTCACCGCACTGGAAACAGTCCAAGTTTATTCAAGCCTTATTGCCTTATGCGCCTTGGGCGACTCAAATGTCGAAAGACGCCGCGAATGGCGCACTACAACATATCAAGCCTGAAGGGACATCGAAACCTTCAGCTGTATCATCTGAAACATCGTCCAAATCTGGAGCTGCAGATGAGTCTACAAATAATCCTTTTTATTAATCCTAGCTTGTCTGCGAGGTTGCTATGTGTGGAGTAGTTGGTATAGCTGGTAAATCACCCGTTAACCAAATGTTGTTTGATGCATTAACGATGTTACAACATCGTGGACAAGATGCAGCTGGGATCGTGACATGTGATGAAGGGCGTTTATTCCTGCGCAAAGACAATGGCATGGTGCGTGATGTATTTCATACCCGTCATATGCGTGCCTTGAAAGGAAATTACGGGATTGGTCATGTGCGTTATCCAACAGCCGGTTCATCGAGCAGTGCAGAAGCACAGCCATTTTATGTGAACTCGCCGTATGGAATTACCTTGGCGCATAACGGTAATTTGACCAATGCCGAAGAAATTCACGATGACCTGTTCAAAACTGACTTGCGTCATATGAACACGGATTCTGATTCAGAAGTGCTGCTAAACGTGCTAGCGCATGAATTGCAAAAACATGGCAAATTGGTGCCGACTTCGGAAGATATTTTCCATGCGGTAACACGTGTGCATGAGCGTTGTAAAGGCGCTTATGGTGTGGTAGCAATGATTACCGGACAAGGTCTGGTGGGCTTCCGTGATCCGAATGGTATCCGTCCACTGATTTACGGTTCACGTGAAACTGAACAGGGCATGGAATATATCATAGCTTCTGAATCGGTTGCGATTACTGCGCTGGGCTTCAAAGTTGAGCGTGATATTCAGCCAGGTGAAGCGGTATTTATCGATTTACAAGGTAATTTCTTTACCAAGCAATGTGCGAGCAATCCTGAATATCGTCCATGTATTTTTGAATATGTGTATTTTGCCCGTCCGGATGCCATTATTGATGGAATCTCGGTGTATAAAGCACGTCTGAAAATGGGTGAGAAGCTGGCGCAAAAAATTCTGCGCGAGTGGGGTGAAGAGCATGATATCGATGTGGTGATTCCGATTCCGGATACTTCACGTACTTCTGCATTGGAACTTGCCAATATGCTGGGTGTGAAATTCCGTGAAGGTTTCATGAAAAACCGTTATATCGGTCGTACTTTTATTATGCCAGGTCAGCAACTACGTAAAAAATCGGTACGTCAAAAACTGAACCCGGTTGAGCTTGAATTTAAGGGTAAAAACGTACTATTGGTCGATGACTCGATTGTGCGTGGTACGACCTGTAATGAAATTATCCAGATGGCACGTGATTCTGGTGCGAAAAAAGTCTTCTTTGCTTCCGCAGCACCGATGGTGAAATATCCAAACGTGTACGGTATCGATATGCCGGCAAAATCAGAGCTAATTGCCTCAGATCGTAGCGTCGAAGAAATTCGTGAAATTATTGGTGCAGACCGTTTGGTGTTCCAGGATCTGGAAGATTTAAAAGATGCAGTTCGAACCACCAAAGTGCCAGATCTGAAAGATTTTGACTGTTCGGTATTTGACGGCGTTTATGTCGCGGGTGGTATTGATGCGCAGTATCTGGATGATCTACAGCAAAAACGTAGTGACAGTGCCATGAAAGAAGGGAATTACATCGATGTGAATATCGATGCAGCTTCTGTGGATTTAACTGGCGTACGTGAAGTCTAAGCGCTTAAAATCATCATGAAAAAGCGGGAATTTCCCGCTTTTTTGTTTTATGATGAACCCATTGAAAATAATCTTAACTAGGGTTCTACATTGCGCAACGTAGGATATGATTTTATAAAAAACAAGAATATCGTATTGCCTGTAAGCTTCTGCTTGATTGCTGTGCTGTTAACTATTTTTATTATCAATACCGTTGTTGGTCTATTCGTTTTTTATGTTGATTCTACCCAGTCTATTTTCTGGCATATGCTCAGTCCTTATCTGATTGCTTTGCTGTTATGTGCCATGATGATCTCGGTCATCTATGAATTTTATCTTTTCCGGAATGGCGGTTATTCGCTGGCAAAACAGATGGGTGCGCGCCGTCTCAGCCCGATGGAAAGTATTCCTGAGGAAAGTGTGGCACTGCAAATTACCCAGCAGCTGGCCGATACCTTTTTAATTGAACCTCCGGCGGTGTATGTACTGCCCGATGAAGTTGGAGTTAATACGCTGACGGCGGGTTTTAGCCCGCGAGATACCGCGATTATTCTGACTTGGGGTGCGGTACAAACTCTGGATAAAGTCGAGCTGTATGGTTTACTCAGTCACGAATTTAATAAAATTCTGTCGGGTGAAACTGCGGAAAATACCCGCTTAAAAATTTTGTATAGCAGTTTAACCACCTTTAGCCAGTGGGGCAGCAAAATTGCCAAATCTGGTTTCTATCGAACTGGTATTCGACGTGAAAATAAGTTTGAAACCTTTTATGTCGCAATTGGCGCAGTAATCTGGCTGATTGGCAGTTTGGGGGTATTGATCACACGCTTTATTAAATATATTTCACTGGGTGGACGCACTTTTAAGAATGACCAGAAAACTCGCCGCCTGATTCAAAATGATGCCAATATCCAGACTTTACTCAGAATTCATGTGCATCATTCCGGTTCGCAAATCTATAGTGAATATGCCGAATCCATTTCCCATATGTGTTTTGCCAATTCCTTGAGTCCGCAAAACTGGTTGAATATTCACCCAAATATTAATCAACGAATTTATGAATTAAATCCTGCCCTGATTCAGGATTTGCAGCTCGAGAACTTGAAGAAACTCAAGAATCAGCCTTTATTCAGTTTATTTCGTTCTCTGGAAGAAGTGGTGCCCGAGACTGCGATGAGCTGGAGTTCGCCACAGCCTCTGCCGTTGTTGCGTCTATCTCCAATCAGCTTTGCAATTAAAGATGCGATCAAGCCACTGAATCCAGAGCTGCGGCTGAGTATGCCGCGTCCGGAGTTGCTTGAACGTGCATTGCAGACGGCGACCGGCTCGCGTGAAGTCATGGTTGCCATTTTGATGATTCGTCAATATCGTGAATTTATTCCGACTGAGGCTGAGGTGAGCCGCGCCATTGTAGATTCACTGCTGAATCTGGATGGGCGGGTGCATATTTCGATTTTCCAGCAAGCTTGTAAGAATATTGGCGGGATGCCCACCACAGTTGCACGTCAGTTTTTGATGAAACTGGCACGAATTATTCAGGAAGATGGTGAAATTGGCTTGCTCGATGCCTTATTGCTGGAATGTGTCAAATATGAACTGAATCTATTGCCCGCACATATTCCAACAGCTTTGGATGAAGTTAAGCCCCAGATTGTGCGTCTGATTGATGCCTTGTTGCATGTGCAGCAGATTAATAGCGGAAACCAGCTTGAGGTTCGCGAACGCATTTTAAACCGGATTTTGTCGGCTCGAGAATTGGACTTATACAATGAAATTTCTGATGAGCCGATTGATCTGGCGGAAATTCTGAATGATATTGCGGGACTTTTACTGCGTGAACGTCTCGGGATTTTGGGTATCGCAGAAGCCTGTTTGTGGAGCGACCGTATTGTGACTCAGGACGAACTGGATGTGATGGAACTGCTTTATTGGCGCTTGGGTTTTGAGGCAGAGCAGATTATTCAACAAATGTTGAAGAAAAACAGTTTAACCATTATGTAAAAAAGAAGACAACAATTCACAGTTTGAAACTGCATCTGTTATAACAGAGGTAGTGATTTAATTGAGTATTAAAAGTACAGTTTTTAGCAGGCAGATCGACTTTGTATTAGAATCCATCAGGATAAAAAAGAAAAGCGGAAAAAGTTCGGCAAAGTAGAGGCAATCCGGCTAAAATGTTCAGCCTGAAATTGGTGATGATGAAAAGATGATAGGGCATCAGCGTGACATACTGGCAACATTAGGAATTGATCTCTGGATTCCTAGGGACAGCGCATGTCAGCCACATCAGGTCTCGATCTGGCGTGATCAGGCTGCACCAGAATTTCACAGTGACATTGTCTTGCCTCAGTCCAAGCAGCCCGAGGTATTTACAGATCTATCAATTCCTGAGCCGGTTATTCAGCCCGAAGCTGAAGTCATGCCTGTGGTATCAGTGCCCACGCCAGTACTGGTTCAGGAACAGCGTGAAATCATACAAATTCTGCCATTTAGTTTGCAGATTTTAAGTCTGGCCCATTGCAGTATTGTGATTGATGCGACTGCAATGACTGAAGAAACCCAGAATTTATGGACGAATATCCAGCGTGCAGTGGTCAGCGAGTTTTGTGAGCTGAACTGGCCATTTCCTTGGGCCAATGTTCAGGATGGGCGCGGTGTGGACTCTTATATTCAGGGTTTTCTCGATGGGATGAGTGCCGAGAAAAATATTATTTTTTTGGGAACTGTACCTTATATTTCAAATAGTAAAATAATCCAGTTGGCTTCTTTACAGGAAATGCTAGATCAGCCAATTCTGAAAAAACGTTTATGGCAGTTTATGCAAAATAGGTCTGCCAGCTTGAAATAATATGAGTTTGGAATAAAAAATATGAAACAAAAAGTGGTTGTATTTAGTCAGATCGATGCTGATATTCAAAATAAACTTGAACAACATTATGATGTCGCTTATATACAACCCAAGTTAGGCGATGTGAACCGGCAGCTTTTGCAGGAGGTTCAGGATGCCGATGGCATGATTGGTGCAGGTCGATTGCTGAATCGTGACAATCTGGCGACTGCCACCCGGCTTAAAGTCATTTCTAGTGTCAGTGTCGGTTATGACAACTATGAACTTGATTATTTAAATGAAAAAAATATCTATCTCAGCCATACCCCGCATGTACTGACTGAAACCACGGCAGATCTGGCTTTTACATTGTTGATGTCTGCGGCACGTAAAGTGGCTTATCTGGATCACTGGACCAAACAAGGACAATGGCAGCGTACTGTCGGTGAAGCACAATTTGGTCTGGATATTTTTGGAAAAACTTTAGGTATTATCGGTCTGGGTCATATTGGAGCTGCAGTTGCACGTCGTGGTTTTTATGGTTTCAATATGAATATTCTGTACCATAATCGCCGTGAAAAACCAGAATTGGCCCAAGGCCTGAATGCACAGTATTCTGACTTAGATGAACTATTACAGCGTTCCGACTTTGTCGTTATTGCGGTTGACTTAAATGCTGATTCTAAAGCGCTGATTGCAGCGGCTGAGTTGGAAAAAATGCAACCACATGCGGTATTGGTGAATATTTCACGTGGCTCAGTCATTGATGAGCAGGCTTTAATTGACGCTTTAAAAGCCAAGCAGATTTTTGCTGCCGGTCTCGATGTCTATCAGAAAGAACCTTTAAAAGAATCTGAATTATTTCAGTTGGACAATGTGGTTACATTGCCACATGTGGGTTCTGCGACGGCTGCAACCCGTAAAAAAATGGCCGAATTGGCCTATCAGAATCTGGTGGATGCTTTAGAAGGGCGAGTGCCACGCTATGTGGTTAATCCTGAGTTTCAATAATATTAAATAACATTTTCTTGCGTATATGCCCATTTTTCAATGCTATATTCAAGGCAGCTTAGAACAATAGATTTAGAGATTTTTCATTGAAACGATTGGCGTTGGCGTGTGGCTTAACGATGTGCATGGTGACAGGGCATAGCTCTAGCCATGATTTTAATCAAGCGACTGCACACTTTTCTGTGCCTGATATTGGTACAGGCGTGGGTTTACTCGATCAGCAAAAAGAAAGAATGATCGGTGAAAAAGTCTATCGCGAAGTGCATAAGCAAATGCCAGTCATGCAGAATCCATGGCTGGAAGACCAGCTGCTGTCGGTATTTTCTCATATTCTCAGTCAGACTCAGTTACAACAGCCCATTGGTTTACTGGTGATTAATGATCCACAAATTAATGCTTTTGCTGTGCCGGGAGGGCTGTTTGCTCTTAATGCTGGTTTAATCAATTCAGCCCGAAATATGGATGAAGTGGCGGGGGTGATGGCGCATGAAATTGCACATGTCACACAACGTCATTACAGTCGCTCTCAAGATGCTTTTAAAGGGCAGGGTTTGCTGGCATTGGCCGGAATTTTGGTCGGGGCGTTGGTGGCCTCTCAGGCGGATGGTGATGCGGGTGCTGCGGTGATGATGGGTTCGCAAGCCGCGTTGATGGATAAACAGCTGACTTATAGTCGTAATCAGGAGCGTGAAGCAGACCGAATTGGCATGCAATATATGTATCGTTCGGGCTATAACCCGCATAGTATGGCTGACTTCTTCGAAGTCATGCATCGCTCGACCAGTCGCTTAAGCTTCCTGCCGGATTTCTGGTTCACCCATCCACTGACGACTGAGCGTATGAGTGAAGCACGTTTGCGTGCCAATCAGCTGCCTGCGGTCAAACCTAAGCTGAATGATCAGGACTTTGAGATTATCAAATGGTATAGCAGGGTGCTGTCTCGCCAGACCAGTGAGGAGCAGCTCAGTTTGATGAATCGGCAGAATAATTTTGCCGGTCAGCTTGCTTTGGCTGCCTACCAGATACAGCAAAGTGATTTTCAGGCCGCACAGGCTGCTTTAGATCAGGCGAAAAAGCATAACCAGATGCATCCTTTATTGGTCTTGTTTCAGACTGATATTTACTTAGGTCAGAACCAGTTGAATGCAGCGCTGAAAAGTGTGGCTTCAGCAGCGCGAATCATGCCGGAAAACCGCGCGCTCAATTATAAATATGCAGAAGTCTTGATTCGTGCCCAGCAACCAGATCAAGCTAAACAGATTGTACAAAAATTTTTGAATGCCAATTCCCGCGATGTGAGCGGCTGGCGACTGATGCAACTGGCGACCAATGCAGAGCCTGCATCGGCAATCAAGGCCGCCAATGTGCTGCGTTATCGTGCAGAAGTAGAATACTGGTCCGGTTATGAGGAAACTGCCATCAAGTCATTATTACATGCACAGCGTACAGCGAAAAATAATCAATCTTTATCTGCAACCATTAACCAACGCCTGAAACAGATGCAGCAGGCACGTCAATATAAAATTTAAGCCTTAGTCAGGTTTTAAGCTTTTTATATCAGGATGATATGGTCAGGATATACTGAATCGGGCTACAATCTTTTTTTAATGATCAGTGCGATTAAATCTGAAGCATGCTATGAAGAAAATATTATTGGGCATCTGTCTATTGGGGTGGAATTATGCGGTATTTGCTGCGAGTGCTGTTGAGTATGTAGATGCGGTAGAGCGTATTAATACTGACTATAAAAAGGAATCGCGTCAATTCTTGGGTGGTTTGAATCCGCAGCAACAAGGTTTTAGCGCAGCACAGAATTCACATTTTTGTAGTATTGTGCAACGTTATGCCGATCGCTTATATCAGGCGGCTGACCAAAATCGTGCTTATCTGGATCGTCAGTTTCAGAAGATAACTAAACAGGATGTGATTATAGAAGTGAAATCTTCAAAAGAGATGCAATTGCTGAAACGTTATCAGGTTGACTGTTATTTGCAATAAGAATACGTTAAGAACTGTCTTTTATAAAAAGTCAGTTCAACGTTAAAGATCGAATATTAGAGAAGTGGGATTAAGCAAGTTTCGCTTTAATTTTAGCTGAAACTTGTGCAGGATCGGCGCGCCCGGCTATGAGCGGACGCAGAGAATTCATCACCTTACCCATATCTTTCATGCTAGTAGCTTCTTGCGCTGCGATCGTTTGCGCAATGATGGAATCAAGTTCTTCCTCAGTCATAGCTTCTGGTAGAAATTGAGATAACACCTCAACCTCGGCTTGTTCCTTACTAGCTAAATCTTCTCGACCAGCACCATCAAAGGCCTTGATCGATTCTTTACGTTGTTTAATTTGTTTTTCAATGACCGCAAGAACTTGAGCGTCGTCAAGTTCTTTGCGCTCATCGACTTCTATTTGCTTAATTGCCGCCTGTAGACCACGTATGACCGTCAGCTTGGACATTTCTTTTGCACGCATTGTTGCTTTCAAAACATCCGTGATGTGGTCTTTTAAAGTCGTCATTATTTAATCCAGGCAGTCAATCACAAATTAATCTTAGTAAAGGCGAGTCGTACGTACTGATTCACGTGCCAATTTCTTTTGGTAGCGTTTAACAGCAGCAGCTTTTTTGCGCTTACGTTCTTGAGTTGGTTTCTCGTAGAATTCACGCTTACGTACGTCAGCTAGAACACCCGCTTTTTCGCATGAACGTTTGAAACGACGGATAGCTACGTCTACTGGTTCGCCTTCTTTCAATTTAACTTGTGGCATGAAGAATCCTCATAAAGTTATGGATAAGATCGCAGGCCGAATGCCTGTGATCACAAGTGAAGGTCAGTATTTTACTCATTTACATCTCATACCACAAGCATATAATAGTGACTGCAATAGAATTGATACAGGTTATAGGCAGTTTAATGATCGTTTTAGGCTTGGAAACGTCGTGTGATGAAACAGGACTTGCGCTGTATGACAGCGAGTTGGGTTTACGCGGGCAGGTGCTTTATAGCCAGATTAAACTGCATGCAGAATATGGCGGTGTGGTTCCAGAGCTGGCGTCACGTGATCATGTGCGTAAACTGATTCCATTAATGAATGAATTATTGGAGCAAACTGACGTCAAAAAATCGGAAATTGATGCCATTGCCTATACACGTGGGCCAGGTTTAATGGGCGCATTAATGACAGGTGCGTTGTTTGGTCGAACTTTGGCCTTTGCATTGAACAAACCGGCAATTGGTGTTCATCATATGGAGGGGCATATGCTCGCACCATTGTTGTCTGAAACAGCGCCAGAATTTCCATTTGTGGCGCTGTTGGTCTCTGGTGGGCATTCACAACTGATGGCAGCCTATGGCATTGGCCAGTATGAATTGCTGGGTGAATCGATTGATGATGCAGCCGGAGAAGCATTCGATAAAGTGGCGAAAATGATGGGTCTGCCCTATCCAGGTGGGCCAAACATTTCCAAACTGGCTGAACAAGGCAATCCTGCTGCTTTTGCTTTCCCACGTCCAATGCTCCATCAAGGGCTGGAATTCTCATTTAGCGGTTTAAAAACTGCTGTATCTGTACAAATGAAAAAACTGGGTGATGAAAACCGTGATGCAGATATTGCAGCAAGTTTTCAGGAAGCCATTGTCGATACCTTGGTGAAAAAGTCAGTTAAAGCATTGAAACAGACGGGCTTGAAGCGTTTAGTGATTGCCGGTGGTGTCAGTGCCAACAAACGCTTACGTGAGCGTTTAGAAGCAGATTTAGCCAAAATTAAAGCGACTGTTTATTATGCAGAACCGGCACTCTGTACTGATAATGGCGCGATGATTGCCTTTGCCGGTTATCAGCGTTTAAAAGCAGGGCAACAGGATGGCTTGGCGGTGACGACGACACCACGTTGGCCAATGACGGAATTAACCAATCCTGCGGAAGTATAAATTCAGCTTGACAGAAAGAGGCTTAGGCCTCTTTTTTATTATTAATTCTTTAATGAAAACTTATGAAACGATGTGTTGTGAATATTTATTTTTATAGCTGTTATAAGATAAATACACGCTATTAAATACAGAAAAATAGTTTAATACTTCCAATTTTATATTACTCATATTTTGGCAAATGTGGACAGGGGTTACTTCGGATGGAGAATATAAATTTTAAAAGTTTTCAGGATGCTGGGCAGGCAGTATTACAGTTTCTGCATCAGCATTTTGGCTTTAATTTATGGATGATCACCCGAGTAGAAGCTAAGGACTGGATTGTGCTGCAAAGTGAAGATCATGGCTACAATGTACAAGCTGGACAGGTTTTTCAATGGGCCGACTCTTTCTGTTCTCATATGGTGGCAGGTAAAGCACCTAAAATTGCCCCTCGTTCTGAAGATATTCCGCTTTATGCGACTGCACCGATTAACCAGCAGGTGAGTATCAAGGCTTATATTGGTCAGCCTTTAATCAATGAAGATGGTAGTCTGTTTGGAACACTGTGTGCGATTGATCCGGAAATCAAATCCGAAGCGATTCTTCAGGATATGGGAATGGTCGAGTTATTTGGTCAACTACTGAGTTCGATTTTGCAGGCGGAACTGCGTCAAAGCGAGCAGATCAGACAACATGAATTATTGCAGGAAGAAGCCAGTAAAGATGAGTTAACTGGATTATATAACCGGCGTGCCTGGAAAAAACTGTTACGGGCAGAAGAAGAGCGCTGCAAACGGTATGGTCATCCTGCTGCTGTATTATTTATTGACCTGAATGACCTCAAAAAAGTTAATGACAGCCTAGGGCATGATGAAGGGGATAAGCTGCTTCAGAAAGCGGCTCAGGTGCTCCGGGAAAATGTACGGATTAATGATATTATCGCCCGTCTGGGTGGAGATGAGTTCGTAATTCTGAGCATTGAAAATGATGAGTCTAGTAATGTGAGTCTGCTTGAACGTTTGATCGAAGCGTTTAGCACGGCAAACATCGGAGCAGCAATTGGTATGGCAATGCGCCATCCAGCGCATGGTTTATTTGAAGCACTCGCACAAGCGGATAGGAATATGTTTGAGTATAAACGTCTGAATAAAGCAACATAATTTTTCAAGATATTGAAATATAATGGGTAAAATTATTTTTTAGATTGTAAACGGGTTAAATAGAGTAATAAAAACACAGCCATTTATGGCTATATAAATAGCCCAACATCAAAATTATTGTTCTCTTTGTTGTTAGGCTATAAGTATTTATTTGAATAGGCCTTGGCTTAAATTGTTAAGCATGCCATTCATGACTGCCATGCTGGCATTGGTACAGTTTTCTACAAACTTATCTTTTAGTTCTTTGTTTTTGCGGGCTTCAATCTCACACTTTTGTACGACTTTTTGTGCTTCTTCAAGATGTTCAGCATAATATTCTTGTGTCTTAACTTGGCTGCATGCTGTCATTAGTGTTATTACGCAAGTGATTAATAATGTTGTTTGGATTTTCATTGCCTAAACCGTTAATTTAAATATAAAAAATGAAAAGCTAGTCTAAAGTAAAAGTTGCTTAAAAAAAACAATCCTTTACACTAAAGTCTAGCTTTTTAAGTATATTTAAATAATTGTAATACATTGTTTTTTTATATATTTAACAACACAATTACTTTTTTCGGAAAATCGCTTTTCTAGGAGGATGATACATTTTAATGGTTTGCCATATAGAGCTGATTTTAACGCTTAGTTTACAAATATGATGCATTTTATTACAGATAATGTTTCTTATTTATTCGACTAAAAAATTACTCAAGCCTAAGACTGATCAGCAAGAACAGCAGGCTAGCCGCTCATTTTTTCATGATCTATGTCATTTAATATTTACATTAAATTTACAGAAATAACAGTTCCTTTAATGAATGATGAAACGTGCCAAACAGAAGCAGTGCCAAGAAAAAATATCAATCGGCAGTTATAGCGTTTGGCTGTTCACTTTTGAGATGGTTAATCTTTAGTAATAATCAAATAAAAATGCATAGAAATTTAGGGAATAAATTTTATGAAAAAGCCGATTTCTCTATTCGGATTCGCTGTTGTCTCGGGTTTACTTAGTGCCTGTGGCGGCGCAAGCGGCAGTGATTCAGATCGTGCTGCAGTGACCACGCCTCCAAATGTTCCTAAGGAAAGCATTTCCCCTGAACTTTCAAAAGAGTTTATCCCTTTTGAAAATCAGAAAATCTTAGATAAAATTCGCGATAAAATTTCTGGAAATAGCAGTAATGATACCGACTATAACGTTGCCTTGGGTCACATGATTGGTGAGGTATTTGGAGATTATCCCTATGGCCGCACTGGCCGTATCATCAAGATCTATAATCTGGGTATAAACAGTATTAAATATCCAAATCTGATCTGTTCGGAAGTAAATACCAATAGTGCGGTTAAGACGCTGAAATTAAAAGACAATAAAGACAATTGTGTGGTTCTGGATAAAACCTATCGTAAAGGTTCGAGCATCACTCAGACCGTAAATGGCGACACTACCACTTTAACTTTCACCAATGTCCGCTATGGCTCAAATGTAGATTTTAATCTCAAGGATGATTATCTGATTTCTGGCACGATTGTGCATCGTAAAAGTAAAGATGCATTAGGGCAATCCGAGTTTTATCAAATCGATCAATTAGAATTTCAGCGTATAGCAGAGACGGATCAGGCCGGCGCTTCGGGTGCGGAATTTAACAGCAAGAGTAAGGAGTATTTGCAGGTAAGAAATTATCGTTATAGCCTAGTCGATGATTATGGTCGTGAGAGCAAAGGTATCCGTACCTTAAGCAGTCGTGGCACGATTATCGGTCAGCCTGCTCTGGCAGATTATCGTTACAGTTTTGACTTTGATACCACCACACCATTCAAGATGGATGAAACTGTATTAAATAATTATAAGCATTTGCCAAAAGAGGGTGTACTGAAAATTACTGACCGTTATGATCAGGTGATTGAAGTGAAACAGAATCAGCCTGAATCGTTAAAGGCCACCGTTTATTTTAATGGTAGCGAGATTGATGACTTGTTCTGGTCTACGATTATTGGTGATAAAAACTAAGATTGAGGTGAGTAAAAAGCTCTGTACTGGCGGAGCTTTTTATTTTTTGAGTAGTAATAATTTACAAAGAGTTTAACTGCTGCGACCCAACCCAGTGCTTGGAAAACTGATACGCGGCACGTCCCGAACGTTGACCGCGTGCCTGACACCAGCGCAAGGCTTCGGCTCGGGTTTCCGGGGTCAATTCCATCTCAGCCTTTTTAAGATAATGCTCTACAATTTCCAGATATAAATTCTGATCCATTGGATAAAAAGACAGCCATAAGCCGAAACGGTCAGATAGCGAAATCTTCTCTTCAATTGCTTCCTGAGGATGTAGCTCAGTATATTGCGGAACATCGACCCGGGTGACAGGCGTATTTTCATGCATAAATTCTGGCAGTAAATGGCGGCGGTTACTGGTTGCATAAATCACAAAATTACTCGAACCCGATTGCAATGAACCATCTAATACACTTTTTAAACTGCGATAATTTTCATCTTCTGCGTTAAAGGCCAGATCATCGCAATAGACAATAAACTTTTCAGGGCGGTCTACAATCAGTTTTTGAATTTCCGGAAGTTCTGACAAGTCATCGCGTTCAATCTCAATCAGGCGTAAACCTTGCGCTGCGTATTCGGTCAGCAGGGCACGAACGATAGAGGATTTACCGGTGCCACGCGAACCAGTCAACAAGACATCATTGGCAGGCAACCCATTTAAGAACTGCAAAGTATTCTGAATGACTTTTTCTTTTTGTCGCTCAATCCCTTTTAAATCGGCCAGTTCCATCTGTCTAAGCTGATGAATGGGCTTGAGTTCACCCTGTTGCCATTTATAGGCATGTGCAGAAAAATCAGGAGCATGTTTCAGCTCGGGCAGGCTTTGCTGAAGTTGCAGCAGAACAGTCGAAAGGGTATTCAAGATATTGTCAGGTAACTCAATTTTCGCCATGATCTCAGCATTACAGATTTAAAATTATGTCTAGGATACTATCACCCTAAAATTCACAGTCAAAGCCTGAAAAGTGTGATAATTTGCTTAAAGCAGAGAATTTTCGCTATTGTTGTTATGAACAGATCGGTGCATATTTTCTACGCAGTGCAAGATGAATGAAAAATACAATATAGGGAAGAAGGCAGATGCTGTTTAAAGATTTTACTCAGGACATTAATCCACATCAGGCCTATCGTATTAAAAAACTCAAGCAGCAGCTGCAACAAGCTGAGTCCTATGAGGAATGGAAATATATTGCGCTAAAAATAGATGAAGAATCCGGGGCGCAAGAATGGAAATTCGACAATAGTTCTCCCTATTTTGATGCAGAAGTTATTGCGCATCGTTTGGGTAAATTAAGACGCTATAGACAACAGAAACGTACCCACGACCTGATGTATATTCTGCGCGAAGGTCTAAGCTACGATATCGCCAATATTGCCCATCCTTTATTGTTCACCGAAGCCTATGTCGGCACCAAAAGAATTATTGAAGATTATGTGGAGCAGGTTAGTCAGGGGCTGGCACATATCGCTTCAACAGACTGTAGCTGTTTAAATATTGAAGAAAAAATTGAATTTTTTAAAGGCTGTCAGCGTGCCTATGGTCAGCCGGCCCTGATGTTTTCCGGTGGCTCGACCTTGGGTCTGTTTCATGCCGGCGTTTGTAAGGCTTTGATGGAGCAGGATTTATTGCCAAAGGTCATGTCAGGTTCTAGTGCAGGTGCCATCATGACGGCAATGTTGGGTGTATCCAAACCCTCGCAGTATGTCGATCTTTTGAAGGGGCATAATTTTTTTCATGAGGCTTTTCATTTCCGAACCATGGGTGAATTGCTGAAAGGCAATGGAGGTCTGGCAGATGTCAAATACCTGAAAAAATTTCTGGTCGAAAATTTAGGCGATCTGACCTTTGAAGAAGCACTCAAAACCTCAGGTCTGCATATCAATATTGCTGTTGCCCCCTATGATTCGGCGCAGGATGCCCGTATTTTAAATGCCTATACTTCTCCGGATGTGCTGGTCTGGAGTGCGGTATTGGCCTCTTGTGCAGTCCCTATTCTGTTTCCGCCAGTACGCCTGACCAGTAAGCGTTATGATGGTGAATATACCCCTTATATGGGAGCAACACGTTGGGTCGATGGCAGTGTACGCAGTGATTTCCCGCAGGAAAAAATGGCCCGGTTATACAATATCAATTACACCATTGCCAGCCAGGTCAATCCGCATATCGTGCCATTTATGCAAGATGATGTTGCACGTTTCCGCAAAGGTACCTTAAGCTGGCCACAACGGATTGTACGCCGTCAGGGTGCGGTGATTACCAAAGGAATGATGGATTTTGCCCGGGAACATGCCGGAAGCTTGCCACCTGTACGCCGTATACTCGATCACGGCTATGGGGTGGTCGATCAGCGTTATTATGGCGATGTGAATATTGTCGGTAAATATAGCCTGCGCCACTATAGCTATATGCTGCAAAATCCACGGCCCTATCTCTTTAAAATCTTGCAGCGCGAAGGCGAACGGGCCACTTGGCCAAAAATTTCCTTAATCGAGACTCAGGAACGGGTGGGGAAAACTATTCAGCATTGTCTGGAGCTGCTAAATTATCAATATACTGCTGATCCAAAGCCTGAATATATTGCAACCACTTAATTTAGATCATCTTGATACTTTCGATTTTCAACCAAGAACCAAAACCCGCAGTCTGGGTTTTGGCCGACGCCTGTATTATGCTGCGGGTCAGCCCGCATTCTGGCTAAAAACTCAAGTGTCGACTAAATCTGACAGCTCAATATCATCTCCGCATGCAGAGCTGGGCTGGCAGCAGGAGCTGAATTTTTATCAAACGCATAGCCGTTCGAGTGATCTGAACTTTTTCCTTCCCCATCAAATTATTCAACAGCCATTCACCATTCAACATGAACAATTTGAACAGGCTTTGATTCTGGTCGATGCACCAGCACATTTTCAGATCATGCCAGATCAACTTTCTGTAACGCAGATTCGACAACATTTGCTGCAAGCGGTAGAACCTTTAATCTGCCTGCAACAGCTGGGTTATTTGCATGCGGATTTAAAGCGGGAGCATTTTGTTGATGATCAGGGTAGGGTATGTCTACTTGATTTTGAACACGTCCAGCCTCTGGATCAGCTTGAAGTTCATAAGCTTAATGCGACACCACGTTATATGGCACCGGAATTATTCCAAGGAAAAGCCAAAAGCTTGCAGAGCGAAGTTTATGCTTTGGGCGTGATTTTTTATGAATGGCTGAGTGGACAGCGCTTGCAGGCAACTGACTATCTGGATTGGGCGTTTTTACATTGTCAGCGCCTAAAAGTTGAGTTGCCTGAACAAATTCAGATTTTTGAAAAGTTGTTAGCGTTGATGCTAGGCAAGCAAAAACAGCATCGGTTGGCAGATTTTAAAGCGGTTAAACACTACTTAGTGACTGAAATCGAATGAGAAAAATACAATAAAATCGGGATTGTTTCTTATTTAATCAAACGAGTGTTTTTTTCTTATAAACGGCTTGTCAGCTGGAAATGATCTCTATAATATACACAGCCATTGGGGACGTGGCGAAATTGGTAGACGCACTGGATTTAGGTTCCAGCGCCGCGAGGTGTGAGAGTTCGAGTCTCTCCGTCCCCACCAATTTACTTGAGCAATTGAGTAAACTGGCCGAGTAGAGGATTGGTGTAATGGTAGCATGACGGTCTCCAAAACCGTTCGTCAAGGTTCGAGTCCTTGATCCTCTGCCAAAGTTTGAAAAATCCAACGCTAAGTTGGTACCCTGATGGGGACGTGGCGAAATTGGTAGACGCACTGGATTTAGGTTCCAGCGCCGCGAGGTGTGAGAGTTCGAGTCTCTCCGTCCCCACCATCATATTAAAGCAAGGCTGATGCCTTGCTTTTTTATTGCCTGAAATTTATACCAGATTTTTTAAGCTGTAAAATTTTGCTGTCTTTTACGCATAGGTTTAGTCTGTTGAAGAGCGTTAGAAAACGGGTCAATGCTCAGGAAAGGGCAGAGCTTCAGGAAACTTTGTTTTATTAGATGCAATAATTGATATTATCCAAGTCAGCTAAAGTCTAAATTTGAATATGTGATTCTCCTGTGGTGCGTATTGATCTGATCTGTCTCGATGAAACTAGGCGACAACAGTGCAAATAGGTCAGTATTTACGCAATACTGAATTAATTGCTTAAATTTTGATATAAAAGTATTTTCCTGCTACAGAATTGCTTGTGAATCGGGTCTGATCGCTATAATATACACAGCCATGGGGATATGGCGGAATTGGTAGACGCACTGTGTTCAGGTCGCAGCGCCTTCTGGGCGTGAGAGTTCGAGTCTCTCTATCCCCACCATTATATTGAAGCAAGGCTAATGCCTTGCTTTTTTATTGCCTGAAATTTTATACAGCAATTTTCATTGATCTTATTCTTAAATCCTTATTTTGCTTGATAGAACGTGTGTGACGGAAGTTATATAAAAAGCATGGTTGCATTATTTTGAATGCCGAGGCCATAAAATATAAGGCTTGATCTGTAGTTTGTTTTTTATACATTTTGGTTTTTATGACACAAAATAAAGCTCAGACCTTTTAAAATACTGAATTTGTGGTTTCGTCTTCAAAAAGTCAAATTGTCTTGATAAATTTTATCAAAAGTAAAAAAATATAATTAACTGTTTAATTTCTAGCGGAATAGAATGTGATTGCTTGTAAAATCGCTTGTCAATGACGGTCTATCTCTATAATATACACAGCCATTGGGGACGTGGCGAAATTGGTAGACGCACTGGATTTAGGTTCCAGCGCCGCGAGGTGTGAGAGTTCGAGTCTCTCCGTCCCCACCAATTTACTTGAGCAATTGAGTAAACTGGCCGAGTAGAGGATTGGTGTAATGGTAGCATGACGGTCTCCAAAACCGTTCGTCAAGGTTCGAGTCCTTGATCCTCTGCCAAAGTTTGAAAAATCCAACGCTAAGTTGGTACCCTGATGGGGACGTGGCGAAATTGGTAGACGCACTGGATTTAGGTTCCAGCGCCGCGAGGTGTGAGAGTTCGAGTCTCTCCGTCCCCACCATCATATTAAAGCAAGGCTGATGCCTTGCTTTTTTATTGCCTGAAATTTATTTAATCAAGATAAAAAGAAAAGCCCGTCGAAACGGGCTAAAGATTGGAGAATAGAGTTGCTGAATCAGTGGAATAATTTATTTATTTTTTTGATTGAAAATAACCTGCATCAGGCTTTTAAATGATCTTCAAATTCCTCACCCAGCTGGATCGCGAGTGCATTGCCGGCCAGATCACAGGTGACCAGACCGTATTCTTTTTTGAAACTGAAACTGAAACCACGATCATCAGCCAGGGTGCGTACGGAATATCCTAATTTTTCTAACCATAGTCGAAATGCAATCAGATTTTTAGCTTTAACCACTTTTTTCACGAGATCACTCCTTCATCATTGTTCTATCTTAAATAAGGGTGAGAAATTTTGTTTTAAAGGGCAAATTCCCATATTTAATTAATTTAATCTAATTTGAATGTTTAGTGAACATCGTATGCTCGCTAAAGAAGCAGTTTATGACTTAAGTAAATGATTTTTATCATATTGAATAGGTTGTAACTAAATATTAAGTTTTTATAGCATGTAAATAAACTTAATTATACTTTAATTTCAAAGGCTTATTTTGCTATTGATCTAAATTTGAACTTTATCAACGCCATAAAATGTAAGAATAAGGGAATGCCGAAGCATCGGCATATTAAGCTTGCATTGATTATTTAATCGGATCATTAGCAGCTGCTGGTTTTCTGAGCTATCGTTTGAGATGCATGCCCTATACTATCAAAAATGTAATTCTTGAATTAAATACGATTGCCATGACTGAGCTGACGATTGAACACAATGTGAATCAGAAAATTGAATGGATGCAGCAACAGGGCTTAGATCCGGTTGCTGTGATGCTGGGACATGAGGACTGGTTGAATTTTACAGTGCAATCGAAAGTAGCCTATACGCCGTTTGGTAGTGCACGTCGTTATCAACCGGCCTTAGCTGGTTTGCTGCTGGTACGTGTTGACGAAATGCAGGCAGTGCGTGTCGTCACTCAAGACGAACTGGATGCTTATGCGCAAAGTCACCAGATTCTTTAATATGGATCTTTAACTCTAGAACTGATCCTTCAGGGTTCTCAAGCGCTGAAACTCTTCCACACTATCCGCACGCAGGAAAGGATTGGTTTGTAATTCATCTTCAATGCTGCTTGGCAGCGTGCACTGGCCTAACATACGCAAGCGTTCGATATGCTCGAAGCGTTCCAGAATTGCCTGATTGTCCGGTTCGACATGTTTGGCAAACTGGGCATTCGAGAGGGTGTATTCATGTGTGCAATAGACCTGCGTACGCGGCGGTAAGGCTGCCAGACGTGACAGTGAATGATACATCTGTGAATAAGTACCTTCAAAAACCCGGCCACAGCCCATGGCAAATAAAGTATCGCCACAGAACAGCACATCAATCGCAT
This sequence comes from Acinetobacter sp. YH12208, assembly GCF_013418055.1. Taxonomy (NCBI): domain Bacteria; kingdom Pseudomonadati; phylum Pseudomonadota; class Gammaproteobacteria; order Moraxellales; family Moraxellaceae; genus Acinetobacter; species Acinetobacter sp. YH12208. The sequence goes on from NZ_VPCT01000001.1 coordinate 389,737, forward strand.
CAATGAAGTAAACGATATGGCCTAATGTATGGCCTGGTACTGCGATCACTTGAACATCTGCCCCATGAAAGCTGAACTGTTCTTCATGCTCAAGTGGATGCGTGATAAACGGAATTTTACTGAGTTCTGCACGCGGGCCATAAACAGGCAGATTTTGTCCCTGAATTAAGCCGGGCACACCGCCAATATGGTCTTTATGCCAGTGCGTTAACCAGATTTGACTTAAGATTAAACCGTGTTCGGCACAATAATCTTGCACCAATCCTGCTTCGGTCGGGTCAATGACTGCGACCTGATGAGAAGCCGTATGTTCCAGCAACCAGATATAATTTTGCAGCGAGTTCTGGACATCAATACAGTGAATTTTAAAAGGCATCATAGCGCATTAGACCAAATGAAGATTGAGAATAAAGTAGCATAATTTCAGATGCTCTGGGCTTGCAGATATTATCTGCTCATCCGGGATAATTTTTGTTTATGTCCCATTTAAAAAATTATACGTCCGAATCATCAACGCTTACCGCCTTGCCAATGCTATAAAATTGTCCACCAGTCACATGATGAGTACTTTTCCATTCTTCACTCACTACATGATAATGTCAGTGACTGTCGCGGAAGATCTGATCATCGGCATAGGCAGCAATCATCTTGCCAATAAACAGATCATGCATTTGCTGGTTATGCGGCCCGGGAATCAGCTCGCAGAGTATCCATGCAGCACAGCCTTGCCCAGAGAAATATCAAAACCAGAGAATTTAAATAACCTTAGGCCAGATGGTGCCAATTTTTCAGGTACATCATGTAGGCTCAGCCTACCTAGCCGATAGGATTTTTCTAGGAGAATACTTTGAAGATGGGGGTTGGTCATACCGCATCATTCACTATATTGGTGTATTTAAGTGGCTAGATTAGTTAGATTATTAGCATATTCAAGTTCACTCTTGCAAAAAAGCTTTTAAACTAGAGATTGTGATATTGAGGACTTCAGAAAATGAAAATGTACCAGGTCGATGCGTTTACCACGGAACTGTTTAAAGGAAATCCAGCTGCGGTGATTGTGCTGGAGGACTGGCTCGAAGATGAACTGATGCAAAATATCGCCTTGGAAAATAATCTGTCTGAAACAGCTTTTGTGAAAATAATTGATGCAGAAAATTATGCTATTCGCTGGTTTACCCCGACCAAGGAGGTGGATTTTTGTGGTCATGCAACCTTGGCCAGCAGCTTTGTATTATTCAATCAATTTGGTACGGCAAAAACGATCCAGTTTCATGTGAAAGATCTGGGGATCTTTGTGGTTGATCAGGATACAGATGGCAAGATCAGAATGAACTTTCCAATTCGCCGCGCAGTAGCCGTCACAGAATATCCTGAAGCCTTAAGACAGGCATTGAGCAAACCGTTTAAGCAGGTTTATCTGAATGCACAAGGTTATATTGTCGAATATGAGTCAGTACAGGATGTGCTAGATGAATCACCTGATTTTGAATTATTAAAACAATTAAATGGCAAGCGTACCGCGATTACTGCTCAGAATAGCTTTTTAGATGTCGCGATTACCTCGCAAGATACACAATATGATTGTATTTCACGTTATTTTGCACCGAGTAACGGAATCAATGAAGACCCGGTCACAGGGTCTATTCACACCGGAATTGCGCCACTTTGGGCAGACAAACTGGGTAAAAATGAACTGGTCGCTTATCAGGCATCAGCGCGCGGTGGTGTACTTTATTGTGCCTTGCAAGATCAGGAACGAATTGAAATTTCGGGTTATGGCAAATTATATATGCAGGCTGAACTTTATCTTTAATCTCTGATTACATAGATATGCATGTCGTCAGGCAAGGCGGCATGTTATTTTAATGATTCAATTTAGAAAAGACTATTCAGAATAAGAATCATTCTCTAAAATGAGCGCGAATAAAAATTTACATTGAAAATCTGGATGAATAATGTTGGTACGTTATAAGAATTTAAGCTTGGCGATTTTGTTGTCGGGTTGTAGTGCGCTGAGTTTTGCACAACCTGTTTTGGTGAAAACTGAACAGAATGTGGAGGAATATCGTCTTGATAATGGTTTACGAATTATCCTGGCACCGAATGATAAAGAAAATAAAATTTTTATGAATACGGTGTATTTGACCGGTTCACTGAATGATCCTAAAGGAAAAGGTGGTCTGGCGCATCTGCTGGAACACTTGGCTTTTAAAGGCACTAAAAATGTCAAAGGTGATGAATTTCAGCGTCGGCTCGATCAATATACCTTAATGACCAATGCCAGTACCGATTATTATTCAACCAAATATACCAATGTCATTCGTCCTGAAAAAACGGCGCTCAGTGAAGTGATTTTTCTTGAAGCTGAGCGTATGGATCAGCTGGTTCTTCAGGAAAAATATGTACCGACCGAAATTGATATTGTAAAGCGCGAACGCGAAATTCGTCTGGATCAGCCATTTTCAGTACTCATGGATCAGGTGTTTAAGTCGGCTTATGGCAATCAGTATTTGGGCCGTTTACCGATTGGTGATCTGAATGAGCTGCAATCCATCAATATGCAGGAATTGAACCAGTTTTACCGGAGCTGGTATGCACCGAATAATGCCTTTATGGTGATTTCAGGCAAGTTTGATAAGGCAGAAGTATTAAAGCAGATTGATAGCCATTTCAGTCCGATTCAATCGCGAAGTGTACCGGCGCAAGTGAAAGTTCCGGCTTTAAAACCTGAGCAGATTCAACAGCGTGAATTTACTGTGCAAAAGGGCAGTGATCTGGCCAAATTCAATATTTACCTGAATGGCCCGGATGAAAAGATCAAGACTGCTTTGGCTGTTTCACCGACGCTCTATACCTTGCAACCGAGCGGGCATTTATATCAGAGCATGGTGGAAAGTGGAAAGTCGACCATGGTGCAATCTAGCACCTGGTTAGATAAAGACTTTAATCTGGTGTTTATGGGCGCGATCTATGCACCCAATCATCAGCCAAAAACTGTGGAACAAAGTTTGATTCAAGGCGTAGAGCAAAGCCAGCCATTTACCGAGGCCGAATTAAACCGAGTTAAAAATCTGACCCGCAATCAGGCTGATAATATTAAAAATAGCGCGACTGCTTTAGGTTCAAGTTTAAGTGATTATGCCGTGGCTTATTCGGGTGACTGGAGCCAGTATTTTAAAGATCTGAATGCGATTGAAAACCTGAATGTGAGTCAGGTTAATCAGGTCTATAAAGGCTTTCTAAAACCTGAATATCGTATTTCTGGCAATATCCTGCCAACACCGGAAGATCAGAAAAAAGCGCAGGAAGTGACACAGACGGAAGCACCGAAAAAAACACTGGACCAACAGGCTGAGACAGAAGAGCCTTTAAAGGATGTCAGTGTTTATCAGGCGGAAGTGAAGCAGTATGTAGCGCAATCCAAGCAGTATTTATCTGCCAAGGACAAGCAGATTCAGCGTGGTAAGTTAAAAAATGGCATTAAATACGCGCTATTCCCAACCAATATTCGCGATGACAAGGTGTATGCCACAATTTCTCTGGATTTTGGGACTGCGCAAAGCCTGATGAATAAAGGCGAGATTCTGGATCTGACCGCGTATTTAATGCTGCGCTCATCGGAAAGCCAGAGCTTGCAGCAGATTGCTGACAAAATTATCGAAGTAGGCGGTTCAGCGACTGCCAGCCCATCGAGTAATGGCCTGAACATACAGATCAGTGCCAAAAAAGAGAAGTTTGCAGAGTTTTTCCAATATGTGGTTGATGTACTGAAAAAACCTGCATTTGAGCAAAGCCAGTTTGACTTGATCAAGGGTCAGACCTTATCCAGTCTGGATCGTCCTTATACCGAGCCAGATACAGTGTCGAGCCTGACTATGGCGCGAACCATTGAAGTGTATCAACCCGGTGACATTCGTTTCCATTTTGAACCTGAACTGGCCACCAGGCAGTTTAAAGCAGCCACTCGTGAGCAAGTGGTCGCTTTGTATCAGCAATTCTTTAAAACGCATCATGCACACATTGCAGTGACTGGGGAATTTCAGCCAAAATCTATACAGAAAATGCTGAAAAATAGTTTCGCGGACTGGAAAGCGGCACAGCCTTATGAACGCCTGAAATCAGAATATCGAAGCTATCCAGCCCAAAAAATTCATGCCTTGTCTGAACAACGTGAGTTCGGTAGTTATCAGGCATTGCTAACCTTCCCGGTGGGGGCAGACCATGCAGATGTACCTGCTTTACAAGTCTTCCGTCATATTCTGGGTGACTCTCAACTGTCTTCCCGTTTGGCTCAGGAATTACGTGAAAAAAATGCGCTGGTCTACGGTTTTAGTGCCCATGTTCAGTTTAATGAATGGGCCGATTCAGGTGCTTTGGCACTGGGTGCCAATTATACCGCAGGTAAATCTGCACAGGTTTCTCAAACGGTGCATCAGGTACTCAATGAGCTGCTAACACGTGGCGTAACTGAACAGGAAGTGGAAGCGGCCAAAGCCAGCATTCTGAAAAAACGTGTCAATGCACTGGAAGATGATCGCCGTATTCACAGTATGTTGGTTCCTCAACTGGAAAAAGATCGTAAGCTGATTTACCGTGAAAAACGTGATCAGGCGATTGCCCAACTGACGAAAGCCGACATTGATGCCGTGATTAAAAAATACATCAAGCTGGATCAGTTGGTTGAAGTGATGGCCGATCAATATGGGAAAGAAATCAAAAAATCATAGAATTGATCTAAATTAAAAAAGTCCTCCTCTAATAGGGGGACTTTTTACTTCTCATTGTTATTAGAAGCTCTAATTTAAGTCGCTTTTCTGGTAAACAGGATTCCACCTAAAACGCCAGATAGCACAGCATTGGGTAAGCTCCACCAGAAAGTGGCAAAAAGAAACAGGAAAATCCCAACTGATACTAATATTGCTCCAACAGCGATATCTTTCTTAAAAGCGAAGTGAATAATATGTTGGTAATAATATGATGGGATTAAACTAGAAAAGATTGCTCAGCAAGTATAGAAAAGCCTATCTGACCCAGGACTCGTGATTATTTCCTTCCAGAACATATGTATTTTTCTTCTTTCTTTAAAAATCCAGACGCTTCTTATAATTTATAAAATGCTTTCGCATTCTCATAAAAAACTGGCTTTAACGCGTTTTCATCATAGTCCTGCACAATATCGCTAAAAGCATCAATGATATTCACGAGTGAGCTGCTGACACTGTCCATTGGAAAGTTGGAAGCAAACATCAGGCGTTCAGAACCAAAGCAATCTAAGGCATGCTGAATCAGGGGAGCTGCATGTTCCAATAATTCCTGTTTAGTTGCCAGCCGTTTCTGCTGATGAAAATCATGACCTAAAACGGGCATAAACAGGCCAGACATTTTAGTCGATACATTTTTGCACTCGGACAGTTCAGCCAGTTGATCTTGCCAACTTGAAAATATCTGGGCGCGTTCTTGTTCAGTCTTGCCTGTAGCTTTGCCCACCTTGCCAAATAAGCCGGCAGGCGTACCGAGGTGATCTAGTGCGATGGGTGTTTTAGGAAAGGCTTTGGCCAGTGCAGTCACATCCGCAATCTGGCTCGAATAGACCCAGGCATCAAAACTTAAGTCTTGCTTGGCCAGTTCTTCAAATCCTTTCAGGAAGTTTTTATTACGGTAGAGATGTGGCTCATCGGTCCAGGCATGAATCCCTTTGTCTGGATGTACCGCAGCCATTTTACGAATCCCGCGAAATTTGGGAGAAGCTTCGCGATGCAATTCAATCAACTGTTTAAAGTTTTTCTGCCGCGGATCCGCCGTAGCGACAATGCCACCGAGCTGGATATTATGCTGATCAAAAGGAAGTCCGGCCACAAAACGGGTTTCATCCACCACGCCTGTACCTTTCTGATCATGCCAGCTGGCTTCAACATGCACAATTTGTTCGACTTCATAATGCCCTAGATCTTTGTTGTAGTTCGCAGGCAGATAAGGGGCGGTCAGATGCTCGGTCAGGCCAATGGTCTCAATCACATCTTTAGGTTTGAGCAGCCGCACCATTTTGTCCAGTAATTTAGGATATTTGCCAAACAGTTTTACGGCAAATGCTGCTGCGTGTGGGGTGTTGTACGGATCCCATTGGTGAATATGTGGGTCAATGATGGGAAAGGGAAGCTGCTGCATAGGATGTCTTGTTTTAGTGTATTTATTATTCAATTTATATGGGGCTAAAATCAGTTCGAAGTCAAGATGATAAATTACAGCAAATAAAAAAGCCCCGAGGGGCTTTTCGTATTTTAATCAATGATCGTGCTTGTGATCATGGTTATGCTTGTTGGCATGAAACTCTTCATTGTGACGGAAACGCAAATAGTTTTCGAACTGTTCACAGTATTCATCATAGTTATCTTCCAGCATCATTTGGAATTGCTGCATAATATAAGACATCACCTGATCTTTGGCATCGCGCATTTCGTTGCCATCTTTAAAGTTATTCGCTGCCACCCAGGTATTGAAACGGGCAGTACCAAATAACATGGCTGCACTGACTTGACCGCGCTTATCACTCGGTTTTTCCTGCGAGCCTTTTTCTACACGACAAAACTCGTTGGCTTGTTGAATAAATTCATCAGCACGTTCAAAGAATGCCGCATTTAACGCTTCTTCTTCGGTTACATCGGTTGCTTCAATCTTTTGAACCATGAATTTTTCCTGACCATCATAAAATCTTAATGGCTAATTATAGGCAAAGCCTTGCAGAAACTAAACCTTTGCCTTAATCTAAAAATAGCCTAAGCATATAAAAGTGAATGCCATGCAGGATGCGATTGCAGTACAAAGTCTGAAAAGTGATATTGCCTTATTGCGCCAGAATATCTGGCCACCGGCAAATCTGGCCAATGTCGAAGGTCTGCCGATTTATTATGGAACCAAATCGCAGGTCGAAGAATATTACACCCAGTGGCTTGGTCTGATTGAAAGGGCGCAGGATCTGTTTCAACCTTTCATGGACGATGAAACCCTGGATGCTATCCATCTTCCCAGTCATTTAAACTTGCCGCTGTTTTATTTTCATGTTGACCGCATCAGGCTAAATAAAACCCGGGCCAAAGAATCTAAAACTTTCCGTGGGGTGGCCAGCCTGATTGAAAAATGCGGGCAGTTTGAACCTGAGCAGGTTGCAGCCATGCGACACTGGCTCGACAGTGACGATACCGCGGCTTTGGTGGCACACCGCGAATTTGTAGACTTACGTACTTATGTGTTTCAGCATGGTCAAAGTGAATATACACGCACCCGTTTTTATGTGAATGGTATCGTGCTGAGTGTCGAGCCACATTTTGAACTGATCGATGCCCGTGATAAACCACGTAAGCAACGCAGTGATAGTTATAATGACCCTCTGGCCGATAATAATACCTGGAAAGTGTTTGGTAAATATCGCTAGCCCGGTTTTACCAGAAGGGTTTGGTATTTTCAGCAAACTGTTGTAAGCGAACAGCTGCCTCGGCAGATAAACGTTCTTGTTCAGCAGTCAGCCAGCCTAGCACAAACCAGGCTTTGCTATTTTGCTTGACATACGGTCTAAACAGTTCGTCTGCCACAAACAGGTCGTTATAATGCCCCAAGCTTTCCTGTAAGGGTTTTAGGGCTTTCAGATAAGTTTTTACATCCTTTTCAGGAAATAAGCTCTGTAAAAATTCTACGTTATAGCGCAAGCGTTTCACCCGTTTACGCGTGCGATGCCGCGATTCAATATCCAGTTCCTGATAGTTTTCGGCATCCTGACAAATTTGCTGATGTAACTTGCTCAAACCTTTACACAAAATTTTATGCGAAGATTTGGCTTTGCTATGCGTTTTTTCCTGACTAAAGCTGAGTAGTTGCAGTATCAAGTCCACTGTAGCTGAATGTCTGAACAGCGCGCTAATATCTGGCTGTTTTTGTCGATGTGGTGGTAATTTTAATAAGGGTGAGCCGGCTTTTTCCAGTTGCGGAATCAGACTTTCTGCAAGGGCATCGCGATCTCGGGTAGAACCGAGTTGCTGGAAAATGTCCCGCAGCTGTTCCTGCCATTCAGGCTGCACATGCTCGGTCACGGACTGAAAAATTTTAAAGGCACTGCGTAAGCGCCGGATCGCGACACGTACCTGATGCACATGATCGCTGTTATAATGATTAGCGGCAATCGCAGTTGCATTCGGAAAAAGATGAGCCAGACAGTTGGCTACGATTTTCTTTAAAATAGTAGCAATCTGATCTTTCTGCTCAAGTTCTAATGGCAGCTGATGCTGCACAGGCAGACTTTCTTCACCCTGTAATAGGGCATAACCGCGTTCCGATTTGCTCCGGGTATCTAGCCATAAAGCATAATGTTGTACCCAAGGCTGAATGAAATCAATTAACTCATTCAATTGACCGGATTTAAGCTCAAATTCGACTTCATAAATATCAATGGCTTGATCCTTATGGCGAATTTCCCCTACATCAAAGGCAATCTCAATCTGGCTATTTTGATGTGTTTCGGTCAGCACATAACGCGCGACATCTGTTTCAAATTGCAGAATAAGCGGTATATCCAAATCGCCAAGCGCCTGTTTCAGAATCTTTTTTGCCGGTTTGTGTTTGCGATATAACTGAAAATCACAGCTTTCAGGTGGGCTTTTTAATGTATGTTCAAGTTCAAAACGTTCAAATTGCTGCTCAGTAGGTGATTTCAGGGTTTGTACCCATTGCTGGTCTTCTAGACGTTGTCGCAAGGCGATTTGATGTTGTTGGAGTTGTTGTGCTTCAGTATCGAAGTAACGCGCACATAAACGATGCCGAGTCGGCTGAAGCTTCTGGAAGTCCTGTTCAAATTGTGCACGTGACTGTGACGGAATCTGGAATTTAAGCTCTATTTCTGCCATCGGGTCATTCCTTCTCGATGTAGGTTATACAGATCAATATAGCTCAAAGATTAGCCACAGTGTGATGTGCTTCTGCAACAAAAAAAGCACGCCGTAGAGGGAGCGTGCTTTGAAATGTTCTTAAAGATATTTATTTGAGGAATTTACGGCTCACCAGGAACTGTTCTGTCGCCTCAAGCAGTTTCTGGGCATAGACTTCCTGTTTAGCAGTCAGCCAGCCTAATACAAACCAGTCACTCGCTTCCAGTTCAGTTTGCTGAATATACACTGCCGAAGAGGCCAAGGTTTGATATTCACCGGCTGCAAGTTGTGCATCATTCAGCGCTTTGCTGTACTTCTGCAAGTTTTTGACGTCATAGATTGTGGTTAAAATCGGGAAGCTGAATTTGAGTTCCTGAATCCGGCTTGCTAATTGATCCAGACTTTCAAAATTGTTAATTTCAGTCTGGTTCATCTGTTCTTGCAGCACTTTATACTGTTGTTGCAGCGTGGTTTGTGCAGCAGTTTTTAAATCCAGAGCAGCATGTTCATCTTCAGTTAAACTAAAAGTCAATAACTCCAGATAATGATGCACATTTTGCGTTGATTTGACTAGATTGCCCAGTTTTTCCTGAGCATACAGAATATCTTTACTCAGATTTTCCGCAGTGGTCGGATTTTGCAGGAAGCTGGCCAAGCTGTTTTGCATATGCTGCAAATGTTGTAAATGCTCGAACTGCTGCTTAAAGGCAGCCATTTGATGTGCCCATTTGTCCGAAAGCTGCGGATGCCAGTCTTTAAACAGCAGCAAAGTGAGATATAGCTGATCCAGTGCCAGTTGAGCCTGCTGAATATGTTCCTGCTGTGCAACCTGAGCTGAAATCGCGGCGATATTTGGCAATAAATGTTGCATCTGCTGCGCAATCAGACTGCATAGGGTTTTACCAGCGCTGTCTTTTTTACTGATCTGGAACTCTTTGGCGAAGGTGGCCGGGCTCACGCGTTGTGAGGTGGCCAATAAATTACCGATTTCTGCCTTGCTGCGTACATCGAGCCAGAGCTGATATTTCTTGACCCATTCAAAACTGAACGCCAATAAATTGTGTATCAACCCACTTTTTAGCTCAAACTCGACTTCATGTACCTCTTGTTCAGCATCTCGGGTACGGATCTGCCCAATATCCAGACTGACTTCGATTTGTGTGTCTTGGTATTCAATTACACGCAAGGTGCGGGCAATATCGGTTTCGAATTGCAGTTGTAGCTGATCAGACTGATTGCCGAGCGCATGGCTCAGAATCGCCTGTGCTTCTGAGGACTGGGTATAAATACTTAAATCCAGTTCAGGAGATTCAGTTAATTCCCCCAGATCATGATTATGTTCAAAGCGTTCAATATGGCTTTTACCGGCAGCTTTCAGGGTTTGCACCCAGCGTGTACCTTCCAGACGCTGACGTAGTGCTACCCCGTGCTGGGCCAGTTGACGGTCGGCAGTATCATAATATTTGGCTTGAAGCTGGATCTGTTGAGACTTTTTCGGATCAAGTGCCTTGAGCAGCGCAGTGCGTCGTGCCGCAGGAATCTGGAACTTGAGTTCAACTTCAACCATAATGATTTTCCTATCTGTTTAGTACACGCCAGCATGTACTGATATTTTTCGCTTTAATGAGATGCTGAAAATTCGGCGGGCAATCGCCGCAATTATATTTTTAGATGTATGCGTGGCAGATTGTAACCAAAATCAAAATGCATGTAAGACTTGACCTGCATATAAAAATATTGAACAGGAATTTAAATATTGGCTTTGAGCTGTTAATAGGGTTGCAAAGCGAGAGGAATTGCGGCTTTGCTTGGAAAATATCTAAGAATATTCGAGCAAATCAAGAGACTGTTAATTGGCCAAAATATACGCTAAGGTAAAAGAAAACATCAGGACGATGAGAAATGAATGTACAAGTACAGCCAGAGAATACCCATGTGATCGCGCATCAACCCCAGATGCCGATTGGCAATTATCATGAGTTTTACCGCTTTTATTTGACCGAACACCGGCATATGGTCAGTCGCCGTTTACATGTCGCAGGTAGCAGTATGGGCCTATATTGTTTTACTCAAGCCATTCGTCAAGGCAAACCACGATATTTTGCTTATGGTTTGCTTTCGGGTTATGCCTGTGCCTGGATTGGCCATTTTATCTTTGAACGCAATAAACCGGCCAGTTTTAAACAGCCGGTGTATAGCTTTATTTCAGACTGGCGTATGTTTGCGGATGTCCTGCGTGGTCGTCTCAGTCTGCTTGATCGCAAATACGATAAGATTTCAAGTTAAACTCAGGTAACTTTCATCGGATTGTGTGGCTAGGGAACATGATCTTTCGATAAAAGACTTGCAAGTCGCCATTTATTATTCTATTAATTGTGTTATTGCTTATTCAGTTTGATGGAATTTGATCAAAAGTTATAGTTTACTGAATAAAACAGTTTTCCAAGCCTGGAGCGACCTTCTCCGGGCTTTTTTTATATCTCTATTTTTTAAATAAATTTACTGACTTCGTTGCCATTATTGCGTAAATATTCATAGAACAAGTCATGCGGATCATACATAAAGAAAATGATCCTTTCTAGCTTTGAAACGTCTCCCCACAAACGTATTATTCAAAACTAGAAAGGATCGGGTGTCACCAACACAGGTATTTATTCTTCTGGTTATTTTCTGTGTCTAACGCTATTTAAGTCTTTTCGCGCTAATTGGGCCATCCCTGAAATTGGGTATTTTTTAATCTTTTTGAGTTTAATCTTAAAGAGGCTTAACAATATTGAAAATTTAAAGGCAAAAAAAACCGCTCTTAGAATTTTGCAACTTCTCCACCAAGTTATCTGCAAAATCCTAAAAGCGTTTGTCGGAGGGCGTAAGCATTAACACTTTATTATTTTTGTTATAAAGCGATTAAAACCCATATTTTATAGTCGGTATATCCCTGAAAATGGTGATATTTTAGATTTAACTGGAAAATTGCGCTAAAAAACTGCAAATCTGTTGCTACCCGGTCGCGGAAACAGCAGGACTGCGGCAATTAAACCGAGTTATGCCTATAATAGAGCCATCCTAGCAAGTGGCGAGCAAGATGCGCGGTTTATATTTAATTACCAATGATGATCCCGTAGAACTTTTATTGGCAAAACTGGAAGGCGCAATGGCCAATGGCGGCATTGCAGTATTGCAATATCGCCGTAAAAAAGTCGCCAAACAAGATCAAATTTACGAAATCGAGTATATGAAAGCCATGTGTGCTGAATATGGTGTGCTTTTTGTGATTAATGATGATCTTGAAATGGCCGTTAAATACGGGGTGGGTGTGCATTTGGGTCAGGATGACGGGTCTATTGTCGAGGCAGTTGCACGCTTGCCGAAAAATGTCTTGATTGGTCGTAGCTGTAATAACTCGCTTGAGCTGGCTGAACGGGCCATTGCCGATGGTGCAAACTATGTGGCATTTGGTGCCATCTATGCCACCGACAGTAAACCTGAAGCCGGTAATATTGGCTTGGAAACCTTAAAACTGGCCAAAGAGAAATTGAACGTGCCTTTATGTGCCATTGGCGGTTTAACGGTTGAAAATTCCAAAGAAGTCATTGAGTCAGGTGCGGATTATTGCGCCGTGATTAGTGATATATTGGGCTTACCGATGAATGCCATTCCTGAACGTTTAGATGAATGGTCTGCGCTTTTTCAAGCTACAGCATAAAATTTTTTGATTGATTTAATTTTGAGTCGAGTGCCTTCATGAGCTTATCTCCAAAGCAAGAACAATTGTTCAAACAAGCCAATAAACATATTCCGGGTGGCGTCAACTCACCTGTACGCGCATTTAACGGCGTCGGTGGTACACCGGTCTTTATCGAAAAAGCCCAAGGCGCATATTTGTATGATGTAGACGGAAAACGTTATGTGGACTATGTCGGTTCATGGGGACCGATGATTCTGGGTCACGCCCATCCTGCAATTATTCAAGCCGTTCAACAGGCCGCAGTAGATGGTTTAAGTTTTGGTGCGCCAACAGTTCATGAAACCACGCTTGCCGATATTATTTGCGAGATCATGCCGTCGATTGAATTGGTACGTATGACCAACTCGGGCACGGAAGCCACCATGACAGCGATTCGTTTAGCGCGCGGTTATACCGGCCGTGACAAGATTGTAAAATTTGAAGGCTGTTATCACGGTCACTCAGACTCGCTTCTTGTAAAAGCAGGTTCGGGCTTGTTAACTAAAGGTGAGGGCGAAGCAACGTCTGCGGGTGTTCCAGCTGATTTTGCCAAGCATACCATCACGCTTCCATACAATGACATTGCGACTTTAAAAGAATGCTTTGCCAAGTTTGGTGCTGAAATTGCCGGCGTGATTGTGGAGCCTGTAGCTGGCAACATGAATCTGGTGAAACCAATTGACGGTTTTCTGCAAGCGATTCGTGATGTTTGTAATGAGCATGGTTCAGTCTTTATCATCGATGAAGTGATGACCGGTTTCCGTGTTGGCTTAGGCGGTGCGCAGGCACATTATGGCGTAACTCCGGATTTAACCACATTGGGTAAAATTATTGGTGCAGGTCTGCCAGTCGGTGCCTTTGGCGGTAAACGTGAAGTGATGGAATGCATTGCGCCACTGGGTAAAGTGTATCAAGCAGGAACATTGTCGGGTAATCCATTGGCAATGCGTGCCGGGATTGAGATGTTCAAGCATCTTCGTGCTGAAGGTTTCTATGAAAACCTATCTGCGCAGTTGTCAAAACTTCTTGCAGGTTTACAAGCAGCAGCAGACGAGGCAGGCGTACCCTTTAAAACCCAACAGGTCGGTGGGATGTTTGGTCTGTACTTCACCGATCAGGAAGACATCACCAGCTTTGATTCGATGTTGAAATGTGATATCGATGCTTTTCGTAAATTTTTCCATGGCATGTTGAATCGGGGGGTGAATTTAGCACCTTCTGCATTCGAAGCTGGCTTCTTCTCGGCTGCACACAGCGATGAAGATATTGAATTTACCATTCAGGCTGCGATCGAGACTTTTGCTGAGATGAACGCTTAAATTTTAATTTTTTTAAAATCCTCCCTCTTGCGAAGCGGTGCTTTTCACCTTTTCAAAGGAGGGAATTTTATCTGTACAAATAATAAATTTCCCCTCTTTTCCTTGTGCCATATCTGGCTCAGGGTTAGGGGAGATTAAATGCTAAAATTATGGATATTCATTCATGCAAACCAAACACTATTTGACTCTAAGTGATGCGGAATTTCTATTGGATCACGCCCATCAATACGCAATTCAGAACAGCTTCAATGTCAGTATTGCCGTAGTCGATGAAACGGGCAATTTGCTTGCGATGAAACGTATGGATGGTGCAGCACCGATGACTGCAAATCTGGCCATTGAAAAAGCCAGATGCTCGGCGATGAGTCGTCGTCCATCCAAGCTGTTTGAAGATATTATCAAAGGCGGGCAGATGGGCTTTCTGACTATGGAAAGTTTCTCGGGAATGCTGGAAGGTGGCGAACCGATTCTGTATCAAGGGCAACTGGTGGGTGCGATGGGTGTATCAGGTGTGAAATCATTTGAAGATGCAGAGATTGCGCAGGTGGCGATTAAGAAGTTTTTGGCGCAGCAGAGCTAGACATTATACGCTTGAGAATGTACTTATCTTCTCAAGTCTAAGTTAAAAATAACTATCGGATAAGATAGTGATGCTGTTGTTTAACCATTTCATTATATTCTGTCGAGTTATACAGCTCTAAACAGCTCATTAATATGGCTGGCCTTGCTTGATTTTTATATACCTCAGTTTTTGCTTTCATAGATTGGTTTATATATTCTTTCAAATTTTTATACGCGGGTTCTTCATATGCACCCTGTTGGAAATACCCGCCCATCGCTAGAGCAGCCTCAGAACTGAGGGATTGATCCTGAGCCCTCGTCAGACAATAACTAAAGCCAAAATTTTTGATATTGAGCTCATCCGCATTTGATATGGATGGAATTAAGTCTTTTGCATAACATGCACTTATCACTAGACAACTAAAAAGTACAGCAATTATTTTCATTATCTTAAATTCCAAAACAGAATATCTGTGGTTCTTAGGCTCGGTGTATCATGAATAAAGTAGCAACTATCTCCACAATCATTTCCATTCCATAAAGTGACATGTCCAGAAGCATCTCCCCAACCAGAGACTTTAAAAATAATAATTCCTTTTTTCCCTTTTAATTGTGATGATAAATCCTGGTTATTTTGAGGCTTGAAGGAGAGATCTGCAGTTCCTAAATTTTGTTCAACAAAGCTGATCATCTCGCGAACCCTAAGTAAATAAGGTTTATGATCAGCGCCTCTGACTTTATAACCTCTGGTTGACTGTTTAATTGGCATTCCGCCGTAGTTGAAAGATCTACTTAATCTTAAAGCACAAGCATTTGCGTATCCTGTAGGATTTTCTTGATATAAAGCCATAGCTTGACCTCCCACCATAGAATACACATCACTTGCTGACATTTTTACCGGATAATATTTCCATAATTCGGAAAATAAAGGTCTTTTTGCTTGTATGGTCGAAGACCGACCACCAGCCCTTGCAGTTATACTCACCATATTTAATATTCCGTATCAATTAATATAGTTTTTCCTTTAAAAATATTTTTAAGCACTCCCTTACCTTCAGCATCAATATCAAGTGAAATCGTAAATGGATGAAATGAGTTTATCTCAGAAGATTCTGGTTTTATTTCTATATCAATAGTATCTCCTTGTGCATAACCTGAAGTTTCTATATGCAAATTCAAGTCATCAAAAAATCTAGATTTTCTTTTTAGAAGAATAAGGTTATCTCCATAACTCCAATAAATATTATTAATGATCTTTTCTTCTTTTTCTTCAATGTATTTAGTAGCTGTATCTGATATTAATTGATCAATTTTACTTGAGATAATACCATTACTTATGACAGCCAAATCAGAAGTTTTTAGAAATTTTGAACCACAAGTTGATGTGTCTCCTGCCGCAACAATGCTTCTACCCAGGACGACTATAAAGCCTCGGTTAGAAGCAAGAGCTTTCGCTAGGACATTACATTTAGGACAATAATGTACCATTCCATCCAAATGCACAGCTTTTCCTTCCACCAGAAAGGAAGGGTCGCCAAAAGTAATGATTCCCCCATGATCGGTTTTACAGCCGACTGTTATTAATGCTCTCATTATTATTTGGTTATTATTTTTATTAAAGACCATAATAACATGACAATATAAAATGAAAGGTTTAGTTTAAAATTCATTTAATCAGTTTGTATATAATGACTGAATGTATCTGAATATAGATACAAGCATTTTTGCTTTTAATTTTTTAAATATAGCCCTGTTGACTTTTAAAGTATTGAGTAACCCTCAATCTGAGTTAGCATATACAGTTACGAAAAAGCCGACTGTCTGAAGCCAAAGAGTCTCCCATGCTGTACCCAATACCCAAAAAAATCCAACTTGCCCCATCTCAAGCCAAATGGCAGCTTGCATCGAACCAATCGGTTTTGGTCTTAGTTGGATTACAAAACTTGCGTATGCAACAGGGCATACAAGAAAGTGGACTCATGGCGAATTTGATTCAATTGACCAATAAAGCCAAAGCACTGGATATTCCCATTGTCGATTTATATGGTGATGACCTGATGCAGGGTATGCAACAGCTTGGTGAATATGCCTCCACGCATCCACAACTGATTTTTACAGGGCAGGTCACACCGATGCTCAAGCAAATCTTACCGCATTTGATGAGTGTGACAGATCAAATTGGTGTGGTCGATGACGCGATCTTATTGGCCAATCAGGAACAGCATATTCAGTGGGTCGAAAATATTTCCAGTCAAGGTGTGCATCACTTAAATACTTATAGTCTGACCCGGTTGTGGGATTTAAGTGCGCCCTCAGACTATGTATTATCAACCAAAGGTATTATGTTGGCTGTGGCAGAACAGCTAGACATAGATGCTCTGGAGATTGATCCCTATGTCGATTTAAGAAATTATGGATTGGACTCTGTAGCCGTGGTGAGTTTGGTCGGTGTATGGCGTGCACATGGTGCCAATATTCGTTATGAAGATGTACGACAGCATGCATCTTTGCATGAATTGGCAGGCTTCATTTTACAATCCTCAGGTTGATACGCTGCGATTGAGCATTTTTATACCTAAATCGGAAATTTCATCAGCATTTACATAAAAGCGCATTGTAATTATGGGCGAAGCTTTCTATCATGGCCGCCTTGTTTTTCGCGATCAGCCTGGGATTGAACTTTGAGTAATTTTCTAACCGAACATCTGATACATCGTGATGACGATTTTATGGTCATCCACAAACCTGCAGGTTTACTCACAGTTCCCGGTAAAACAGAAGATTTACAAGATTGCCTGATTAACCGATTATTAAAAATAGAACCAAAAACCTTACTGATCCATCGACTGGATCGCGATACTTCCGGCATTCTCGTGTTTGGTCTCACAAAATGGGGACAAAAAACCATTTCCCGCCAGTTTCAGGAACGCCAGACCGACAAAACCTATCAGGCCGTGGTCGCCGGTACACTCGAAGGTGAAGGTAGCATTGAGGTGCCCGTGGTATATGACCCAAGCCGTCCGCCCTTACATATCGCAGATCCCGCACATAACAAGCCGGCCATCACGCATTGGCAGGCGATCGAACACTTTAATATTCAGGGACAAGCCGTGACCCGGATGAAACTTACGCCAATTACCGGCCGTTCACATCAGTTGCGTGTGCATATGCAATATCTGGGGCATCCGATTATCGGCGATACCTTATATGCCACAGCCGAACAGCAACAGCTCAGCTCGCGTCTACATTTACATGCTGAACGTTTGAGTTTTTATCATCCTCAAACAGATCAGCTGGTCGAATTTTATTGTCCGGCGCCGTTCTAGGAAATACTTCTTGAATCGGCGTGAATTATGCTCACTTTTTAGTGGGCTTTATGTCAAAATACATTGCTTGAAGGTGTGAAATTTTGCTCCAATGACGTTTCGTGATTGAGCCTAATATTCATAATCTTGTACTTAAGATAAAGGTGGAAAAATTGCAGCAATTTGCTATTGGTCAACGTTGGTTATCAGATACTGAAACAGAACTCGGTTTAGGCGTTCTTATTGATGTTGATGAGCGGTCGGTTAGCATTTTATTCCCGAAAAGCGATGAAACTCGCGTCTATGCACGTAGCAATGCACCCTTATCTCGTATCGTATTTAATGTGAAAGATGAATTACATGATCAGGAAGGGACCAAATGGATTGTAGAATCCGTGGAAGACCGCAATGGCGTGGTGCGTTATCACGTCATTCGTACCCTGGAAGATGGGACTGAAGAACGTAAATCGCTGAATGAAACCCGCATTGGTGCCACCATCCAGCTGTCCAAGCCTCTAGACCGTCTACTGGCCAGTCAGGTCGATTATAAAGAATGGTATGACTTGCGCATTGAAGCGCTGCTGATGCAGGCCAATATGCAAAGCAGTCCACTGCGCGGTTTGGTCGGTTCACGTGTCGGCCTGATTCCGCACCAGTTGTATATTGCGCATGAAGTCGGTCAGCGTTTTGCTCCGCGTGTATTACTGGCCGATGAAGTCGGTCTGGGTAAAACCATCGAAGCGGGTTTGATTATCCATCAACAGCTGAAAACTGGCCGTTCTGAACGCATCCTGATTTTAGTACCAGATTCGCTGCAATATCAGTGGATGATTGAGATGCGCCGTCGTTTCAATCTTGAGTTCTCGTTATTTGATTTGACCCGTACTGCATCAATCAAAGAGCATGATCCTGAACAAAACCCATTCCTGACCGAACAAAAAATTATTGCCTCTGTCGATTTGATGGTCGACCATGAAGATCTGCGTGAACAGGCGCTCGAAGCCGGTTTCGACTTGCTGGTGGTCGATGAAGCACATCATTTGATGTGGAGCGAAGAAGATGGCGGTAATGACCGTTATGATCTGGTCGAAGAACTGGCTGAACATACGCCGGGCGTATTGTTATTGACGGCAACACCGGAACAGCTCGGGGTAGAAAGTCACTTTGCACGCCTGCGTTTACTCGATCCGCAGCGCTTTAACTCGCTGGATCGTTTCCTGGATGAAGAAGCGCAATATCAGCACACCGCTAAAATTGCAGAAGTGTTGATGTCAAATCTGCCACTTGAAGCAGAACATTTGACTGCGATTGAGGCCTTGTTGGGTCATTCAATTGAAGATCATCCTGAGCAGCGTTTCCGTGCCATTCACGAACTTTTAGACCGTCATGGTACCGGTCGTATCCTGTTTCGTAATACGCGTGAAGCCATTCAGGGCTTCCCGGGTCGTGACTGTCAGCCGGCACCATTACCAGCACCGGAACACTGGTCGAAAGATGGTAAGTTGCGTGAGCAAATGTGGCCTGAAGAAGCCCAGCTCGATGGCGCATGGATGGAAGCCGATCCACGCGTGATGTGGCTGATGGAGCGTTTACGTACCGATCTTAAACACAAGAAAGTCTTACTGATTGCGCGTAGCGGGCCAGTGGTTGAAGCGCTGGAAAATGTACTTCGCTTACATGCCGGTATTCGTACCGCGATGTTCCATGAAGGCATGAGCTTGTTAGAGCGTGATCAGGCTGCCGCTTATTTTGCTGAAGATTCTTATGGTGCACAGATTTTACTTTGTTCGGAAATTGGTTCAGAAGGACGTAACTTCCAGTTTGCATCTGATTTAATTCTGTTCGATCTTCCTGCCAACCCGGACGTTTTAGAGCAGCGTATTGGCCGTCTGGATCGTATCGGTCAGGAAAACCGGATTCAGATTCATGTGCCGTATCTGGTGGGAACTGCGCAAGAACGTATGTTCCGCTGGTATAACGAAGCTTTAAATATTTTCGGCAACATTTCCCCAACCGCACAAACCTTGCAAGAAAACTTTATTGTTCGCTTGAAAGACTGTCTATTGGCAGACAAAGGTCAAGTGTTTGAAGACCTGCTGGAAGAAGTCAGCGTGCAACGTGAAGCTTTGGAAGCTGAATTGCAGGAAGGTCGTGACCGTTTGCTGGAATACAACTCTTGCCGTCCGGTGGTGGCACAGGAAATTGTCAACGCACTTGAAGACTATGATGACAATACTACTTTGCCGATCTTCATGAAACGCTTTATGGCGTCCACGAATATTGACTTTGACGAGCAAAGTAACGGTACCGTGATCATCAAGCCAACAGATCAAATGCAGGTTCAAGGTTTGACGCTGGATGAAGAAGGCATCACTGCCACTTTCTATCGTGATCAGGCACAAATCCGCGAAGATGCGCAATACCTGACCCTGGAACATCCATTCACTGAAAGTGTGATGGAAATGATCAATACTCAAGGCTTTGGTAGCACCAACGTTGCGGTATTAAAATCTGCGGCACTGCCACAAGGTTCGGTATTGCTGGAAGTCTGGTTCAAGGTCGATGTGGTTGCACCGAAAGCATTGAACTTGCCATCAAGCCTGCCGCAACAATTGGTTCGTGTGTTATTAAGCGAGAAAGGTCAGGATCTTTCACAAAAAATTGCGCCTGAAATTTTAAAACCGTATCTGCATCATTTAGATGGCAACAGCTGCCGCCAAGTAGTGAAAGCACGTCGTGATGTGATTGAGGCACGTTATCAGCAAGCACTTGAATTGGCACGCAGTGCATTGCCAAACTTCAAGCAGCAAGCCAAAGAAGTGTATGGTAATAAATGGCAATATGAAATTGACCGTCTGACCTATCTGAAACAGTTCAACCCAAGTATCCGTGAAGATGAAATTGCGCGTTTACAGAAGTTGCAGAAAGAAGGTCTAAGCCTGCTGGATGGTCTATCGGTAACACCGGAAGCAATTCAGGTGATGGTCGTCGTCAAGCCTTAAGTTTTACGCAATTAAAAATGCAGCTTTCGGGCTGCTTTTTTATAGGCAAAATCCAGTTTTATTATTTTTTGTCGGAGAATGCTGGTCTGTCATTTTCCTTGTGTTTAAAATCAGTCTAACCAATAACCAGAAATAATAAACATGTCCAAAGCCTTTATTGGTCTGGGAGCCAAAACCACCCACGGTGGTATTGTGGTAGAAGGTGAGCCGTCTTTGATTATGAATGGCATCGCCGTACATTTAAATGGCATGACGCATTATTGTCCCAAATGCCAGACCATGGTCACCGCAATCTCCAGCGATTTATCTATTACTGTCAAAGGACGGGCAATGCTTATCGCAGGGGATAAGGCAAGTTGCGGCGCGACTTTTCTAGCCATGCAGCATTTGACGGTATCGCAGAAATAAATCTTAAATTCGTTTAATAAAATAAGAAGAGCTGACTTCAAGGTCATGCTTTGAGCGTTTTGGCACTATCACATGACTTTTCAGATCAGTAAGCTCATCCGATGATTTCAGGAGGAATACGCGCTGCGTTTGGAAAATAATGAAACAAGCCCTACATTTTACCCATGCCAATGGCATCCCTGCGGCAACCTATCAGAAATTTCTGGACTGTTTCCAGCCTGAATATGAGGTCAAAGCGATTCCCTTGATTGGCATGAAGTCGCAATATCCGATTACGCCAGACTGGCACTATCTGGTCGATGAAGTCATTGCAGATATCGAGCAGCAATTTCCTCAGCAGCAGGTGGTGGGTCTCGGACATTCCTTTGGTGGTCTGGTGACTTTGATGGCAGCGTATCGACGTCCGGAACTGTTTTCCAAACTGTTAATTATGGATCCGCCATTTATTATTGGAAAAAACAGCGCCATGTTTGAACTGGTTAAAAAGCTGAATCTGAAAAGTATCGATCGCTATACACCTGCAGGAATTACGCTAAAACGCAAGGATCACTGGCCATCGAAACAGGCCGCAGTTGATGCACTCAGATCAAACCGCTTATTTAGTAATTTTGATGAGCAATGTTTTGCTGATTATATCGAGAGTGGCATTCAGCCAGAACCTGAACGCGGTGGGGTGACTTTGAGCATTCCAAAACAGGTAGAAGCGGAGATTTTCCGGACTGTACCGGCATGGTGGTGGCGTACGCCAAGACGACCACCTGAAGTGCCGATTCATCTGATGACTGCAGAGCAGAGCCAGTTTTATCAGCAGGGTTTGCCGCAAGGCATGCACAAGATTTATCGGATCGATTATTCAGTGGTCGAGGGCGGACATATGTTTCCGCTTGAGTATCCGGAAGAGACTGCAAAGGCGGTCAAAGCTCAACTTATACTGTTGTAATCGTCATAAAAAAGAGACGACTGGTACCACTACTGTTCCACAATTTTAACTAGGCTATAGTTTGAATTGTATGGAGTAATAAAAGCAATTCGATAGTGTTTTTAAATATCTGATATTTATACTTGGATATTGCGCAGCCTCATCTTTCCTTTAAAAGTTTAAATGGATTTGTGCAGGCGCAACCCTACTTTGGAAAGCCCCAAAGTAGGCAAAAGTCTCTTATTACCCATACACGACGTCCTGTCGTGATAGGTAGTGTGTGGCATCCCTGCCACACGCGCGTAACTTAAAGCTAATCACTTTAACTTTGGGACAGTAATCCGTCTAGTACGTCTCTTTTTATATCATTTTACGCAAATCGGAAAATTAACGCAGCTGCGAATCTTCCAGATGGCGAGCGCCTTCCAGAATCATCCGAATCATGAGCATGGTCTGTTCGGCAATTTCCTGGCGGTCTTCAGCCGGCATGTCAATGACATTGGCCCCCATGTTAAACACCAGTTGAGTAATGGCTTTGGCGGCAATATCGGCATGTAATAACTTTCTATTATTCAGGCGTTCCAGACGAATCAAATCATCCTGCAATTCCTGCTGAAAATAATTTAACTGGCGTTCTACAGCCTGTTTATACGATTTTGAACCGGTATAACCTTCACGCAATAACAGGCTTAAATTGCCTTCATCTGCATCCAGCTGAGCAATAAAAATTTCGACCGAACTACGAATAATACTGCTTTGTCGGGAGGCTTTTAAGCGTGCTTCATGCAGAATCTGACGTAATACAATCCCGGCACGATCAATCAGCTCAATGGCCAGCTCATCAATATCTTTAAAATGACGATAGAAACTGTTTGGCGCAATACCGGCCTCACGTGCGACTTCGCGCAGGCTCAACGATGCAATACTTTTTTGTGGACCAATCAGGTTTAATGCTGCCTGAAACAGTTCTTCTTTGGTAATGGTGGCCTTGCGACCGACACTCCGTACGATAATCGGCTCATCAATGCTTTTCGATTGTAGTAGAGATGCGTCACTGCTTATTTTCATTGAAGGCTCGTTCATCAATAGGTTCATGCATGAATCGTTTGATTATAACCGAGCACGACAGGCTTGTGAAATGAATGGAAACAATACACATGTATATACAAATATATATACATGTGTATAATAATTCAAAACCTCAAGATGATGTCGATAACGATGCATGTACTCCAAAAACTTAAAATGCCGTTGAATGCACTGTCTGACAGTGTCGTCGATCAGCATGCGATTAATTTCTGGATTCAGAAACTCAATCCGATATGGTCGTTGAATCAGCCATTGGGCAAGATTGTGCACAAGGAAAATGCTGCACAGGATATGCTGAGTCTGAAAATTCAAGTGAATCGTTTATTTAAGTTTGGTAAAGCGGGGCAACACCATCCGGTCTATGTGGTGGTGAAGGGCATCCGTTATGAACGTAGCTATAGTTTGACCCATGTAGATGCCCAGCATGTGTTATTGACTGTGAAAAAAGTCCATGCCGGTAAAGTCAGCACCTGGTTTGCAGAGCAGGCGCAAGTGGGTGATGTCATCGAATTTGGTCAGCCTTATGGCGATATGACTGTGCCTCAGCAGGCGAGTCCACTGATCTTGCTTGCAGCAGGCAGCGGGATTACCCCAATGCTGAGCATGCTGGAAAGCCTGAGCAAAAAGGGTGAATTATCAACACCAGTGAGCTTGTGGTACTGGGTTAAAAAACATCAAGATGCAGCATTTAAAGCACGTTTCGAAGAACTTACTCAGAAACATGCAAATTTCTCATTTCATGTTTATGCCACGCAAGAACAAGCTGCGGCAGCTCGTCTGAATGAAACTTATCTGACAGATTTGCAAAATCTGGAAAATAGCACGGTCTATTGCTGCGGCCCGTCAGGTTTTGTATCGACTGCAGAGCAGCTGTTTGCTTCAGCCAAAGAGTTTAAGGGTGAAGCCTTTAGCATGAGTCTGGCGGATCAATCCGATATCGGCTTTATTAATGTCACCCTGACTCAGTCGAAAAAAATTGTCAGTATTCCAAAAGGCCAGTCCATTTTGGTGAGTCTGGAACAACAAAATATCAAACCGACACATGGTTGCCGTATGGGCATTTGTAATAAATGCGCCTGCAATAAAGTGGAAGGTTCGACCAAGAATTTGGTAAACGGCGCACGAAATACTGAGCCAGGTAATCTGCTCAAAATTTGTGTTAACTCAGCGCAGACTGATCTAGTCATCGACCTATAAGCGAGTTTTATCCTATGAATATGCCAGTAAAATTTCAATATTTTAAAAATCCTAAAAACCGTGAATTATCACAAGTAGAACTCGATGAACTTGCACGTGAACTTGATGCGATCAAGCAAGAAGTGCTGGATGATTTAGGTGAAAAAGACGCGAAATATATCCGTCGTGTCTATTCAACCATCCGTTATTCATCAATTGCCGGTCGTGCGCTATTGTTTGCAGGCTGGTTCCCACCAGCATGGTTGCTAGGCACAGGTCTATTAGGCTTTGCCAAAATCATGGAAAACATGGAACTGGGTCACAATGTCATGCATGGTCAGTATGACTGGATGAATGATCCTAAAATGAATGGTCAGACCTATGAATGGGATATCGTAGGTACTTCGGATAACTGGCGTCAAACCCATAACTTTAAACATCATACTTATACCAATATTAAAGGTATGGATGATGATATCGGTTATGGTCTATTGCGTCTGTTCCCAGAACAGCGCTGGAAACCGGGTTATTTATTACAACCGATTTATGCGGTGCCATTCTGTTTGCTGTTCCAGTGGGGCGTGGCCATTCAGAACCTTGAATTGGGTAAATATTTCAAAGGTCGCAAAAGCAAAGAGCAGACCAAAGAAGAATGGCGCCCAATGCAGAACAAAATCGGTAAACAATTGTTTAAAGATTATGTGTTCTTTCCATTGATTGCAGGTCCTGCTGCTTTGCCAGTTTTGACGGGTAATATGGTGGCCAATGGTCTGCGTAATATCTGGACGTTCAGTATTATTTTCTGTGGCCACTTTACCAAAGATGTAGAGGTGTTCCCGAAATCGGTACTGCAAAATGAGAGCCGTGGTCACTGGTATATGCGCCAGATTCGTGGTTCATCTAACCTGACCGGTTCTGAAGCATTCCATATCTTGACGGGTCATTTAAGTCACCAGATTGAACATCATCTGTATCCTGATGTGCCTGCCCGTCGTTACCGCCAAATGGCGCCAAAAGTTCAGGCGGTGTGTGAAAAATATGGTTTGAACTACAACAATGCCAGTCTGGTAAAACAGTATGGCAGCGTAATCAAACGTATTGTGAAATATGCATTTCCGTTTAAGAAATAATATTTCTTAAAGCTAAAAACCACCTTATTTGAGGTGGTTTTTTTATGGATGAAGCTTATATTTAAACAAAAAAGTCTGGATGATTCAGTCATCAGATCTGCCTTAAAAGTATCATTGAGCGACAACTCATCTGTCATTTAAGTGCTTGTTAAAGATTATTATGGCGTATCAATAAAGCGGAAATTTTAAAGCCCTAATATGTCATTGAATCGGATGGTAGATTAATTTTTGGCAATTGCTGATCTTGTCCTTCCAGATAGCGTTGATGTGCCAAACTCAGCATTTCCTGATCTTCTTCGCTGTTACCATAGGCATAAATTTCAGCATAATCTTCCAGACGATATTTTTCTAAAATTCTCAGTTTCTTCTGCGCATTACTACAATCTGGAGTCTGATAAAATCCTGTTATTTTTCCAGCTTTGATTTCAACTTCGCTACACAGTAAATCGATATTTAAATAGGTACAGACCGGTTTCAAGTATAAATCCAGTGATGCTGAAACCAGCGCGATCTCATGACCCAGTTGCTGATGTTGCCGAAGTTGCTGCAACAGTTTTGGATTAAACTTAAAGACCAGCTGCTGGGCATAGTCCTGCGCCAGTTGTAAAATTTCTTCTGCATCGCTGTCCTTAAACATGTTGCCATACAATTTTGGACGCATCGCATGGGCAGGGTACAGCTTCAGATAATAGGCCTGAATCCAGGGCAGGAGACGAATGCCGCGTCTTAAAATATGCCGTTTTTTCAAGGCATAGAAAATGAACCCGGTAAAACTGTCGTCTGTATACAGGGTGCCATCAAAATCAAATAAGGCTAGAGTTTTAGGTGTTTGATTTTGCGCATGCATGTTTGATATCGACCATCGACACGGGTGGCAAACCAGTTGGTATTGTAATCACGACTCAGTTTTGGTCCAGAAATGACCACTTCCGGCATGATTGCATACATCGGATCTTTGCCTGTTTTTTCCTGATAGAGCTTGCTGATCCCACGATAGGTCATGGTATCTTCAAAATCTTTCTCTTTTTCTTTCTTTAAATCGGCGCGGATTTGACGTTCGGTAATAATAAAATTATTTTTCGCAAATACACTGATCAGCTCACGCTCGGATTGACTCTTCTGCGAACGGATCGCGCCATCTTTGTTATAGAGTAATAAATCGCCATCCAGATCGAGTTCAGCTTCAGTTAAATCATTGAGCATGCTCTGAAAAGCGGCATTTCGGCTGGAATACATGCCCGAGTTATAGTCTGCAAAACGGTAGATCGGTTTGTCATAATCTGCAGGATACATCATCAGACGATGAATCCCGTAATATAGGCCGCCATATTGCGTATAGACATCGGAGCGTAAGGCTGCGATGTTGCCACCTTGACGTTTATATTCCTTGACATAACTAATATGCACTTGCATTGAACCCAAAGTGGTAATCGGATTCATTTTCTCGCCAATGTTCTGGCCGACCAGTTTTGCAGCACCGGTCAGTGCGCTGACATGGTAATGCTTCGACATATAGTCAAATATTTCACGATATAACTCATCCAGTTCGCGTTCGGTTTTTACCCGGCGCATCTGGCTTAAATAGTTATCTTCTGGGCTTGGATGGTTCTTGAGTACTTCCTGGAAATATCCCGCAACTGTTCCACCGATTGCTTGTCCGAGTTTATCTTTGAATTTTTCTTCAAGACGATCCTGAACTTCTTTAACCGCTTTTTCTCCCAGACCTGGTACTGTAGGGTCTGCCACAAAATTGGATTCCTGATCGACCACGGCCACAATCGTGCAGACATTTTCCTTGGTTTGAGGAATACCCAACTGTTCGGTGATGTCGTAAATATCTTGTGCCCAGGACTCACGCTGATTTACCCGACTCGGAATTGCTTTATGAATATGTTCAACTTCAAGTGTCGGTTCATCATCTTTTGACCACCATGAGCCATTGCCACAGCCGGCAAGACCCAGAGAAAGTGCAAGTACAGACAATGACTTAACAGAAAAACAATCAGCAAAAGTTTTATTCATGGTGTGGTAAATTAATTGAAAAGATGAGCGAATAAGGCAGATGCAGTATACTATGCCCATCAAAAAAGTGATGAATTTATATGTATATTGGTCCATATCAACTGTCCAACAATTTGATTGTCGCCCCGATGGCAGGTGTGACTGACCGTCCGTTTAGAACCTTGTGCAAGTATTTTGGTGCAGGTCATGCGGTCAGTGAAATGATGACCTCAGACAAAACTTTGCGTATGAGCAAAAAAAGTCTCTACCGTGCCAATTTTGATGGGGAACTGGCACCTATCTCAGCCCAGATTGCCGGTTCAGATCCACAAGATCTGGCTGAGGCTGCGCGTTATCAGGTGGCCAATGGTGCACAAATTGTTGATATTAATATGGGCTGTCCAGCCAAAAAGGTCTGCAATCGATTAGCCGGTTCAGCCTTGCTACAGGATGAAGATTTAGTTGCCCGTATCTTGGATACCGTCGTGGCTGCGGTCGATGTGCCGGTAACTTTAAAAACCCGTCTGGGGTATTTAAATGGTCATGAAAATATCATGCGGGTGGCAAAACGTGCGGAAGATGCCGGAATTGCGGCGCTGGCTTTACATGGCCGTACCCGTGAAGATATGTATTTAAATACCGCCCGCTATTCACTCATTAAAGATGTAAAAGACATGTTGAATATTCCCGTGATTGCCAACGGAGATATCGACAGTCCTGAAAAAGCCAAATATGTACTGGATTATACCGGTGCAGATGCCATCATGATCGGACGTGCAGCACAAGGTCGTCCCTGGATTTTTCGTGAAATTGCCCATTATTTAAAAACTGGCCAATATCTGGATGCGCCGAGTATTACAGAAGTTAAGGATGTTCTATTGGGACATTTGGCTGAGCTATATGAGTTTTATGGCGAGTATTCCGGTTGCCGAATTTCCCGGAAACATATTGCCTGGTATACCAAAGGTCTGCGTTCAAGCAACGAGTTTCGTCAGGGCATGTATCAGGTAGAAAATACAGCTGATCAATATCGTGTAGTAGAAGATTATTTTAATACTTTACTTGAACATGGCTCAACCATGAGTGATGTTCAGGTCGAACAGGTCAATTTATTAGAGACCAAATGATGGCAGGCTAGTAGGAGGTAATCAAGAAATATGTTTTGTGTAGAAATACTACCTTTTTTATCTTGAGCGCGTCGATTTTAGCACGCTGTTTACACTTAAGCCGGTCAAATACATAGCACAACATTTTGTTGACTTAAACCGGACAGGACTTGGACATTGCTTACTTAAACTTGTTCTATGATGGATTCATCTAATATGAACAGGAGGTGATCCTTCTTGTTTGTAGTCATCACCAAGGGAGATCTGTAATGACAAATACCAATCGTCCAGTCACAGAATTTAGCCATAAAACGTCAACGGAATTGCCACAAGAACGCAGCGAAGGCTTAAATATAGATCCTACTGATGCCAATGCACGTCCGGATTTAAATACTCCTGAAAAAGATAATCCGAATGTGCCAGATATGAATGAAGGCAAAGATAATCTGGCTGCGACCAGTGCGGGTACAGTAGGTGGTGCTGCTGTAGGGGCCGTTGCAGGTCTGGTCGGTGGTCCTCCAGGTGCAGTGGTGGGCGGCATTATCGGTGGTGTGGTTGGTGGCATTGCCGGTAATGATATTGCAACATCAGATCGCCAAAAACAGGCAGATAACTACCAGCATCCAGAAGTTCGAAGTGAGGCAGATAATTATCAGCATCCTGACCAGTTGATTGCCGAAGATAATTACTGGCGCGATGAGTATCATAATCGCCCGTATTT
The DNA here is from genome assembly GCF_013418055.1 of Acinetobacter sp. YH12208. Lineage (NCBI taxonomy): Bacteria > Pseudomonadati > Pseudomonadota > Gammaproteobacteria > Moraxellales > Moraxellaceae > Acinetobacter > Acinetobacter sp. YH12208. Next base: position 419,110 of record NZ_VPCT01000001.1, read on the forward strand.
TAATGAAACGCGGAATAGCTACAGCGATCTAGATTATGATCGTGACTATCGCGGCGCTTATCGCGTAGGTTATGAAAACCGTGCCATGTATGATCGTGATACAGATTTTGACCATGCGGAACCTGAACTACGGACCAAGTGGGAACAGGTGAAAGGTGAATCCCGTTTAAATTGGGAAGAAGCCAAGTTTGCAGTCAAAGATGCCTGGCATCGACTTACCCGCTAAGTCCGACTGAATAAAAAACCTCTCTAATTAGAGAGGTTTTTTATGCTGATAAATTTTAGAGATGTTTCATTTCCAGCACCAGCTGATTGATCAGATCGGATGCTTCCATTTCACGAATTTGTGCCACATTTGAGCCTGCCCAGAACGCGCCATAACCCTGATCACCATGCTCGGCTGCAGCAGCATGTAATTGCTTGGCCAGATCATAGGTATAAGGATAAGCCGGCACATCCAGACGATCGGGTGTGTCGACATCCATATGCCAGTGGTTGATGATTCCGCGAGCAGGGCGGCCGGAAATACTGGCACTGACTTGAGTGAGTGGCTTGGAAAGCAGGGCTTTACGATAAGCCTCATTGGCATTGGACGATTTGCACTGTACAAATGCAGTGCCAAGTTGCACGGCATCGGCACCGAAATCCAGCATTTGTCTTGCCTGTTGGCCGTCCATAATCCCGCCTGCGGCCACAATCGGCAGGGAACAATGCTGTTTGATCAGTTTCACCAGATTAGAGGTTTTGACCGAAGCATCGAATTTGGTACTGAAAATTCCACGATGACCGCCGGCTTCAATGCCTTGGGCAATAATAATATCAATTCCGGCAGCTTCAATGGCTTTGGCTTCGGCAAAATTGGTCGCAGAAACCATGGTTAAAATTCTCGCCTGTTTTAAGGCTTGAATCTGATGTGGATGCGGAATGCCAAAATGAAAACTGACCGCCCGTGGTTTGGTTTCCAGCACCAGATTCAGGAAGTCATCATTGTCTTTAAAGCTCGGATAAATACAGTTTAAATGCTCGGGTGGCTGCGCCCCATATTCAATAAATTTATTTTTAAACTGTGCGATCCATGCCTGCGCGACAGCTTCATCTAGGGGCACACTGTCATGACAGAAAAAATTCACCTGAAAAGGGCAGTCTGTCAATTCCTGAGTTTTTAAAATCTGTTGTCGTGCTGCCTCGATACTGCTGGCTCCCAAACCGAGTGAACCCAAGCCGCCTTGATTGGACACATCAGCTGCAAGTTCAGCTGTAGAGACACCTGCCATCGGCGCCAAGAAAATAGGATGTTTAATTCCGAGATTTTCTAATAAAGACATAGATTTGCTCCTTGTTATGTTTTTACTTTGCCCTTGAGTTCAAAATTAAGCAAATCATATTGGTTATTTTATTTTGAAATACTTAAACTTTGCTTAGCTGTCATTTACATTTCTCACGACACGCTATGTCGCTAGCCAGACAGATCAACTATAGCGCTGCAATTGAAGACTTTATAATAGCATTTTGGTCAAATCTTTCTGAGCTCATGTCTGATCGTATCCGTGAAAAACTGCAAATTTTAGCCGATGCTGCCAAGTATGATGTGTCCTGTTCATCCAGTGGAAGCAATCGTAAAAATAAAGACAAAGGGGTAGGAAATACCGGCAATGGTATTTGTCATAGCTACACCGAAGATGGCCGCTGCGTTTCCTTGCTGAAAATTCTATTTTCCAATGTCTGTATTTTTAATTGCTCTTATTGTGTTTCGCGCCGTTCCAATGACGTCAAGCGAGCAGCATTTACCGTGCAGGAAGTGGTGGATTTGACCATGAACTTTTACCGCCGTAATTATATTGAAGGTCTGTTTTTAAGCTCGGGTATTTTTAAATCAGCCGATCACACTATGGAGCGGATGCTACAGGTGGTGAAAAAACTGCGACTAGAAGAAAACTTTAATGGCTATATTCATTTGAAAACCATTCCGGGTGCATCTCAGGAAATCATTACCGAAGCCGGACTATACGTAGACCGCATGAGTATTAATCTGGAAATGCCGACTGAAGCCGGATTACAGAAGTTTGCGCCTGAAAAAACCCATGCCGAAGTACAAAAAGATTTGGGGATTGTGCGGGATCGACTGATCCAGCTCAAAGATGAACGCAAATTGATTAAATCGGTGCCAAAATTTGTACCTGCCGGACAAACCACACAGATGGTGGTGGGCGCACACAGTGAAACTGACCAAGACATTATTTTAATGGCCGATCGGCATTACAAGGAATTTAAGCTGAAACGGGTGTATTTTTCCGGCTATATTCCGATTAATCCTGAAGAAAAAGCCTTACCGGTTGTCGGTTCAGCGCCGCCATTATTAAGAGAAAACCGTCTATATCAATCCGACTGGTTAATGCGTTTTTATGAATTTTCTGCCGATGAAATTGTCGATGACCAGCATCCGAATCTGGATCTGGATATTGATCCCAAACTCAGCTGGGCCTTGCGACATCCTGAAGCTTTTCCAGTTGATATTAACCATGCCGACTATAAAATGATTTTGCGTGTACCGGGTATTGGGGTAAGTTCGGCCAAAAAAATTGTACAGGCACGCCGTTTTGGTCAGATTCATATCGATCAGCTAAAACGCATGGGTGTGGCATATAACCGCGCACAGCATTTTATCCGCTGTGCTGATACGCCAAAATTTAAGAAAGATCAGCAATCGCATCAGATCCGTCAGCAAATTTTACAGTCTGGTCAATCTAAATATCAGCAGCAGCTTTCACCACAGCTTGGACTGGCATTCTGATGGCCTGTTACTGTTTTGATGGCAGCATGACCGGCTTGCTCAGTTGTGTATTTCGGGCTTTTGAGTTTAAGGAATTGAATGCCCGCATCACTGCCAATCCACAAGCACAAAATGGCCTGTTTGATGAATTTATTTATGTTAGCTCTAATGATGAGCATGGACAGCGGGTCTGGCAGGGGCTCAAGCAAAAAGTCTCCTCCAGCAGCTTGCGTGCCTTTTACTATACTTTTCTGTCGGAACAAGAAGCAGCGTTTCAGATTCTATTTGATTTCGCGGTTTATGTATTTCAAAACCAGCGACCTGTCGATAAAGATTATGGTCATCATGCGGTTATCGGTATGTCGCAATGGGCCAAGCAAGTCGGACGGGAAAAGCACCGTATGGAGGCTTTTGTACGCTTTAAAAAGGCCAAGGATGGACTATTCCTGAGTCTGGTTAAGCCAGACTTTAATGTTCTACCGATTATTTCCCGACATTTTCAGGAGCGCTATCAGGATCAATCCTGGCTGATTTATGATGAGCTGCGCAATTACGGGATTTATTATGATTTAGAGCAGGTACATCAGGTCGAGATGAATGCTGAAGCAATTGATTCACAAATCCAGATTGGGCACAGTCAGTCATTCAGTATCGAACTGGATGATGATGAATGGCTGTATGATCAGCTCTGGAAAGATTATTTTAATAGTGTGAATATTCAGACACGTAACAATATGAAACTGCATATTCAATATGTACCGAAACGCTACTGGCGTTATATGAATGAGAAAACACTTTAAACAGTACATCTGGCATCTTTCAGGCATAATAAGCGTTTATATTTAGATTGAGTGCATAGATATGAAGGTATGGCTAACGTCATTGGCGCTGCTCATTGGATTAACCGCATGCTCGAAAGAGCCACAAAAACCGGTCGTCGATCCAGTCAAATATCAGGTTCAGACAGCGCAGGAATTGCAGCAACGTTTTGATGCACTCAATAGCCAATTGGCTCAGGATTTTCAGAAATTTAAAAAACTAGAAAGTATTGCTTTCTCACACCAGTTTCCTTTAGATGTGAATAATCTGCAAACTTTAAACCGTCATTTGGTCAGCAGTACGGCATTAAAACCAAGTAAAATTGCCTATTGCGATATGATGAATGCTTATTTTGCCGATATGTATCGTTTGGGGCATTATAATCTGGAACTGGTCGATGGCATCCAATTGCCGAATGCTGCCAATGAAAATCTAAAAGACAATTTTTCGAATGCCGATCACTTCTATACTTTTATTCTGGATCGCTATACCACTTATCGTCAGGTTCAGCAGACCATGGGTTATGGTTGTAATTTAAAAGCCGCGCTTTAAATCTTAAAGATAAAAAAGCCCATCATTAAGATGGGCTTTTTAATTTAAATGATTAACAACCTGTAATTTTTTCAGCTTGTGGTTTTTCTTCCGGGAAGAAGATTGGACGAAGTTTCACCCCAATACCATTACCGATAAAGGCAAACACCAGCCATAACCAGCCATGTAAACTGCCTGAAGCGATGCCACTGAAATACGCACCAATATTACAGCCATAAGCCAGGCGTGCACCATAGCCGAGCATGATGCCACCGACAACAGCAGCAATGAGCGAGCGTTTCGGAATGTTGAAATTCGGGGCAAATTTACCAGCCAGACTGGCTGCCAGCAAAGCACCGAGCATGATGCCAAAGTTCATCATCGAGGTAATATCAAACCACAACGACTCTGCAAGTGCTTTGGCATTGCCAGCTTTCTGCCAATAATCCCATGCAGTTACATCAACACCCACTAAAGTGGCGCCTTTTGCACCCCAAACTGCCAGGGCAGAAGTCACGCCCCAAGGACGACCTGCAAGTGCCAACGTCGCAAAGTTGAGCAGGGTCAGAATAATCCCGCCCCAAATCAGAGGCCATGGACCACGAATAAAGCGTTTCCAGCCTTGATGCTCACTGCTTGGTTCTACTTCCAGACGACCATGACGTTTCTTTTCGAAATAAACAGTCGCCGCAGCAATCAGTGCAAAAATAACAAAGCTCAGCAGTAATCCAGGCATCACCCCTAAACTCTGTACCAGAGAAATAGGTTCCAGATGCGGCAGGGCAAACCACCAGTCTAAGTGTGAGGTTGCAATCACAGAGCCGATACAGAAGAACAAGAGTGTTACCAGCATACGTGCACTACCACCACCCACGGTATACAGCGTACCCGATGCACAACCACCACCGAGCTGCATGCCGATGCCGAAAATAAAGGCACCAATCATGACTGACATGGAAATAGGATTGACGTTACCTGTGACCGGGTTGCCAAACAATTCACCCGCACCTAAAGCCGGGAAGAATAACAATACTGCTAGAGCGAGCATAATCATTTGTGCACGCAGACCACGACCGCGACGTTCCTTGATAAAGACGCGCCAACTCGAGGTAAAACCAAATGAGGCATGGTACAGGGTCATGCCTAGCGCACCACCGATTAAAAATAACAAGGCCTGATTTAAGCCAACGATCTGATAGGCACCGATTGTACCGATCACAAGTAAAATAAAAGCCACCCAGACCGAAATATTCGACCGTTGGGAAGCAGCAGCAATGACTGACATGGGAGATTAAATTTTAAAAATAAAGGCTGGTATTCTACTGAATTTCAGCTTAAATGCAGCCCATTTTGGCCAATGAGTGAGTATTAAGTCATTCTTATAGTTAATAAGTTTTATCACTTTATCTGATTGATGGGAGTGAATTATAAAAATAAATCTAATGGAACATTTCATTATTCTGTAATTCTCTATACTTAAGCAGCTTAAATAAATTGCAGATTTAATCGTATGGTTTTATGCCTATAGATCAGTATCGAGCATTTTTGAGTTTCTGGGTTTTCAAATGAAGTACATAAAAAAGCCTGCAAATTGAATCGCAGGCTTTTTAAGCATTAAACTGAGAGCTAAAATCAGTTTTCAGCTTTTTCTCGAACATTGCCAGCACCTTCTTCAACCGCAGCTGCAGTGGCCGCAGTGGCTTTTCGTGCTGCTTCAGCAGTAGCATCTGCTGCTCGAGACGTTGCAGCAGCAGCTTCGTCAGCTGCTTGAGCTGTATTTTCCGCTGCATTATCCAAGGCTCTTTCAGTGTCTACCGCAGCTTCACGGCTTGCATCTTGCATATCATGACCGGCTTGATCTGCTGCATTTTCTAAATGCTCACCTGTCGTTGCCCCGGTTTCAGGTGCTTTATCTTTGTTACAGCCGACCAAGGCAACAGTTGCCACTAAACCTAAAGCAATCATTAATTTATTCATCGAGTAATATCCCTTGTTGTTGTATAGCTGCCAACTAATTTAACAGTCATTTCTTAAAGTTTATGCTAGAAAATAGATCAAAATTTGTTGATTAACTGTAACTTTTTTCAATACTTATGCTGCTTTAACTCGCTCATAACTTATTTAATAAGTTGTTTTAAGTGTATTAGATGAGTCAGATCCAGAAACTAAGAAATTTCTAATTTAATAAGCATTCAAGGATGATGGAGGTGAACAGGGTATATTATTAATCTTGCGATTTAAGTTGTCAGTCGTGTAAAAAAGATGATTTTAAGCAATAAAATCCCAGTCATAAAAAAAGCCCGCAGGGTGCGGGCTTTTTAAAGAGAAAATTAGAGACCAGCAGAGGCTTTAAGTGCTTCCACTTTGTCGGTTTTTTCCCAAGTAAAGGCCGTATCAGAGCCTTCACGGCCAAAATGACCATAAGCCGCAGTCTGCTTATACATTGGCTGAATCAGATCCAGCATGCGGGTAATGCCATATGGGCGTAGGTCAAAGTGCTCACGAACCAAGGCAATAATCAATTCTTCAGATACTTTTGCAGTATTAAAAGTGTTGATTGAAATTGAAGTAGGTTCAGCAACACCAATCGCATAAGACACCTGGATTTCACACTTGTCTGCAAGACCAGCCGCAACGATATTTTTTGCTACATAACGCCCTGCATAGGCAGCAGAACGGTCAACCTTAGATGGATCTTTGCCAGAGAAAGCACCACCGCCATGACGCGCCATACCACCGTAGGTATCTACGATAATTTTACGACCTGTCAAACCACAGTCACCGACAGGGCCGCCAATCACGAACATACCCGTTGGGTTGATGTGGAATTTGGTCTCTGCATGGAACATATCGGCAGGAATGATTTTCTTCACGATTTCTTCAATCACAGCTTCTTTAAGATTGGCTTGTGAAATTTCAGGATCGTGTTGAGTCGACAAAACCACAGCATCTAAACGAACAGGTTTGCCATTTTCATAAGCAAAGGTCACTTGGCTTTTCGCATCTGGGCGTAACCAAGGCAAAGTTCCATTACGACGAAGCTCTGCTTGTTTTTCCATTAAGCGATGTGCATAGGTAATTGGCGCAGGCATTAAAACGTCAGTTTCACGGCTGGCATAACCAAACATCAAACCTTGGTCGCCGGCACCTTGATCTTCAGGTTTCTGACGGTCTACACCCTGAGCAATTTCAGGTGACTGTTTGCCAATCATGTTGATTACGGCACAGGTCGAACCATCAAAACCCAGATCAGAATGGTGATAACCAATACCGTTCACGGTATGGCGTACTACCGCTTCAAAATCGATATTGGCCGTCGTTGTGATTTCACCGGCAAGTACAACCGCACCTGTTTTTACAAGCGTTTCACAAGCAACCCGTGCATAAGGGTCTTCTTTTAAGATTGCATCCAAAATAGCGTCACTGATTTGGTCAGCCATTTTATCTGGATGGCCTTCGCTTACAGATTCCGAAGTAAATACAGCGTACTCGCGCATAGTCCTATCACAGTTAATTTTAAAGACCCGATATGTTACATCGAGTTGCGCTCTAGGACTAGCTTAACACGACAAAATTGGTCGAAATTGTTTCAAATTATTGTGTTTTTAATTGATTAATAGAATTAAAAAAATTGATATGTCGATTTAACCGTCATTGCTGATTTGGCAAGGAGCGACAAATTAATCCGGATTTTCCCAGATGTAGCAAAATTAAACAGTTATATTCTCGAATAAATTTTAAAAGATCGCTGATTGGAAAAATATAAAGCTAAAATCTGAGCAATTTTCAGGAAAATGATTATTACATTAATACGCTCGCATGTGATTCAACATGATTCGACTAGCTGTATTGTTGTTGCATCGGCTTCTCTGCATATTAGGCCTAAGGTTTCACTACTGGCCGGTTAAGCATGGCCAAGATTCTTTTTGTATGGGCTTCTTGAAGTAAGACTGTACGGAGATAAGTCATGATGTATCAAAAGGCATTTACCTTAATTGAGGTGATGATTGTACTGACGATGATGGCGATTTTAGCCACCATGGCGTTTATGAGCTATCAGGGCTATGTGGTACGCGCTCAACTGGCTGAAGTGTTTGAGCAGGCTGGCACATATCGAACTCAGTTCATTGCCTCAGGTCAGCATTGTGATGCTGGACGCGAGATTGGAGGGAATACACGATATATCGAAAAAGTGGTGATTAATGCAACATGCCGAATTGAGTTTAAGCTGCGACAGCAAGGCCTAGATGCAGCGATTCGGGGTAAATCAATTGCATTTGATGTCTATACGGGAAAATGCTTCTCGACTGATATTTATCAGCGCTATTTACCTAAAAGCTGCCAGGGGCGCTAAGCACGCTTGTTGCTTATGATTGAGCCTAAATAGATGTAAGCTTTTCATCTAAAAAATAAATACGTTGATCGATCTATTGATAAGAATGAATCATCAATGCTTTCCATCATCAACGAGAAAATTATATGACACATCTCGCTTTGAACGGATGGAGCCGACTTTAGATTAAAAACGAATTAACAGCCAATTCTAAAAAATCCAGAGTTGAAAAGCTCAATCAGACAATAATATGCTAACTATCATGTCTAATAAATCCCTCGCAAAAGTGACCAGAGAAAACAGAACTAGAGAGAAAAATGTGGAATAATTACCCGATAAGGAAATACAAGACTAATAAACTGATAAATGTTGTTGCTTAGTCTTTACCCCTCGCTGTTTTTTTAAGACAATAGACCATAGTTTTGAAAGTCTTTTCATCATTTCCTATTTCTGAATATTTTGGACTCTGATTTATGACAACCCCGCTTAATGAACGTCGTATTGCAAACGCAATTCGTGTATTGGCAATGGATGCTGTGCAAAAAGCAAACTCAGGACATCCAGGTGCTCCAATGGGGATGGCAGATATCGCTGATGTGGTTTGGCGTGAATTCCTGAACCACAACCCGACCAACCCGAATTGGGCTAACCGTGACCGTTTTGTATTGTCAAATGGCCATGGCTCTATGCTTCAATATGCACTGCTTCATTTAACGGGCTACGATCTTTCGATTGAAGATCTAAAAGCATTCCGTCAACTTCATTCTAAAACACCTGGTCACCCGGAATTGGGTTATGCACCCGGGATTGAAACGACGACTGGTCCTCTAGGTCAAGGGATTGCCAATGCTGTTGGTTTTGCGCTGGCTGAAAAAACCTTAGCCGCACAATTTAATAAAGATGACCTTCAGGTTGTGGATCACTTTACTTACTGCTTCCTGGGCGATGGCTGCCTGATGGAAGGTATTTCACATGAAGTGTGTTCATTGGCAGGTACCTTAGGTCTTGGTAAATTAATTGCCTATTATGACGACAATGGCATCTCGATTGATGGTGAAGTAGAAGGCTGGTTCTCTGACGATACCGAACAACGCTTCTTGGCTTACGGCTGGCAAGTACTTAAAGTAGATGGTCATGATAGCGAAGCGCTTCGTGCTGCAACTTTAGCAGCTAAAGCTGAAACTGCTAAGCCAACCATCATTATCTGTAAAACAGTGATTGGTTTGGGTTCACCAAACAAGCAAGGTAAAGAAGACAGCCATGGTGCGCCACTCGGGCATGATGAAATTTTCTTGACGCGTGCAGCATTAGGCTGGACTGACGAAGCATTTGTTATTCCTGAAGATGTGTATGCAGCTTGGGATGCCAAAGACAAGGGCGCTAAAACTGAAGCAGCGTGGAATGAAACATTTGCTGCCTATGCTGCAAAATATCCGACTGAAGCGGCAGAGCTAAAACGCCGTATGTCAGGTGATTTGCCAGCGGACTTCGTTGCAAAAGCAGATGCTTATATCGCTGAAGTGAATGCTAAAGCTGAAACCATCGCGACACGTAAAGCAAGCCAAAATGCATTGCAAGCACTGGTTCCATTATTGCCAGAAGTTCTAGGCGGTTCTGCTGACTTGGCTGGTTCTAACCTGACGCTGTGGAAAGGTGCGCAAGGTGTACAAGACAATGCAGCGGGTAACTACGTACATTATGGCGTGCGTGAATTCGGTATGACTGCAATCGCCAATGGTGTTGCGCTGCATGGCGGTTTCATTCCTTATGTGGCTACATTCCTGATGTTTATGGAATATGCACGTAATGCAGTACGTATGTCTGCCTTGATGAAGCAACGTGTGATTCATGTGTACACACATGACTCTATTGGTCTCGGTGAAGATGGTCCTACGCATCAGCCAATCGAGCAAATTGCATCTTTACGTGGTACACCAAACCTGAATACCTGGCGTCCATGTGACACCGTTGAAGCTGCAATTTCTTGGAAGTCTGCATTGACTCGTTCTGAGGGTCCGACAGCATTAATCTTCTCTCGTCAAAACTTAGCTTTCCAAACTCGTACTCAAACACAAATTGAGAACGCTGCGAAAGGTGGTTATGTATTGGCTGAAGAAAAAGGCGAATTAAAAGCGATTATTATTGCAACAGGTTCAGAGGTTGCTTTGGCAATGGAAGCTTATGCACAGCTTGAAGGCGTGCGTGTTGTGTCTATGCCATGTGCTGAAGAATTCATGAAGCAAGATGCAGCGTACCGTGAAGCAGTTCTTCCATCCAATATTCGTGCGCGTGTTGCGGTTGAAGCAGCGCATGTAGATTATTGGTGGAAATTCGTTGGTCTAGATGGTCGCGTAATTGGTATGAGTACTTATGGTGAATCTGCACCTGCAAAAGACTTGTTCCAGCACTTTGGTATTACCACTGAAGCCGTTGTTGCAGCAGTAAAAGAAATTACTGCTTAATCAGCCCTTTAAAAGTTTAAAATGGCGTCCCAGTTTTGGGGCGTCTTTTTGTTTTTTGGTCTTTTTAGCTCTGTTTTCATGTGACAAGAGTTGAAGAGTTCTCTTGATAATTGAATGCAAAAAGTGAGATGAACATGAGCTTGTACGAGCAAATTAGCGAAGAAATTACTCTGATGGATGCAGGCGAACAGAAATGGATCGGGCAGGATCTACCTCTTGAGGCCATGATGGCGGTTGAGTTAATGCTGCAAGAACTCGCGGAAGAAAAAGTCATCAAAGTCCGCCGTAAAAACCATGAAAAGACGACTGGCCTAAAACAGGTTGATCGTATTCTGGTTGAAAAACTGTAAAGCTAAAATACTAAAAAGTCCCTGATTGGGGCTTTTTTTATGCCAGATGATTTTTGTCTGGAAGTTGCTTATCAAAACCAGATGAGATAAAGATAAGCTTGTAACTCGCTATAGAACTCAGCACCCTATCGAAACGGCTTATATTGATGAAATAGGCAAAAGAAGTTGGTAAACATGAAAATAAATTCCCAGATTCAGATCAAATCTTTAGAGCAAATATCACAGTACCAATGGCTGCCTTTATGGCAAGAATATCAGGCTTTTTATCATGCGAAGATCTGTGACGAGGTCAGTGAAAATACCTGGGCGAAATTACACAGTACTGAGCTAGATTCGATGTATGGATTTGCTGCATTGCTTGATGAAAAAGTGGTGGGCATTGTACATGTGGTCGAGCATGACAGCAGTTGGACGCTACGGCCTTATGCTTATTTGCAGGATTTATTTGTGCCTTCGCAGTATCGAGGTCAAGGTATCGCTTGCAAGTTGATTGAACAGGTTTATCAGGTGGCAGAACAGCGTAATTGTGACCGCGTTTACTGGCTCACGCATGAATCAAATCGTCAGGCACAAATGCTCTATGATAAAGTGGCCAAAAAGACCGGATTTATCCAGTACCGTATGGATTAATAATAGAAATTTAAAAAATAACTTACAAATTTATCGTTTCATCGCTGCAACAAAACGTTTTATCTTTAGAGCTGTAAATATTTCTTAATTCTATACACTGAATAACATCCAAAACGAGAGATAAAAACATGAATTTCAAAACATTAGCATTAGGCTTAGCGGTTTCATCTGTAGCAACATTTTCTATTGCAAAACCAGTAACCTATACAATTGACCCGACCCATACTGCAGCCGTATTTAGCTGGGATCATTTCGGTTTTTCTACGCCATCTGGTAATTTCTCTGATATTCAGGGCAAAATCGTGGTGGACAATGAACAACCGGCAAAGTCAGCTGTGCATGTGACAATTCCAGTATCCAGTATTAATACCAACGTGACAGCTTTAGATGATCACTTAAAGAAAGCCGATTTCTTTGATGCAGCAAAATATCCAAACATCAGCTTTAAAAGTACCAAAGTAGAAACGCAGAACAAAAAGAACTTCAAAATTACTGGTGACTTAACTATTAAAGGCGTGACCAAACCTGTGGTATTGGATGCTGTTTTAAACAAACAGGCTGAACATCCAATGATGAAAGTTCCAGCAATTGGTTTCAATGCAACCACTTCATTTGACCGCTCTGCATTTGGTTTAGGAGCAAACGTACCGAGTGTGGGTGATAAAATTACTGTTCAGATTACCACTGAAGCCACTGTACCTGCGCCTACAAAGAAATAAGATTCTCTGTATGGGTAGTATGAAAAAGCACCTGATTCAGGTGCTTTTTTATCAAATAAAATGACTTAGATCTAATCACGATTCAGAATCAGCAGACAGCCAAAACTGATAAAGATCCCGCCTGTAACTCCATCAATCCATTTGGCAAATTTTTGATAATAAGTCGTCATCTTCGGCATTGAAAAAATAATGGCTACAACCGTAAACCAGAGCAAACTTTCGATAAAGACCAGAGCTAAAAGAGAAGATTGTTCTGATAGTTTTGCATTAGGGCTAATCGCCAATGCAAATACACTGCTAAAGTAAATCAGGGCTTTGGGGTTGGCCATGTTGGTGAAAAAACCTTGCAGCAATAATTTAAGATACGACGGCTGAACGATAGAAAGAGCTTCTGCTTTCGAATTTGTTAAAGGTAGAGGTGTCTTAAAGCTCGACTTCAACATCAAACTGCCCAGATAGAGCAGATATAATCCACCCAATAGCATTAAGATCTGCTGTAACCAGACCATTTTCTGAAATAAAAAATGCAGGCCGCCAAGTGCGCAAATTGACCAGACCAGAATGCTCAATGAAATGCCGAGGGCTGCACATAAAGCATGCTTTCTGGACTGCCGGATGGCACTTTGGGTGACAAAGAAAAAGTCCGGCCCTGGACTAATCAGGGCAAAAAAATGAATCACGGCAATGCCGAATAATGCGCTCATAATGTTTCTACAGTCGAGAGGAAGAGTTTAGCCTGGAATGTATCTGAGACTAGGATACGATATTTAATTGCGCCAGATATTGCTCTAGTACAGTTTGCGAGGTAGTTTCCAGTACAGGCGCAAACTGAAGATTGGCAGCGCGTAGTGCAGGAATATCAATTTTAGCCTGACTCAATTCACAGCTATGGCCAATCAGCCATTTCTCTAAACTTTCACTGGCCACTTCAGCATGGAATTGTAGTGCTAGAATATTCTGTCCTACCCGAAAGGCCTGATTTGGATAAAGATCAGAGCTGGCCAGTAATTCTACCTGTTCAGGTAGGTCAAAGGTATCACCATGCCAATGCAGGACGTCAATATCCTCCAGAGCTTTTAGTGGATTGTTTTCAATAGAAGCAAGACTGAGTTTAGACCAGCCAATTTCCTTCACATCTCCGGGGTAGACTTTAGCATTCAATGCAGCAGCAATTAACTGCGCACCTAAACAGATGCCTAAAGTCGGTAAATTCTTTTCCAGTCGAACTTTAAGTAAGTCTATTTCTTGTTGTAAGAAAGGGTAATCCTCAGTTTCATAGACTGCAATCGGGCCACCGAGAATAATTGTTAATCCAGGATGTTTAAAAGCCTTGGTAAGATCATCGATGCCAGCTTCGAAATAACGCACACGTAAGCCGAGCTGATAAAAAATATCTTCCCAAGCGCCTAAGTCTTCAAAAGCCAGATGTTGAATGGCATACACGGTATCGGAGAGGTGGGCTAAGTTCAGCATAGTTTTTTGATATCAAGAGAATGATTTAATTTAACGTGAATCAAAAGCAAAATAAAAGGTTTATCTACCGATCCTGTGCAAAATAGAAAGCAATGAACATCGCTGCGCTATCAGAAAGTTTCTAAACATTTTCGGGTGATCGCTACATGAAGCAGTTCATTTTTTCTTTTGTATAGGAAAGAGAGTAGAGTAAGACTGCCGTACTGAATAAAAACAACAAGTCTATCAGGAACAAGGATATGCAAAATATACGTTTATATGTCGATAAAAATAGAATCAGCCCTTATGCCATGTCGGTTTATGTTGCCTTAAAAGAAAAGGGTTTAGATTTTCAGGAAATTGTGATTGATTTAGATCAGCAGCAACAGAAATCTGCGACTTATCAAGCCATTTGTCCAAGTGCTAAAGTTCCGTGTTTAATAGTAGATAACTTTAGCCTGTTTGAATCATGGGTAATCACTGAATACTTGGAAGATGCCTTTCCAGCTCCAAGTTATCCGGCCTTATATCCAAAGGAAATTCAGGCCAGAGCCAAATGTCGCGCCATACAAGCCTTGGTCAAAAGCGATTTTATGCAAATCCGTCAGCAAATGCCTTCCGATTCGGTATTTCATCCACCAAAAATATCTACACCTCTTACAGCTTCGATCACTGAAGAAATTCAGCGATTGTTAAATGTGGCAGAACATATGCTAGAGGACATATGGTTGGCTGAACACTGGTCAATTGCAGACTTTGATCTGGCCTTTATGTTGCATCGTTTGCTGAGCCATCAGGTGAAACTTCCTGTGAAAATAATAGAATATATCGAGCGTAATTTTAGGCGGGCTTCGGTACAGGCCTGGCTGGCAGAACACGAAAAAGCTAAAACTTTAATTTAATGCCGACTGATAAAACAGTTCATAAAAAAATCTACTTAAATAGATAAAACTCAAGCGTAATATGAATCAGAACAAAACTTGAAAAGATGCTGAGGATACAGTCCTCGTTGAATAAGAAGGAGGTAGTGGCCGGTGGGGAATTCACATCATCATGAACATAGTCATGTCACTGTGACTGCAAAAAATGCCAAAAAATTATCAATAGCGTTGGCATTAACCACGACTTTTTTAATTGTGGAAGTGATTGCCGGTTTTCTGACTCAAAGTCTGGCCTTGCTTTCTGATGCCGCACATATGTTTACTGATGCTGCGGCACTGGCGATTGCACTGGTGGCTATCAAGATTGGGCAAAAACCGGCAGATAACAAACGCACGTTTGGCTATCAACGCTTTGAAATTCTGGCGGCCTTGTTTAATGCCTTAATGCTCTTTGTGGTGGCGATGTATATTTTATTCGAAGCCTATCAACGTTTAAGTAATCCTGCTGAAATCCAGAGTCTGGCGATGATGATTGTGGCAAGTTTAGGACTCGTCATTAACCTGATATCGATGAAAATTCTGGTATCGAGCAGTCAGGAAAGTCTGAATATCAAAGGCGCTTATCTGGAAGTACTGAGTGATGCGCTGGGTTCAGTCGGTGTTATAATCGGGGCGCTGGTGATTTATTTTACCGGCTGGATGTGGGTAGATACACTGATTGCAGTCTTGATCGGATTTTGGGTTTTGCCACGTACCTGGATTTTACTGAAACAGAGCATCAATATTCTGCTGGAAGGTGTACCGGATGAAATTGATATTGAAAAACTGCGTCATGATCTTTTAGCACTCGAAGGCGTACAAGATATTCATCAGCTTAAAGTCTGGGCGATTACCTCGAAGAAAGTCATGCTGACGGTACATCTGGTCGCGCCGCATGTCGATTATAAAAAGCTGCATCATCAGGCTTTTGAGATGTTAAGCCATCAGCATCATATTACCGAAATGACCTTACAGATTGAGGCAGAAGACTGCTTGCCAGAACAGCGCGAGCAGTTTCCTCATCGGCATTCACATACCGAACCACATCAGCATTAAAGCACACCACTTGAGCATTGGAGTGCTTAATCATTTTTTAACAGTGAGCGGATGACCTTCAAATAACTTGGTGGAGCATCCACATAATTGCGCTTCCTTAACATCCGGTGCATCTTGGGTAGATTTTGATGCGGAACAGATGCCATTAAATGATGTTCAATATGATAGTTCACATGAATCGGTGCAACAAAAGCCCGTGCCAGATAACCTGCTCGGGTGGTACGGGTGTTGCTTAGGGCAGAATGACTGGTTTGCAGACCGGCATGTTCAGCCATTGCCCGGATACGAATAAATAAAGGAAATGGTGTGATATAAGCCAAAGGCCATAGCAAATACAGCTTAGGATGGCCACTGGCCCAAAGCACAGAGAAAATCGTGGCATTCGCGAGCAGCATACCGGAACTGTTTTTCAGCAGATTTTTGGCCAAATCTACCTTGCTACGATCGCCACGTGGAATAGGTTTGGGATCGTTGGACACACTCCATTCCAGAAGCTCCAAATCCATCAATACCCGACCTGCCAGAAATTTCAATCCAGATTGCCCGTTTAAGTCGCGAAAGAATTTTCGGAATAATGAGCTTTGAGTAATGGGGAAGTTTTTCACCAGGCCTAAATCCGGGTCGTCTGGTTGAGAGGTTTTAGCATGATGTTTCAAGTGATAAGGACGATATTTGCTGACCTCATTCCAGATTGGGCGTGCACACAGCCAATCGGTCAAATGTGTATTTAGCCATTTGGTTTTAAACAGGCTATGGTGTGAGGCATCGTGCATCAAAATCGCCATGGCCAGCTGACGACCTGCCAAAATAGCCAATGCCACTGCACACATTAAAACCTTTCCCCAAATGGGCAAATATTCCCAGCTATAGGCCACTGTACCGAAGGTCATCACAATCACAGCCCAAGTTGAAGCTATAGACCAAGCACCATGTAAGTCAGAAGTCGTGGTGAGTTCTTTAATTTCTTCGCGGCTAAAAAAATCGGTGACACTGAGCTTAGTGTTCATTGTTTTGCCTATAGCGTTCTTATCATTACTTTCAATATATTTGTCCTAAATATTACAGTCAATTTATTTTTGTGAATAAATATGAAATAAATTATACACCCTGATTGTTAAAATATTGCTGCCATAAAAATTGCCCCTGTTTTTCTATTTTACGAACCGCCCGCTCAAATTGTTGCCGAGCTTCGGCTTCTATCCATTCTGCAGGAAGTAGGGGATCGGCACGTAAACTAAATAAGGCAGATTTACCGAGATAGAAGGCGGTTTTTGCTGCATCAGATAAAGGCAAGCTTTGAGAGTAATCAAACCATTGATGAATGTCTTGATTCACCTCCAGATAAGTTTGATGTAAGGCTTGAACATCCCAAAGTGCACTGACATCTATTTCCTGATCTATCTCACTGACTTGAAAAAAACGTGCATCTGGATCTAATCCAAACTGGATTGCAGCCGTTTTTAATTCGGTTAAGCTCAGCATTAAGTTGTCTGGACGAATAAAAACATTCTGCTCCATTTCCTGAAAGCCATAATAACCTAGTGCTTTTTCCCGTTTGGATAATGCAGTGCGATCTACACGTCCCAAAGCACCGGTATAAACCAGTACATATTTTCCATTCCACGCGGTCGCCATTTGCATATTGGGATGCTTGTTTAAACTGATAAAAGAAGTATCAAATTTTTTTTCTAGCAATTGATACACGCCGCGCTCTACAGCTTGAATGATATTTTCCTGATTCAATCGGGCTACAGCAACTCGCAAACTATTGTGAGAAATGCTTAATAAGTCTGCTGCACATAGCATCTGTTTAATGCTGGCAGTAGAATTTTGAGACGCATATAACAAGTCTAAAACCAGATGACGGGCATTCAATTTATAAGTCATGAAATGATATCGTAATTAAAGGAATTGAAAGTTTTGAAGTTTTTTTACAATAGCACTTTGTTGTGAATAACCCAAAAAATGTCAGGGTGAAAGAGGATGAATAAGTGATTTGAGATATGCTTTTTATTAATGAATTTTTTTAAACACAATAAAAAAGCCCTTATCTTTCGATAAGGGCTTTTCGTATTCTGGAGCGGGAAAGGAGACTCGAACTCCCGACCCCAACCTTGGCAAGGTTATGCTCTACCAACTGAGCTATTCCCGCAATGAGATGAATTATAGAGAATTCCACAGCAGTGTCAACTCTCTATAAATCTGTTTGATTAATTAATCAGCACGGCGCCAAACCGTACCTTGACGGGTATCTTCAAGAACAACACCTTGATCAAGTAAAGATTGGCGGATTTCATCCGCACGCGAAAATTCTTTGGCTTTTTTGGCATCTTGACGCTGTTGAATTAAACCTTCAATTTGTTCAGGTGATAATCCTAGGGCTTCCTGACCAATATCAGATTTGAGAAATTCATCTGCATCTTGTTGTACCAGACCGAGAATATTGGTCAAATGGCGTAAAGTTGCGTAGTAGATTGCTGCCTGTTCCGCATTTTCTTCTTTCACGGCACGATTCAGTTCTTTGTTAATTTCAAATAGCACTGCAATCGCTTCAGGTGTATTGAAATCATCACGCATGGCGGCATTAAAACGTTCAACCAAAGCATCATCCAAGGTTTCCACCAGATGATCGCCATAAACCGCCTGATAGGTTTTAAATGAATGGTAGAAACGAGACAAAGTATTTTTCGCTTCTTTTAAGGCAACATCCGAATAGTTCACCGGACTGCGATAGTGTGAAGACACAATAAAGTAACGCACCACTTCCGGATGGAACTTTTCGATCACGTCGCGAATGGTGAAGAAATTGCCTAAAGACTTCGACATTTTCTCGCCATCGACATTAATGAATCCGGCATGCATCCAGTAATTCACATATTGTTCACCGGTTGCTGCTTCAGATTGTGCAATCTCATTTTCATGATGCGGGAAGGTCAAATCGGCACCGCCGCCATGAATGTCGAAATGATTGCCCAGGCAGCAGGTCGACATCGCTGAACATTCAATATGCCAACCCGGGCGGCCATTACCCCAAGGTGAAGGCCATGCAGGTTCATTTTCTTTGGCGTGTTTCCAGAGGACAAAGTCAAATGGATGTTTCTTTTGAACTTCGACATCAACACGTTCAGAAGCTCCAGCTTGCATATCTTCTAACTTGCGACCAGAAAGACGGCCATATTTGGCAAATTTCTCGACTTCAAAATAGACATCGCCATTATTAGATGGATATGCCGTGCCTTTGTCGACCAGATTGCCAATCATATCTTGCATTTGGTCAATATAGTCTGTGGCTTTAGGCGCAGCATCAGGCGGGAGACAGCCTAGTTTGGCAAAGTCTTCATTCATCGCATCAATAAAGCGGCCGGTCAACTCAGAGATACTTTCGCCATTTTCATTGGCACGTTTAATAATTTTGTCATCAATATCGGTAATATTGCGCACGTATTTGACTTTCCAGCCTTGGCTGCGCAGGAAACGGATAATATAGTCAAATGCAACCACTGTACGTGCGTGTCCAATATGACAGTAGTCATAGACGGTCATACCACAGACATACAAATCAATTTGACCTTCAACACGAGGTACGAATTCTACTTTTTTGCGTTGCTCTGAGTTATATAGAACAAATGGTTGCATAGCTGTTCAAAAGACTTCAAATAAAAGGATGAATCATCTTAACCTAAGCATAATTATTCATAAAGACAAAAGCGTAAAAAGCCTCAGATATTTAGCATAGTTAGGCAGAGATACTGATTGATAAAAAGGTGATTCTTGGACGGAAGTCAGAATATTGAGCTCAGCTTTACAGAACTAGTGTTTGCCAGGGAGATTAGGTGGTATTGGCGTGAGTATGATCTCATTTGAACCCAACTTATTGAGGAGAGAGTAGGCGTGTGTCGATAGAAAATAAAAAACAAGCATATTTTACAGCGTCAAAAATGAAGTAAATGTAGAGGTGGAGATACCAGACTGCGTAAGTCACATACAATCAAGATATATTAAAAATCTGTCGAATCTTCTACATTTAGAAAGCTTGCAATTGCATAGCTATGCTAAAATTGCGAAAATTGTGCCCATCAAATGAGAGTTTTTCTCTGTCCTTAACGTAGGTAAACAGGCTTTGAATTCACAAAAAACAGCGAATCAACTCGATTTTCAGAAAGTCGCACTTGAAACACTGCGCATCGAAGAAAATGCATTACAGATTTTAGCCACACAGATTGATGGCCGTTTTAGCCGGGCCTGTGAAATTATTCTACAGTGTACTGGTCGTCTGGTAATTACCGGAATGGGCAAATCAGGTCATATTGGCCGTAAAATGGCGGCGACCTTTGCTTCGACCGGAACACCCTCATTCTTTATGCATCCGGGTGAAGCCGGTCATGGCGACTTGGGCATGCTGGTCGCGGGTGATGTGCTGATTGCGATTTCAAACTCAGGCAAGAGTGATGAGATCATGATGCTGATGCCACTCATCAAACATCTTGAAATTCCTTTAATTACCATTAGCGGCGATGAGCGTGGCCCAATGCCACAAAATGCCGATGTGGCTTTGACCCTGGGTAATATTCAGGAAGCCTGTCCGCTCGGGTTGGCACCCACCTCATCAACGACTGCCACCTTGGCCTTAGGCGATGCTTTGGCGGTGGCGTTACTGGATGCGCGTGGTTTTACTTCAGATGATTTCGCCCGCTCGCATCCCGCCGGAGCTTTGGGTAAGCGCCTGTTATTACATGTAAAACATCTGATGCGTACGGGTGATGATTTACCTAAAGTTTCACCAGATACCGCCATGAACAAAGTATTGTATGAAATTTCCAACAAACGTCTGGGATTGACCACGGTCGTAGATGCAAATGATGTCTTGCTGGGAATTTTTACCGATGGTGACTTGCGTCGTTTAATTGATAAACAGCAAGGTTTTGATGTCAATCTGGCAATTCAGGACGTGATGACCAAGAATCCGCTTACGATTTCTCAGGAAGCACGTGCAGTCGTGGCGCTGGAACGTATGAATGAACGTAAAATCAACCAGTTTGTAGTGGTTGATGAGGCCAATAAAGTGATTGGTGTGATTAGTATGCATGACCTGATTCAGGCTGGGGTAAATTAATAAATGGCATCTTATGTATTATTAGAGCAGGCACGTCATATTGCAGCATTAGTGCTTGATGTAGATGGTATTTTAAGTGACGGTTTTGTAACGCTGACCAATACTGGTGATGAAATCAAATCATTCGATATCCGCGATGGTCTGGGTATGAAACTGGTTCAGCAGGCTGGAATCAAGGTGATTATTATCACTGGCCGTAAAAGTAATATTGTCGAAAAACGAATGTCGGATCTGGGTGTGGATCTGGTCTATCAGGGCCGTGAAGATAAAGGCACAGCACTACGCGAAGCATGTGCACAGCTCAATATCGACCCTGAAGACTGCTTATATATGGGCGATGACTGGCCTGATCTGTCTGCTTTTGCCATTGCTGGCATGAAAGTGACCGTACCAAATGGTCATGTCGAAGTTCGTCGCCGTGCAGACCTGGTGACTCAGGCGCTGGGTGGCCGTGGTGCAGTACGTGAAATCTGCGATATGCTGCTGATGTCCAAAGGCGTATACCAAGAGTTACTTGAAAAATATACTCGTGCGCCTTATTAATAAGTCATATCTTTTGGATTAAGTACACCGCTTATGGATACTAAAGTTTTATATATTACGGCTGTGATGATTGCCGCAATAAGTGGTGGTTATTATTATTACAGTGGCAAGGGCAATAAGCTGCAGACGGACTCCGCGCGCAGCATGACCTATTCCGCTCAAGATATTAACTTAACCCAGACAGATGAATCAGGCATGTT
Source organism: Acinetobacter sp. YH12208 (assembly GCF_013418055.1). Classification (NCBI taxonomy): domain Bacteria; kingdom Pseudomonadati; phylum Pseudomonadota; class Gammaproteobacteria; order Moraxellales; family Moraxellaceae; genus Acinetobacter; species Acinetobacter sp. YH12208. Next base: position 441,008 of record NZ_VPCT01000001.1, read on the forward strand.
ATCGGTTCGCGCCCAAGTGGATCGACTTGAGCAGAACTTGCAGCAACAGACCTCCAAGCTGGAAAATCTGCAAGCTTCGACCTATGACAATGCTCAAGTCGATGCGACTTTCTCTGCCAAAATGGCGCATGGCTATGATGACAATACAAAAGTTGTACTCTCTCAAGAAGTGCTTGCCACCAAAATCATGCAAAATGGACAGTTAGAGTTCCGTACTGAGGAGCTGACGGCTTTTCCAAAAACACGTGAAATTGAAACTGATAAAACGGTGATCGTGGAGTCTCCACAGGCTGAATTTATCAGCCAGGGTCTTAAAGCCAATCTTAATGATGGTCAATACGAATTCTTTAATATTCGAGGAAAGTATGAACCAAATTCCTAAAGTCAAAATGATGCACACTTTCCTGAAGCGCACTGCGCTGGCGACTGTGATTGGACTTGCTTCAATCGCGGCCTTTGCCTTGCCATCTGACCGTAACCAGCCGATCACTTTACTGGCGGATCGCGCGACTTTTAATGAGCGTACTGGGGTGACGACCTATTCTGGCAATGTCATCATTGAACAGGGCACCATGAAGCTACAAGCCAATTCAATTGTGGCCAATCTGAACAATAAGCGCCAGATTAGCCTGATCACGGCTACCGGTAGCCCGACACAGTTCCAGCAAAAAGTAGATGCCTCCAAAGGTCTGACCAAAGGTCAGGCTCAGAAAATTGTCTACAATGCTGAAACCGGAATTATTACCCTGTCTGGTAATGCCTTATTGCAGCAGGATGGGGCCAGTATTCGTGGTGCGACTTTAAAATATAGTATGAATAAAGGTGATGTTGAAGCGATTGGTACACCGAATAAAACCGGTTCAGCTGAAGGTCGCGTAAAAATTGTGATTCCACCATCAGCTTCACAATCCTTTCCAGGAGCACGTGATTAATGGAACAATCGCAGCAAGTTCAAACCTTGACCATCAAACATCTGGCGAAAAATTATAATAAGCGCTGGGTGGTGAAAGATGTGTCTTTTAGTATGGAAAGTGGCCAGATTGTCGGATTGCTCGGACCTAATGGTGCAGGTAAAACCACCAGCTTCTATATGGTCGTCGGTCTGGTACGTATGGATAAAGGTGAAATCTATCTGGATGATCTGGATCTTTCTGATCTGGCCATGCATGAACGGGCACGCAAGGGAATTGGCTATTTGCCGCAAGAAGCATCGATTTTCCGCAAGCTGACAATTTCACAAAATATTATGGCGATTCTGGAAACCCGCAAGGATTTGACCAAGGCTCAGCGTCAGCAACGTCTGGCGGAACTTTTGGCCGACTTTAAAATCACTCATATCAAAGATTCTTTAGGAATGAGTGTTTCCGGTGGTGAGCGACGCCGTGCCGAGATTGCTCGTGCATTGGCGGCAGATCCAAAATTTATGTTACTCGATGAACCTTTTGCTGGTGTCGACCCGATCTCGGTTGGTGATATTAAAGATATCATCACCACTTTGAAAGATCGTGGGATTGGGGTATTGATTACCGATCATAATGTGCGTGAAACGCTGGCGATTTGTGAACATGCTTATATTGTGAGTGAGGGGGCATTGCTTGCTGAAGGTACGCCAGCTGAAATTCTGGCCAATGAAACAGTAAGAAAAGTTTATTTAGGTGATGATTTTACCGTATAAACAGCTTTTATGTCTGTAAGATACCCACATCACGGCACCAATTGTCGGATGAGGGTTTTTTTTCATCAAATCAACGTTAAAAAAGTATCTTTTACAACGATTTGATATATTGTTAGGCTAAAACACGAAACATTAATTATTATGCGATTTAGGGTACAGCACATAAAAAATGTTCAGGGGGAAAACCGATAAAAAAAGGGGATCTTCATGAGTCTTCTTTTGCCTTTATCTATTTCCTTGGCACATGCAGAAACTTCGCAAAACCATTTTGCAAATATTAAAAACGGTTTAAGTAAACTGATTGCACCAGAGCCAACACGGTCAGCGCATTCAGTTGATATTACGTCACTCAGTCGCTACTCATTAGACACTTCTCAGGTAGCTGAACTGCCACAGATTACCCGGCCACAACAGGGACAGTCTGCTACCGGCCCTATCGTGGCTCCTATTCCACAAAAGATGAATGTGGTGGAAGCGATCCATACCGCAGTTCAGCGACGTCCTGAAATTAGCCAGAGTATTTCTACCTTGTCTGCACAGGCGGCCAATATTGATGTGGCAAAAGCAGCCTATTATCCGCAGTTATCGGGCGGATTGGGGACCGGTGATCTGACCTCGGGTGAGCGTGGACGTCAAGTGGTTTCCTTAAATGCAACACAGATGCTGTATGACTTTGGCAAGATCAAAACCAATGTCAGTATCGAGGAAGCCAGATTGGCAGAAGAGCAGGCAAGGGTGCTGGTCAGTCTGGATCAGGTGGCTTTTGAAGTGGCAGATGCGATTGTCAATATCAAGCGTTATCAGGAAATTACCCAGATTGCCCAACAGCAGATTCAGGGCATTGCACGGATTGCAGAAATTGCCAATTTGCGTGCCCGTGCCGGTATCAGCAGTCAGGCCGATCCAATTCAGGCTCAGTCCAATCTGGAAGCGGCACAATCGAACCTGCTGGTGCAGCAGACCCAGCTCAGATAATATCAGCAACGTTTACGCACTTTGCTGGGGTTTGATGTATCTGCCGTTGAATGGGAGATTCCTGAGCGTATTGTGGCACAGGCCGATCTTTATCAGGATCCGGAATTTACCCAGATTCCCAATATGATTTTGGCCCATGCCGGGGTCAATGTTGCCCGTTTGCAAAAAGATCAGGCACGTTTAAGTCGTTATCCAAGCATTCATCTGAAAGGCAGTTTAAGTCAGGCTGTTAATGGGCGGAATCCGAATAATAATGAAGATGACGGCTTTTATAATTCAATCATGATTGAAGCCAGCAGTAATTTTTATCAGGGTGGCGCAGCACGCTCTCAGGCACGTTCTGCCAGTTATGCCGAAGAAGCTGCACGCGCACAGGTCAATACGGTCTATCTGGATGTGCTGGATCAGGTTCGCTTGATTCGTGAGCAGATTGAGAATAAGCAAAAACAAATGGGAGTTTTATCCCAACGTCGTGCAACCACGGTACGAGCCAAAGAGCTGTATCAAGAACAATATAAATTGGGTACCCGAACCGTGGTGGATTTGCTCAACGCAGAACAGGCGATTCATAGTGCAGCACAGGAAATTGAATCTGCGGGCTATGACATCTATTCGGCGATTGTGCAATATATTCAGGTTACCGGCCGTACACGGGATATTTACGCGCTTAACCGTATTTCTATTCAGGGGTTTGAAGTTCAGCCATGAGTACTACAATAAATTATCAACCGTGGCTTAAAGCGGTTTTGAATATTGCCAGACATTACCGGATTGAACCTTCTGAGGAGCGGATTCGTCTGCAACTGGACTGGAACCAGCATCATGACATCGACGAGATGCTCAAAATTGTCAGCCGGCAGATTGGTTTAAATGTCCGTAAAAATAAATTTGACAGCAGCTTGCTGAATCCGTGGCGTTTGCCTTTGCTGGTGGAGTTTGAGAGTGGGGATGTGGGTGTGATTGAACGCATCGACACCCAAGCTAACGTCAGTATACAGCTCAGTGGCGATGAAGGCTTGTCTCAAAGTTTCACGGTTGAACAGTTAGAGACGGGCGTAAAGCATCTGTATGTTCTGCGTCCCGAATCTTCTGTGCCGGATGCGCGGGTGGATGAATATATCAAGCCGTTCGAGAAAAACTGGTTCTGGTCAATTGTCTTGAATGACTGGAAACGTTATATCGATGTCATGTTCGCCTCTTTAATCGCGAATATTCTGGCACTGGCCACGATTGTTTTCTCGATGAACGTGTATGACCGCGTGATTCCATCACAATCGATTCCTACCTTATGGGTTTTGGCTGGCGGTGTGCTGATTGCGGCAATTTTCGAGTTTGTTTTACGCGTCTCCCGAATCTATCTGTCAGACATTATTGGTAAACGTGCTGATCTGAAAATTTCGGATCGGGTATTTGGCCATTCTTTGCGCATCAAAAATAGTGAACGTTCCAAATCGACTGGTACCTTTATCTCGCAGATTCGGGAACTGGAAGGGGTACGCGAACTGGTCACTTCAACCACAGTGACTGCGATTGCCGACCTGCCATTTTTCTTCCTGTTCTTAGGGATTTTCTGGGTGATTGGCGGCAACCTGTTCTGGGTGATGCTGCTGGTGGTGCCACTGATGATTCTGCCTGGCATTCTGGCGCAGAAAAAACTGGCAGAACTGGCTCAGCTGGGCATGCGTGAATCTGTCATCCGTAATGCCTTGCTGGTAGAAGCCGTGCAAGGGATTGAAGATATCAAGCTGCTCAGAGCTGAAACACGCTTCCAGAATCAGTGGAACCATATGAATGAAGTTTCAGCCGATGTCAGCATGCAGCAACGTAAGATTGTGGGTTTGATGACGGCCTGGACCCAAAAAATCCAAGGCTTGACCTTTGCCATTGTGGTATTGGTCGGTGCTTTTGCGGTGATGGACGGCGAGATGACCACAGGTGCATTGGTGGCCTGTTCGATTCTGTCTTCACGAATGCTGGCACCCATTTCACAAATTACTGGCGTGTTGGGTCGTCTGCAACAGGCCAAAGTGGCCAAAGCCGGTCTGGATGAGTTGATGAAAAAATCGGTCGATCAGCCGGATTATTCTCATCTGATTCATCGCCCAGCTCTGGATGGCCATTATGAACTCAGTGGTGTGGTATTCAAATATGGCGAAGATGATCCAAAACCAAGCCTGATGATTCCAAAGCTTGAGATCAAACCGGGTGAAAAGATTGCGATTCTGGGCCGTAACGGTGCCGGGAAATCAACCTTGTTGCAGCTCTTGTCTGGTATGCAGACGCCGTTACAGGGCAAGGTCAAACTGGATGGTATTGACCTGACCCTGATTGATCCTTCAGATGTACGTCGTGATATGGGCTTGCTGAACCAGAATTCGCAGCTATTTTATGGTTCGATTCGTGAAAATCTCAGCTTGGGTGCGCCCTTGGCCACCGATCAGCAAATTCTGGAAGCGCTGCAAATCACGGGTGCATTCGCTTTTGTGCAGGAGAAAAAAGAAGGTCTGGATCATATCATTCTGGAAGGTGGTGTTGGCTTTTCTGGCGGTCAGCGTCAGGCGCTGTTATTAACACGGTTATTGATCCGTCAACCGAAAATTCTACTGCTAGATGAACCTACTGCTGCGATTGATGATGTGTCAGAAAAGCAGTTGATTGATCATCTTAAAAGTTATTTGAGCCATCGTACCATGGTGGTTGCGACGCATCGCCGTGCGGTACTGGAGCTGGTGGATCGTATTATTGTGGTGAATGATGGGAAAATTGTCATGGATGGTCCACGAGATCAGATCCTGAATCAGTCACAGGGTGGTAATAAGCGGGTTGTTGGAGCAAGTGCATGAGTGAACTCAAAGAACTAAAACGTTCAAGCAAAGTCAGCTTTCAGGAACCACCTTTACCTAAATCGAGTGTCATTATCTGGATTGTCGGCATTGGTTTATTGGTATTGCTGATCTGGGCCTGGTTATTTAGCTTGGAAGAAGTCTCTACCGGTACGGGTAAAGTGATTCCATCTTCTAAAGAGCAGGTGGTTCAGTCTTTAGAAGGCGGTATTTTGACCACACTCAATGTTAGAGAAGGTGAAATTGTAGAGCGCGGCCAAGTGTTGGCTCAGCTTGACCCGACCCGTTTTGAATCCAATGTCGGTGAATCTGAATCCTTACTGATTTCATCACGTGCGACCTCAGCTCGCTTACGCGCGGAAGTGAGCGGTACGCCATTGGTATTTCCCGAAGAAGTCTTGAAATACCCAAAACTGGTGAAAGAAGAAACGGCACTGTATCAGTCACGTCGTGCCAATCTGGAGGAATCCGTGGCCGGTCTAGAACAGGCCTTGGTACTGGTACAGCAAGAGCTGGAAATGACAGCACCACTGGTGGCTAAAGGGGCAGCCAGTGAGGTTGAAGTGCTGCGCTTAAAACGTGAAGCCAACGACCTGCGTAATCAAATGAATGATATTCGTAATCAATATTATGTGAGTGCGCGGGAAGAGCTGTCCAAAGCCAATACCGATGTGGAAACTCAGCAGCAGGTGGTACGCGGCAAGTCAGATACCTTGAGCCGGACTATTTTTAAATCACCGGTACGCGGTATCGTAAAAGAAATTGATGTGATGACCTTGGGCGGCGTGATTCCACAAAATGGCAAGTTGATGACCATCGTGCCACTCGACGAAAAACTACTGGTTGAAGCGCGGATTTCACCACGTGATATTGCCTTTATTCGTCCAGATCAGGAGGCACTGGTTAAAATTACAGCCTATGATTATTCAATCTATGGTGGGTTAAATGGTAAAGTTGCGATGATTTCACCAGACACCATCCGTGATGAAGTCAAGCAGGATCAGTTCTATTACCGGGTCTATATCCGCACGGACAGTGACAAACTGAATAATAATGCGGGTCAGGAGTTTAATATCACCCCAGGTATGGTGGCCACGGTAGACATTCGCACCGGTTCAAAAACTGTCATGGATTATCTGATCAAGCCATTCAACAAGGCCAAAGAAGCGTTGCGGGAACGCTAATCCTTTCAGGCCATTGAGTCAAACAATCGAGTCAAATCAGGCCTCTCCATGGAGAGGCTTTTTATTTGTTGGAGTAAAGCAGGTATACTGCCAGGGTTCGATTTTAAAGCCCGAAGTTATGCCATATACGCTTGCCAGCCTGGTCAGTTTTGAGGAAGACATCAAAAAAAGCCGATTTCAGGCATTTGCGACCCCTGTAGAAAATGAACAGCAGGTCAAAGATTTTCTGGACGCTTATCGTGATCCAAGTACCACGCATCAATGCTGGGCCTGGAAAATTGGCCATCAGGTGCGCTTTAATGATGATGGTGAACCTTCAGGCACTGCGGGGCGCCCGATTCTCGCCACCATTGAAGGTAATGAATTGACTAATGTACTGGTGCTGGTCAATCGCTGGTATGGCGGGATTAAACTCGGCACCGGAGGTTTGGTTCGTGCCTATGGCGGCTGCGCTGGACAATGCTTGCTGCTGGCAGACAAAATTGAACTGATTGAAAAGAAAAAAGTGCAATTTTTCTGTCAGTTTAATGAATGGGCCATTTTTCAGTATGAACTGAATCAGCAGCAAATCGATTATCAGGAAGACTATAGTGCCGAAGGCGTTCAGGTTCAGGCGCAGTTGCAGAAGCATCAGATTGAAGCTTTTGCTTTAAAAATTCAGGATGTGACTCGTGGCCGTGAACAGCTCAAAATCATAGAAGAAGCGACAGATGACTGAAGCAGATCCATTACTGAAATATCGTGAGCAGCATAAACATCGCCTGAACTATATGCCTTGGCTATACTGGTCCTTAAAGGCGAAAAACCGTGGCTGGGCAGAAGCTTGGCAAAAAGAATATCAGGCTTATCTGATGGAAATGGAAACCGTCGAGATTGGTGAAAACTGTTTCATTTCGCCACTGGCACATATTTTTGCGGAACCGGGACGCAAGATCGTCATTGGCGATAATACCTTTATCGCCGCAGATTGCACCCTGCATGGCCCACTGGACATTGGCAATGAAGTGGCGATCAATCATCACTGTATTCTGGATGGTGGCCGGCTGGGGATTAAACTGCATGATCAGGTGCGTATCGCAGCGTATTGTCATCTGTATGCATTTGATCACGGTATGCAGCTAGAACAGCCAATTTATCAGCAAGCGGTACGCTCACAAGGCATCGAAATTGGCCGGGATGTCTGGCTCGGCGCACATGTCGGTATTAAAGATGGCGTTAAAATCGCAGATCAGGCCATTGTCGGAATGGACAGTATGGTCACCAAAGATGTCGAAGCACGGGCTATCGTTGCTGGGAATCCTGCAAGCTTTATTCGATACCGCAAATAAAGCTTTACACTCGGTAGATCTCTTTCATCAATCAGAAAATGATGGTTCTATTGATATTTAAATCCACGAGATATTAAAAGCCCTTTCTTCCTTATGCAACAGTATTGCTGACTTCCTAACAGCAAGAGGGAATTTCGCTGGTATAAATTAGAAAATGATTTTAAAAGCATTTTAATGATCTGAATTTAAGTGTTTGGCCTAATGGCTGAATTATTCTTCTAATTATCGGTCAATCACATAAAAGTTAACATATTTCAATTCAAGCCTTACAGATTTTGCTGCACATTTTATAAAGCTTATGCTAAGTTAAAAATAACAAAGAAATTTTTATCATAAATAGAGAGGCTAAACATGAAACGTGTCATCGCCTGCATCGACTCTTCACCATGTATAAACGCGCTGGCAGACGCGGCTGCATGGATTGCCAAACAGACTGGACGTGAACTGGTTTTGTTACAGGTCTTGGATTATTACCCGGCCAGTTATCATCTGGGCGAAATCAGTGGGGTAATCGGGTTTGAAAGCAATGCCATGTTGCTGAAGGAATTGGCCGAGCTTGAACAAAAACAAAGCGAAATTGCCTTGGATTATAGCAATAATCTGCTGCAACATATTTCCGAGCGGATTTTAGCCGAACATGGTATTCAAACCACACATATTCAGGAAAAAGGGGATTTTCTGGAGCAAAGTTTCCAGATTCTTGAGCCGGATGATATCGCATTAATTGGATTGCTCGGTGAGCGCTCAGCTGAAAAGAATAAACCGATCGGCACCAATGTCGAGAATTTTATTCGTGGTGCCAATTGTACGGTCATGACCGTTGGGGAGCAGTTTAAACCGCCAACACGATTTATTTTTGCCTATGAATATTCTCCGACCTGTATCAAAATGATGAGACGGATTGCGGAAAGTGATCTGCTGCGTTTATTACAATGTCACCTGTTATATATTGGCGATCATGCCGAAATTTTAACTGAGCCGCTGCAATATCTGACTCAAGCGGGTCTAGATGTAGTGCCGCAATATCGCTATGGCGATGTCGCCGAGAATATTTTGACCTATCAACAGGAGATGGGTATTCAACTGATTGTTCTGGGCGCATTTAGTCACAGCAAAATCCATCAGTTTTTCCTCGGTAGTATTGCCACCACAATTTTCCGTAATTCCAAGGTGCCTTTACTGGTTGCAAAGTGAGGATTGCCTAAAAAGCAAACAAAATGAAAATTTCAACGTAAATTGTTACAGCTTGATTTAAAAATGATCAGAGTTATCCTCATATATTGTGGATAACTCTGTGGTTAATGTTTTTAAGTTAATGTTATATATAGTAAATATGGTGCTGGGTAATTTTTGTTCTTCTGATTTTATTTGACAATCGCAAGTGCAAAACCATCATGTCCTTTACTGCCTACAGTCTGTAAAGCGGTACAAGATAATATACGTGGATGATTTTGCAGCGCTTTAAACATGGCACGGATGCCTTCAATACTTGGCTTGTGATTGTCCGGATTGATAATCTCGCCTGCACGGATTACATTGTCCAGAAAAATAAGTGTACCTGAATGCGACAGATTTAAACTGAGTTCCAGATATTCCGGATAACTCTGTTTGTCTGCATCAATGAAGATAAAATCAAAAGCCTCGGTCTCTGCGGGTAGAGCTTTGAGTACATCTGCTGCACGACCACATTTCAGTTCAACAGTTTGCTTGAGCTGGGCACGGTCAATATTTTCCTGACCCATTGCCGCGTGGGTATCACGTCCTTCAATTGTCAGGATATAACCATCATCGGGCAAAGCACGTGCCAACCACATGGTGCTGTATGCGGCAAATGTTCCGAGTTCCAGTACACGTTTACATTGATTCATCTGGATCAGCATCTGCAACAACATGCCTTGATTTGCTGCTACAGCCAGATGATCTGGCAGACCATGCGCAGCAGTATTTTCCAGCGTCTGGTTCAGGATGGAATCTTCAGGAATTAAATGTGACTCAATGTAGTTGTCAATGTCTGTCCACATGTGTTGCATAGTTTTAGCACCATCAATTGCGATGGGTGCATTTTAAACTTTTCGCGGCATAGCGCAATTTATTGTGCTATAGCTGCTGTTTTTTTAGGCTATATAAAGTCTTAAATGAACTTTGTATAGCCGTTGTCATGACTTAGTAATTACACATTGAAGAATTTCGCCCCAGACTTGGCCCCCAGGTACGGTAACCTTGGGTATCGATGTGGATCTGACCAGAAGCATACATGCCGAGTCCCATATTCAGACTTTGACCATGTTGCGCCCAGAACTGGCACAGTTTGAACTTGGTATTTTCAATATAACTATAGTCTTGCGCTTGTGGATATTCTGGGCCAATACGAAAATCGATGGCAGAATTATACAGATGGCGTGAAGAATTGGCGCCACCGGCACACTGGTTTAAAGGCAGGTCACGATAGACGGAAGTGACTTCAAAATCAGTCAGGACATTGGCGGCTACTAAATATTTAAATACACGCAAGGTTGGAACCTGATTGGCCCATAATTCACGGCTTGGAATCATGTACTGTGAACGACCACATTTGGCCCAGTCCCGCGCGGTACGCATTAATTCAAAACTGGGAATAATATTGCCTACGCCATTGCGTTCCAGAAACACTTCATACTCACGTACACGTGATAAATTATCCAGCGCAGAGACCCAGTGGGTATACAGATAAGGTACAGTTTTGGGTTGGACTTTGCGGTCGTATTGAACACGTTCTTGGGGAATATAAATCCGCTTTCCATCGGGCACGGTCTGTCCCGGTGGTTTTGGGGTCGTGGTACAACCCACAAAAACGAGAGGGATTACACACAGACTCAATAATCCCTTTGCAAAATTCTTCATTTATAGAAATCAGATATTTATAAATAGCGCCATTTTAGACTAAATATACGGAGAAATTTGGAGAATATTGCAATAAAATGTGTGGATTGAGTATAAAAAAGATCAGCATGTGCTGATCTTTTTTAACTGAAATTAATTACTTTTCAAGATATTGTAATTTTTCAGCTTTACCATTCCATTCTTCACGATCTGCTGGCTGGTCACCAATTTGTGTGATATTTGGCCATTTTTGCGACAGGTCAGCATTCAGTTCAATGAATACTTCTTGGCCTTCTGGTAATTCATCTTCAGAGAAAATTGCATTCGCCGGACATTCAGGTTCGCATAAGGCACAATCGATGCATTCGTCCGGGTTAATCACCAGGAAGTTAGGACCTTCATAGAAACAGTCTACAGGGCAAACTTCAACACAGTCTTGATATTTACATTTAATACAATTTTCAGTGACAACGAAGGTCATGGCGACAGCTACCTAAAAAATATGGTTCTATTTACGAATACTGTATTTTAGGCAAAAACAGGGGGAACTAACAATTCCTTTTATTGATATTTGTTATATATAGGGCTGTTAAATTTGAAAAAAGCCAGAATAGGGCTAAATTCAAGTATAAATCAGTGCTAGACCCCATACGGGATGAGGTCTATGGCTCAGAGAATTACCCCGGCTGTTTGAGTAAATCTTTTAGTGCATATAATTGTGCTAAGGCTTCGCGTGGACTCAGGTTGTCTACATCGATGTCTTCGAGTAATTCGAGAGCTGGAGATTCTTTCTCAATTGCGACAATACGTTCCACTGGCTCTACAATTTCCGGCAGTGCAAATAGATCGTGTTGTAGACTCTTTGGTTTGACCAGTTGTTGCTTTTCCAGAATCTTTAAGCGGTTTTGTGCTTCTTTAATGACTGATGCCGGAATACCGGCAAGTTTCGCCACCTGTAAGCCATGACTCTGGCTGGCAGGGCCATGTTGTACCTTATGTAACAAAATCAGATTGCCATTCAGTTCTTTAGCCGTGACATGATAGTTGTCGATGCCGCTTTCTTTATCGAGTTCGGTCAGCTCAAAATAATGGGTTGCGAATAGACACAGGCATTGAATGCGTTTGCTCAGATCCAGTACACAGGCCCAGGCCAGAGACAGGCCATCATAGGTACTGGTGCCACGACCGACTTCATCCATCAGTACCAGCGACTGACTGGTGGCATGATGCAGAATTTGCGAAGTCTCGGTCATTTCCACCATAAAGGTCGATTTGCCAGTTGATAAATCATCGGCAGAACCAATACGGGTGAAAACCCGGTCAATAGGCCCTAAAGTCGCAGCTTGTGCAGGAACATAAGCCCCGCAATACGCCAGCAAGACGATCAATGCGGTCTGGCGCATAAAGGTCGATTTACCGCCCATATTGGGTCCGGTAATAATCGCCATGCGATGGGAAAAGTCCAGTCGCGTATCGTTCGGTGTAAAAGCAGTTTTGCTTAAAGCTTCCACCACCGGATGACGGCCAGCAGTGATACTTACACCGACTTCAGGGCTGAATTTTGGCCGTGACCAGTTGCGTAAACGTGCCTGATGGGCAAAGTTTGCCACCAGATCAATCTGGGCAATGGCACTGCTCATCATCTGTAAATTGCCGATATCCTGACGTAATTCATCCAGCAGCATTTCAAACAGCATTTTTTCACGCGCCAGAGCACGGGATTCACTGGATAAAATCTTATCTTCAAAGGCTTTCAGTTCAGGTGTGATATAGCGTTCAGCATTTTTCAGAGTCTGACGGCGGATATAGTGCTCGGGTGCCTGTTCGGCCTGAGCACGTGAGAGTTCAATATAATAACCACTCACTCGGTTATAACCAATTTTCAGTCCCGGAATTCCGCTGGCTTCACGTTCTTTAATTTCCAGATCAATCAGGAACTGGCTGGCGTGATCACGAATCTGACGTAATTCATCCAGTTCACTATCAAAGCCTTCGGCAATCACATTCCCATCACGCAGCAATACCGGCGGATTTTCTACGATGGCAGACATCAAGCGTTGATGCAGGCCATGGAAATCTCCGAGTTCTTCATTGAGCTGGATTAATAGCTCAGGCTGTTGTTGACTGACAATCGGCTGTAGGGCATGGCGTAAAAATGGAATTTGCGCACAGGCCTGACGTAGTTGTACCAGATCCCGCGGTCGGGCACTGCCCAAAGCAATTCGGCTCAGAACACGTTCAATATCGCTAATTTCCTTAAGTACCAAACGTACAGGTGCTTCATGGAAACCTTTTAGCAGGGCCTGGATGGCATCCAGACGTTCATCCAGCAAGGCAGTGTCACGCAAAGGCTGCATCAGGGTGCGACTCAGCAAGCGTCCACCCATAGCCGTCTGGCAATCATTAATTAACTGAAACAGTGAAGTACCATGCTCAAATAAAGGCTCAATCAGTTCCAGATTGCGACGTGTCACTGGATCTAGGGCAATAAAGTCGGAACTCTGTTCTAGCTGAATCGAACGAATATGTGGTAAAGCGGTTTTCTGGGTTTCTTTGGCATAGTGAATCAGTGCCGCAGCGGCAGCTTTTGCCAACGGCAAATGATCAATCCCGAAACCGGAAAGTGTGCTGACGGCAAACTGGTCGCACAAGGTTTTTTGTGCATTGTTCAGGTTAAAGTCCACATTAGGACGCTTCGTCACGGAAATATCAAGTTGCTGCTTGAGTTGCTCGGTCAGCATCGGATCAGTCGTATTTTCATCCAGCAAAATTTCGCTTGGCATTAGGCGCGCCAGTTCAATCATGAGCTGGTTGAGATCATAATCCTGCTGCTGTACTTTAAACAGGCCGGCGCTGAGATCGAGCAGTGCAATCCCGATCTGATTTTGCTGAATACATAAAGCCACCAGATTAGAGCTTTGATGTGCACCGAGCATGGCATCATCGGTCAGGGTGCCCGGGGTGATAATCCTTACCACGCCGCGCTCCATGGGAGCCTTACCACGAGTACTTGTGCTCTCGCCCTCACCAATCTGTTCACAGATCACCACCGTTTCGCCTTTTTTGACCAGACGGGCCAGATAGCCTTCGGCTGCATGGAAAGGCACACCTGCCATTGGGATCGGCTGACCATTGGCTTTACCGCGATGGGTCAGGGTAATGCCTAAAATTTTGGCTGCCTTGTGTGCATCTTCAAAGAACAGTTCATAAAAATCACCCATACGATAAAACATCAATGAGTGTGGATGCTGCACTTTCACCGACATGTATTGCTGCATCATGGGCGTTAAGGTAGAAAGATCAGCCATAATTTCCGAACTGGTCATTAAAAATAAATCCTTTCAACAAGAGAGAAATGCAAATACTGATAAGCAGCGTATGCACAAAAAATTAAAGCACATCTAAACAGATCTATAAAAATATTTTATCGAGGATCTGCTCAGGAGCATAGTGAATGAGGTCGCTTATCTTAGGGTGCTTTAAATCAAGATTGACACAAGTCTATCAAATTTAATTTTTAGAAAGAAATGAAATCCAGATGAATGTTTAAGTCATGCGACAGATCTGTCGGTCTGAGTTTTTATTCAGCATGATTTCCAATTTTAAAAAACAAACCACTGGATGTGAACATGCAGTGGTTGATTTAAATTAAGGGAATTGTTTATTCGGGATCATAAAGACCAAGGTCAGACAGGTGTAATCTGAGAATCCGGCGCAATTCCAGTACAGCCTCAGGGGTTTCCTGAATGGAATGGCCACCCTTGATCACTTTACTGGATACCGCACCTTGCAAATAAGCACTTTCGTAGGAAACAATGCCATCACTCATCAGCTGAGGTTCTGTAGTATCTACGGTATTACCGATGATGGAGTGAAATTTGAAGCCGGTATAGGGCTGAATGTTTTTAGTCAGCGCATTGAATTTCGAATTTTCACTCAAATCACTCGGGCCATTTTGAATCAGGTCATGTCCCAGTTCTTTGACAAATTCTTTTAATCCGATTTCGCCTTGTAAAGTATCAGCAAAGGCACCTAAAAATGCACCTGGAACCCGAATAATTTTACGCGCCAGTTTGGTATGCCAGCGATTGGCATATTCTGTGCCACGATGCGGTGTGGCCAAGAAAATCGCCCGACTAAAATTTGGAATCGGCTGCATTTGCAGGCGTGCTTGAAACAGCGGTTTATCCTTAAACTGTTCAATACGGGTATTTTGTACCAGTTTAAAAGCATCTTGGCTGATATCGGCATTGCTGACCATCAAACGGGCAATCACGCCGCCCATACTATGTCCGACCAGTACGGCATCTTTTTTAGCTGCGGCATTGTTCGCGACCTGGGCAAATCCTTGCTGAACCAGTGCATTGATTTGAAAATGGCTTTCCAGAATCGGCATGTTGGTGGAATAAAACACCTGCCAGACCTGAAAGTTTTCTCTTAGAACCGGATCCCCCATAATATCGTTGGTCATACGAATCCAGGCTTCGGGGCTGCTGGCCAGACCATGGACCAATACCAGGATCTTCTTGTTCGGATTATAAGGTTCCAGCATATACAGGTGGGGCATGCTCAGACTATCATCCCGATCAATCAGGGTCAGATAGGCCAGACGCCCCAGATTGTTCTCGGCCAGCCATAAACCATAAGGTGCTGAAAAATTGGCTGCCAGAGCATATTCCTTAGAAGCGACCTTAATTTTTTCATATTTATAGGGATCATAGAGTTTCAGATGAAATTCGGAGGTCGATAAAATCTGTTCAGTACTATTGGCTGATTTAGGTACAGCGGTGATCGTGGTGGCCAGATATCGTGCTGCATGGATATTGGGATTGATACCATTCGGATATTTGTGATTGAGTGGGTCAGTAATATATTTTTTATCCTTTTCGGATGGTTGCTGCTCCGGTAGAACCACTAAAAACTCTGAACCAAAACCGTCACGACGGGTAATTGAACGCAGTCCAGAGAAGTTCATGTTGTAGGTGGACAGTAGTTGCTCAATGGGCTGGTTTTTCAGCTGCGGAAAATTTTCCAGATCAATGCTATACACACTGTTACCCACCTGAATCCGTTGGCCGGAACGCTTGGTTTCATAACGTTCAGCATAGCGTTGAATCAGATGGGCAATCGCCAGGTTGTAAAAATCACGAATCTGAACCTGACGGTTGTCGAAAATACGGTCTTGCGGGGCACGCTCGGTTTTAAACAGGTAGGCATAACTATAACGAATGCTTTTATCCAGCATGCTGAGCTGCTGATCCAGACATTTCTGGATATTCTGTTTTTGCAGCTGTTGCTTTTCCTGAGATTGGGTCTTGCTCAAAACACTGGTGTTGCACTCGGCTGACTTGGCATTCTGTAAAGAATTGGCGAGATACAACTCACTTGCTGTAGAAAGTAATTGTTCATCTAAAATCTGGGGAATCTTTTTAAGATCCTTTACACATTCTTCGGGCTGGTCAATACAGATCTGGGCTTCACGCCCCGTCATGGACAACACATTTAGACTGGCTTCGCTCAGTTTGTCGCGCGTCAAAATACTGTCACGCTCATTGCTGAGTGTGACATTAAGTGCCTGTTCCTTAACACTGACCACCTGACAGCCGCTCAGCACGCTGGTGATGACTAAAGTGCACAGTATTAATCTTTTATTTATTTTTTCGTGCATAAAACCTTTCACTGAATTTAAGTTGTAAGTTTGGATAATGGTTTGTATTTTACTAATTTTTTCTCATAAAAATAGACCGCCGTAGCAGTCTATTTGTAATCAGAGAAAGAAGATAAATTTTGATTATGGCGTTTTAGGCGTTGCAGCAGCTGGAGCTTGATTTGCGGTTTGCAGAACTTGCCAAACATTCCAGCGACCTTGTTTCTCAATTTCCTGAATCAGACGGTCTGCCACTTCAGCTTCTTGCGGGTATTTCACTTTATAGTTTGCCAAGGTTTGAGCCGCATTTTTTTTCTGTTCCAGCGCAATATAATTATTGGCTGCAGCAAGATAGGCTTCCTGAACGCCAGCTTTCATGGCTTTGTCCAGATAAGGGATCGCTTCACGTTGACCGCCACCTTCGGACAGGCCAAAGCCGAACCAGAAGTTCACTTCAGGATCATCTTGGTTGATCTTAAGAATTCGTTGTGCATAGGTCAGGGATTTGGTGGTATAGACTGAACCCAGATCCAGATTACGTGCCATGACACTGGCTTTAAATGCACGTACCAGAACATCGAAAGAGGCATTTTCACGTGCAGCTAAAGTATCCAGCTGTTGAGTGACTTCACGCAGTTTGGCTTCAAAGCCACGACGTTCCTGACGATCGCTAAAACGTGGTGGATAATGACGTGCTTTACCTTCCACCATTTGCAGGAAATCATCAATCTCGGTGATGTCGATTTCATTGGTATTTGCCAGAGCCGCATAACGCATTGAACGTGTATTGCTGTCTACAATGGGAATAATCAGTTTATTGACATCCAAGGTTAATTGCTTGGATGGATCATTTGGATGAGTCACGACCATTTTGGTCACGGGTTGAGCCGCAGCTTTTTGCAAATGCACCTCAAACGGAGGTGGTTCATTATAATTGAATGGATTTAATGCATAAAATGGCGGACTTAATTCAGGTTCTACAAAAACCACTTGATCCACAGGTTTCTCAGCAGACTTCTGAGAGACGGTCGAACATGCAGTCATTGTGAATGCTAAACAAGCAAGTGCCAAGGGCTTAAAGGTCATAATATTCATCCATTCGTGTTATTTTTTAAAACAGCTAGTACAAAAATCACATGACCGTCAGTCTATGAAAACTCTAACGATCATGCAAGTAAATGCATGTTACAGAATTGAACGCTCTATTCAGGCTTTAGACTGACTGGTTTGAGCTTCACATTCACGGCGCGCTTCTTCCAGAATCTGTAATTCTTTTTTGCTTAAAGGCTGCCCATCTTGTTGCTGTTTATTAAAGGTCGGATCCAGCAAAGAAAGACGGTTGCACAAGTTGTTCATGCGTTTTTCATTTTGCTGAATACGGTCCAGCAGAATGCGCATACCCTCCAGAATTGGATCAGACTGGTCTTCAGTTGCAGCATAGGGCTGGAAGCCGATACTTTCTGCATAATCACGACGACGGGTTTCTGCATCATCCTTCGGTTTGTTTTTGGTAATAAAGCGTGCAGGGTTACCCACAGCCGTCGTGTTTTCAGGAACTGCTTTAGTCACGACCGCATTAGAACCGACCTTGGCATTTTTCCCGACAGTAAATGGCCCTAAAATCTTGGCACCAGCACCAACCACCACGCCATCTTCTAAAGTTGGATGGCGTTTGCCTTTATTCCAGGTCGTTCCACCCAAAGTCACCCCATGATAGAGGGTAACATCATCGCCAATTTCTGCAGTTTCCCCAATTACGACACCCATGCCGTGATCAATAAAGAAACGACGGCCTATCTTGGCGCCCGGATGTATTTCAATACCAGTCGCAAAACGGCTAAATGAAGACAATGCACGTGCAGTTCCCTTACAGTCTTTGTTCCATAGCTCATGTGCCATGCGATGCATGATCAGCGCATGGATGCCAGGGTAAGTGGTTAAGACTTCTAAGGTATTGCGTGCTGCAGGATCGCGCGCAAAGACAGCTTGTATATCTTCTTTGAGCTGTTTTAGCATTAGATTTGATCCTCGTCCTGTGATGATGTATGTGAAGATTTTTTCCAGGTGCCGTTATTTAAGGCCTGAACGCGGCTGAAAATACCACGAAGTGAATGATATTCCATACGATCTAATTGTATACGTCCAAAAAGACGACGCAAGCGTAAAGGCAATAATCTTGGATTTTTTGGGTCCATAAATTCAATTTCGGCCAGCATTTTTTCCAAATGCGGATAGAACTGTTCCATCTGCGCATGATTCACCAAAGGCTCATCCCATTCCATTTCAATGCCATCAATGACTTGCATGGTTGCTTTAGCATCACGTGGTTGTTCAATCTGGCTCATGGCTGCCATGCGCATTTCATAGCAGATCACCTGAATGGCTTGAGCCACATTCAGTACGCCGTAATCGGTATTGACTGGAATGGTCAGGTGATAGTTGGCCATTGCCAGTTCTTCATTGGTCAGACCGCGGTCTTCACGGCCAAATAGAATTGCAACTTCTTGCTGCTCTTGTACCACGGCGCTCATGGCTTTTGTCGCAGCAGGGCGCACATCTAACAGCGGCCAGGGAATGGTACGGCTACGTGCGCTGGTACCGAATACAATCTGACAGTCTTTAATGGCATCTTCGAGCGTTTCTACAATCTCGATCTGCTCGATCAGGTCAGTTGCGCCTGCGGCCAGTGCATCAATATCCGGATGCGGATAGGTTTTTGGCGCCACCAGAACCAGCTTGGACAGGCCCATGGTTTTCATGGCGCGTAAAGCACTGCCGATGTTGGCAGGTAAAGTGGTATTGACCATGACAATACGCACATGGGAGAGATGTGCTGAAACAGCAGCATTGTCAATTTGACTCATGAGGATTCCAATTTAAAGGTGTTTTAAAGATCAGGATTTATGAATATTGTGGCTGGGATTCAGCCTGATACAGTTCCAGCGCATTGTCCATGCTCATGCCAGCAGGTGGCGGTGGAACATTGACCGGTTTGGCCTGTTCATAAGAAACAGCTTTGGCGGCTTTGGACTTGACCTGATATTCAATATGCAATGCTTCTTTACCAAAATAATCACGCAATTTAGCCAATAGTTCGTCCCGTGGCGCCACTTTCCAGTTGAGACCCAGATGAAGTTCGGTCGTAGCATAAGGATAGTCTAAATACAGAATTACCGGAATATGCGCTGACATGTCGATATTGGTATATGGCGTCAAAATCTGCTGCAAGTCACGACTCAGACTTTTACTGAAATGCTCGGCAGTTAGGGTGATTTTAATGCTGTTGGCACGCTTCTGGCGAATTTCATTCAGGCTAAAGGCTTTAGTAAGACGTCCCATTGGGCGGTCAAAGCCTTCACGCTCATAGATTTCACCTTCAATCACCACAACTTTATCCAGCTGGATAATCTCTTTAAAGCGGTTAAAACGTTCATGATTGGCTGAAATTTCAATACGCGCCGTACCATCATCCAGAGTCATCATCATCCGGTTCGGGAAATTGGCAATATCCACCACCAGTCCTGCAAATACGGTGGTCACGCCACGGCGGGTCGGCGTCAGCTCATTGATCTGACTAGGTACAAAGGATTTCAGTTCATTACGATAGACATCAATCGGGTGGCCGGTGAGGTACAGGCCGAGGGTGTCTTTTTCACCTTTCAGGCGAACTTCATCCGCCCATGGCTTGACCGGTTTAGAGGGTTTGCGCTGAACTTCTTCCACTTCACCAAACAGATCCATGATGCCGGTTTCACGGTTGGAGCGCGCCTGTTCCGCAGCTTGCACCGCTTCAGGCAGTTGTGCCATCAGGTCGGCACGATCAATGCCTAAACAATCCAGCGCACCGGAGCGAATCAATGCTTCCAGGGTACGTTTATTGATTTTTTTCAGGTCAATACGATGACAGAAATCAAACAGGTCACGGAAAGGACCTTCTTGTGTACGCGCGTCAATCACTGATTGCATCGCAGCTTCACCGACACCTTTAATCGCACCCAGACCATAGACAATGGTTTGTTCATCCGTGGCATGGAACTGATACAGCGACATATTCACGGAAGGTGGTAAAACTTCCAGATGATTCTTGCGACAGTCATCAATCAGGAATACCACGTTGTCGGTGTTCTGCATCTCCGAGGTCAACACCGCAGACAGGAATTCCGCCGGATAATGCGCTTTTAGCCATGCAGTCTGATAGGCAACCAAAGCATAGGCCGCAGCATGTGATTTGTTAAAGCCATAGCCGGCAAACTTTTCCATATAGTCGAAAATATGGTTGGCAGTGGCTTCATCAATGTCTTTTTTCGATGCACCTTCAATAAAGATCTGGCGCTGTTTGACCATCTCTTCCGGTTTTTTCTTACCCATGGCACGACGTAACAAGTCCGCGCCACCGAGGGTATAGCCGGCACAGTACTGTGCAGCCTGCATGACCTGTTCCTGATAGACCATAATCCCGTAGGTGGGTTCTAGTACGCCTTCAAGCAAGGGATGCAGATATTCAAAATCGCCTCCATGCATCCGGTGGATAAAGTCAGGAATCAGATCCATCGGGCCCGGACGGTACAGCGACACGAAGGCAATAATTTCTTCAAATTTGCTTGGGCGTGCCTCTTTCAGCATCTTCTTCATGCCCACGGATTCAAACTGGAATACCGCGGTGGTGTTGGCATTGGCAAAAACCAGATACGCGTCTTTATCTTCAAGCGGGATATAGGCAATGTCTAAAGGCTTGTCAGATTTGATACGTTTATTAATATTTTTAACTGCATCTTCAATTACGGTCAGGTTACGCAGACCCAAGAAGTCAAACTTGACCAGACCAGCAGATTCAACATCGTCTTTATCGAACTGTGCCACGCGTGAAGTACCATCAGCCTCACACATAACGGCAGAGAAATCGGTAATTTTGGTTGGCGAGATGACCACACCACCGGCATGTTTACCGGTATTTCGGGTAATACCTTCCAGTTTTAGTGCCATTTCCCAGATTTCAGCCGCATCATCATTATCTGGGTTGGATGGATTGGTGACGATATCTTTAAGCTGTGGTTCGGCTTCTAAGGATTCCAGCAGACTCAGGCCTAAAGGCTTGGTCGGGATCATTTTCGAGATACGATCGGCCAGACCATAAGATTTACCCAAGACACGCGCCACATCACGAATCGCACCTTTGGCCGCCATGGTACCGAAGGTGGCAATTTGCGAAACTGCATCACGGCCATAAGTACGCGCCACATAGTCAATCACGCGGTCACGACCTGCGATACAGAAATCGACGTCGAAATCGGGCATCGACACACGTTCCGGGTTCAAGAAACGTTCGAAGAGTAATTCATAACGTAGCGGATCAAGATCGGTGATTTTTAAGCTATAAGCCACCAGTGAGCCTGCACCTGAACCACGCCCCGGGCCTACTGGAACGCCGTTACTTTTCGACCACTGAATAAAGTCCATCACGATCAGAAAGTAGCCCGGAAACCCCATCGAGTTAATGATATTAATCTCGTACTCGATTCGCTCATCATAAGGCTTGCGAACTTCTGGCCAGTGTTCATCACGCTGTTCAGGTGGATACAGGAAATTCAGACGTTCTTCCAGACCTTCTTTGGACAAGTGTGCAAAGAAAGTATCAATGGTATGACCTTCAGGAATCGGATAATCCGGCAGAAAGTATTGACCCAGTCGCAATGTGACATTACAGCGTTTGGCAATGTGGTAAGTGTTCTCAATCGCAGAGGGAATATCCGAGAACAGCTCTGCCATTTCCTCAGCAGATTTAAAATATTGTTCAGGTGAATAGGTTTTAGGGCGGCGGTTATCCCCCAGTACATAACCATCGGCGATACACACCCGGGCTTCGTGGGCTTCATAATCATTGCGGGTCATGAAGTGCACGTCGTTATGTGCCACTACACCGATATTATATTTTTTGGCCAGTTTCACTGCTTCCAGAATGAAGTCATCTTCATCCGGACGGTTGGTGCGGGTCAGGGCGATATAAACGCGATTGCCGAATTTTTCGACCCATTCTTCCAGCAAGGGTTCCGCTTTTTGCGGATTTGAACTCATCAGCATCTTGCCGACATCGGAATGCATGCCGAGCAGGGCAATCATGTCCTCGGACTGGTTTAAAATCCATTGTTTTTGTACGCAGGGAATGTCTAATTGCTGACCACTGATAAAGCCTTCAGACACCAGTTCAGTCAGGTTACGCCAGCCTTTATTGGTCATCGCCAATAAGGTCATACGATGTTCGGCATCATTCAGGCGAATTTCAGAACCGAGGATCGGCTTGATGCCTTTGCCTAAACATTTGCCATAGAACTTGACTGCGGCATGCAGGTTAGACAGATCCGTCAGCGCGAGGGCAGGCATCTGTTCTTTTTCGGCAGCTTTGACCAGGTCAGGTATCCGTACGATGGATTCAGTAATCGAAAATTCTGTATGAATACCAAGATGAACAAAGTGCATAGATGAGTCCCTGCTAAAACCATTGAATAGTTTAACATGGGATTTATTGTTTCAGTTTGAAAATGAGGGGAAATGCTGAACTTTTAGATTTTAATTAAATGTTGATTTGGGGCTTTGTTCATATCTATAACGAGACGGCATTGTTAACCGAAATTGAATTTCTGACTAGCGACATGGATGTCGCTAGTTGATCTGTGGCACAAGGAAGTATCATCAAGCCAACAGAAGATTTTTGTTACCTTGCATAGCAGTGCTATTCATCTTTCAAAAGTAAAAGAAGAATTTTAAATATTAGTAAGTTTATTCATGACATTATTTGAAAAATAGAATTTCGTTATTTTTACTTCAATTTTAACTTTGTAATATTTGTGCCTTACTTTTGACGGGGCAAAAGTAACAAAACCCCTTTATCTGATGGTACATCCCAGTACCACAGATCAACGGGCGACTTCCTGTCGCCGTGGCACGTATCAAATAGTTGCAGGACTTTACTTTGAAATAATGAGAAAGGGTTCGTAAGTATTAAAAACAATAAAACCCTCTTTTAGAGGGCTTTATTCATACATAAAAACTAGATTAACGAAGTCGGGACAACCAGTCCCCCAGACTTTGTACAATCTGTACCAAAATCAATAACACAATCACCGTCATGATCACCACAGAGGTATCGAAACGCTGATAACCGTAAGAAATGGCCAGATCACCGATACCGCCGGCACCGACAGCACCCGCCATTGCTGTTGCACCAATCAAGCTGATGGTGGCAGTGGTCAGGTTCAGAATCAGTGAACTACGTGCTTCAGGTAAGACAAACTTGAAGATAATCTGCATTGGGGTTGCACCCATCGCTTGCGCAGATTCAATAATGCCTTCATTCACTTCCAGTAATGAGGTTTCAACCAAGCGACCAATATAAGGGCCGACATAAATAGTCAGTGGTACAATTGCGGCCCAAGTACCAATTGAAGTGCCGACCAAAAACTTGGTCAGCGGAATAACGGCAATCAGTAGAATAATAAATGGTAGTGAACGTAGCGCATTGACAATCGGATTGAGACCGTGATAAATCACACGATTTTGCAAGATGCCGTTAGGACGCGTCACCACTAAAGTAATTGCCTGAATAAAACCCCAGATACAGCCAAACAGCATTGCGAAGAACACCATATGAAAGGTTTCTTGCAGCGCTGTCACAAATTGATCCATCGACAGCGAGCTTTTCCAGAACGGCGCAGTAATTGTCGTCAGCCACTGTACAATTAAATCTCTCATGCCTGTACTCCTGCTTGATCTACCTGTACGCCGTTATCTTTCAGATATTGCACTGCAGCGCTAATCTCTGCGGAATCACCCAGGAGCTGAATAAACATCTGACCAATCACCGAACCATTAATTTCGGTCATGTTGGCAAACAGGATATTTAAACTGATATCAAACTGTTTAATCACGGCCTGAATCACCGTTTCCTGAGCCGAGCTGCCAAGGAATTTTAAACAATAAATACTGTGATGATTCTGGTTTTCCAGATTATTCAGAATATTGACCGGCAAATGTTGCTGAAGCACGGTTTGAATAAAATTTTTGGTGGTCGGGTGTTGCGGCTGACTGAAGATCTGTAGCGTGCTGCCGGTTTCAATCACATCACCTTTTTCCATCACAGCGACATAATCACAGACGGTTTCAATTACATCCATTTCATGAGTGACCATGACAATGGTAATACCTTGCTCTTGATTGATTTTTTTGAGTAATTGCAGAACTGATTTGGTGGTTTGTGGATCGAGTGCCGAAGTCGCTTCATCACAAAGTAAAATCTTGGGATGGTTGGCAAGGGCACGGGCAATCCCGACGCGCTGTTTTTGACCACCAGACAATTCATCCGGAAAAGCCTGCCGTTTATGTTTCAGGTCAATAAAATCTAATAATTCTTCGAGGCGTTTTTCCCGTTCAGCCTTGCTCCAGCCCAGAAGCTTCATAGGCATTTCGATATTGGCCGCCACGGTTTTGGTTTGCATTAAATTAAAATGCTGGAAAATCATGCCGATATTGGCACGTTCTTGACGCAATG
The DNA here is from genome assembly GCF_013418055.1 of Acinetobacter sp. YH12208. NCBI lineage: Bacteria > Pseudomonadati > Pseudomonadota > Gammaproteobacteria > Moraxellales > Moraxellaceae > Acinetobacter > Acinetobacter sp. YH12208. The sequence goes on from NZ_VPCT01000001.1 coordinate 466,061, forward strand.
TTTTGGCATCGAGTGCGGTAAAATCTGTTCCATTAATGATAATCTGACCTGAGCTTGGACGCTCAAGTAAATTAATCAGACGGATGAGGGTACTTTTACCGGCACCACTATAACCGATGATGCCAAAAATACTGCCGGTTGGAATCGATAGATTAATCTGATTCAAGGCATGCAAGGTTTGACCCTTAAGCTCATACTGTTTTGAAATATCTTTAAATTCAATCATAGTGTCAAAAACTGCATCACGGATAAAAAAACAGGCAAGAAATCGTCCTTGCCTGTTCTAAAAGACTATTATAGTACTATTTTGATTCAGTTAAATACGTCACCGGCTTGTTTACTGCAACTTTAGTGCCACCAAAATTTTCATCGACATACGCTTGAACTGCTGGCGTATGATACAAGGCACCTACTTTTTGCAGTACAGGATCCGTTTGACGATCTGCTGCAACCGCTAATACGTTTACATTCATTTTTGTGCTTTGATCAATTGGCTCATAGTAAACCGCATCTTTTAATACGTTTAAACCGCCTTCCATTGCCAGCGTATTGCCTAGCACAATTGCATCAACTTCATCTTTTACACGTACTGCAGTTGCCATTTGAATAGGCTTAATCACGATTTGTTTTGCATTTTCAGCCACATCAGCTGTTGTGCCTTTTACATTGTCAAAGCCAGCTTTTAATTTGACCAGACCTGCCGATTGTAAAAGTAATAACGCGCGTGATTCATTTGCACCGTCGTTTGGAATGGCAATGGTTGCACCTGTTTTAAACTCATTCAAAGATTTTACTTTGCTTGAGTAAATTCCCATTGGTTCTAAATAGGTGGTAGACAATGGTGCAATTTTTGCTGTATTGGCATCGTTATACGCAACCATATAGGCATATGACTGGAATGCATTGACATCGATTTCTTTATTGGCAACGGCTGTGTTCATTGACACATAGTCAGTGAAATTTTTCACATCAAGTTTAATGCCGGCTGCTTTGGTTTCAGGTAATGTGGCGATATAGCGCCATACATCTGCATCTGAACCGGTCGATGCCATGGTTACGGTTTGGAGGCCATTCGCATCATTGGCTTGTGCTGCATCATTGGCAGGCGCTTCTTGTTTGCCACACCCAGTCAAAGTTAATACAGAGGCACTCAATAAAACGCCAAGTAATTTTTTCATGAAATTTTCCTAATTTTAATCTTGCCTAGAGTATAAGCATTTTTAAATCGTGTTAAATAAGATTTTTATACGATCTAAGTATGTGTCCTGATCGTTGTTGGTACTGGCCTTAAACTAAAAGAATCCAAGCCTACAGCAATCGTTCTGGTGAACGCGATCAAGTCAGAAATGCCACAAACCTGATTGTAAATAATCTATTTTGGAGAGAAAAAATAGATAGTTTATAAGCACATGAAGTAGTTTGAGCATTCTGGGATTGTCGATATCATAGCAATAAAACTATATTCGATATACTGGATAGCAAAGCCTTGTTTAGCTCTTTAATTGAATAAAAAACCAAGTTGTTTTATAAAAATATTAATTAAAACAATATTTTATTTATATTAGGAGTATGGTTTTTAGGGAGTTGTTTAAATAGTGAGCTTTATAAGATTTTATCCAATCTAAATCATAAAAATGGATATATATGATTTATTGATGGAATCAAAGTAGCGTTGCGCTGTTCTAGACATCAGGGTGTTATCTCGATTCAGCTTCTTTGGGAAATAGCACATAACTTCATCGTCTGTGCACATTTGGATAAATGGGTCGGTGTCGGCGTCTTGGTATTAGATTTGCATAAACTTATTAGGGATGAGCATACAGTTTTTTTTTAAAAATTTATGTAATTTCAAAAGGTTGCGTTAAGGGGCTTAGGTAACGCCGAGTTTAATGAGTTATATAAAGCTTTGAATAAGTTGCATGAGGAAAACACCTATGCTTTAGATATAAAAAATTGAAGTAGATGTTCAAACTTATAACGATAAATTCCCATATTTGTATGACTATTACCAATAATTTCTTGAAAATAAAGAAAATTATGAAAAACTAGCTAAAAATTACCTTATTGCAAAATAAGAAAACCCCGCACTCAGCGGGGTTTTTACTTAATCAAATGAATGGTTAAGCATTTTCACGAGCAATCGCACGGTAACCAATATCTTTACGGTATTGAACACCATCAAAAGTCACTTTTTGACAAAGCTCGAGCGCTTTTGCTTGCGCTTCACCAATGGTATTACCGAGTGCAGTCACACAAAGTACACGACCACCAGCCGTTACGATGTCACCATTCTCAAGTGCTTTCGTACCTGCATGGAATACTTTCGCATCTGCCATTTCTGTGTCTAAACCAGAAATTACATCACCATTGCTAGAAGTTTCTGGGTAGCCTTTAGATGCAAGTACGATACCTACAGTTTTACGTTCATCCCATTCAGCTTCCGCAGGTAAGTTACCCGCAATACCAGCTTCAACCAAATCAACTAAAGATGATTTTAAACGCATCATAATTGGTTGAGTTTCAGGGTCGCCAAAACGGCAGTTGAACTCGATCACTTTTGGTTGACCTTGTTCATCAATCATCAAGCCTGCGTATAAGAAACCTGTATAAACGTGACCGTCTTTTTTCATACCTTCAACGGTAGGACGCATCACTTCATTCATGGTTTTTTCAAATACATCTGCAGTCACAACAGGTGCAGGAGAATAAGCACCCATACCGCCAGTGTTTGGACCTTGGTCGCCTTCAAAGATACGTTTGTGATCTTGTGAAGTCGCCATAGGTAAGATGTTGTCGCCATCAATCATGCAAATGAAAGATGCTTCTTCGCCTGCAAGGAATTCTTCAATTACAACGCGAGAACCTGCATCGCCAAATTTGTTGCCTGCAAGCATGTCATCGATCGCATCAAATGCTTCTTGATTGGTCATGGCAACGATCACGCCTTTGCCCGCAGCAAGACCGTCGGCCTTAATGACGATCGGCGCACCATTTTTTTCAACAAATGCTTTCGCAGCATCTACTTCTGTAAATACATCGTAGAACGCAGTTGGAATGTTGTGGCGTTTTAAGAAATGTTTCGCGAAAGCTTTAGAGCCTTCAAGCTGCGCAGCAAATTGAGTTGGACCCCAAATTTTTACACCCGCCTCACGGCAAGCATCAACGACACCGTTTACCAATGGAGCTTCTGGGCCGACAATGACAAGCTCAACTGCATTGTTTTTTGCGAAATCGATAATCGCAGCATTGTCTAAAATGCTTAAATTTACGTTTTCACATTTATTTTCAGTGGCTGTACCTGCGTTGCCCGGAGCAACAAAGACTTTTGCAACTTTATCGTCTTGTGCGATTTTCCATGCCAATGCATGTTCACGACCGCCATTACCCAAAACTAAAATATTCATCTAAAAATCCCTCAAAAGAATAGAATCCCACCTTGCGAAGCCATGCTTCTCACCCTGTAAAAAAGAAGGGCTTCACGAATAAAAATGTCCCTTTATTTGTGAAAAGTCCCCCTTTTTACAAAGGGGGATTTAGGGGGATTAATAAATACGACTTTGAATCAATTAGTGACGGAAATGACGCATGCCAGTGAACACCATCGCAATACCTGCTTCGTCAGCAGCCGCAATGGTTTCTTCGTCACGCATAGAACCACCCGGCTGGATAATACATTTGATACCCGCTTTAGCGGCGTTATCAATACCATCACGGAATGGGAAGAATGCGTCAGACGCCATGACTGCACCCTCAACCACCAAGCCAGCATGTTCAGCTTTAATTGCAGCAATACGAGCAGAGTTCACACGGCTCATTTGACCTGCGCCAACACCAATCGTTTGACGGTTTTTCGCATAAACAATCGCATTAGATTTCACGTATTTTGCGACTTTCCAGGCAAAGATCATGTCATCAATTTCTTGTTCAGTCGGAGCACGCTTGGTCACCACTTTAAGATCAGCTTTAGTAATCATGCCCAAGTCTTGATCTTGTACTAACAAGCCGCCATTCACGCGTTTGTAATCAAGTTGCGATTGACGCGCATCGATTGCTGGAAGTTCACCGCAAACTAAAACACGTACGTTTTTCTTCGCACCAGTCACTTCAAGTACGCCATCAGCAATACTTGGTGCAATGATCACTTCAACGAATTGACGCTCAACAATCGCTTGAGCCGTTGCAACGTCTAATTCACGGTTGAATGCAATGATGCCGCCAAATGCAGATTCGGGATCTGTTGCATACGCAAGGTCATAAGCCGCTTGAATGCCGTCTAAAGACACTGCAACGCCACATGGGTTTGCGTGCTTAACGATTACACAAGCAGGTTTCGCAAAAGATTTAACACATTCAAGCGCAGCGTCTGTGTCTGCAATGTTGTTATAAGAGAGTTCTTTACCTTGTAGCTGTTTCGCAGTTGAAACTGAGGCTTCTGTCGCTGTGTCTTCAACGTAGAACGCAGCAGACTGGTGCGGGTTTTCACCGTAACGAAGATCTTGGACTTTGTTCAATTGTGTATTGAAGGTACGTGCAAACTTGTCCGCTTCACCTTCTTGTTTGCCTACGCGAGCGCCTAAGTAAGATGCGATCATGCCGTCATATTGTGCAGTATGTTCAAATGCTTTTACTGCAAGGTCGAAACGAGTCGCATGCGATAAAGCACCTTCAGCTTTAAGCTCAGCTACAACAGTGGCATAGTCAGAAGCATTCACCACGATGCCTACAGATGCATGGTTTTTTGCCGCAGCGCGAACCATGGTAGGGCCACCGATGTCGATGTTTTCAATCGCATCAGCCAGTGAACAGTTTGGTTTTGCTACAGTTGCAGCAAATGGATAGAGGTTTACAACGACTAAATCAATAGCATCAATGTTGTGTTCAGCCATCACAGCTTCGTCTAGACCACGACGAGCCAGAATACCACCATGAATTTTAGGATGTAGCGTTTTTACACGGCCGTCCATCATCTCTGGGAAACCAGTATGCTCTGAAACTTCTACTACAGCGACACTATTGTCTTTCAACAATTTGTAGGTACCACCTGTAGATAAAATTTCTACCCCTAGAGCAGCAAGTTCTTGTGCAAATTCAACAATACCAGTCTTGTCAGACACAGAGATTAAAGCGCGTTTAATAGTCATGATCTTCGTCACAGTTTTCAAGGAACAGAATAAAACAAAATCAGCAATTTACAGGTTAAAAAAAATGCCTGCGGAAGCCGCAAGCATTTTATCATTTATTCACTCATTAAACCGTGAGCTTTTAACTTTTTACGTAAAGTACCACGGTTGAGTCCGAGAATCTCGGCAGCACGTGTTTGGTTACCACGTGTATATTCTAGAACTACAGATAGAAGAGGTTTCTCCATTTCTGCTAGCACCATGTCGTATACCTGAGATGGTTGCTCGCCCTGCAGTTGTGCAAAATAGTGGCGAACTGCGCGATCTACGTGGATACGTAAAGCAACATCAGATTGTGCAGTAAAAATAGGAGATTTGCTATTCATGCGAATTAATCCGAAAAACAAATATCGCTTGGGTAAAGCGATATAAAAAGTGGTCTAAAATTGAAATGAACTCCGCTTTAGATCCTAAAACTGGAGTTCTAAAACTTAATCATTGCATTGAGCCAATAGCTTGACACATCTCAACGTTTTGGTCGAAAAATAAGCGTAACAATAGTTAAAGTTTTGTTACTGACCAAAATCAAAACAAAAAAATCTGCACGATACGCAATAAATTTTATAGCGCATTAGGCAAGACTGTATTTGTTGTGAAAAAGTAGCGAGGAGTTGCAGCACATAGCTTTCGTGGCGCGTATCATACCATTGTCTAAGCAAAAGTGAGCAAGAAAACTGCATTTTTTTTAACTTTTTTTAACTTTTTAATGCTTTCTATTCAGATTAAGGGCGAATTATTTCCAAACTATAGCGATCAAAGCTTTTACGATCGACAGGAAGCTCAAATTTGAATTTGAATGGACTGTTTTTCGGGATACGTTCAATATTGACCAGACTTTCAATCAGGTACTCTTTGGCAGACAGGTTATAGGTCGCAACAACTTCACCGCGCTGTTCCAGATTGATTCTTAAAATCGGTAAAGCCAGGCTGCGGTCATGGAAGTTGATCAGCTCACCGCTAAATTCAGTTTTCTTGTGACTGGTTGCCTTGATCTTGACTTTATTGACCTGAATCAGCGTGTAGTATTTTTCCAGATTGGAACAATTAAACACCTCGCATATATTGTTAAAGGCCAGACTCATGATATGACTATTTTTGATGTATTGCGGATTAAACCAGAAAAACTGGAACAGCAATATGCCAAATAGCATCAGGTTCAAGATGCTCCAGCCAATATAGTACATTGGCCCGCGGTATATCTGTTTTTCTGCCTGATCTTCCCAGTTCATGCTCGGCAGTACCGAGATAGGTTCGGTACTGAAATAGTTCAGATTGTTTAAATAGGTTTCCAGATCGATATTTGAATGTTCAACTTTCTGATCGAAAATATATAAAAGACTGTGCGTATTTTGCTGTTGATCGCGACCATATGCAAGTGGGTTATATCGAGAATAGGTTTGATCCTGAGACGCTGAGGTGGTGACCGAGTTTTGGGCTTCGGCCACCAGATGCGATAAGGCATTAAATGAAGTGGTACATTTGGGACAGCAAACCATACCCTGCGCAATGGTGAGTTGAGCAACTGTGACCTTGTAAGTGGTGGAACAGGTAGGGCAATGGGTTCGTTTGTCACTCATAAACTATTTGTAGACTCATTCATTCTTATGGCGTTTACCCGAGATACGGCACCAGTGCTCGTCTCGTTTTTCTACGTCTAATATATCAAAATAATTTGAGTAAATGCTAGTAACATCAGCAACTTGCTCTTCGATAACTCCTGCAAGTGCGAACTGTCCCTCAGATTTAATTAAAGTTGCGAACTCAGGAGCCAGCATCATTAGTGGCGCAGCCAAAATATTGGCAACAAATACGTCAGCTTTGCTAGTGCCGAGTTCATCTCTAAATTCTTCTGGCAGGCCGACATAAAGTTTGTCCAGTACACCATTCAGTTCAGCGTTTTGCTGGGTGGCCAGAACTGCTTGTGGGTCAATATCAGTGGCATATGCTTTTTTAGCACCTAAGAGCAGGGCAGCTACCGCGAGAATGCCTGAACCACAGCCATAATCGATGACGATTTTGTCTTTAACGTCAATTTTGCCGAGCCATTGTAAGCACAAGAATGTAGAGGCGTGGTTCCCTGTACCGAATGCCAGACCCGGATCAAGCTTGATATTGACTGCATCGGCTTCAGGTGCTTGCATCCATTCCGGTACAATCCAGTATTTTTCAGCAATCTGGATTGGCTCATACGCATCCATCCAGGTGCGTTCCCAAGCCTGATCTTCAATGAATTCGTGCTTGATCGGCGCTTCTGGCATTTGCGCACCAATAAAGGTTTCTAGTGCAGCAACGTCAATTTCTTCGCCTTCTTCCTGTGCATAAATACCAGTCACAATCACTTTATTCCATAGTGGTGTTTCGCCTGGAAGTGGTTCCAGCAAATCCTGGTTTTCAGCATCATCCAGGGTCACACTCACTGCGCCTAGTGAGCTGAGTAATGTCTCAGTATAATCGACCTGAGCTTGTTCAACCGTAATATGAATTTGTAACCACTTCACAGAAATAACCTTTATACATTTTTCAAAAAGCTATTGTAACGGAAGTTCAGACACAACGCTGCTATCTTCTTGATGCATACCCAAAATAAAAAAGGATGCCGAAGCACCCTATATAAGGCTCTATAAAGACTTATGAAACCTTAGAGAGAAGAGGTGTTCTGTCTAATGGTGCAAAGCGGTTAAGCAGCAGACCAAAAATGGCAGCAAAAATATACATGAAGATTGAATAAACTGCGGCAGGCATGGCCACAGCAGTGCTGGACATCACGGTCAGGGCAATAGTCATGGCTAATGTGCTGTTGTGAATGCCGATTTCAAAGGCACTGGCCCGTGCCTGAGCGGTATCTATATTCATTAAGCGGGGGACAAAATAGCCGATGGTCAGGCTGAAAATACAGAACAATGCCGTGGCGACACCGACCTGAGTCAGATATTCGGCAATATTGGTGCGTTCACTATAGATGGCCCCGACAATAATCAGAATCAAGAATATGACTGCAAAAATGCGCAGCGGTCTATTCAGTTTTTCAGTCAGGCGTGGTGCATGATGTCGAATCAGCATACCAATCGCGACAGGAATAATAATGATGCCAAACACCTGAAGAATTTTGCCAAGCTGGAGCGTGATCTGCTGGCTGTCCTGCATGAAATGCATAATCGAAAAATTAACGATCAACGGTAAAGTTAAGGCTGCAATCACTGAATTAATTGCAGTCAGGGTGATGTTGAGTGCCAGATCACCTTTGAAAAGATAGCTAAACAGATTGGCCGTACTGCCGCCGGGTGAGGCGGCTAACAGCATCAGACCCACGGCAAGAAGTGGGGGTAGGGCCAAAACTTTACACAGGATAAATGCAATACCGACCAATAAGACCAGTTGACAAAATAATGCGACTAAAACAGCTTTAGGATGTTGGGTGACCCGGGCGAAATCTTTGAGGGTAAGTTCGAGACCTAAACCCACCATAATAATTGCGAGCGCAAGCGGCAGTAAAATCGTAATAATGCCAGAATCCATCTGTCATGCTCCTTGTTAAAAATTATTTTAATACTTTTGCTTTTCTTGGGAAAAGCATACAGCTTTATCGCAGACTCAGCCAAATAAATTACAAATCCGATAAACGATTTTTATGGCGATAAGCGATATATTGGCGACTCATCATCACCCCGAAAATAGTCGCAAAACTATACATGACAATGGTGTAAATGCCGGCCGGAATCGCCATGGTGACATTGCCTAAGACCGAAATCGCAATGGTGATCGCAATCGCCGTATTATGAATGCCGATTTCAAAGGTACAGGCCCGTGCCATTTTTTCTGGAATACCCATCAGTAGCGGAATGCAATAACCAATAAACAGGCTGGAAAAACATAAAATCACAGTGGCTAAACCAATACTGGAAAAATATTCAAAGAGATTAAAACGATCTCTAAAAACGGCAAATATCAAGAGTATGCTTAAAAAACTAATTGAAACGAAGCGCATCGATTTGCTGACGGTAATGGATAAGCGTGGAAATTTGGCTCGAAGCAGCATCCCGATGATCACGGGGATCAGGGTAATTAAAAACACCTGTATCATTTTTTCAACTGGAAATGTCACAGTCGAGTCGTGACTCATAAAATATTGTAATGACAGATTGATAATAAAGGGTAGGGTGAAAATAGAAATGATGGTATTGATGGCAGTCAGGGTGATATTCAGCGCGACGTCGCCTTTATACAGATAGCTAAACAGGTTGGCGGTTGGGCCTCCTGGTGAAGCGGCCAGAAGCATTAAACCTACTGCGAGTAAAGGAGCTAAGTCTAGAATCAGGCAAATAAAGAAAGCAATACTGGTCAACAGCACGAGCTGTGTAAATAGGGCAATAAAAATGACTTTAGGATAGCGGCTTAAGCGCAGGAAATCCTTGATTTTTAATTCGAGTCCCAGCCCCATCATCATGATTGCCAAGGTAATAGGCAAAAAAAAGTTAAAAAACCCCGAATCCATGAAAAACCCTTTTTATTATTGATTTTTAGATAGATTTTAAGTGTAGCCTAGCTGAATAAATAAGCAATATAAAACGGGCAAAATGTATTCACTTTGCCCGTCAAAGCTTTTACTTGAAATGTAAGCTATTTAGAGCTATGACGGCTTACATTCCTGGCTGAGTTTGCATTTGCGCATCAGGCGGAGTCTGCTGGTCATTCATTGGTTGCTGCATTTGCGGCTGACTCATTTGTGGTTGCATTGGCTGACTGTGCATTTGGGATTGTCCCTGAGGGCGTGGCGGCATAAAGCCTAAAGCACATTTACCTTTGACTTCGGTTCCATTAATGGTGGCAGTGGTCGCGCTACTATTGCCACTACAGGTACTCATGAGTTCAGCTTCATCACCTTTGATTGAAGCATTTTTTGATGAAGCGAAAAACTGTGGCTCACAGGTTCCATTCCAGATAATGCCTCGATGAGCAAAACTGACTTGAGCACCTTGGGTTTTGCCTTTACAAACCTGTTGATACTTTTGCGCATTATAAGTGGTTTCGACCTTATCATTTGCTGAGGCTACAAATGGCGCAAAACATAAACCACACAGAACAGTTGAGAGAAAAATATTCTTATTCATCAGTTATACCTTTGTTTGTAATGTAAGCAGTATATAGCTTAAAAAATACTCAAAATTAAACAGTGTAAATCGAGTAATTTTCTGAACTTATATGTTTAATTTATATAGTCCCTCTGCAAAGTTAAATTACAGTGCTTGATTCTTGTACAGGATGATTCATTTTTTATCTCAGGATAAATTCGACTGAATCTGTCTACTTTAGAATGAAATTTGCTATAATACTCAGCTATCCTTTTTTATCTCTCAATTACCACTATGCATTATCCTAAAGTATACGATGTCATTGTTATCGGTGGCGGTCACGCCGGTACAGAAGCAGCTCTGGCTGCAGCGCGTATGGGTCGACAGACTTTACTCTTAACTCATAACATTGAGACTTTAGGGCAGATGAGCTGTAACCCGGCCATCGGTGGTATTGGTAAATCGCACTTGGTGCGTGAAATTGATGCCTTGGGCGGTGCAATGGCGCTGGCTGCCGACAAAGGCGGTATTCAGTTCCGTATTTTGAACTCGCGTAAAGGTGCAGCAGTTCGTGCAACACGTGCGCAGGCAGACCGTGTCCGTTTTAAAGCGGCAATTCGTGAAACCTTAGAGAATCAGGCGAACTTGGATATTTTCCAGCAAGCGGCTGATGACCTGATTGTCGAAGGCGATACCGTCAAAGGTGTGGTTACCCAAATGGGCATTCGTTTTGATGCCAAAACTGTGGTGTTGACTGCGGGTACATTCTTGGGTGGCGTAATTCACGTTGGTCTGGAAAAATCCAGTGGTGGTCGTGCCGGTGATCCGCCGTCGATTTCATTGGCAGCACGTTTGCGCGAATTGAATTTACCTGTGGGGCGTTTAAAAACCGGTACACCACCGCGTATCGATGCACGTTCGGTCGACTTTTCTGTAATGACACCGCAGCCGGGTGATTTCCCATCTCCAACCATGTCGTTTATGGGCGATGCGTCTATGCATCCGGAACAGGTGAACTGCTATATCACCCATACCAATGAACGTACGCATGAGATTATTCGCGGTGGTCTAGATCGATCACCAATGTATACCGGTAAAATTGAAGGTGTGGGGCCGCGTTATTGCCCATCAATTGAAGATAAGATTCACCGTTTTGCCGATAAAGACTCGCATCAAGTATTCTTGGAACCGGAAGGTCTGGATACGCACGAGCTTTATCCAAATGGTATTTCAACTTCATTGCCATTTGATGTGCAGTTTGAGTTGGTTCGCTCAATCCGTGGTATGGAAAATGCGCATATTTTGCGTCCAGGCTACGCCATTGAATACGACTATTTCAACCCGCAAGCGTTGAAATTTACCCTTGAAACCAAAGCGATTAATAACCTGTATTTTGCTGGTCAAATTAATGGAACCACTGGTTATGAAGAAGCAGGTGCACAAGGTTTGCTGGCAGGTTTAAATGCTGCACGTCGTGCCTGGGATCAAGAGCAGTGGACACCAAAACGCGATGAAGCCTATATGGGTGTATTGGTAGATGACCTGATTACGTTAGGCACCAAAGAACCGTACCGTATGTTTACCTCACGTGCTGAATATCGTTTGATGTTACGTGAAGACAATGCTGACCAGCGTTTAACTGCGATCGGTCGTGAATTGGGTCTGGTCGATGATGCACGTTGGGCGGTTTACTGCGAAAAAATGGAAGCAGTTGAAAAAGAAACCGGTCGTTTGCAGCATCTTTGGGCGGCTCCAAACAATCCGATGGGCAAGAAATTCGTTGAGATGACTGGCGCAGATTTATCTAAAGAATGTTCAGCGATCGATCTTTTGAAACGTCCAAATATTTCATTTGCGCAAATTGCCGAGTTAACCGGTTCTGATGTATCTGCGCAGGTCGGTGATCAGATTGAAATCGCAGTGAAATATGCGGGTTATATCAACCGTCAGCATGAAGATGTGGCACAAATGAAACGTCTTGAAGAAACCCGTATTCCAGGCGACTTCGATTATGACATCGTGTCGGGGCTGTCGCGTGAAATCACGTTGAAACTGAAGGATGTACGTCCTGAAACATTGGCGCAAGCCAGCCGTATTCCGGGTGTGACGCCTGCGGCTGTTCAATTGGTGATGATTACGATTCGTAAGAATGCACAAACGAAAAAATCTGCTTAAGAATACAGTGTGAAAAAGCCCGCGCAATGCGGGCTTTTTATCGGCTGATATTTTTGTATAAGTCTCGGCTATCTTTCAATTATAAATAACTACTATTTAACTAAGTGACTTATTTATAAAGATAATAAAAATTATTAAGATGTAAAAAGTCTATAAATTTTAGCTTTTAGGTCTAATGGAAAGGGTATTAAGTAGAGTTGATGGACTTAAATCCGACTATTGTCGTGGTATTTCTCTGACCAGATTAGGATAAGAATAGGGGAAATAGGATCGTCAGGCTATCAAACGATTTATAGGTTATTGATGGAGATCAATCATGATGCAGCCTTATAGTGAAAAATTACGAAAAATATTGACGATTTTCTTGTGCTTTTGGGTGGCATTTTTTGAGGGTTTCGATCTTCAGGCTCCTGGAATTGCAGCAAAAGGAATTGCGGCAAGCTTTGCTTTAGATCAGGTTCAGATGGGCTATGTGTTTAGTCTGGGTGTCTTTGGAATGCTCTTTGGTGCATTCTTTGGCGGACGTATCGCGGATTATTTGGGACAAAAGAAAGTCCTGATGTTGTCTGTGGCTATTTTTGGTGTGTTCATGTCACTGACTGCAATTGCACCGAGCATCGAGGTTTTATATGCTGCGCGTTTCTTGACCGGTTTGGGTCTGGGTGCTGCAATGCCGACCATGATTTCCGTGGTTGGAGATGAAGCAACTGAAGCCAATCGCGGTAAGCTCAATAGCTTGATGTATTGTGGCCTGCCTGTTGGTGCTATTTTTGTCGCCGGTTTGGCTATGCTGCTTCCAGATATTCAATGGCAGACTTTATTTTTAATTGGTGGTTTAACGCCTTTAGCGCTTCTCCCTTTTATGGGCTTTATTCTTAAAGATCAACCTAAAGCAGCGGTAGCGCAAAAAAGATCTGGCGAAGCTGTACCGGGCATGGTCGAGGTTTTGTTCAAGCAGCAACAGTATAAAAATACAGTGCCGCTTTGGGTGGGTTTCTTTTTTACCTTGATGATCAACTATATTCTGATTAGCTGGTTGCCTAATCTGCTAATGGAACAAGGCTTGCAAAAACAGCAGGCATTTCTGGTGATGCTGGTGTTTCAGGTGGGTGCGGTGATAGGAACCTTGGGTTTGGGTTATTTGCTAGATCGTTTAAAATTGTGGCAAATGGCAACCCTTATTTACAGCGGCTTATTTGTTGCCTTGGTTTTGTTGTTCACCAGTACCTCGATTCCGCTATTAATTTTAGCCGGCGTGATGGGTGGGATCTTTTCTACAGGTGGTCAATCTATTCTGTATGGCATCTCACCGATTTTTTATTCAGGTGCAGGTAAAGTTACAGGCGTAGGCAGCGCCATTTCTTTAGGTCGTTTAGGTGCCATGACCGGTCCGTTATTAACCGGGAAAATTTTGGCATTAGGTTTGGGAACTACAGGTATCCTTATGGCAAGTTTACCTGCGGTGGTTGTATCAGCGGTAGCAGTCACGGCACTGTCACGTTATAAGGCAGCTCATAAATAAGCCAGTTTTCTATTTTTATTGCTATTAAAAAGGAATCTACGGATTCCTTTGTTATGGCTCATATTTTAATTGAGTAAAATCGGCAGATAAAATTTGCTAAAATAGATGGATAGCAAACAGACTGGTTTTTATATGCCTTACCAATTGATCGAACTCGATATTCAGGCCACCGATAATATTGCCTGTCCACATTGCCAGCAGAACATTATTGACTGGACTGAAGAACAATATGTACAGCCATGTGAACATACTTTATTTATTGCCATGGATATTGGCTTTGAATATATGACCGATGAATTTGAGCACAGTATGCCGCGTTCGGTAGATGATCTGCATGCCAATGACGATCAGGTGAATATGTTTGATGAAATTACCGCCAGTACTTATTCAGACTATCTGATCTTAAAGTCAGACTTGGGCGCAGCAGGTTATTCGCGTTATATCGGCTTAACTGTTTAACTCATCTCAGTATAAAAAAGCACCCGAAGGTGCTTTTATAGATTAGCTTGGACTTTCGATTTCTTCTTCTACCTCATCATCGGCCGTATCCATACCGAGTTCTTTGAGCTTGCGGGTCAGCGTGTTACGGCCCCAGCCCAAAAGTTCAGCTGCATGACGTTTGCGACCACGGGTTTGTTGTAGCGCAGCATTAATCAGGGTGCGTTCAAACATCGGCGTCGCAACATCCAGAAGTTTCATCTCGCCATTTTTGAGTTTTTGCATGGCCCATTGACCCAGCAATTCATCCCAGTGCTGTGGACCCACTTGGTTTAAGTTTGGAATTGGTGAGCCTAAATCTAAATCTTGAATTGGGATTTGTTTCAGCTCAGGTGGTAGGTCTTCTGGATAGACTTCACGACCTGTGATCATCACGGTCAGCCAGCGACAGGTATTTTCAAGTTGACGCACATTACCTTGCCACGGCAGTTTTTGCATATATTCCTGGGTTTCAGGACGCAAAATTTTGGGATTAACGCCGAGTTCTTTACCAGCACGTGCCAGGAAGTGCTGCGCCAGCATCGGAATGTCTTCACTACGATGTGCCAGTTTTGGAATGTGAATCCGAATCACATTCAGGCGGTGATACAAGTCTTCACGGAAACGGCCGTCATGTACCAGTTTTTCCAGATCCTGATGTGTCGCTGCCACGATACGCACATCGACCTTAACTGGAATATGACCGCCAACACGGTAGAACTCGCCATCGGCCAAAACACGCAATAAACGGGTTTGGGTTTCAAAAGGCATGTCGCCAATTTCATCCAGAAACAGCGTGCCGCCGTTGGCCTGTTCAAAACGACCTTGACGCTGGGTATTGGCACCGGTAAATGCACCTTTTTCGTGACCAAAAAGTTCGGTTTCGATCAGGTCTTTTGGAATAGCTGCCATATTGAGGGCAATAAAGGGCTTTGCACTACGCGGTGAATGGCGGTGCAAGGCATGTGCCACCAATTCTTTCCCTGTACCGGACTCACCATTAATGAGTACAGTAATATGCGATTGCGCTAAACGGCCGATGGCGCGAAACACTTCCTGCATGGCGGGAGATTCACCGATAATTTCAGTCGATTGAATCGGCGGGGCAACTTTTGCTGATTCTTGTTGTTGCAGCTTGGTAATATGCAAAATCGCACGATTGACCAGTGCCAGCGCTTCATCAATATCAAAAGGCTTTGGCAGATATTCAAAAGCACCAGTTTGATAACTTGATACAGCAGACTCTAGGTCTGAATGCGCCGTCATAATAATCACAGGCAGGTCAGGATAATTGTGTTTGACCTTACCCAAGAAGGTGAGTCCATCAATCCCCGGCATACGGATATCGGTCAGAATCACATCTGGTGCATCAATACTGAGTTGATCTAGTGCAGATTGTGCTTCTTCAAAGCTGGTCACGTCCAAGCCTTCTTCTTTAAAGGTTTTTTCCAGTACCCAGCGCATGGCACGATCGTCATCAATCACCCATATTTTATTTCGCGACATGATTCGACTCCCAAGGTAAATATAAGCTAAACACGGTTTTTCCAGCCACGGACTGACATTCAATCATGCCGTTATGCTGATGAATAATATTTTGAGCAATACTGAGACCCAGTCCGGTACCTTTGGCGCGACTGGTGACCAGTGGATAAAACACAGATTCGATAATGTCTTCGGGGACCCCAGGGCCATTGTCTTCAATATCAATGCGTACCACAGAGCGATGAATTGCC
Source organism: Acinetobacter sp. YH12208 (assembly GCF_013418055.1). Lineage (NCBI taxonomy): Bacteria > Pseudomonadati > Pseudomonadota > Gammaproteobacteria > Moraxellales > Moraxellaceae > Acinetobacter > Acinetobacter sp. YH12208. The sequence goes on from NZ_VPCT01000001.1 coordinate 482,220, forward strand.
CCGTTAATGGTAAATAGGCGCTGAATCCGGGTTCTTAAAACCAGTTCAGGCTGGTGATCGACAAAAAACTCTTTGTTCTCGGTCATGGCCTGTACTGCATTGGCGCAAATATTCAAGATCACCTGAATCAGTTGATCACGGTCTGCCAGCACTTCAGGTAAGGACAGGTCATAATCCCGAATAATCTTGATTTTCTTTTTGCTTTGATTGGCGATGAGTGAGCGCACCCGCTCAAGTGGCTCATGTACATTTACCAGCTCATAGCTTGGCAGTTGGCGTGAACCGAGCATGGTGTCGGCCAGATTTCGGAGTCGATCGACTTCACTAATAATAATATCGGTAAATTCTTTGTATTGTGGATCATTCAGACTGCGAGCCAGAAGTTGTGTTGCCCCCCGAATTCCGCCGAGTGGGTTCTTGATTTCGTGCGCGACACCGCGAATCAGCTGGCGAGCCACTTGATGTTGCTGAATCAGGTTTTCTTCACGCGAAATTTTAAGCATACGGTCACGAGGATTGAGCTCGATTAACAACAGTGGGTGATAGGGCTTACCCAGATTTAGTTGAGAAACCGTGTAATCGACATGAATGTCCTTAAAGTTGACAATCAGTGTGGCTTCACGGCGCGTATAAGGTTGGCCTGTAGTTAAAGTGTTGTTCAGCGCTTCTTCAGTATTAAACTCATCGGTCGGATGTTGCAGAAGACCCAGTGCCGGACTTCCACTGGCGCGAAATAAGCTCACATCAAATAAGGCTTCGCAGGCAGAGTTGAGATAATAAATATTAAGATCGCGGTCTACCAATAAGATACACGTGGTCATATTGTCCACTAAAACACGATAGTCGATCGGAATAAGCTGATCCATTCGCGGTTTTTTTCCTGTATTAAAATGGCGCAATGGCATCTTCATAAAGCAATTTAATCAATTTTAAGTTCTGATTTGATGCAAGATGCACGCCAACTTTTATGACTAAAGCTTATTTATTGCGATGAAATGCAGAAATGTGCCACAGCGACACAATTCATCTTAGGTATAGCGGATTAAATTGAGGCTGTAAATCTAAAATGTTCTATTTTGGTGCGCGCGCAAATATGTTGTATATTTTATGGCGTTATTTTAGTGCATGATGCAAAGAGTCAGGTTTTCAACTATTTTTATGATGCGAAAAGACATACAATACGCGCATTCTAGTAGAGCGAAAATTCATGAAGTCCCCCAAAGTCGGTTTTGTATCTTTAGGTTGTCCTAAGGCATTGGTAGATTCTGAACGTATTTTAACCCAGTTAAAGACTGAAGGTTATGACGTCGCTTCGGATTATGACGGTGCTGATTTAGTTGTAGTAAATACCTGTGGTTTCATTGAATCCGCAGTGCAAGAATCGCTAGACGCGATTGGTGAGGCGATGAGCGCGAATGGTCGCGTCATCGTAACAGGCTGTCTAGGTAAAGACGAAGACAAGATTCGCCAGATGCATCCGAATGTCCTGAAAGTGACAGGTGCAGCGGCATATAAAGATGTTATGGATGCGGTTCATCAATACGTGCCTGAACCGCCAAAACACAATCCATTTATTGATTTAGTTCCAGAGCAAGGTATCCGCCTAACACCTAAACATTATGCCTATTTGAAAATATCGGAAGGCTGCAACCATCGTTGTACTTTCTGTATTATTCCAAGCATGCGTGGTGATTTGGTCTCCCGTCCAGTTGGTTCTGTGCTTGAAGAAGCCGCAGCGCTGAAACGTGCCGGTGTTAAAGAAGTACTCGTTATCTCCCAGGATACTTCTGCTTACGGTCTGGACACCAAATACAAGCTGGATTTCTGGAACGGCCAGCCGGTGAAAACCAAATTCTATGACATGTGTGAAGCACTCGGTCAGTTGGGAATCTGGGTGCGTTTGCACTATGTTTATCCATATCCGCATGTCGATGCCGTGATTGACCTGATGGCTCAAGGCAAAATCCTGCCTTATCTGGATATTCCATTTCAGCATGCGAGTCCAAAAATTCTCAAGCTGATGAAACGTCCTGCGCACAGTGAAAACACACTGGAGCGATTGAATATCTGGCGTGAAAAATGTCCTGATCTGGTTATCCGTTCAACATTTGTGGTGGGCTTCCCGGGTGAAACCGAAGAAGACTTCCAGATGCTGCTCGATTGGCTGAAACAAGCTCAATTGGATCGTGTAGGTTGCTTTACCTATTCACCAGTTGAAGGTGCGACAGCAAACGATTTGCCAGACCACGTTCCTGAAGAAATTAAACAAGAGCGTTATGAGCGTTTCATGCAGGTTCAGCAAGAAATCTCGGCAGCCAAACTCCAAAAACGTATTGGTCAGACCATGACCGTGCTGGTAGATGATCTGGAAGAAGAATTCCCGGTGGCAGTTGCGCGTTCTTATGCAGATGCACCTGAAATTGATGGCAATGTTTTTGTTGAAGATATCGATAAAAGCGTCATTAAGGCAGGGGATTTGCTTGAAGTCGAGATTACCGATGCAGACGAGTACGATCTGTATGCAAAACTCATTTCAGTCAAATCTGCTTAAAATTTTGAATTAAAAAAATTTAAATTGAATACTTTGGAGTTTGATGATGTTGGATTCTAAAAAGCCACGCTTTGGTCGCATCCTGTTAAAGCTTTCTGGTGAAGCACTGGCAGGCAATAAAGACATGGGAATCGATGCACAAGTGCTCGACCAGATGTCGCTTTCTATTGCGCACCTTGTGGGTTTAGGCGTACAAGTAGGTATCGTGGTTGGTGGTGGTAACCTGTACCGCGGTAGCCAGCTGCAAAAAGACGGTCTGGTTGGCCGGGTCACTGGCGACCAGATGGGTATGCTGGCAACCGTGATGAACGGTCTGGCACTACGCGACGCTTTGGTGCGCCGTAATATTAAAACCCGTTTGATGTCTGCACTGCCAATTGGTGCAGTGGTTGAGTCTTACTCGAGCCGTGATGCGATCCGTCACCTGACTCAGGGTGAAGTGTGTGTATTCGTGGCAGGTACAGGTAATCCATTCTTTACCACAGATACCGCAGCATGTTTGCGTGGTATTGAAATCGAATCAGATTTGATTTTGAAAGCCACTAAAGTCGATGGCGTATATAACAAAGATCCAAGCAAATATGACGATGCGGTTAAATATGACACTTTAACCTTTGATCAGGTGCTGGATGAAAAACTGGGTGTCATGGACTTAACTGCGATCTGTTTATGTCGTGACCACAATGTGCCACTACAAGTATTCGATATGAATAAATCTGGCGCATTACTTTCAGTGGTGATGGGCGAAAAAGAAGGGACTCACGTTACCAATTAATGACGTGAGCACCAAAGCACTTTATACTACGCGCTAATTTAGCAATTAACTTTTTTAGAATTAAGTAAGGAAGATCATATGATTAACGATCTTAAAAAAGACAGCGAAGACCGTATGAACAAAACTCTAGAATCTCTAGAGCATGGTTTTGCAAAAGTTCGTACCGGTCGCGCGCATCCATCTATTTTAAATAATGTGATGGTTTCTTACTATGGTTCAGACGTTCCATTGAACCAGGTGGCAAACGTTGGTGTTGAAGATTCACGTACCCTGTTGGTTCAACCGTTTGAACGTTCAATGGTGGCTGCAATTGATAAAGCGATTCGTGAATCTGACTTGGGTCTTAACCCGATTTCAGCAGATGCGATCCGTGTACCTATGGCAGCACTCACTGAAGAAACACGTCGTGACATGCAGAAAGTTGCCCGTACTGAAGCAGAAAATGCAAAAGTGGCAATTCGTAACATTCGCCGTGATGTATTGGGTGATATCAAAGCTTTATTGAAAGAAAAAGAAATTTCTGAAGATGAAGAACGTCGTGCTGCTGATGAAATCCAGAAAATTACCGACAAATTTGTTGCTGAAGTTGACAAACGCTTGGCTGCGAAAGAAGCTGAATTGATGAAGGTCTAATTCATCGATGACCGCTGCTGAAGAAAACCCCTGTCTTCCGAAACATGTTGCCATCATTATGGATGGCAACAATCGTTTCGCCAAAAAAAATCAGATGCAGAAAGGTGATGGACACCGTGAAGGAAAAACGGTTCTAGATCCGATTGTAGAACACTGTAGAAAAAGAAATATCCAGGCTTTAACTGTTTTTGCCTTTTCCAGTGAAAACTGGAATCGTCCACAGTTTGAAGTCGAATTGCTCATGAAACTCCTGCTTGACACGATTCATGAGCAACTCCCCCGCATGGAAAAATTCAATATTGCCTTACGTTTTATCGGTGATCGCAGCCGTTTGTCCGCTGAATTGCAGGGACTTATGTTGCAAGCCGAACAAAGGACTGCTAATTTCAATAGTATGACACTCACTATTGCAATCAGTTATGGCGGTATGTGGGATATGGCACAAGCTGCAAAGCAAATTGCCAGTGATGTTTTAACAAATAAATTAGATCTTGATGCAATTGATACTGATGTATTTGGTCAATATGTCAGCCTCGGTGACTTACCAGCAGTTGATCTGCTGATTCGTACTGGCGGAGATTTCCGTCTGTCGAATTTTCTGTTATGGCAGGCAGCCTATGCAGAGCTTTATTTCACTGAGACGCTGTGGCCAGAATTTACCGTTGAAGAACTTGATGATGCACTTGCCGTATTTGGTGGGCGTGAACGTCGTTTCGGTAAAACATCAGAACAGGTTCATCAGGAAAAACTTGAGAATTAATACATGTTTGAGCGGATTATAACCGCATTGGTGTTGGTAGCAGTTGTACTGAGCTGTATGTTTGCTACTGAATCACATTATCCAATGTTTGTATTGATGGTTCTTGCTGCCGGGGTTGCCGGTTATGAGTGGTTTAAACTCATGCCGCGAAAATTTAAGCAGGTCATCAAGCCCGTTGCATGGGGATATGGGTTGCTGACCGCGGCTCTATCAGCATTGGCATTGTATTTTGCTGAAGTCGCTTTGTTGTTATGGGTGGCTTCTATTATTACCTGGTTACTCAGTATTTACTGGGTCAAGTCTTATCCTGAGTATGACGGCTGGTACAACGCAAGCCTAAATGGCATTGGTGTAGTGCTGATTTCTGCTGCTGTCACCGCAATTTTCTCGGTTTGGCAAAGTTCACCGTGGTGGTTGATGTACCTGTTTTTACTGGTATGGGGCGCAGACAGCGGTGCATATTTTGTCGGCCGTAAATTCGGTAGGAAAAAACTTGCACCAAATGTCAGCCCAAACAAATCTGTAGAAGGGCTGTATGGTGGTGTGGTCACCTCAATGCTGATTGTGATTGCAGTTGCTTTGCTTTATCTGGAGATGACCTGGCCAGAACTTATTTTATTCCTGATCTTATCGGTGATCACGGTCTTCAGTTCAGTACTGGGAGATCTGTTTGAATCCATGATCAAACGACGTGCCGGTATTAAAGACTCGGGCCGTATTTTACCGGGTCATGGTGGGGTGCTGGATCGTATTGATTCTTTGCTTGCTGCAGCTCCAATCTTTGCGGCAGGTATTGCTGTTCTAAAACTTATTGGTGTAGATTTATAAATGTCACAAGCGGTTTGTATACTGGGTGCTACAGGTTCTATTGGTCAAAGTACTTTAAAAATCTTGCAGCGACATCCTGAAGCGTACTCGGTTTTTGCTGTAACCGCGCAAAGTCGTATTGATGAGCTGGTCAAGATTTGCCAGCAATATCGCCCTAAAGTGGCGGTGGTGCCTGCGGCAAAAGTGGAGGAGTTTTCAAAACTCCTTCAGCAACATGGTCTGGCTGATATTGAAATTCTGCAAGATGAAGCCGGTTTAATTGCTGTGGCTGAACATGCGGATGTCGATATTGTCATGGCTGCCATTGTCGGTGCTGCCGGATTGTTGCCGACACTGGCTGCAGTAAAAGCAGGCAAGCGCGTACTGTTGGCCAATAAAGAAGCTTTGGTGATGTCCGGTGACGTCATGATGCAGGCTGCACGCGATCATGGTGCATTATTGCTTCCGGTGGATTCCGAACACAATGCGATTTTCCAGTGTTTACCACAGCACTATTTTGAGGCAGAGCGTCATGGCAAGCCCAAGCTGGGTGTCTCGCAAATTTTGTTAACTGCATCTGGTGGGCCGTTTCTCAATCATAGTCTACAACAGCTTGAAGATGTGACGCCTGCACAGGCCTGCAAGCATCCCAACTGGTCAATGGGCCAAAAAATTTCGGTCGATTCAGCGACTTTAATGAATAAAGGTCTGGAATTGATCGAAGCCTGTCATTTGTTTGCAGTTCAAGAACAATTTGTTACAGTCGTGGTGCATCCACAGAGTATTATTCACTCCATGGTTCAATACGTTGATGGTTCAACTTTGGCACAAATGGGTAATCCGGATATGGGCACACCTATTGCACATGCATTGGCATGGCCTGAGCGAATCAGTACGCATGTACCACCCTTAGATCTGTTTATGCACTCGCAGCTTAACTTTCAGGAACCGGATGTGATTCGTTTTCCTGCATTAAAGTTGGCGCGTCAGGCGATGCAGAGCGGCGGAATTGCACCCACGATTTTAAATGCGGCCAATGAAATTGCAGTTGACGCATTTTTACATCAGCAAATTAGGTTTACCCAAATTCCTCAAGTGGTTGAACATGTCCTGAATCAGATGGACAATCAGCCGGCAAATGATCTGGAGGCTATCTTGCAGGCAGATCAAATGGCACGAGGTTTATCACAGCAGTATGTTGTGAATAAAGGAAGTTAAGACATGAACGCCTTGTTTATTATTGCAGCCGCAATCCTGTTACTCGGTCCCTTAATTGCGATTCATGAGTTTGGTCACTATATTGTGGCGCGTAAACTGGGCGTTAAAGTGTTGGTGTATTCGATTGGTTTTGGACCAACGCTGTTAAAGTGGACCTCAAAAAAATCCGGCATTCAATATCAGCTATCCGCCTTACCTTTAGGCGGTTATGTGAAAATGCTGGATGAACGTGAAGGCAATGTTGCTGAAGAAGACTTGCCCAAAGCATTTAACCGTCAGCATCCCTGGAAACGGATTGCCATTGTGGCAGCGGGACCATTGATCAACCTCATTCTTGCGGTGCTGTTATTCTGGGTGCTGTTTTTACCGGCACAAGAGCAGCTGAATACCCGCGTTGGTAAAGTTTTACCAGATACGCCGGCTGCAAAAGTACAAATGCAGCCGGGTGACAAAATTGTTGCTGTGGACGGGACTCCAGTCGAAACCTGGGAAAAACTGAGTTATGCGCTGGTGGATCGTGTGGGTGAAACCGGTGTAGTGTCTATTCAGGCAGAACGTGCCGGGGAAAACAAGCTGTTCCAGTTACCGATTCGGGACTATTTAAAAGACCAGAGTCAATCTCCGTTAGACAGTCTGGGCTTCTTGCCTTATCGACCGGAAATTCCGGCTGTGATTAGCAAGCTGACTGAAGATGGTGCAGCAATTCGCCAAGGCCTGAAGCAAGGTGACAAAATTCTGGCCATTGATGGTGTCCAGATGAAAGACTGGTTTGATGTGGTACAAATTGTACAGGCATCACCAGAAAAATTACTGAAGATGGATGTATTGCGCGAAAACCAGGTGGTGCAACTTGAAGTGATGCCACAGGGCAAGCGTGACAATATGGGCAATGTCACGGGTATGCTCGGTGTACAAAGTGATCCGGGTAAAATCTCGATTCCCGCAGAATATAAGCAGACCATTCACTACAATCCAGCTGAAGCACTGGTGATGGCATTTGATAAAACGGTGCACTTATCTTCGATGATTCTGAACTCGATTGTCAAAATGGTACGTGGCATGATTGGACTGGATAACTTATCTGGACCGATCACCATTGCCAAAGTCGCAGGACAAAGCGCAGAAATGGGTTGGGAAACTTTTATTTCCTTTATGGCGCTAATGAGTGTAAGTTTAGGAATATTAAATCTACTGCCGATTCCAATGCTTGATGGCGGACATCTGGTTTACTATTTTGTTGAATTAATTCGTGGTAAACCTGTTTCCGAACAAATACAATTGGTTGGACTAAAAATTGGTATGGTACTGCTCGGCAGTATGATGCTTCTGGCATTATTTAATGATTTTATGCGTTTATAACAACGTAGATGGAATAAATTAACAGCGGAAAAGACTGGCATGCAGCACACACATTTATTTATGCCTCTGGCACTCGTTAGTGCAATGGCAGTAGCACAACAAGTATATGCAGCAGATGAATTCATTGTACAAGATATAAAATTTGATGGATTAGTGCGTTTAACTCCTGAGAATGTATATGGCCTCGTGCCAATTAACAGTGGTGATCGGGTCAATGATCCGGTCATTGCCAATGCAATTCGCAGTTTATATGCATCAGGCTTATTTGATGACATCAAAGCTGTTCAGCAAGGCAATACTCTAGTTTTTCAGGTGGTAGAGCGCCCAGTCATTTCGAAAATCGAACTGAAAGGCAATAAGCTGATTCCAAAGGAAGCACTTGAAGATGGCCTGAAAAAAATGGGTCTGGCTGAAGGTGAAGTGCTGAAAAAATCTGCTTTACAGACAGTCGAAACCGAGCTTGAGCAGCAATACATGCAGCAAGGTCGCTATGATGCAGATGTTACAGTCACGACGACAGCAAGACCGAATAACCGGGTTGAATTGCAGATTGATTTTATTGAAGGTAAAGCCGCAAAAGTTTTTGATATCAATATCATTGGCAATACTGTTTTCAAAGAATCAGATATTAAACAGGTATTTGCTGTTAAAGAAAGTAGCTGGAACTCGGTGATTTCACGTAATGACCGTTATGCACGTGAAAAAATGGCTGCAAGCCTTGAAGCATTGCGTGCTATGTATCTGAACCAGGGTTATATTAACTTTAATATTACCAATTCCAGTTTGAACTTGAGTGAAGATAAAAAGAATGTCTTTATTGAAGTGTCTGTAGATGAAGGCGAACAATTTAAATTTGGTCAAACCAAATATTTAGGTGATGCACTTTATCAAACTGAAGAATTGCAAGCCTTACAGCTGTTTAAAGAAGGTGAAACTTATTCGCAAGAAAAAGTAAATGTGGTTAAGCAGCTATTACAGCGTAAATATGGTAATGCTGGTTATTATTATGCAGAAGTGAATATTGTTCCTCAAATTAATAATGAAACCAAACAGGTTGATTTAAATTACTATATCAATCCGGGTCAGCAAGTTACAGTACGACGTATTAATTTTACCGGTAATACCAAAACTGCAGATGAAGTATTGCGTCGTGAAATGCGCCAGATGGAAGGTGCTTTAGCCAGTAATGAAAAAATTGACTTGTCTAAAGTCCGTCTGGAACGTACCGGGTTCTTTAAAACAGTCGATATCAAGCCTGCACGTATTCCGGGTTCACCGGATCAGGTCGATCTAAATGTCGCAGTAGAAGAACAGCATTCAGGTACCAGTACCTTGGCAGTGGGTTTCTCGCAAAGTGGCGGTGTGACGTTCCAGGCAGGTTTAAGTCAGACCAACTTCCTGGGCACTGGTAATAGTGTATCGATCGACTTGTCGCGTTCTGAAACCCAAGATTATTATAATCTGAGTGTGATGGACCCGTACTTTACCATTGATGGTGTACGTCGCGGCTATAACATGTACTACCGTAAAACCAAGCTCGATGATAACTATAACGTCAACAACTATGTCACAGATAGTTTAGGTGGTGGAATCAACTTCGGTTATCCAATTGATGAAAACCAGAGTGTTAGCTTAGGCCTAAATGTCGACAATACTGAAGTAACGACTGGTAATGGTGTTTCCACCTATGTTCGTGATTACCTATTAGCAAATGACGGTAAGTCAATAGGCCAAAGTCCTTACTGTATCGACAATGCTGATCCTTGTAAAACTGATTTAAAATCAGACCGCTTTCAAGGTGAATTTTTAACATATAACTTAAACTTAGGCTGGTCTTACAATACTTTAAACCGTCCAATGTTTCCGACGACAGGAATGTCACATCGTGTCAATGCTGAAATAGCCTTGCCAGGTAGTGATGTTGAATATCAAAAAGTGACTTATGATGCTCAGGCTTTCTTCCCGCTAGGCAAAGATTTTGTGCTGCGCGGTTATGGGAAGTTGGGCTATGGTAATGACTTACCATTCTATAAAAACTTCTATGCTGGCGGTTTTGGTTCAGTGCGTGGTTATGAAAACAGTACTTTAGGTCCAAAATATGACAGTGTCTATGCAGAAAATGCAGGCATTAGTGACTTTGATCTAGAGGAGGTTGGTGGTAATGCATTGGTTCAGTTTGGTACTGAACTGGTACTGCCAGTGCCATTTAAAGGCGATTGGGCACGTCAGGTACGTCCAGTGATTTTTGCCGAAGGTGCACAAGTTTTCGATACAAACTGCGATGTTTCACAATCTGGTGACTTACGTCAATATTGTAAAGATAACTTCGGTTTCGATGCAGGCAATATGCGCTATAGCGTCGGTGCGGGTTTCACCTGGATTACCATGATTGGCCCATTGTCACTGAGCTATGCTTATCCGTTGAATAAGAAAGATGGTGATGAAATTAAAAATATCCAGTTCGAAATTGGCCGTACTTTCTAAGATTATTAGCTAATCCTGAATATAGATTTTGCTCATGAGGTTGCGAGGCTTTATGAGCAAATTTTTTTGAATGAGTAAGAATATGAAAAAAATGATCATGGCGATGAGCCTGGCTTTGGCAAGTGTTGCACCTTTGACTCAAGCAGCTGGTATTGGTGTGATTGACTTGGAGCGTGTAGTCGAAGGCAGTACTTATCTGAAACAGCAAAACACGGCATTTCAACAAAAAATTCAGCCACAAACCAGCAAGATTGAACAACTCAGTAAAGAACTGGAAGCTTTGCAGCAGCGTGCTCAGTCTAATACCAAACTGGGCGATGCTGAAAAGCAGAAGATGTCTACGCAATATCAGGCTAAATTTCAGGAATTGAATCAGTTGCAACAATCTGTGCAGAGTAATGTTCAGAGTTCGATTCAGCAAATTCGGACGGTATTTGATGCACGTGTAAAGCAAATTGCTGAACAATTACGTAAAGAAAATAACCTGGATGTGGTTTTAAATAAAAATTCAGCACTTGCTTATGACGCTAAATATGATTTAACTGATAAAATGATTCAAAAGGTTAATGCAATTAAGTAATCAATGAATCATCAACAGCTTCAGTTAGCTGACCTTGCTCGCCTGGTTCAAGGCGAGTGCGTAGGTCAGGCAGATTTGCGTTTGAGCGCTTTGGCCAGTCTTGAGCATGCGACATCGCAAGATTTGGCATTCGTCAATGCAGACAAATATGTAGAGCAAGCCAATCAAAGTCAGGCAGCTGCTTTAATTGTCACGGCTGAACTGAAACAACAAATAACGTCACATCAAAACTTTATTGTTGTTGCAAATCCTTATCTGGCTTTTGCGATCCTGACCCATGTATTTGAGAAAAAAAATACCCAGCGTGGTATCGAAAGTACTGCTCAAATTCATCCTTCAGCGATCATCGCCGATGATGCGTATATTGGACACTATGTGGTGATTGGCGAGCATTGTGTTGTGGGCGCCAATACCGTTATTCAGCCTCATGTACATGTCGATAATGATGTGGAAATCGGTCAGGACTGTTTTATTGATGCGCATGTGACGCTGACGGGTGGCGCCAAAATTGGCAATCGCGTTCGTATTCATGCCAATACCGTGATTGGCAGCGAAGGTTTTGGTTTTGCACCTTATCAAGGTAAATGGCATCGTATTGCCCAGCTTGGTTCTGTGCGTATTGCTGATGATGTGCGTATCGGGTCAAACTGTAGTATAGACCGCGGTGCATTGGATGATACGATTTTGCAACAGGGTGTGATTATTGATAATCTTGTGCAAATCGCGCATAACGTCAAGATTGGTGCCAATACCGCACTCGCAGCAAAATGCGGAATCGCCGGAAGCACTACAATTGGCAAAAACTGTGTATTTGCAGGTGCGGTGGGGGTAGTAGGGCACATTAATATCGCAGATAATGTCACAATTACTGGCATGTCAATGGTGACAAAAAATATTTCTGAGGCGGGCAGTTATTCTTCTGGTACACCTATGTTGGAAAGTTTGCACTGGAAACGTGCTGCTGTGCGTTTTAAACAATTAGCAGATGTGCCATTGACCCAGGTGATGAAACGACTAGATCATATGCAATCTCAAATTGAGTCCATTGAATCAACATTTAAGTTGCGTAAATAATTATGATGACAGAGTCGAATTTGCCTACATTCACGAAACCTGAATTGCCAATGAATATTCAAAAGATTCGTGAATATTTGCCCCATCGTTATCCATTTTTATTGGTTGATCGCGTGGTCGAGATTACCGAAAATGGCATTGTTGGTTATAAAAACGTCTCAATTAATGAAGAGTTTTTGCAAGGCCATTTTCCGAATTATCCAATTATGCCGGGTGTGCTGATTGTTGAAGCACTGGCACAAATCTCGGGAATTCTGGGTTTTGTGATGAACAATGAAACACCAAGTGCGGGTTCATTGTTCCTTTTTGCCGGTGCGGAGAAGGTTAGGTTTAAAAAACAGGTGGTTGCAGGCGATCAATTGGTATTAAAAGCTGAATTGGTGATGCAAAAGCGCGGCATTTACAAATATAATTGTATTGCCACTGTAGATGGCGTCGTCGCAACAACCGCGGAAATTATGGTTTCGCATCAAAAAGTCGAGCAGGCATGAGCAATAATCCCCTTATTCATCCAACTGCCATTATTGACGCATCAGCAGTCATCGCTGCTGATGTAGAAATTGGTCCATACTGTATTATTGGGCCAAACGTCACTATTGGTGCGGGTAGCAAACTTCATTCACATGTAGTGGTGGGTGGCTATACGCGTATAGGTGAATATAATGAAATTTTCCAGTTCGCCAGTGTAGGCGAGGTTTGTCAGGATCTTAAGTATGCCGGTGAAGAAACCTGGCTTGAGATTGGCGATCACAACAAGATCCGTGAGCATTGTAGTTTGCATCGTGGTACCGTTCAGGATCAGGGTTTAACCAAGATTGGCAGTCATAATCTTCTAATGGTCAACACCCATATTGCCCATGACTGCATGGTCGGTGATCACAATATCTTTGCCAATAATGTCGGTGTGGCTGGACATGTTCATGTCGGGGATTATGTGGTCATTGGTGGAAACTCAGGGATTCATCAATTCTGCAAGATTGACTCTTATAGCATGATTGGCGGAGCATCACTGATTTTGAAAGATGTGCCGGCCTATGTGATGGTGTCAGGTAATCCTGCGCACGCTTTTGCTATGAATATTGAGGGAATGCGTCGTAAGGGCTGGTCTAAGGCCATAATTGACGGTTTGCGTACTGCCTTTAAACTGATTTATAAATCAGGTTTAACCACGCAGGAAGCAATCGAGCAGATTCGTAAAGATATCTTGCCGGAAGTTGCCGAAGCACAACGTTTGATTGATTCTCTTGAACAATCCAAGCGTGGCATTGTGCGCTAAAATATTTCAAGTAAAAAAGACACCTTTAAGGTGTCTTTTTTATTGCTGAATTAAGGGTTATCTAGAAGATTATTACTTAAAAAATTTAGCTTCTTCAGATTGCGGGTAATTACTGAGTAATTTGTTCTTGTACTGGGTGGCAATGGCCGGTTTTTGCTCGACGTCCTTGCTAATGTTATGCAGTTGATAAAGCGCACGCGAAGCACGGGTCGACTTTGGATAGCGGTCTGCCACAATGGTGTAATTGCGTTTTGCTTCTTCAAAATTTGGCGGATCGATGGCCAGATTGAATTCTGCTAACCAGAAATAGGCATTGCTGATATACACACTATTCGGATTGTTTTTAATAAAGTTCTGCATGGGTGCAATGGCTTTGGCTGCACCGCCATTTTTATAGGCATCTAAGGCTACTGTATAGGCTGCTTTGTCCAGCTCGGTGGGCTGTTGTCCGCTGCTCGCTGTATTGATCTCATTCGCATTTAAACTGGGAGAACTATCCTGTGGGTTGTCCTCCGTTGGGTTTTCTTCAGCCGGTTCAATTTTTTGCTGTAACAGTTCCAGGCGCTGATCGAGATCGGCATAGCGATTGGTCAGTTCGCTTTTCAGTTGGGCAATTTCATTTTCCTGTTCTTCCATTTTGCCGCGCAAGATCCGCAGATCACTTTCCAGTTGCTGGTTTTTTTGCATAATCTGCCAGCTGGTATTGGTTTGCACAGGTGTCGATACGCCGGCAGAACTCGCAGACTGGGTATTCATTGACGCTTGATTGGCAGTCTGGCTCAAGCCACGCGATTCAATTGGAATATTGGCAAATAGCGGTGTGGTAAAGAGTGCTGTCACTGCACACAATACGGTCTTTTTAAACATCATAAAATTTCCATAATTCTTTGTGAGATACGTATCCGCTGCTCATCTTTTAAAGAAGATCATTCATATACATTGCACACATTAAAAACGGCATTTTTAGAAATTGCAACAAGGTTTTACAAAGATCATGCGAATCTGGGTGTTGATGGATTGATTGTGAAGATCGCTTGAAAATCAGCAGAAATATTAATATTGTTTTTAAAATAATCAAACGGATAGCTTGATGGATTATTTTAAGGAACAAAGCTTGCAACTTGATTAAAAATCTCTATACTCTGTTTTTGTAATGGTAGCCCTGCTGGTTACTTCGCAATTGTACTCTATGAACCCCGCCAGGACCGGAAGGTAGCAACGGTAATAGAACTATGATGTGCCGGAGCTTTGCTGGTAGGGTTGCCACCATATTTTTAAATAATAAAAACATTTTATCCCAGCCTATTAATCTCAAAGCTCACTTCTAATATCAGCTAATTTTTAATATTTTATTATCCCGATAATTCGTTCTGCTAGCGAACTGATTTTCTCATTTTAAGATCAATATGCAAACACTTTTGTAGTGGGTCTATTAATGAATCTGAATACAAATTAATCTTCCACTTTACGGCTAATCGCCTTAATAATCGTATCCATTTCAAAACCACGGTACATCAGAAAACGGATCTGTTTGGCCTTGAGCTTCGGATCTTTAGTAACTTCCGCCCCATATTTTTTGACTTTCAGCGCATAGGCTTGCTGCACCCAGTCAGTTTCTTTCAGTTCTTCTGCGATTAAAGCCGTATCAACTTTCTTGTTTTTTAATTTCATTTTAATCTGATTGGGGCCTTTGCCTTTACGCTTTTGGCTCGACAGCATGGTTTCTGCGACACGCTGATCACTCTGGTAATTCTCTCGTGATAATTCTTCAACTAATTCTAGTACTTCATCGCGATCCTCTGCATATAGGCATAGCTTCTCGATCAGTTCGGCTTTGGCATATTCCTTGCGGGTCAGTACGGCAAAGGCATAAGAACGCAAACGCGAGCCAGTTAAGCCCGGTTTTTTCTTTTCATCACCAGAGGTATCAAACAGGCGCTCTTCTGAATCGAAAGTGGGTTTTTGTTTCGATGTGTTTTGCTGGGTCGCTTGATCATCAGCATCGCCAAATTGCTGTTTTAAAGTTTCATAATCGAGCAGTTTGCTGAATTTTGCCTCTGACATCTTTCTCTCGCATTTTATCATCTACCCATAATAACAAAACGCCCCGTAGGGCGCTGTGTCGTGATGTTTAAAGACTAGGCAGATAATAGATTAGGTATCTAAAAGATCTGCTTCTTCTTTATTATCTTCTTCAGTGATCACGGCTTTGGTCAGCAGTTGCTCGCGAATCAGCTTTTCAATGGTTTGCGCCATTTCTTTATGCTCTTCCAGATAACGGATGGTATTGTTCTTGCCTTGGCCAATTTTGTCGCCTTGATAAGAATACCACGCACCGGCTTTCTGCACGATTTCTTGCTGTACAGCCAGATCGATCAATTCACCCAGATGGTTCACGCCTTTGCCGTACAGAATCTGGAACAGGGCTTCTCTAAATGGAGGTGCCATTTTGTTTTTTACGACTTTGACTTTGGTTTCAGAACCAACGATCTCATCACCTTCTTTCACCTGACCAATACGACGGATGTCTAGACGTACAGATGCATAGAACTTCAATGCGTTACCGCCAGTCGTGGTTTCCGGGCTACCGAACATGACACCAATCTTCATACGAATCTGGTTAATGAAGATCACCATACAGTTGGAACGCTTGGCATTACCGGTGATTTTACGCAGTGCCTGGCTCATCAAACGGGCTTGCAGACCCATATGCGAGTCACCCATTTCGCCTTCAATTTCCGCACGTGGCGTTAGAGCAGCTACAGAATCGACCACGATCATGTCAATTGCACCAGAGCGTACCAGCATATCCGCGATTTCAAGCGCCTGTTCACCGTGATCGGGCTGCGATACCAGCAGGTTGTCGATATCTACGCCAAGTTTACGCGCATATTGCGGATCAAGTGCATGTTCGGCATCGATAAATGCACATGTACCACCGGCTTTTTGACATTCTGCAATTGCTTGCAGGGTCATCGTGGTTTTACCTGATGATTCAGGACCATAAATCTCGACGATACGGCCCTTCGGTAGGCCACCAATACCGAGTGCGATATCCAGAGTTAAAGAACCTGTAGATACTGCTTCAACTGCCTGAACGGTATTGTCACCAAGACGCATTACTGTGTTTTTACCAAACTGTTTTTCAATCTGGCTTAAGGCAGCATTGAGCGCCTTGTTTTTATTCTCATCCATCTTACAACCTCAATACGATGTCACTGAATTCATACTCAAGTGGATGTCTTAAATTAGAGCTTCGTTCCACAGGTGTATAGTGACAGAATTTTCCCTAGTGTTCTATCAATGTCAGCGCATGTACGACACATTCTGACGCTTGAATTTAATCGTCATTATACGACCATGACTGATCAAAACTCTGACTATTTTCATTTTTAAATTTACTGATATCCCGGCGATCTTTCTTGCTTGGACGATGATCGGGACGAGCTAGATTATGCAACTTTCTTTGTGAGGTAATCAATTCCCGTCGAGCAATACTGACTTCGGTTTCTTCATACAGTTTTTGTGCCACAGGTGCGGGCCCACGAACATCGGAAAGTTCTTTCACCAGGACGGTTTTCTTGTCGATGCCTTGCTGAATCGTTAGTTCCATGCCAACACGGACTTCGCGTGATACTTTGACACGTTCACCATTGTGGTGGACTTTACCACCTTCAATTGCATGTTTGGCAATGGAACGGGTCTTGAAAAACCGTGCTGCCCAAAGCCATTTGTCTATACGCATGCCTACCGCATCTTCGGGTAAAGACGATTTACGCATATTTTTTCTCTACCTCAGCCTGATTTAAATAAGTGATTAAATCTGTTAATTGGTGCAGCATCGGATAATTGCAAGTCTCGCGTGCGACTTTGGCCGAGGAGGGGTGCTGGATACTGAACAGGTTTTCAATCCCGTAGGCTTTGGCACCATTCAGGACTTTTTCGGTATCATCAATAAAATAAGCATGTTGCGGATCGAAGGGATGCATGGCATTCAAGCCTTGCCAGAATTCAACAAATTCTTTGGCATGCCCAATCGTTTCTGAACTGACAATCACATCAAAATAATGGCTTAAATTTAAGTGATCCAGTTTAAAGGCCAGTCCGGCACAATCGGCATTGGTGGCCAGCCAGATCGGGTAGCCATTCGTTTTAAGATAATCCAGTAATTCGAGACAATACGGGCGTAAGGCGACTTTGTCTTTATGTTCAATCTGCATCGCCAGAACATCAACTTCGACTTTAGCCGTCCAGAAGCGTGAGGAGTACCAGTTTAGGGTATGATTATGTTCCTGATAGAATGCGGAGAGGGTCGCCTGACTGTGTTCCATGCTACAGCCATGTGTGGCAGCATAACGCACAGGCAGCAACTCATTCCAGATGAAATCATCGTAGGCAAGATCAAGTAAAGTTCCATCCATATCGAAAATTATGGTAGGTTTTTCAGAGCATTTTGACATATTTAGGTTTTCTATGTTTAAAGCAATAGCAGCACCACAAGATCCGATGATTTTGCAGTTTGTGCCCATTTTGACACAAGCCTGTGAAATTTTGCGAGAAGAATATCAGCGTTATTGTTCTGGTGCGGCTTTTGATGTCATCCAAAAAAATGATAATTCTCCGGTAACTCAGGCAGACTTGAGGGTCAATACTTTTCTAACTCAGGCTTTGGCAGATATTTCAGACTTGCCCTTATTGTCAGAAGAAGGAAAAGAACATGAGCGTCGTTCATGGCCAGAATTCTGGTTATTAGATCCGCTAGACGGCACCAAGGAGTTTTTGCATCAGCGGCCTGAATTCACCATCAATTTGAGTTTGGTTCGTGGAAGTTTGACGACTTTTGCCATATTGGCAGTACCAGAGCAGCAAATGATTTATTTCTGTGCAGAGCAGGGGCTACCTTATAAATATGACCTTCAGCGAGATACGTGGTTTGGCTATGAAGCAGCGCCAACAGACCAAAGAATTGCGATTGGTCTGAGTCAAAGTAGCCAGCAGAAACCGAAATATGTCGACTATTTACAGCATCTGGCCAAACTTACCGAATATACAGAGTTCAAAGCGGGCAGCGCCTACAAGTTTTGTATGATGCTGGAAGATCAGGTGGATATCTATCCACGTTTTCACCCAACTTCGGAATGGGACACCAGTGCTGGTCAATGTATGCTCGAACGGATTGGTGGTGGTTTGGTCGATTTAAAAGGGCGGCCATTTATTTATAATCATCGCGATACCTTACTCAATGGCGGATTTATTGCCTATAAAAATAATAATATGAAAAATATTGCATTACAGGCGGTGGCTGACATGCAGGCCGAGCATTGAGCAAAATCCTGAGCATGGTATAGTGATGATTAACTCATTACCAATCCAGTTGGCTGTCACGTGTCCCTGAAACTGCTTCCACCGAGTATGTTAAGTGCAATTGATTTATTGCCTGATGTACAGACGCCTGTCACCTTATTCACACGCCATTCGGTTCGTGAAGATGTTCCGGGTCAAGGTCTGGCAGGTTATGACCTGCAATTGACTGGTCAGGGGCGGGATCTGGCACAGGAATGGGGCGCTTATCTGGCTGATCAGACAGATCGTGTAATTCATCACTGTATTTCGAGCCCGATCCAGCGCTGTATTGATACTGCTGCGCTCATGATTGAAGGTGCAGATGCGGTTACCCCTGAACAGAATACCCATCGTATTGAAATTATCGAACAGGGATTGCTGGTCGAGCCGGGCAGTTTTGTGCTGGATATTCAAAAAGCCGGTCCTTATTTTGCCAAGCAGGGCGCTCTCGGTTTTGTGAACAGTTTTGTGAATAATGCCTTGCCGGGGATGAAACAGCCGATTCATGGTGTGGTGGATGTGCTGGAACTGATTTATAACACCCATCCGCAAAATAAGTATGGGCTGAGTCTGGCAGTCAGTCATGACACGATTCTGGCAGCGATGATTGCCGTAATGTCCGGGCGTCAGGACATCAGCCGAGAAGACTGGCCCAAAATGATGGAAGGTCTGTTTGTCTGGTTCGAGGGCGATGTTTTTCTGGAATCAAAACTGAAATGGATCTGGCGTGGTCAGGTACATGAGCTAGATATTGCTGATTTTAAGCGTTCCCAGTAATTTTAATTTAATAGGTCATTCATTTATCATATAAAAAGCCCAATCGCAGATATGATTGGGCTTTTTACATATAGGTCTGTTTTTTCTAAATGTTGGCTTTTAAGCGCTGAGGATAGGCATTGAGATCAAGCAGGTCACCTGTATCATTCAGCGGCCAAAGAGGACTATTGACTGGAACCTGTTGCTGATGAATGCGACTATATTTGTCGGCGGCGATCAGTGTTGCGATGTCATGTTCCGGAAGGCTGTAAGCTGCAACGACTTGTTGGGGATAGCGGGTGCGTATATAAAAATCTACTTCATTTTCAACCTTATATCGGGCAAAGATATATTCTACTGCGGGCAAATACACACCATAGCCTAACCAGGCATCTACGCCTTGAGATGCCTGAAGTTCAGCAGTGCCTTTCATATTGGAAATCACCCGGCCTAAAATGTCTTTTTCACCTTGGGTCTTAAAGTATTCAATATATTGCTGTTCGATTGCTAGAAACTTCTCTAAAGATGGTAAATATTTTGTAATCATGGTTTTTATTCCCTTCACAGCCAGCAAAATAGTGACAAGCTTAAAATTATAGTGATGTAAGCAATATGATTGAGAATACCATAATTTTTATATGGGATTGTATCAGAGTAAAAAATTGAAAATAAAAATGAGAAAAATACAGAATCATTTTTTAGCAGACATAAAAAAAAGCCCTAAAAAGGGCTTTTTTCATTGCAACAAATTAGTTAGCTAATGCTTTAACTTGTGCGTTCAAGCGGCTCTTGTGACGAGCTGCTTTGTTTTTATGGATGATGCCTTTGTCAGCCATGCGGTCGATTACTGGAACAAGCGTTTTGTACGCTTCAGTAGCAACAGCATAGTCATTAGTGCCGATAGCAGCTAATGTACGTTTAAGATAGGTACGAACCATAGAACGCAAGCTTGCGTTGTGTTTGCGTGCTTTAACGTTTTGACGAGCACGTTTTTTAGCTTGAGCAGAGTTTGCCACTCGTGCACTCCTTGAAATAGATTGGTCTGGGCGGGCTGAAACTCAACTGAAAACCATCATCAGAGGAATTATCACCAGCCCGTAAACAAGTGCCATATTTTGATTAAACTGAGCACCGAAGTCAAGTCTTGACATGCTTTGACAACATTTTAGATGCAGAAAAATTCTAAAGAAAACGTTAGATTAGTATTCTACCTAGGAGATCGTATAAAAAATGACTAAATCGCTGATTCATCCCATCGTCATAGGTGCCACCGGTTTGGTGGGAAAACAACTCTTAAAACGTCTGCAAGACGAGCCAACTTGCCAGCATATTACTGCAGTGGTCAGAAAATATCAAAATGATCTGGATAGTTTGGATAAAGTCCAGCAATTGGTACTTGAAGATTTTCTGATGCTGAATGATCAGGATGTCAGCGAGCACAGTCACGGTTTTAGCTGTTTGGGCAGTACCATGAAACAAGCCGGATCCAAGCAGGCCTTTTATAATATTGATTATACTATTAATGCCCATTTTGCCGAATTGCTGCAACAGACTTCAGCGCATTACTTGCTGTTGAGTGCGATGGGCGCCAACTCCCAGTCTCATTTTTATTATAATCAGGTTAAAGGCCAGCTAGAAGAATATGTACAGACCTTGAGTCTGGATAAAATCAGCCTGATTCGGCCTTCATTATTAATTGGCGAACGTCCCGAGCAGCGTTTTTTGGAGGATGCCGCACAGCAGGTTTATCATAAAATATCGCGTTTTATTCCGGATGGTTTTGCTTATAAGCCAGTGACAGCCGAGCAGGTAGCTCATACTATGGTCGAGGCCGCGCTGACTCAGACGGTAAAATTTGAAATTTATGATAATTTACGCATACAAAAAATGAAATGAGGGGAAACACCGTGTCTACAGCAGCATTTGTCACCTGTGACTTATTAGATGATCATCCGGAATTAGAGCTTCAAGTGGTGACACCTTGTCTGGACGGTAAATTTTTTAAGAGTTATGGGGCCCGGAAAACTTTTGGCGGTCAGATTGTGACGGTGAAATGTTTTGAAGATAACTCCCGGGTGAAAGAGTTACTGGCCACAGATGGAACAGGCAAGGTACTGGTGGTCGATGGCGGTGCATCGATGCGCTGTGCCTTGATGGGTGACCTGATTGCAGAATCAGCGGTAAAAAATCACTGGAATGGCGTGATTATTTATGGTTGTGTGCGTGATGTCGATGCGATTGCTGAACTTGATCTTGGTGTGCATGCATTGGCGGCTATTCCGCAAAAGAGTAATCGCAAGGGTGTGGGTGAAGTTGATATCTCTCTCTGTTTTGGTGGTGTAACGTTTAATGCTGGCGATTATGTCTATGCAGACAATAATGGTATTGTGGTGTCCAAAACAGCCTTAGTGGCTTAATCGGCTAGAATCTGCATTTCTGCATGCAAGAATAACAACAAAACTCATTTGTACCCTGAAAGACAGGATGCTTAGATTCTGTCTTTCATTCATATAAAACAAAAATAGGAAAATACTATGTTGAGTCATCAAATCAAGGTTGCACAAGCATTAGCCTCTTCAGTCGCCCAAGGAGGACGTGGCATGGTTGGAACGCCATTTCCGAATCAGCCTGAAAAATCAATTAAGCTCTATGAATTTGAAGGTTCACCTTTTTGTCGTCGGGTGCGAGAAGTGCTGACCTTACTTAATTTGGACTATGAAGTTTATCCGTGCCCTAAGGGTGGTACGAAATATCGTCCGGTCGTAAAACAGTTGGGCGGCAAGACTCGCTTTCCATTTTTGGTGGATGAAAATACAGGCGATCAGATGTATGAGTCGCAAGATATTATCCATCATCTCTTCAAGCATTATGGCAAAAGTGGCAAAACGCCAAAGAAATATGCAACTTATCCGAAAATTCCAGTCGCTGCTTTTGCTGGAACGATTATTAATGGTGCGCGCGGAGTCTGGATCAATAAACAGGTGGTTGATCGTCCGGCACCGGAACAGCTATTGGAATTATGGGGTTTTGAAGCCAGTCCTTTTGTCCGAGTGGTACGTGGCGTTCTCTCAGAGCTTGAAATTCCCTTTGTTTTTCATAATGTCGCCAAAGAACGTTGGCAGGATTATGGGCCAGCCAAGTTGCGCTTAAGACCGGGGAAATATGAACCACTACCAGGCGGGAAGCGTGAACATTTATTTGAAATGATGGGAAATAATATTCAGGTTCCTTATCTGGTCGATCCAAATACAGGCGTGAATATGTTTGAATCAGCTGAGATTGTAAAATATTTAAAACAGCAATACGGCGCCGCTTAAAATATTCAGCCTATTAAAACTCTAAAATTGTGCTTAAGAAATGCCATTCACTGCATAGATGGCATTTTTTTATGCTGGTTTTAAGCAGACGGTATTTAGAATATCCCTATGAGGCTAGAAAGAAATAGCATAAAAATGAAATAAATCATGATTTTTAGAGTTTTTTTGGTTATATTTTACTCTTCAAGGTGACATAACAATAAATATAAGGGGCGTGCTTATGACAGCACTAGAGGCAGTCTTGCCAGTACCTGTATTAATCGTTGAAGATGAGTATGTCATTCAACGACGTTTAAAAATTATATTAACCAATTTGGGCTATAGCGAAGATGTTCTGCTCTTTGCCAATAATCTTAAAGAAGCATATTTCATTTTAAAACAACAGCCGATTTCACTGGCATTGGTCGATTTGGGGCTGCCAGATGGGAGTGGGATTTCGATTATTGAAAAAATTCGCGAAAATGACGCACAAACTCTGATTTTGGTGGTTTCGGCCTGGAGTACGCAGAACAGTTTATTTACTGCAATTCAGGCGGGTGCCACCGGTTATGTATTAAAAGAACGCGATGATGTGGAGGTCACTCTGGCGATCCGCAGTATTTTACGGGGTGGCGCGCCAATTGATCCTTTTATTGCGCGGGAAATTCTCAAACAGATTTCTATACCTGCTTCATCACCACCAGTCGAACGCAACCATTCGGATGCCGAGCAGGAAGTGCTGACCCATCGAGAAAAAGAAATTCTGTCACTGGTCGCACAAGGCCTGAGTAATCGAGAGATTGCCGAGCAACTTTGTGTGTCACGTTATACCGTCGAAAGTCATATCAAGCATATTTACCGGAAACTGTCCGTCAGTCGGCGTACCAAGGCAGTCAGTACCGCACGGCATTTAGGAATTCTGTGATGCATCCAGCTCGTTCTGGAAGCAGGCAGCGACAGAGATTGCAATGGATCGGTATTTTGCTCTTTTGCTGCTGGCTGTGTCTGTTAAGTGGTATGAGTCAGGCGCAAGACCATTTTCAGGTCAATGATCTCTGTGATGTAAAGATTGACTACATTCAAAAGGTTCAGGTGCAAAATCCTAGCCAGATGCCTGCATCTGGCTGGCAAAGTGTCAGTTTGCCGGATAACTGGCAGCGTAACTGGAAAGATTATCATGGTGGGGCCTGGTATAAAATTGTTTGGGACTGGTCATGCCAAGACAATATTCGTCTTGCAGAACCGATTGCCTTTTCCATTGATTATATTAATTCGGCCGGCGCCGTGTTCCTGAATGGTGATTTACTCTGGTCAGATCAACACCTGCAAGAGCCATTGTCAAAAAGTTGGAATATGCCGCGTTACTGGATTTTGCCCATCAGTGGCTTAAACAAGGGCAGTAATGAAATTCTGGTTTATGTACAGGGTTATAGTTTTCAGAACGCCGGACTGGGTAAAATTGAATTTAATAATGTGCTGGTCAATAGCCAGAAGCATTTAGGCGAAATCTGGGATCGCCGCACGCTGTTTCAGATGAATATGATTTTCTCAGCAATGATTGGGATCATCTGCTTCATTGTCTGGCAATTTCGACGTTCAGAAACCACCTTTGGCTGGCTGGCACTCAGTTCATTCCTATGGATTCTGTTTATTTCCAATATGCTGACCACAGAAAGCTTTCCGTTTCGCTCCAGCATCGCGGCCAGCAAAGCCAATATGCTTTGTTTTATTGCCTATATCCACTGTTTTAGTCTGTATTTGATCCGCTTTTTAAAACAGAGATTTAAGTATGTGGAGCGGGGATTTATCCTGATCACGCTTTTATTTGCTCTGCTGATTGTGATGAGTTCCTTGGATTATCTGGGGCAGATACTGGGCACAGCATTTATTTTCTATGTGGGATTATTTATAAGCTGTATTATTTATGTGAGCTATTACGCAATTAAAACCCGCAATGGGGAATATCTTTTCCTGATGCTGTGTCTCTGGGGGATTTTGTTATGTGTAATCGTAGATCTGATCATTTTAAGTCAAACGGCAATTAGTGATTTTTCACCTTTATCACCCTATACCTCACCAATTATTACCCTGTTTGTGGTGCTGATTATGGCCACGCGGTTGAATCGTAATGTCAGGAAAATCGAAAAATTTAATAGCCAGTTAGAACGTAAAGTCCAGCAGGTCAGCGCTGATCTGAATAAAAGCCTGAACGATAAACATCAACTGGAGCTGGATAATGTCCGCTTACAGGAGCGGATTAACTTATCGCATGAACTGCATGATGGGCTAGGAGGCTCGATTGTGCGCTCTATGATTCTGGTCGATCAGAGTACTGACAGCATTCCCAACCGACAGTTTCTTTCTATGCTGAAATTGCTTAGAGATGATCTCAGACAAATCATTGATAGTGGTTCGTCTATCGAAAATAAAGTACCGGAAACCCCGCTACTTTGGATTGCCCCGGTACGTTATCGTTTTACCCAGTTGCTGGAAGAGATAAATATTGAGGTTGAATGGTTATTTCCAAAAGTCTGGCAGCGTGAACCGACCGCATTGCAATGTTTGACCCTGATTCGGGTGGTCGAAGAAAGTCTGACCAATATCATTAAGCACAGTCAGGCCAGTCAGGCGAAAGTCAGTCTGGAATATTTTCTGCCACATCAACTCACTTTAAGCATTCAGGACAATGGCGTTGGGTTTGATGCTGAAATAGTGCAAAAAAATGGTCTGAGTATTGGGATGCGCAGCATGAAAATGCGGGTCGAACGTATGGGAGGCGTGTTTCAGATTGAGTCTGAGAAAGGGCATACAGTGATTCAGGTCGTATTGGAGCTCTATCAACCCTAATCTTTTCAAATAAAAAGAGCATTATTTAATCCTCTTTTTATTTGGCTTTAGCTTAGAATTAGTCTTGTTCTGCTGGCGGAACCAGCATCAGTACCGCATCATTTAATAATGCCGCGACATCTTCCAGAATATCTTCATCAGCGAAGTTTTCATCCAGCAATATGATTTCACCGTCTGCAAGCTGCTTGAGTTTTGTGGTAAATGCCTCAGAGATCTCAATCCCTTCACCATTGGCCCAGAACAGAACATCGCCGTCTGCTTCAGTGTAGAGCAAGCGTGAAGCCGGTTCGAGCATCAGGCTATAACCCTGATCCAGTGCTTCCTCCAGATCACCTGTGCCGATTTCTTCCGCTTCCGGAAGGTTCTCTGGATATTTGGGTTCTGACATTAAAGTCATAATGGCATCTTCTAAAACATTCGAATTATGCAGTTGCTGCATGATCTGTTCTTTTAGATATTCCAGCTCATTGCCGCTGACTTCACCAATGGCTCCGACTTGGTCACGAATAATATCAACCAGCGGATTGCGTAAACTTTCATTCTCAGAAAATTTATCACCAACACGGTCCATCATGTCGCTCACATTTGGCATACGGAAGCCAAAGGAAAAGGTTAGACAATCATCTTCTGCAACGCCGTAATGCGCCAAACCAGGTGGCACATACAGCAAGTCGCCAGGTGCCAGAACTTCGTCAAAATTCACCTCAATTTCAGGCAATAATTTCAGTGGCTGACCCGGAACCAATGCAGTTTCGGCATCACACATTTGTCCGAGCTGCCAGCTACGATGCCCGTAGCCTTGTACCAGAAAGACATCGTAAAAATCAAAATGTTTTCCTACAGAGCCGCCTTGAGGTGCATAAGACACCATGATGTCATCGCGGCGCCACTGTGGAATAAACGGGAACTTTTTCCACATTTCCGACAGGTCAAATGAATAATGATCTACCGCCTGAACCAAAAGTGTCCATAGCTTGGGCATTTTCTGAAAATCAGCTTTAAGTAAAGGCGAAGATTTCACGCTCCACTGATTCGGATCACGGTCTTTTTGCTTGATTAAACGCGCAGTGACGTGTTCTTCAAGCGCAAGTTCCATCACGTCGTCAGGTTCAAGCAGATTGGCAATTTCAGGCATCGCATTACGCACCAGTAACGGTTTTTTTTGCCAGTATTCACTCAAAAATTGTTCAGCGGTGATTCCGCCTAAAACGTCTAAAGATTGAGACATAGATTACAGCCTGAATTAAGGGGAGATTAAGGAACTAAAATTTTCAATTCACGAAGAATGTGACACAGCTTGATCATCGGCATGCCCATCAAAGTGGTCTGGTCTTGCCCGATCATTTCTTCAAACAGGCTGATGCCGAGGCTTTCACATTTGAAACTGCCGGCACAATGCAGTGGCTGTTCAATCGTGACATAGCGTTCAATTTCGGCTTTGGACAGTTTACGGAACTTGACTTTATAGTGCTCGACCAGCGTTCGTTCATAACCAGTAGCCTGCTGTTGCACACTGAGTGCAGTACTGAAATAGACAATCTTGTCCGAATTGGCCTGTAACTGGCGAATGGCTTTTTCAGGGGTTAAAGGTTTGCCAATAAAAATATCTGGTGCGCCTTCACGCCATGCCACCTGATCCGAACCAATCACAATCGCTTCAGGATTTTTCTCAGCAATATATTTGGCTTTCTCAAAAGCCAGACGCTTGGCCAAATCATCTGCGTGATTTTCACCGCGAGGAGATTCATCGATATCCGGTACTAGAGAAATATAATCAATATGCAGGCGATCCATCAACTCTTTACGGGTTTGGCTGGAGGATGCCAAAATAATCTGTACAGCATTCATTAGACAGCATATTCCTCAAGAATATTTAAAGGTACATAAGACAGCACCGCTTTATGGCAGGCTTGCAGCTTGATCGGGGGCGCTTGACCTGCTTCATAGGCTTCGACCCAGCGTGTCACGCAGAGGCACCAGAAATCACCGGGTTGCAGGCCAGGGAAGTCCAGCTCTGGCAAAGGTGTGATCAGGTCATTGCCCACTTTTTGCGAGAAATTGAGAAATTCCGACGTCATCTGCGCGCATACCGTATGCTGCCCCAGATCAGTGGTCGCAGTATGGCAAAAGCCATTGCGGAAATAACCGGTAATCGGATCGAAGCAGCAGCTTGATAAAGGCTCACCTAACACATTCAAACGGTTAAGATTTGGATCAGGATGTATCGACATAGGCACTGAATCTAAAAGAAGCTTTTTTCTATCATAACAAAACTTTGGCATTCAGAATGTTTTCTGCAAAAGATGCTAACCTTTTTCTGCATAATCATTTAAAATCGGCTGGTTTTAATATCTATAAAGTGAGCTCTACATGAACTTTCAGCGTATGACTGACCTCGATTTAGCAGGTAAACGTGTTCTGATCCGTGAAGATTTAAACGTTCCTGTTAAAAATGGTGTGATCACCAGCGATGCGCGTCTTCGTGCAGCATTGCCAACCATTCAAGCAGCAGTTGAAAAAGGCGCTGCAGTGATGGTGTATTCTCACCTTGGTCGTCCGGTTGAAGGTGAGCCTAAAGCTGAACAATCGCTTGCACCTGTAGCGGCTTACTTGACTGAAGCTTTGGGTCAAGACGTAAAATTATTTACCGACTACCTAGATGGCGTTGAGGTTCAGCCGGGTCAAGTTGTGTTACTTGAGAACTGCCGTTTTAACGTTGGTGAGAAGAAAAACAATCCTGAACTTGCTGCAAAATATGCAGCGCTGTGTGATGTATTCGTGATGGATGCATTCGGTACAGCGCACCGTGCAGAAGCATCGACTGAAGGCGTAGCGCGTCTTGCTAAAGTTGCAGCAGCAGGTCCTTTATTGGCAGCTGAACTTGATGCACTAGGCCGTGCACTTAAGACACCTGAAAAGCCAATGGTGGCAATTGTTGCGGGTTCTAAAGTATCGACTAAACTTGATGTATTGACTTCACTGTCTGACATCTGCGATCAATTGATCGTGGGTGGTGGTATTGCCAATACTTTCCTTGCTGCGGCAGGCTATAACGTTGGTAAGTCACTGTGTGAAAAAGATCTGATCGATACTGCAAAAGCCATTGCTGCAAAAGTATCAGTGCCACTTCCAACTGACGTTGTGGTTGCCGATGCTTCTGAAATCAACTTTGAAGATTTCCTGGGTTCATTGGCTGCTGCGAAAGCAACTGTGAAAAATGTTGCCGATGTTGCTGATAACGACATGATTCTGGATGTAGGTCCGGAAACTGCGAAAGCATTTGCAGAAATCCTGAAAACCTCTAAAACCATTCTCTGGAATGGCCCGGTGGGTGTGTTTGAAGTCGATCAATTCGGCGAAGGTACCAAAACTTTATCTTTAGCGATTGCTGAATCTGCCGGTTTCTCGATCGCGGGTGGTGGTGACACATTAGCTGCAATCGACAAGTACGAAGTAGCAGATAAAATTGGCTATATTTCTACGGGTGGTGGTGCATTCCTCGAATTCGTTGAAGGTAAAACCCTTCCTGCAGTTGCCGTACTCTTAGAACGTGCTTGATTGCATGTCCTAAGCTAAAAAGCTGGCCAAGTGCCAGCTTTTTTATGTCATTTTTTTGACAATGAAAACTTACCCTTCATAGCTTCGTCATGAAAATGCAATAAATCTGTCATAAGATGCAGTCATTAAATCACCAAATGATGAGATCACGTGATGAAAAAACAGTTAACTTTGGCGGCTTTATTCGCTGCATCATTGGCACTGACTGCATGTGCGAAACAGGAAAATGCACCGGTCGCTGAAACAGAAAGCTCGGCAGCAGTAGCCAATGAGACTATAACGCCAGAGCAGCAAGCAGCCATTGATGCTATTGACCAGCCAGTTTTAGATGAAAAAAATACCGATATTCCAGCTGAAATTGCCAATGCGCCAGCAGATGAAGCAACTGCAGACCAGTCAGTTGCAGCGACTTCTGAGCCTGTAGCACCTTAATCCAGTGCATGTGAGACAAAATCCCTGCAAAAGCAGGGATTTTTTTTAAATAGTGTTATTTGTTGCTGAATTGAAACCTTTGAACATGTAGAATATGTGGCATTCACTGGGAGGATATTATGGCTCTTATTTCATTGCGCCAGCTCTTGGATCACGCCGGCGAACATGCTTACGGCGTACCAGCATTTAACGTAAACAACTTAGAACAAATGCGTGCAATTATGCTTGCAGCAGATGCAACCAATTCACCTGTTATCGTACAAGCATCTGCGGGTGCGCGTAAATATGCAGGCGCTCCGTTCTTGCGTCACCTGATTTTGGCTGCAATTGAAGAATGGCCACATATTCCAGTGGTAATGCACCAAGACCACGGAACCAGCCCTGACATTTGCCAACGTTCAATCCAGCTCGGCTTTTCATCAGTGATGATGGACGGCTCACTTGGTGAAGATGGCAAAACCCCAACTTCATACGAATACAACGTTGATGTGACTCGTCGTACGGTTCAAATGGCACATGCATGTGGCGTTTCTGTAGAAGGGGAGATCGGTTGTTTAGGTAGTCTTGAAACAGGTATGGCGGGTGAAGAAGATGGCGTGGGCGCAGAAGGCGTACTGGATCATTCTCAACTCCTGACTTCAGTTGAAGAAGCACGTAGTTTCGTTGCAGATACCAATGTGGATGCGCTGGCGATTGCTGTAGGTACTTCACACGGTGCGTACAAATTTACGCGTCCACCTACAGGCGATATTCTGGCGATTGACCGCATTAAAGAAATTCATGCGGCACTTCCAAATACGCATTTGGTTATGCACGGTTCAAGCTCTGTGCCACAAGAGTGGTTGGCAGTAATTAACCAGTATGGCGGCGACATCAAGGAAACTTATGGTGTTCCGGTTGAGCAGCTGGTTGAAGCGATCAAACATGGCGTGCGTAAAATCAACATCGATACTGACTTGCGTTTAGCATCTACAGGTGCAATGCGTCGTATGATGTCAGAAAAACCAAGCGAATTCGATCCTCGTAAATTCTTCAGCGCAACGGTTGATGCCATGAAGCAAATCTGTATCGATCGTTATGAAGCATTTGGTACTGCCGGTAATGCAGACAAGATTCGCCCAATTTCTTTAGAGAAAATGGTGTCGTACTATAATAAATAATTCCCAGTGAATCATTTATAGAAAAAGCCCACAGCGAATGTGGGCTTTTTTGTAGACTGATAAAGATCAAGAATAAGAGCAGCATATGGAACTGATTTTCGCAGCAGCGCTGTGTAGCGTTGTGGTCTCAATATTATTAAAAGTCGCCAAAAACAGAGGACTGAGTCCGATCCACATGATTAGCTGGAATTATGCCACCGCCAGCTTGTTGTGCTTTTTCTGGTTCAAGCCGGATATCCAGCATATTTCGCCAAGCCAGACACCATGGTTCCTCATTCTGGCATTGGGTATTTTGCTTCCGAGCGTATTTCTGTTGCTGGCCAAAGCCTTAGAAAGCGCTGGAATTTTAAAAACAGAAATCGCCCAGCGGCTTTCTGTAGTCTTGTCACTGGCGGCGGCTTATTTTATTTTTCAGGAACAGTTTAATCAGCTGAAAATACTCGGTATTGCCCTAGGTATTGGCGCAGTGCTGTGTATTTTATTTTCACATCGGCAAGGATCAGGACAGGGCAGTCAGGGCATGTTGTATCTGGGGCTGGTCTGGGTGGGTTATGCACTGATTGATGTATTATTAAAATATACAACCAGTTTAGGTTTGCAGTTCGCCGTTGCACTCAATCTGATGTTTATTTGCGCTCTGATCATGTCGATGGGCTATCTACTACTTAAATATAAAAGCTTGGGGTCGATACAGAATATCGGCGCTGGTCTGTTATTGGGTGTGCTGAATTTTGCCAATATTGCGTTTTATGTCAAAGCTCATATGCTGCTCAAGGATTCGCCGGCAATTGTCTTTGCTGGCATGAATATTCTGGTGGTGGTATTTGGAGTCATTGCAGGTCTGATGTTCTTTAAAGAGCGACTCAAACCTGCAAGTGCCGCGGGTTTACTGCTAGGTCTCACTAGTGTGATTTGCCTAGCTTATGCAATGTCTGTTTGACATAAGACGATGCAAATTCAATCGGATGTCGCAGCAGGTCGCCTGCCTCGGCCAGTCCAAGCAGTAAACCCGCCTGTTGGCAGTCAGGACAGTGCGGATAACGATGCTGTTGATCTTTATAGTGTTGGAGATAAATTTTATCGCAATGATGGCATGCAAATTTCAGGGATTTGGAGGTAAGGAGCGACATAGATGACCTCTATTGTTATTCTATTGGATGACAATTAAATAAAGCAAAAAATAGGCCCGAACTGATATGGAAAGGGGCGCCTGGCCCCTTTTATAGCATAAAATCCTTACAGTTTGGTGAAAATGTCTTCAGCAGGTAGACGTGATTTCGGCAGTTTGGCATTGAAGTCATTTTCACTGCGATAACCCAAAGTCAGCAAGACAGAGGGAATTAAACCCTGTTCTGCGAGTTGTAATTCTTCACTAATTATCTCTTCATCAAAGCCGCCAATTGGTGTGGCATCGACACCTTCAATTCCGGCAGCCAACAGCATCTGACCGAGCGCAATAAAGGTCTGATTTTCAGCCCAGCGCTGAATATCACCTTTTTCATTACGATAATAATGAATATAGCCTGCACGGGTATTTTTCTGGCCTTCTTTGGCCGATTCATCTTTAAAACGCCCGCTGAGATCGTCGCGATTCAGTAAGTTTTCCAGATGCAGCTCATTAATATCGGCTTTGGTGCAAAATAAAATAGTATGCGAAGAATCCAGAACTTTGGGTGCATTGTAGGCATAAGTACCGATCAAGGCTTTGGCAATGCGCTGTTTGGCGGCATCATGATCGGCAATAAAAAAATGCCAAGGCTGAATATTGATTGAGGAAGGTGCAAAACGCAAAACTTCTAATAAACGTTCAAACTGGGCTGCCGGGATTTTCTTGCTAGGATCATAGGCTTTGGTGGCATAGCGGGTCTGTGTGATCTTGAGTAAATCCATCAATGGACTCCAATTTTTTTAAATAAAATGAGGGTAGATGCTCTGGATCTATAAAATTTTTCAGATCTGGAGATTATTACAATAAAACAGCATCAGGCAAAGTCTGTTGTTTAATGATCTTGATATAGATTCAAGCAAAACTTAGTGTTGAATCAGATGAAAACCCGGTTTTTGTCTATTGGCATTTTTTAGCAAGAAGCGTGGAAGAGTAAGTATCGCCGGCAATGTGCAAATGGGGCAGTGAATGCGGTTTACAATTATTTTAAAGATAAACTGAAGACCTGGCAGCAAATCGCGTGGTGGATTGGACTGTAAAATGCCGGAAATGAATCTGAGTTAATAGGCTGTAGAGATTTTTATTTTCTATCAGGAATAATCTGGTTATTTAAATCCAAGTGAATGTTAATGAACCGCTACAAAGAGGAACAATTTGTACGAAAAACAGCTTAGAGAATAGCGCTGATAAAGTGTGCAAAATAATTATTTAAAAGAATAGGGTTAATCTTTATTTGTAATGACAATGTATGTTTGCTTTCTATTAAATAAGCATGTATACTTATAGATACTTCGAGCGGGTATAGTTCCCGCTTTTATTATTTCTAGCTAATTGTGATTCACTTTTGGTTCAAGCTTGAGCTTGAATAACATCTAGTAACTACAGAATTATTATACAAATTTGGTTTTCTTAATCTCTTTGTACAGTCACAAAAAGCTCATTTTATGAGTAAATATTTTGAATATATTAAATGAATGGCATACCGCTACAGCCGTAAATGGTGGCGAAATTAATGTTAAACTGGTTCCTTTAAAGCGTAAGCAAAACACTCAGGATGGTTTTATCTGGGTAGAAGTTGGAAAAATGATCCAGCTACAAACAGGTGAAGAAATTCTGTTTAACCTTGATGGTAAAAGTTTCTATACCGGTGTGAATAAGCTTTATCGTCTGTGCTAAGCAAACACATATCTTAAAAAAAGTGGCCGATTAATATCGCCACTTTTTTAGTTTTAGGGTCTCGAAATCTTGGTTTTCCTGAATTTCCAGTATCTCGGCACTGTCTTCCTTCCAGTCACCCAGTACGATTCTTTTTTTCTGACCTAGCGGATGAATGGCTGCGCGATGCGTATGGCCATGGATCAATACGTCAACGTCTTGTAATGCCAGCTCAACGGCCTGATCATTAACATCCATCACTTCATAGCTTTTAAACTGCTGCGCCTGATGACTTTGCTGACGAAAGCCATTGGCTAATTTTTTACGGAAAGACAGCGGTGTACGCTTTAATAAGCCTAGCAGAAGTGGATGCCGGATAATCTTTTTAAAGCGCTGATAAGCGATGTCATCGGTACACAGTGCATCACCATGTTCCAGGCGAAAACGTGTTCTTGCAATGTTCAGTTGGTCTATCTCAGGAAGCAGCTTTCCGCCAAATTGAGCTAAAAACTTGCTGCCGAGAACAAAATCCCGGTTGCCTGCCTGAAAATATACCTGATTGCCAGCCTGAATAAACTGTTTTAAGGCAGTGATAATTTCGTCCAGCCATGGGGCTGTATAGTCATCACCGATCCAGGCATTGAACCAGTCACCCAAAATATACAATCGGGTATTTTGATCTTGATATTCGGTCAATAAATCTAAAAACCCCCGAACAAGTCGAGGGTGATCAGGTGACAAATGTAAATCTGAGATAAACAGATAGGTCACGAATCTTTTCCTTATTTTTTAATCCCACCTAACCTCCCTTACTTGTACTTCATTTAAAGCAGTGCTTTAAATTTTATTCAGGAAGGAAAGTCCCTCTTTTTTAAAGAGGGATTTAGGGAGATTAATTATTCAGAAATGATTTTTGCAGACTCAATAACCACATTTTCTAGTGGAACATCAGCGTGGTAGCCACGGTTGCCAGTACGAACGCCTTTAATTTCGTTGACAATGTCCATGCCGTCAGTCACTTTACCAAATACTGCATAACCCCAACCTTGTGCTGTTTTACCAGAATGGTTGAGGAATGCGTTGTTGCCAACGTTAATGAAGAATTGAGCAGATGCAGAATGTGGAGCTTGCGTACGCGCCATGGCAATTGTGCCCAAATCGTTAGTTAAGCCATTGTCTGCTTCATTTTCGATTGCATCACGGGTCGCTTTTTCTTTGAAGTTTTCATCCATACCACCACCCTGGATCATGAAACCATCAATCACACGGTGGAAAATTACGCCGTCATAAAAACCGTCACGCACATATTCTAAAAAGTTAGCCACTGTTTTAGGTGCTTTTTCAGCATTGAGTTCAAGAACAATACGACCTTTATTGGTGTTTAATTCGACTTGAGGAAAACTCATTGTGTAATCTCCTAATCATGGACGAGTGCCATGGTTTTTTCTGAATGAGTGAAGCATAAGCAAACTACAATCGACTAGGCAAGTAAAAACATTATTTTCTTTGTTAAAAGCATAAAAATAGTACCTTATTTATACGTTGATTTATCAAGGCATTTCAGATATTGCCCTATCAGGCACCCTATTTTGAATTGGCGTAAATTAATGATTTTACTGCTTGTACAGGCACTGATATTTTAGTTTCAGGCAACTCGCCGTATTTTCATTTTTTAAAATGGGTGAATTGAAATCAAATACCATAGTTAGCGGTTGAGAGATTATTCACCTCTAGTTAAACTAAGGAACTTTGATAATGAATATGCGTACAACCTGTGCGATTAAATATTCGTTAATCCCTTTTTAACTTTAGAAGTGAATGATTGATCATGAAGCCAAATGATGTTGTGACATCTCTGCCCGAGAACCCGACCCAAAAGAACAATGCAGTCGATTCAGTGCAGCAGCAAGAACAACAACCGGGCTTGGACTTTGTACGTCAGGTCATTACGGATGATTTAGCCGCTGGTCGTACCCAACAGATCGTCACGCGTTTTCCGCCTGAGCCAAATGGCTACTTACATATTGGCCATGTGAAAGCAATTTGCTTGAACTTTGGGATTGCTGAAGAATTCCAGGGGGTGTGTAATCTTCGTTTTGATGATACCAATCCGGATGCTGAAGAACAGGAATATGTTGATGGTATTGCCAATGATGTGAAATGGTTGGGCTTCCAGTGGGAGGGCGAGCCGCGCTATGCATCGAGCTATTTTGATCAACTTTATACATGGGCGGTTCAGCTGATTGAACAGGGTGATGCCTATGTGGATTTACAAAGCCCCGAAGACATCCGTTTAAACCGCGGTAATTTTGTCGAGCCGGGTAAGAACTCGCCACAACGTGATGCAACTGTTGCAGAGAATCTGGAACGTTTTGAGAAGATGCGTAGCGGCGAATATGCTGAAGGTCAGGCTGTTTTACGCGCTAAAATCGATATGACCTCACCGAACGTACATATGCGTGATCCGATCTTGTATCGTATTTTGCATTCAGCGCACCATCAGACGGGCGATACATGGAAAATTTATCCAATGTACGACTATGCGCATCCATTGTCTGATGCGATTGAAGGCATTACCCACTCGCTTTGTACATTAGAGTTCCAGGATCACCGTCCGTTCTATGACTGGGTGGTGGCAAAGGTTAAATCACCATCTGTGCCACGTCAGTACGAATCTAGCCGTTTGAATGTGGATTACACTATCACCTCGAAACGTAAATTACGTAAACTGGTTGAAGGTGCTCATGTGAATGGTTGGGACGATCCACGTATGCCAACTGTAGTCGGTATGCGTCGCCGTGGTTTTACACCTGAAGGTCTGCGTGATTTCTGCCAGCGTGTCGGTGTATCGAAAGTGGATGGTAGTATTGTCGATGTCGCGATGCTGGAATATTGCATCCGCCAGTCTCTGGAAAATACCGCAGCGCGTGGTATGGCCGTGTTAAATCCACTGAAAGTGACCTTAAGCAACTTGCCAGCCGATATGGATCTGACCCATTCACGTCATCCGAACGTGGACATGGGCGAACGCGTGATTCCTTTAACCACTGAGCTGTTTATTGACCGTAAAGACTTTGAGGAAGAACCACCAAAAGGCTTTAAACGTCTGATTCCAGGTGGTGAAGTACGTTTACGTCATGCCTATGTGATCAAATGTGATGAAGTCATTAAAGATGAAAATGGTGAAGTGGTTGAGCTGAAATGTTCGATTGATCCTGAAACTTTGGGTAAGAACCCTGAAGGCCGCAAGGTGAAAGGCGTGGTTCACTGGGTATCTGCGACTAAAGGTGTGCCTGCCGAAGTCCGTATTTATGAACGTCTGTTCACTGAGTCGGATCCTGAAGTGGGTGATGACTTCCTGGCCAACCTGAACCCTGAATCATTAAAGGTGGTTCAAGCCGTGATTGAGCCGGCATTGGCGCAAGCTCAACCGGAAGATCGCTTCCAGTTTGAGCGTGAAGGTTACTTCGTTGCCGATCAATACGATCATAATAGCAAGAAACCAGTATTTAACCGTATTCTTGACTTGAAAGACAGTTTCAAGCCAGGCAAATAATCAGGTTTAAATCAGATATTAAAAGCCCAACTTCGGTTGGGCTTTTTCAATACAGCAGGGAAAATGCCATGATTGTGCGTGATAAAAACAATAGTATCGGTTTACTGTTTGCCTGGCAGGGCACAATTTTGCCTAAGGTATTGCCGGCTTTAGTCTTGGTGGTCTTTATTTCCGGCCTACTGGTCTA
This sequence comes from Acinetobacter sp. YH12208, assembly GCF_013418055.1. Taxonomy (NCBI): domain Bacteria; kingdom Pseudomonadati; phylum Pseudomonadota; class Gammaproteobacteria; order Moraxellales; family Moraxellaceae; genus Acinetobacter; species Acinetobacter sp. YH12208. Next base: position 519,693 of record NZ_VPCT01000001.1, read on the forward strand.
TTTGAGTCAGGCACATTTTGTGAATCTTCCTGCCGTACCCGCAATCGGCTTTACCATTTTTGGTGTGATTCTTTCGATCTTTCTCAGCTTTAGAAATACGGCATGTTATGAGCGCTGGTGGGAAGGGCGCAAGCTCTGGGGAGCGCTAATCGCCACCACACGTCATTTATGCCGGGACAGCCATGTGCTGGATGATCAGACCCGCGAGGTCTTGTTATATCGCATGATGCTGTTTAGCCATCTGTTGCGTGACCGGCTCAGACAGCAAGTACAAAGTATTCAGCATTACCAAACAACCACGCATTTTGAAAATATGGCATTCGATCAGTTGCTCGTGCAAATCAATCCTTCACAATGGGTGCTGGAACAGATGCAAAAGGAGTTGGTTCAGCAATATAAGCAGGGCAACATCAGCGATATTATTTATAACAATTTGAATCAGCATACTGTGGCCTTGGGCAATATTCAGGCCGGTTGTGACCGGATACTGTCGACGCCATTGCCATTTTCTTATTCGGTACTGTTACATCGTGCAGTGTATTCGTTCTGTTTTATTTTACCTTTTAGTTTGCAGGCCAATCTGGGCCTGTGGACGCCGATTCTGGTCGGGTTGATTGCTTATATGCTCTTAGGCCTAGATGAGCTCAGTGCTGAGCTAGAAGAGCCTTTTGGGCTACAGGATAATGATCTGCCACTCGATTCAATGGTACGACTGGTAGAACGGGAAACCTTAAGCTCTTTGGGTAAAGGTTTACCTGAAGCGATTCAGGCCAAAAAAGGTTATTTAACCTGATCTGTTCCTTTTAATATCAAAGTTTAAACCCGAACTCAAAATTTCTTACTAACAAAAAATCATCGGCAGGCTGAGCTTTAAATTAACGATGTTTAAGATTAGTCAGGTCTGACACTTTCGTTTTAGCCTGATCTTGCAATTCACGGTATTGTTGCAAACGCAGATTGGCTTTATCTCTAAGCTTCTTCTTGATGTACAAGGCCAAGGCAAAACTCGTCGTGGTCAGGGTCAGGAACATGCTGTTCATGAAGCTCATCATCGAGCTGATATAACCAATCGTGGTCAGGCGATTCATCATATAGATCACTTGCGGGCTGCTTTCTACGCCAGTAATCGCCCAAGTACACAGATGTTCGCAATTATTGATAATTAAATGATAATTATTTTCATGCATTCTGGAACGCATGCGACGCACAACTTTACGGCCTTTATATTTCGCCGAGTCATAATGTTGCACATGAATCGCTTTGCCATGACTGAATTTTTCAATAGAGGTTATTTCAATGGGGCGTTTCTTAAATAAATGTGCAAAGCCCGAATAATGAATAACACGACCACGTCCAGCGTATATCCCATGATGGGTATAACCGAAATGTTTAACCATAAGATGTGCTCCTATGGGAAACCGTTTAGTCTGTTGCATATCAGAATTAAGCCATTTAAAAAAGCATTGTAGTTTAATAGCAAGTGTACTGCCTTTTGCTAAATTAATCGACGCTTTGCTTGAGTTTAGGCAGACAAGCAATAGGCGTATGCAGCAAGTGACTTGATCACCTGTATGGCAGAATTCAGATGAACATCTGTTCAGCAACACCCATAAATAGCCTAAGCTAACTTTTACATTTCAATAAAATCAGAAAAAGTGAGAGGAAGAAGTGTTCAGATTTATTACCAATTACTCAATAGAAGGCAGAAGGTTGTGTAGTCGGATTTATACAATTGAACTCTCTAAGTTTGGTTCTTCTTCAATGTAATTAAAGCGACAGATATAAAAAAAAGCACCTGGTTACACAAGTGCTTTTTTTGATCAGGCTAGAGCCTTTGCCGATTACTGCAAGGGCAAGTGTTGAAGTTCATTCAGTTCCTTACGACTATAGCCGCGTGATACAAGAACCTTTTTGATTCCGATGATGATCTCTTCATCAGTTGCTTTAGACAAAGCTTCAAGAAGCTGTTCATTTGTCTTGAAAGAGCAATCATTTTCTACACAAGCAATCTGATTCTTGTGTTCATTGTGTTGTTCCACAGAAAACAACTTTTGCCAAAAACTCATAGAGCCTTCATACAACAACCTAACATAGAGTGAAATATAGCCAATTAAATAAATAAAGCAATAGGACCTATGTGATAAAAGCAGCAGTTGGTCTTTAAAATTTCCGATTGAAGCTCAAAGAGCTAACGATATTTTTAGCTTTACAAATGATAATTTGTTATTAAGTTAATGATTTAAGATATAAAAAAAGGAATTTCGAAAAACTCCTTTTTTGTAACAAGAAAATAAATTGAAACAAATTCTTTATCTTCTTTCTAACAATACGCCCGTTTCTACATGGTGTGTATATGGAAATTGATCAAACATAGCGAATTTGCTGATTTTATGGGTTTGAGACAACTGTTTCAGATTGTCATGCAATGTGTCTGGATTGCAAGAAATGTAAATAATGCGTTGGAAGCGCTGTAATAGTTTAAGCGTTTCATCATCAATACCGGCACGCGGTGGATCGACAAATACCGTATCAAAGTCATAAGTCGCAAGATCAATATTGGCTTCTTGCAGGCGGCGGAACACACGCTCGCCGTTGTAAGCTTGGGTGAACTCTTCTGCAGAAAGACGCGCGACCTGAATGTTCTCAATCTGGTTTTGCTCAATATTCCACTCAGCCGCATAGACTGAAGATTTGGCTAACTCGGTTGCCAGAACACGGCGGAACTTGGTCGAGAGTGGCAGGGTAAAGTTACCATTACCACAATATAATTCCAGCAAATCTTGATCAGATTGCTCTGCCGCATCACATGCCCATTCCAGCATGTTTTGGCAGACTTGGGCATTCGGCTGGGTAAAGCTGCTTTCGATCTGTTTGTATTGATAGGTACGATCAAAAACAGAAAGTTCTTCCACCACATATTCATCAGACAGGACAAACTTCTGTCCACGGCTGCGGCCAATTAACTTGATATTTAACTGTTCTGCCAGTGCTTTGGCTGCCGGTTCCCAGCTTTCATCCAATTTACGATGATAAATCAGAGAAACCAGAACCTGACCACTTAAGGTCGCCAGAAAATGTACTTCAAACAGACGTGTCGATAATACTGGATCTGCTTTGAGCGCTTGCAGTAATTTAGGCATCAACTGATTGATACTGAGGTCTGCAACCGGAAATTCATCAATGCGGATGACTTTTTTCTGTTGATCTTCATTGCGCTCGAACATGGCATAGAACATGTCATCCTCAGTATGCCAGATCCGAAATTCAGCACGCATGCGGAAATATTTTTCAGGAGACTGGAATACTTCGAGGGCAGGTGGTTGATATTCGGCAAACTGAGCGCTGATGCGTTCAATTTTGGCATCGAGTTGTTGCTGATAAGATGAAGTCATATGCAGTAAGAAGTCGCAAATATTTTAAAGCGCAAATGGTAGCAAATAATTGCTGATCTGCCTAAGCCTATTGTGGCTGAGCGGCTTTAAAAACTGCATAAAAAAGACCAAACCCTCTGAGGAGAAAAATTTGGCCGTAAAGAGGAAATCATGAACAGAAAAATGACAAGATGATTCGATTAATTTAGAGATGACTCATCGTCATCAAGCTGGCATTGCCACCGGCCGCCGCCGTATTGATACTGATCGCGCGCTCAATCACAAAACGCTCGACCGGAATATTATAATCTCCCGGACGAAGATGGGTGATGCCTACAATTGCACCTTTACGGGCTGCAATGCGTTTCTGCAAATTAATCAGCTCAGAAGAATCGCCATGCTGCAGTACAGCATCAAATGCACCTGTTTCAATATCCCGGACCACTTTAAATTGCTTGCTGACAGCGGCTGGCATCGTTGGTAAATATTTCAGAATAAAAGTATTGTCAGCCAGTACCGCAGGACGACTGCCAACCGATAAAATCGCCAGAATTTGCTGAATCTGGTCTTGATCCGTCTGTGCCAAAGACAGCACACTTTCACGTGGCAAGATCATGTACTGGTTTTCCTCGCCGGTTGGGCCTTGCAAGACAAAACTTTGGCCGGTAGCAATCGGATATGCTGGGTGTAAACTTAGATGGGGGAAGGTTTGCAACGCCCAGGCTTTGAATGCCTGCAGCAGTTCATTTTCCACCGGAGCCTGACCCGATTTCACCGCATAGGGCGCAGTAAGTTTCTTCTCGGAAACCTGATGCATTAAACGGTACAGATACAATGGTCCGCCTGCTTTGGGACCCGTTCCGGACAGGCCTTCACCGCCAAAGGGCTGTACCCCGACCACGGCACCGACAATATTACGGTTGATATATAGATTCCCGACTTCGGCCTGAGCCACCACAGTCTGGATGGTTTCATCAATACGGGTATGTAAGCCCATGGTCAGACCATAGCCTTTGCCATTGATCTGCGCTAATAACTGCTCCAGTTCGCCATATTTATAGCTGATTAAATGCAGCACCGGGCCAAAGACTTCACGCTCAAGATCATCCAGATTCGGCAGTTCAATCAGGATCGGTGGAATAAAGGTTCCCGGCATGAGTTCAGTATGATCAGGATTAAACATCAGTTGATGAACTTTATGACCTTTGCTGCGCATCTGTTCAATATGCTTCTGAATATTTTGCTGGGCTTCTGCATCAATAACCGGGCCAATATCCGTGGCCAGCAAGACCGGATTGCCCACACGTAATTGCTGCATGGCACCTTTCAGCATAGTGCGTACCGCATCAAGATTATCCTCCTGCACACAAAGCACACGCAGAGCAGAACAGCGCTGACCGGCACTGTCATAGGCAGAACTGACCACATCCAGTACCACCTGTTCGGTCAGGGCGGATGAGTCCACGATCATGGCATTTTGACCACCGGTTTCGGCAATCAGGGTGACACTCTCACCAAACTGGTTCAGACGTGTTGCCACGGTTTTTTGCAGAATATGCGCCACTTCAGTCGAGCCGGTAAACATGATGCCCTGAATGCGTGAATCCGCACTGAGTTGCGCACCGATCGTTTCACCACGACCAGGCAACAGTTGCAACACATCTTGTGGAATACCTGCTTCCCATAGAATCTGCACCGCTTGTGCGGCAATCAATGGGGTCTGTTCAGCCGGTTTGGCAATTACCGTGTTGCCGGCAACCAGTGCTGCTGAAATCTGACCAGTAAAAATGGCCAGTGGGAAATTCCATGGACTGATACACAGCACGCTTCCCAAAGGCTGAATCTGTACATTATCAGGCAGATCCATGACTTGACCGGCATAGTAGCGCAAGAAATCTACCGCCTCCCGGACCTCGGCAATGGCATTGGCATAGGTTTTGCCAGCTTCACGGGACAGAATCACCATCAGTGTCAGCAAACGCTGTTCCATCAGATCCGCGGCTTTATTCAGGCAGGCTGCTCGCTCATTTTTTGGCAAATTGGCCCAGAAACCTTGTGCATTGACAGCTTGCGTTAAGGCAATTTCAGCCTGTTCCTGAGTCGCTTCATAGACTGTACCGACTACATCCTGATGTTGTGCCGGATTGATGATTTGCACTGCGTTACTTGTGTCGGTCCCTGTAAATGCCGTTCCCATGGCTGCTGCCTGAAATTGTGTGTTTTTCAGGCTGGCAGCGACTTCATTTAAGGCGCTCAGCTCTGCATCATTGGCGAGATCCAGACCCGATGAGTTAATACGTGTGCCATACAGATCTTGCGGATAAGGAATATGCGGATGCTTGGCACCGATCACGCCTTCCTGTTGAGCCGCTTTTAAAATGGTCTGGCGTGGATTTTCAATTAAATCTTCAAGTTTCAGGGTTTTGTCGGCAATCCGGTTTACGAATGAAGTATTAGCACCATTTTCCAGTAAACGGCGCACCAGATAAGCCAGTAACGTTTCATGATTGCCGACTGGCGCATAGATCCGGCAGGGTACACCCAGTTTATTTTTCGATGGATCGCCCACGACATTTTCATACAGCGGTTCGCCCATGCCATGCAGACATTGGAACTCGTATTGGCCGGCATAATACTGCTCAGGTTGCGCCAGTTGATAGATCGTCGCTACCGTTTGTGCATTGTGTGTGGCAAATTGCGGGTAGATATAATCTGGCTCAGCCAACAGCTTACGCGCACAGGCGATATAAGACAGATCGGTATGCACCTTACGGGTAAATACCGGATAATCCGACATTCCATCAATTTGGGCTTTCTTTATTTCGCTGTCCCAATATGCGCCTTTGACCAGACGAATCATCAGGCGTTTCTGGCTGCGTTTTGCCAGATCAATGATGTAATCCACGACATAGAAGCAGCGTTTCTGATAAGCCTGAATCACAAAGCCAATACCTTTCCAGTCCTGCAATTGTGGTTCAAAACACAGACGTTCTAATAATTCTAGCGAAATCTCAAGGCGATCGCTTTCTTCAGCATCGATATTTAAACCAATATTGTATTGCTTGGCCAAGACCGCGAGTTTCAGTACTTTTGCATAGAGCTCATCATGCACTCGATCCATTTGCGAACGCTGATAACGCGGATGCAGGGCAGAGAGTTTGATGGAAATGCCCGGGCCATCATAAACGTCTTTATCCTGCGAGGCTTGCCCGATGGCATGAATCGCTTGCTGATAATCCTGATAATAGCGTTCCGCATCCGGATCGGTCAGTGCTGCTTCACCAAGCATGTCATAGGAATAACGAAAGCCTTTTTCTTCCAGACGTTCTGCATTTTTCAGCGCCTCATCAATGGTTTCACCCGTCACAAACTGTTCGCCCATCATGCGCATGGCAACATCGACAGCCTTACGGATAATGCCGCGACCACTGCGCGCCAACATGCCGGTTAATAAACTGGACAGGCTTTTTTGCTGTGGGGTTTCCATTAATTTACCCGTCAGCATCAAGCCCCAGGCTGCGGCATTGACAAACATCAGCTGGCTTTGACCGAGATGTTCTTTCCAGTTGCCCTGATTGATCTTGTCGCGGATCAGCAGGTCACGCGTGGCTTTGTCTGGAATACGCAGCAAGGCTTCGGCCAGACACATCAGGGCAATGCCTTCCTGAGAAGATAGGGAAAATTCCTGTAACAATCCTTGTACGATGCCCGCTTTACCGCCTGAATTTTTACGTTCACGCAAGGAATGCGCCAGATCAAAGGCAAGCGCTTGAATCTTGTTGCTGAGTTCGGAGGAAATTTCACTATGCAGCAAGAGTTCTTCGACGCATTCAGTTTCCGCACGGCGCCATGCAGTGTTGATACGTTGTTCGTACTCATTTTTATCTTTGAATTCGGCGATATAATTTGGCTGCTTCATGGCATCTGAACCATAGGTGGGGCTTAGTGTGGTCGGCATAGTGACATCCTGTACTGCTGCAATCAGATCTAGCGGGGCTAACGAGTTTTAATCTATAATCACAGAATATTTGACGAATATCTCACTATAGTTTTTACATTTTTTAGAGGATAATTCTAATGCAGCCTCCTTATTTAAGCCTAGACCGTATAGATATTCGTATCCTGAGTTTATTACAATCCGATGCCAAATTATCCAATATTAAACTGGCTGAACTGGTAAATTTATCGCCGACCGCGGCACTGGCGCGGGTGCAGAAACTGAGCAAAGAAGGCTATATTCTGGGCTACGAAGCCCGTCTGAATCCAAATCTGCTCAATAACGCTTTTGTGGTTTTTGTAGAGATTTTACTGGATAAAACCACACCGAATGTTTTAGATGAGTTTTCCCATGCAGTCCGGCAGATTCCAGAAATTATTGAATGTCATATGATCAGTGGCGGTTTTGATTTCGTGGTAAAAATCCGCTGCGCCAATATGGATGAATTCCGTAAAATTTCCGGGCAAATCTTGTGGCAACTGCCTGGGATCAAGGAAACACGCAGTTATCCGGTGATGGAGGTGATTAAAGAAAGTCAGCAGATCCATCTAAAAATACCGGGAAAATCTAAATAATTTGTAGCGTATTAACGACTAATCTAAAAAACACAAAAGGGACTCGAAAGTCCCTTTTATTGTATTGAATATCCAGACTATTTTTTCATTTCAGCCATTTCTTTTTGATATTCAGCTTTGGCCATTTCAAAACGATGTACCACATCATCACTCGGTGCCTTATCCACTAAGCTGACAATCACGATACTCAGGGTAGCCAGAATAAAACCGGGAATAATCTCGTACAGGCCGGTATCACCCATATAGTTTTTCCAGACGATTACCGTCACCGCACCGACCAGCATGCCGACAATCGCGCCGTTGAGGGTCATACGCTTCCAGAATAGCGACAAGATAATCAGCGGGCCAAATGCTGCACCAAAGCCTGCCCAGGCATAAGCCACCAGACCTAAAACCTTGCTGTTCGGATTAATCGCCAAGGCAATCGCAATTAACGCAATTACTAAAACCATAGCACGACCGACCCAGATCAGTTCTTTTTGCGAGGCATTTTTGCGCAGGAAGCTCTTGTATAAATCTTCAGTCAGGGTGGTTGAACAGACCAGAAGCTGACAGCTCAAGGTGCTCATAATCGCGGCCAGAATAGCTGCAAGTACGATGCCAGCGATCCATGGATTAAACAGGATTTTAGTCAATTCCATAAACACGGTTTCAGGGTTCTGGTTCACCACCGAGGCGAATGCTGGATTAACGGTGAAATAGGCAATCCCGATATAACCAGCTGCCACTGCGCCGCCCAGACACAGAATCATCCAGGTCATGCCAATACGGCGTGCAGCAGGAATGGTCTTCACTGAATCTGCTGCCATGAAGCGCACTAAAATATGTGGTTGACCAAAATAACCCAAACCCCAGGCCAGACTGGAAATAATCGCCACCACGCTTAAGCCTTCAAGCATACTGGACGCATGTGGACGGGCAGATTCAAGGATGACACTCACTTGCTGGCTATTGTCACCCAAGGCCAGGAAGGTAATGATCGGGGTCAGCAACAGTGCGAAGATCATCAAACCGGCCTGAAAAGTATCCGTCCAGCTGATTGCCAGAAAACCACCAATACACACATATAAAATTGTCGCCATCGCACCGATGATAAGCGCCGTGGTGTAATTCCAGCCGAACAGGCTTTCAAACAGGCGTGCACCTGCGACCATGCCCGAGGCACAATAAATTGCAAAGAACACCAGAATCACCAAGGCAGACAAGACCCGTAAAATGCGTTTGCGGTCGGAAAAACGGCTGGTGAAATAATCTGGCAGGGTCAGGGCATTATTCTGGTATTCGGTATGCGCCCGTAGACGACCTGCCACCAGTAACCAGTTTAGCCACGCTCCGATAATCAGGCCGATGGCAATCCAGGCTTCTGACAGGCCAGACAGGTAAATTGCGCCCGGAAGACCCATCAGCAGCCAGCCACTCATATCTGATGCACCTGCGGAAAGAGCTGTAACGACACTGCCCAGACTACGTCCACCTAAAATATATTCATCAAAATTGGAGGTTGCACGGTAAGCATATAAACCGATTGCAATCATGGCGATAATATAAAACATGAAGGTAATCAGGGTCGGATTTAAATAAGTCATAGGCAGGGCATCCTGTAAATATGGAAACCATCGTTCCAGATGATTTTTTGTACGGAGATCACAAGGCAGTGATTCAAGCACGGTTTAAAAATTACACTCTGTAACATTTACACAGCTTTTATGTATGTTTATTGTAAATACCAATTTAACTAGATGGAACTTAAGGAAAGTTAAGCCACTTAACAGCGAGAGATAAAGTATTGGATTGAGGCAAAACAAGCTAATTCAGGATAAGCGATTAAAAGATTTAAATTTTAGCTTTTTATTTACATGATCTTACAAAACTCACAGCTTTACTGTATTGGTAATAAATCGTAGCAAATTTAGGTTAAAGTCCTCCTATTCGCTCTGTATTTGTTTGCTCATATTGAGACCACACCAAATACGGTGCATCGCCAAGGTGTTTTTTAGTGGACAATATGCTGCAAATCGAACCGACCCGCATTGAACGTGACTTATTGGGGGAAAAACAGATCCCATTACACAGCTATTATGGGATTCACACTTTACGTGCCATCGAAAATTTCCAGATTTCAGGATTGGCTATAGGGCAACAATCACATTTTATTCGTGCATTGGCTCAGGTCAAAAAAGCTTCGGCACAGACCAACCTGCATTTTCAAAAAATATCCGAGCAGACGAGTACTGCTATTCAAAAAGCCTGTAATGAATTGATTCAGCATCCTGAAAACTGGCAAGCGGCCTTTCCACTTGATCCTTATCAGGGCGGTGCTGGTACGTCAATTAATATGAATGCCAATGAAGTCATTGCCAATATCGCCTTAGAGATCTTGGGGCATCATAAAGGTGAGTATCACATCCTGCATCCGAATGATCATGTGAATACTTCGCAATCGACCAATGATGTCTATCCAACCGCTTTACGTTTGGCAACTTATAGCAGCCTGAATGAATTATTGGCAGTGCTGAAAGCACTGATTGACTGTTTATATACGAAGGCAGCCGAATTTCAGTATGTGATCAAGATGGGGCGTACCCAGTTGCAAGATGCCGTCCCGATGACCATGGAGCAGGAATTCCGGGCTTTTGCGACTTTATTAAAGGAAGATTTAAAACTGATTGAGCAGATGCGCCAGTTATTGCTGGAAGTCAATTTAGGTGCAACAGCGATCGGGACTGGGGTAAACACGCCGCCAGGTTATGCGACGCGAGTCGTCGAAACTTTGGCGCACCTGACGGGGCTGCCTTTAAAAGGTGCAGAAGATTATGTGGAGGCCACCAGTGATTGTGGTGTCTTTATTATCTTGTCGAGCAGTTTAAAACGCCTGGCAGTGAAACTGTCCAAAATCTGTAATGACTTGCGCTTGCTTAGCTCGGGACCACGTACAGGTCTGGCTGAAATTCGCTTACCGGAATTGCAAGCAGGCTCATCAATTATGCCGGCAAAAATCAATCCTGTGATTCCGGAAGTGGTCAATCAGATTGCCTTCCGGGTCATCGGTAATGATTTGACCATTACTATGGCAGCGGAAGCTGGGCAGTTACAACTGAATGTGATGGAACCTGTGATTGCCCTGACCATGAATGAGTCGATTCAATTGTTGACTCAAGGCATGCAAACCCTGAATCAGAAATGTATTGCTGGCATTCAGGCCAATGAAGAAATCTGTTTAAGTTCGGTCATGCGCAGTGTCGGGATTGTGACCTTACTTGAGCCGATTCTGGGGCATGCCAAATGTGATGAAATTGGTAAACAATGTATGCGTGAAAATAAAACCGTGCCGCAAGTGGTATTGGAACTCGGTTTATTAAGCGAAACACAATTAGAAGAAATCTTTGCATTTGAAAATCTGGTGTCTGAAATACCTGTAGTAGAGAGTCAGCTCGAACAGGTTTCTTGATAGCATAAATTGTCTTGAAACAGCTCAACTCAACTGATTGTTGTGATTTTGACAATTTGCCTCAAGTTCGATATGTGGATTTGAGGCATTTTCATCTAGACTAGGGTCTGAACTTTATTTGGCTGGGTAAATGGCGATGTTTGATAAAATCAGTGCATTATTTAAAACTAATAAACCGACTGCTGCACAGTTATATTTAGACGAGCAGAATATCCAGCATGTCGAAGGCACAGGTTATATCGTGGATGGCATTGACTTAAATCAGGAACTGGCCGCACGCTTAGAATATTTGTCCAATCGCCGTCTAAAACAGTTTGATGATTTAAAAGCTTTATACGACACCGCGATGCTGATCAATGAAAAGATTGATCTGGAAATTGCCCATCAGCGTTTTAATGTGACTTTGGGAAATACCGAAGAGAACCTGCTGCAATTTAAAATGATCCTCAAGAAGTTAAATGATTATTATCGTAACTTTCTGCGAGAGAAAAAATAAGTGTTAAAAGTGGCTTGAAATCGAAGCGTATGGATGTGGCAAGACTGCATAAAAATAACAAAATATCCTGAGATCATCGTGCTAGTATAAGCCTCAGGTTATTTAGACTTTAAAGCTATATCCATGTTCCAACAAGAAATTTCCCAACTCAATTTACCACAACTCAAAGCAGGCGAGAAACGCTGGTTAGGCAATCTGCAAGGTTCCTCGACGGCATTGTTGCTCAAAGAAATCGTGCAGCAGCAATCGCGTTTATTTATTGTGATTGCACGCAATAACCAGCATTTGGGTCAACTGGAAAGTGAACTGGAATTTTATGGGATTAAACCCACGATTTTTCCAGATTGGGAAATTTTGCCTTATGACCGCCTGTCTCCGCACCAGGATATTGTCTCGGAACGTCTGGCGATTTTATCCAATATGCCAAAAACTGGCGTGCTGTTACTTTCTGCCTCAACCTTGGCACAGCGTATCGCACCGACTTCATGGATTTTGGGTGAACATTTTGATATTCACGTCGGACAGAAATTCGATCTGGAACAACAGAAGAAAAAGCTGATTCAGGCCGGTTATCATCTGGTCGATACGGTTTATGATCCGGGTGAGTTTGCGGTACGCGGCAGTATCATGGATATTTATGCCTCGGGGCAGGAAGCACCGATTCGGATTGACCTGTTTGATGATGAAATTGAAAGCCTGAAATTTTTCGATTCCGAAACTCAGCGCACCACACAAAGTTTGCAACAGTTTACCGTATTGCCGGCACAGGAATTTCCACTCAAGGAAGGCCGTGCCACCTTCCGTGACCGTTATGCCGAATTTTTCTCAACTGCCAATCCAAAGAAAAACCCGATCTATCTGGATGTGATGGAGGGCATTGTTTCACCGGGAATCGAGTTTTATTTACCGCTGTTTTTCAGTGCTGAGGCCATGCAAGACCAAAGCTCACTTATTTCGTACTTACCAAAGAATGGCATTGTCATTACAGATCGGGCTTTAGACGAGAGTTTGACCCAATTCTGGCAAGATGTGGTGCGCCGTTATGAAGATCGCCGTCACAATGTTGATCAGCCGATCCTACCCCCAGACAGCCTGTTCTTTCAGACCAATCAGGTTCTGGAGCAGCTGAATCAATTTGCGCGTATTATTGCCGCCCAAACGCCTTTTGACCAAAAAGCCGGCGTATTGAACCTCGATACCCAGTTGCCACCACGTCTGCCTGTCGATCCAAAACGTGAAAAACCATTTATTGAAGTCAAAAAATATATCGATCAGGCCAATCATCCGGTGCTGCTGGTGGCCGAGAGTGCCGGACGCCGTGAAAGCTTAAAAGATGCGTTACGACCAAGTCTGGGTGATATTCCGACGGTTGATAACTTTGAGAGTTTTATCACCTCCCTGTATGCGATTGCGATTACCAATGCGCCATTAGAGCGTGGTCTGGTGCTGACCGATCGTGTCAGCATCATTTCTGAAAACCAGCTGTATGAACATCGCGTGGTACAACGCCGCCGTAAACGTCAGCAGGAAGTTTCAGAAGAATTTCTGATTCGCAGTCTGACTGAACTGACCATGGGCGCGCCTGTGGTGCATATTGATTATGGAGTTGGGCGTTATGCCGGTCTGGTCACTTTAAGTATTGATGATCAGGATCATGAATTCTTGCAGCTGGATTATGCGGATGCCGCCAAAGTCTATGTGCCGGTGACCAATCTGCATTTAATCAGCCGATATAGCGGTGGTGATCCGGATCTGGCACCATTGCATAAGCTCGGGACAGATGCATGGAATAAAGCCAAACATAAAGCGCTGGAACAGATTCATGATGTTGCGGCCGAGTTGCTGCATATTCAGGCACGCCGTGTCTCTAAACCCGGCATCAGTTTTGAAATTGATCAAAGTCTGTATATGCAGTTTGCCAGTGGCTTTGCCTATGAAGAAACACTGGATCAGGCCAATGCGATTGAAGCCACGCTGCATGACATGCAACAAGCCAAACCGATGGATCGACTGGTCTGTGGTGATGTCGGCTTTGGTAAAACGGAAGTGGCGATGCGTGCTGCATTTGTTGCGGTACAGAATAACCGGCAGGTGGCGATTCTGGTGCCAACCACCTTGCTGGCACAACAGCATTATGATTCATTCAAAGACCGCTTTGCCGATTGGCCAGTTCGGATTGAAGTGCTGTCACGTTTCGGTTCTTCCAAAGCACATACCAAGACCATTGACGACCTGATTGAAGGCAAAGTGGATATCGTGATTGGTACGCATAAAATTTTACAGGAAAATGTCCAGTTTAAAAATCTTGGCCTGATGATTGTCGATGAAGAACATCGTTTCGGGGTGCGCGATAAGGAACGGATTAAGGCCATGCGTGCCGATGTCGACATGCTGACACTGACTGCGACCCCAATTCCGCGTACGCTAAATATGGCCTTTAGTGGCATGCGTGATCTGTCGATTATCGCCACACCGCCGGCACGCCGTCTTGCGGTGAAAACCTTTGTGCAAGAACATACCGATGACACCATTAAAGAGGCAATCCTGCGTGAATTGCTGCGTGGTGGTCAGGTCTATTTCCTGCACAATGAAGTCGATACGATTGACCGTGCCGCAGCGCATATTCGTACATTGGTGCCGGAAGCCCGGGTGATTGTGGCACATGGCCAGATGCGTGAACGTGAACTGGAGCAGGTGATGCAACAGTTCTATCACAAGGAATACAATGTTCTGGTGTGTTCGACCATTATTGAAACCGGGATTGATGTCCCAAATGCCAATACCATTTTGATTGAACGTGCCGACAAGCTCGGACTGGCGCAACTTCATCAGTTGCGTGGCCGAGTCGGGCGCTCGCATCATCAGGCCTATGCCTATTTAATGGTGCCGTCTTTAAAAGCCTTAAAAGGCGATGCCGAAAAACGTCTGGATGCGATCCAGCGTGCTTCGACCTTGGGGGCCGGATTTATGCTGGCTACCGAAGATCTGGAAATTCGCGGGGCAGGTGAATTACTCGGCGAACAGCAGAGCGGTTCAATGCAGGCGATTGGTTATAGCCTGTATATGGAAATGCTGGAAAAAGCCACCAAAGCCATTCAAAAAGGTAAAACCCCAAACTTCGATGCACCCTTGTCATTGACCGCAGAAATTACCCTGCATATGCCAGCGCTCATTCCGGATGATTATCTCGGAGATGTGCATCAGCGTCTGTTGTTCTATAAGCGTATCAGTAATACTGATACTCAGGAGAAGCTGGACAATATTCGGATGGAATTGATCGACCGTTTTGGCATACCGCCACAACCGGTCAAACAGCTCTTTGCCGTGCATCAGATTCGTCTCAAAGCCGAGCAGCTTGGCATCACCAAAATTGATATTAGTGCTCAAGGTGGGCATGTGGAATTCGCGCCAGATACCCCGGTTCAGGCCATGACCATTATCCAGATGATGCAGAAACATCCAACCTATTTCCGGATGAATGGCGGGCAACGTCTTAAGGTCATGGTCATGCTGGAAGATTACCAAAAGCGGATTCAGTTTATTCAGGATTTGCTGGACAGTCTATTGAAAGAAGTGGGCTAATTTGATTTAGACTAAATCAGTTTGAAAGTTCATGATACATTTCATTTTCATTGAAATTTTCAGGAATGATAAACCAGCTTTTTTTAATGAAATGTTCGAACAAATTCTCGTGATGCGCCTTGCAACAAATCATGAGAATTTGTCTTTAAACCCATTGCTTTCAATATTCAGCTTCGGTTGGATATGTTAGTATTAGCCATCATTCTAATTTTGCATCATTTATAAAGATATGTTTAGTTTGCATCCACAACTTGCTCAAGATACTTTTTTTGTAGGCGACTTTCCTTTGTCAACATGTCGTTTGATGAATGATATGCAATTTCCCTGGCTGATCCTAATTCCACGTGTGCCGGGTGTCTCTGAATTATATGAATTGAGCCAAGCTGACCAAGAGCAGTTTTTACGTGAATCAAGCTGGTTATCAAGCCAGCTGGCACGTGTTTTCCGTGCGGATAAAATGAATGTCGCGGCATTGGGCAATATGGTTCCGCAATTGCATTTTCATCATGTGGTTCGTTATCAGAACGATGTAGCATGGCCGAAGCCTGTTTGGGGTACACCAGCTGTTCCTTATAGCAGTGAAGTATTAGCACATATGCGTCAAACACTCATGCTGGCGCTACGTGGTCAAGGCGATATGCCATTTGACTGGCGTATGGACTGATTAGCCCCAAGTATTCCGAGATCTATGAACGATTGCGGATTTCAGGGAGTGACTGAATGCAATTAGACGACTGGATTCAAAAAGAACCACAACAGTTTGAATATTTTCATCGCTTGATGGGCTATATCATGCTGTCTCTGGTTCTGGTCGTCTTTCATTACACTGAACCGGATACCCAGTATCAGCTCTTTGTTCCTGTATTTTTATTCCTGATTTTATTGATTAGCTCGAAACTGTCGCGCTGGTTAATCTATCGCCATGATTATCGTATTCGGCGCAATGTTCTTTTTCTGATTGATGTTATTGTCATTGTAGTGGTTTTAGCCGCAGTACAGCTAGATCTGGTATTGTCCTTGCTGGGTTTGGTGGCAATACTCTATACCGCAATCAGTAATAAAATTTCATTGATGATGGCTTCTCTGGCCAGTCTGGTCGGGATCACCGTTTTTTATCTGGCCAATATTCTGGTCTTTGGTTTTGGGACTTATTTTGAACCGACCAGCAGTGAACTGACGGTTTTAGGCTTCATCTGCCTGATTACCTATTTTGGTGTCGGAAGTTTTTATCAAAGTGGTCGTGTGCAATATATGACCCAGAAGAAAAATCATTATTTTGAACAGATGAACCGTTATATGGAATTTGCCAATCAGCTGAGTCGTTATGCGCCTGTGCAGTTGTGGCAATCCATCATGAAAGGTGAATCTGAAGCGAAAATTGAATATAAACGTAAAAAGTTAACAATTTTCTTCTCGGATATTCAAGGCTTTACAGAACTGTCTGAAACGCTTATTCCAGATGATTTAGCATTCTTGCTCAATGATTATTTGCGGCATATGACCGAAATCGCCAAAAATTATGAAGCGACTGTTGATAAATTCATGGGGGATGCCATCCTGATTTTCTTTGGTGATCCAAACTCTGAAGGCGTAGAGCAGGATGCCAAGAACTGTATGGAAATGGCGATTGCCATGCGTCAGCAAATGAAACTGCTGCGTGAGCGCTGGATTAAAATGGGTTATCCGCCACTGCATATCCGTATGGGTATTTCGACCGGTTATTGCCACGTCGGGAATTATGGTGCGACGCATCGGATGGCCTATACCATTGTAGGACGAGATGCCAACTTGGCAGCGCGCTTACAGAGTGCAGCTGAAGTGGATGAAATCCTGATTTCAGAAGATACTCATAATCTGATCAAAAATGATTATTTATGTGCGCCGAAGAAACCAATTTTCTTGAAAGGCATTAAAGCACCGGTAAGAACCTGGCAGCTAATGGAAAAATATGCATCGCAGAAAGTTGAGTATCAACGTTGGTTCGACTATGAATATAAAGGCTTTCATTTACTGCTCAATCTAGACGAAGTACAAAACTTTGAATATCCAGAATTGATTCATGTACTGGAAAAAATGATTAAACGCATTGAAACTCAGCAGAAATTGACCAACTCTCAGGGCATCGTCAAGCTTAAACTTGAAGATGAAGTGATTGAGCATCTCCAGCCACAAGACGAATTTGAATCACTCAAAGACTCCAAAATAATTTAATCATTCTCATAAATATAAAAAACCACGTCTAAGCGTGGTTTTTTATATGATCTTTCAAGAAAAATCTTAATGATTTTCCGAAGCATGATTGATGGTGTATTTTGGAATTTCAATTTCCAGATCTTCATCGACCAGTGTGACCTGACAAGAAAGACGCGAATCAGGTTCCAGACCCCAAGCGCGATCCAGTAAATCTGCTTCTACATCATCCATTTCTTCGAGGCTGTCGAAGCCTTGACGTACCACAACGTGGCACGTCGTACATGCAGCTGACATATCGCAGGCATGTTCGATTTTAATGCCATTTTTGAGCAGGCTTTCGCACAGGTTGGCATTGTGTTCGACTTCAAACTCAGCACCTTCGGGGCAAATCTGCGCATGTGGAAGAACTTTAATACGTGGCATAGTCGTTACCTTAAATTAGTTTGAGTTTGACCAGTCGTCGAGTTTAGTGCCCTTAAGAGCGGCATCAATATGTTGATTCATACGTGCTGCTGCAAAAGCATCACTATGTATTTTAAGCTGTTCAACTGCAGATTCAATCGCTTTGATGTCTGAACCTTGAAGCTCGGTTTCAAGTTGTGCCTGTGCAGTTTGCAGTGCTGCCAGTTGCTCTTCAGTCAACAGAGCGGCATCTACTTTTAGTGCCTGAACCAGTGCTTCCAGCTCACGCTGGGCTTCAACTTTGGTTTCATTCAAATGACGCAGATTTTTATCTTCCTCGGCAAATTTATAACCGTCAAGCAACAGGCGCTCGGTATCTTCACCAGATAAGCCATAAGATGGCTTAATATCAATTTGCGCATGCACGCCAGATGTTGTTTCTTTGGCAGATACCATCAACAAACCATCAGCATCGACCTGGAAAGTTACTTCGATACGTGCCTGACCGGCTGTCATTGGTGGAATGCCATGCAAGACAAAACGACCCAGACTACGACAATGTTCAACCAGATCACGTTCACCTTGAACCACATGGATCAACATGGCAGTCTGGCCATCTTGATAGGTGGTGAATTCCTGACGACGTGCTACAGGAATCGCAGTATTACGTGAAATTAAACGTTCCACCAGTCCGCCCATGGTTTCTAAACCTAAAGACAGTGGGGTAACATCCAGTAATAAGGAACCATCAGTCGAGTTGCCAATCAGTTGGTTTGCCGTAATCGATGCGCCAATGGCAACCACTTCATCCGGGTTAATCGTGCACAGCGGTTCTTGGCTAAATACGTCACCAACTGCTTTTTGTACGGCATAAGAACGGGTTGAGCCACCCACCAGAACCACATTTTGAATGTCATCGAGTTCAAGCTTGGCATCACGCATCACACGTTTACATACGCTGATGGTTTTGTCCAAAGCAACTTTAATGATTTCTTCAAAGGTTGAACGGTCAAGGGTTAATACTTGATCGAGTAATTGAATCTGAACGGTTTCAGCATCTGAAAGTGCTTCTTTGGCCTTACGTGCTGCCACAATAAAATGTGCATATTCAGCATCATCTAAAGTTTCGATGTTTAGCTGTTTCTTGGCCCATTTCAAAATTAAACGGTCCAGGTCATCACCACCGAGGGCAGTGTGGCCACCAGTCGCAAGCACTTCAAACACGCCTTGCGAAAAACGCAAAATCGAAACGTCGAAAGTACCGCCACCCAAGTCATAAATCACATAGTTGCGATCTGTACTCAAGTTGCTTTCCTGATCGAGGCCATAAGCCACAGCAGCAGCGGTTGGCTCATTCAATAAACGTAAAACATTCAAACCGGCAAGCTGGGCAGCATCTCGGGTTGCCTGACGCTGTGCTTCATCAAAATACGCTGGAACGGTAATCACTGCACCATTCACCGGATTTTGCAGACTTGCTTCAGCACGATCTTTGAGCTGCTTTAAAATTTCTGCAGAAATTTCAACCGGAGTTTTACGACCTTGTGCGGTTTCAAAAGCCGGCATTTCATTCGCTTCGCCCACCAAGGCATAAGGATGCTGGAATTTGATATCCGCTTGAGAGCGCCCCATGAAACGCTTGACTGAAACGATGGTATTTTTAGGATCGCTGGTAATAAAAGGCGCGGCTTCATTACCATATTGAGTCTGCTGTTCTGCATAATGCACGATAGAAGGAAGTAGCACACGACCTTGTTCGTCATTCAGCACTTTGGCTTTACCTGAAAGAACCGTGGCAACCAAAGAGTGGGTGGTGCCTAAATCGATACCAATCGCAATGCGGTGTTCATGTGGTGCACTTGATTGACCTGGTTCTGCAATTTGCAAGAGAGCCATAGTGTTACATCCTTTGCACGTTAAATATTAAAAATTAGAAATCATCATCAAGGTCAAAGCTGTCATCGTCCAGGAAGCGGTCTTCCGCCTTGTCGATATCTGCCATGACTTTAACAAAGAAGCGTAGTTTACGCACTGTATCGCGTGCTTCAGCCCAGTCTTCATCGGTATAGTCAATTTTAAACTCACGAACCAGACCGTCAATCCATTGCTGTACTTCAACTTTCAGTGAAGTTAAATCTTCAGCAGAGGTGGCATCGTCGAGTTGTTCACGAATTTCCAGAGCGTCCTGCAAGAATTCAAAATCACTGATCGATTGATCTAAGTGATAATCCTGTTTCTTGAGGGACAATAAATACGCTGCACGGCTATCGACCGCTGACAAAACTTTAAAAGCCTGATTGATATCACTTGATTTAATCAGGGCCTGATCTTTGTCTTCAGCTTTATCGGGATGATATTGTTGCTGTAACTTTAAAAATTCAGTTTTTAAAGTTGTCAAATCAATATCGAGTGCTACTGGAAGATTGAACAGCTCAAAATGATTCATGGGAGATGGGGTCCGCGATTAATGTGCAAAAATAACTGTATAAATGCAATTAAAACAGTGTGAAACACACTGTTTTAATGTCAAAAGAGAATAACTGCCGGGTTTATACAGTGAAGGATTCACCACAACCGCATTCGCCTTTTTTGTTGGGGTTGTTAAATTCAAAGCCTTCGTTCAAGCCGTTTTTAACATAGTCCATCTCCATACCTTCAAGATAAACCAGACTTTTCGGATCAATGAATACTTTAACCCCAAACTGCTCAAATGCTTGGTCATGTGTATCGACTTCATCAACAAACTCGAGTACATAAGCCAGACCAGAACAGCCTGAAGTTTTCACACCAACGCGAATGCCTTCACCCTTACCGCGATTTTTTAAATAATTGCTGATATGAGTTGCAGCATTTTCAGTTAAATGGATCATGAAAACTCCGTTAAAATTTCAAAACGTGGAACAATTAAGCTTTAACTTTCTTGCTACGGTAGTCTTCTACAGCTGCTTTGATTGCATCTTCTGCAAGAACAGAGCAGTGTACTTTTACTGGTGGAAGTGCCAGTTCAGTTGCAATATCGATATTCTTGATTGCTTGAGCTTGATCCAAAGTTTTACCTTTGAGCCATTCAGTCACCAAAGAACTTGATGCGATTGCTGAACCACAACCATAGGTTTTAAAACGTGCTTCTTCAATTACGCCTGCATCGTTGACTTGAATCTGTAAACGCATCACGTCACCACATGCGGGTGCACCAACCATACCCGTACCAACGTTTTCAGCATTTTTATCTAAAACGCCAACATTACGAGGGTTTTCGTAATGATCAATTACTTTTTCGCTATAAGCCATGTTGCTTCTCCAAACCTCGGGGTCAGCCTTAGTATTATTAAATATGGGGGTTAAAAAACTTTTCTCAATGAGATAGCAACCGATTGGTCACTATCTCAGAATGAAGATTAGTGCTCAGCCCATTCAACTTTAGAAAGGTCGATACCTTCTTTATACATATCCCAAAGCGGAGAAAGTTCACGTAACTTCTCAACAGCAGCTTTAGTGATACTCAATACATGGTCGATATCTTCTTCAGTGGTGTATTTACCAAAGCTGAAGCGGATCGAACTGTGTGCAAGCTCGTCTGAAAGACCCAATGCACGAAGTACATAAGAGGGTTCCAGTGTTGCAGAGGTACATGCTGAACCTGAAGATACCGCAGCATCTTTCAAGGCCATCATCAGTGATTCACCTTCAACAAAGTTGAAGCTGATATTCAAGTAGTTCGCTACGTTTTGTGTAGGATGACCATTCAAGAACACCTGTTCAAGGTCTTGTACGCCATTCCAAAGCTTGTCGCGAAGTACACGTAAGCGGGTTTGTTCAGCTTCCAGATTCTTGCCTGCAAGTTCGAATGCTTCACCCATCCCCACGATTTGATGCGTTGCCAGCGTACCTGAACGCATACCACGTTCATGACCGCCACCATGCATTTCAGCTTTTAGGCGTACACGTGGGCTACGACGTACAAACAGGGCACCAATACCTTTAGGGCCGTAGATCTTGTGCGCAGAGAAGCTCATCAGGTCTACTTTTAAAGTTGAAAGATCAATTTCAACTTTACCTGCTGCTTGTGCTGCATCGACATGGAAGAAAATTTTGTTGGCACGAGTGATTTCACCAATCGCTGCAACATCAGTAACCGTACCGATTTCGTTGTTCACCATCATCAGTGAAACCAGAATCGTATCTGGACGAATTTCTGCTTGAACCATTTCCGGAGTAATTAAACCGGTTTGCGGCTGTGGTTCAATATAGGTAATCTCAAAACCTTCAGACTCTAACTCACGGCACGTATCTAAAATTGCCTTGTGTTCGATTTTAGAGGTAATGATATGTTTACCTTTCGATGCATAGAAATGAGCCACACCTTTAAGCGCAAGGTTGTCTGATTCGGTTGCACCTGAAGTCCATACGATTTCACGTGGATCAGCTTTAATTAAATTAGCGACCTGTTCACGTGCATATTCAATTTTTTCTTCTGCTTGCCAGCCATAAGCATGTGAACGAGATGCAGCATTACCGAAGGTACCTTCGAATGTTAAACATTCCATCATACGTTCAGCAACCTGAGGATCTACCGGAGTCGTAGCTGCATAATCAAGATAAATCGGACGTTTCATGTCAAATACCTGTAACCGATAAAAGGGCTGAATCAAAGGATGCTGAATTTTGGCGTAATGACACTGTTTGTACATTGTCACGTGCAACCAGATCAGCAAGCGAGATTTTTGCTAAATAATCGGCAATGTGGTGGGAGAGTTCCTGCCATAAATCATGAGTCAAGCACATCGCACCATTCTGGCAGTTGCCTTTATGGTCACAGCGAGTCGCATCAACTGTTTCGTTTACAGCTTCGATAATTGCTAACACAGTAATTTCATCTGCATTACGTGCTAAATGGTATCCACCATTTGCTCCACGAACACTTGAAACTAAGCCATGGCGCTTGAGTTTCGCAAATAACTGCTCAAGATACGCAACAGAAATAGTTTGACGTGCCGCAATTTCGGCGAGCGTAATCGTTTTTTCAGAAGGCTGCAAAGCTAGATCAAGTAGAGCAGTCACAGCGTAGCGACCGCGAGTGGTTAGGCGCATGATTCGATACACATGGTTAGACTAGATGTGTCGATTTTAAGAATCCCGACTAAATTAGTCAAGTTATTTTTAGTAGACCTTAGTGGGATTTAATTTTTTCATAATGAAAGATTTAGATACTGAGCCAATTATACACTAATAACGTAATCAAAAGTATGCTACTCAGGCCAAAAACAATATTAATGCGCTTTTGACGGCGTTCGATCCGTTTCAGGCGGTTTTTATACTGTTTGACTTCTACTTGCAAGGTATTGATCTTGGAACGCTGCTCTTCAATTTTCTTTAAGAGTGGTGCTATACGCTTTTTGGACGCAATAATTTCCGTTTCATCAGTAGGTGTTTCAGACAGCCAGTGTTTCCAGTCGGCTAATACTTTTGGCAAGCTGAATACGGTTAATAAATCACGAAATTCGTCTTTCAAAACCTGATGACCATCAATGCGCATACTACGAATGCTACGACGATTGCCAAAAATAAAAATTTTGATCAGATCGGGAAGTGTGGTACGCACATCCAGATCTACAATGCGACCCGGTGCTTTATGGTCAAATAAAAGACCATTTGTGGTGAATTGCACATAAAAGTCGAAATATGGAATATAGCTATTGATTTTAATCGAGATATTTTCATCTACAAACTTCTTGGCTTGTAATGCAACGACACGATCATGCTTGAGAATGAAGGTAAATATTGTTTCTAAAACAATTAACGTCATCGTAAGCAACAAATGCGGTTGATTTTGACTTTGTTGCGATTCGCTCATATACAACCAATCCTTACCTGAAATATAAAGTGAAAAAGCTTCCTGCCTGTGAAGAGATTTCAGGGTTAAATCAAATTAGACTTGAAATAAATTGCTTTGTAGAACAGTTTAGCAAATCTATCAAGTACTAAATTTGCTATTATGCAGTGATTTTGTAGAATAATTTATAATAATTGAGCAGAAAACAAACAGGAGCCGTGCACATGGACAAGTCAAAAACAGCACAAGACTCAGCTGAAGCTTTAAACCAGAAAACAATGAAAGCCAAGTCCAAATCTGCCTCGGAGCGCAAATCGGCTCTTGATTTTCGTAAATATACCAAACAGATCTGGTTGGCTGGACTGGGAGCATTTTCACGTGCCGAAGAAGAAGGCAATAAACTGTTTGACTCACTGGTCAAGGTTGGAGAAGAACTGGAGTCTAAAACTGCAGATATTGCAGATCAAACTGTAGAAAAGGTCTCAGAAAAGGCCAAAGAGTCGGTCACAGAGACCAAAGATAAAGTGGAAAAGCTGATCGACAACTCTGTTCATCACTCATTGAATCGTATAGGATTAGTCACACTCAAGGATGTACAACATTTGGAACGTTTAATCCTTCAGTTACATGCCAAAGTTGATCAGTTGACTGCGGAACAAGAAAAAATGCAGGAAGAATTGTCGAAAAAAACACAAATAAAATGACTTTATTTATTATTCAATGTTTTTTTCGCATATTTTTTGAAAAAAAAGAGGTTCTTAAGTATTGCGTTTATACCTAAAGCATTGCTATAAAGGCGTTATGGCATGTTAAACAAATTCTTGAACCTTAAATAAACGATATTAAGAGGACGTAATCTTCATGAATAAATCAGAATTAATTGATGCAATTGCAGAGAAAGGGGGATTATCTAAGGCTGACGCAGGTAAAGCTTTAGATGCTACAATTGCTTCTGTTACTGAAGCTTTAAAAGCGGGTGATACAGTTACTTTGGTTGGTTTTGGTACTTTCGGTGTAAAAGAACGTGCTGCACGTACTGGCCGTAACCCACAGACTGGCGCTACTCTTGAGATCAAAGCAAGCAAAGTGCCTAGCTTCAAAGCGGGTAAAGGCTTAAAAGACGCTGTAGCTTAAGCTTACCCAGCGATGAAACGCGCCTTCTTTGGCGCGTTTTTTATTGATAAAATAAATTGTGATGATTAACACATTCATTCAATGGGTATTTTCGGTTAAAATCCTTTGCAAATAAAATATTGGAATACTTATGGAAGCTTTTCGTAAAGTTATTAAGGGTTGGTTGGGTAAAGTTTTACTCGTTCTGTTTTTGACCCCGTTAGCGCTTGTAGGTATTGAAGGATATTTTAGCGGCGGGAGCTCTGATGCGGCAAAATCCGTGAACGGAACTGAAATATCTCAAAAAGAATTAGAGTCACTGACGAAATCATTTAAAGAACAATATCTCAGTTATGCCAATGGCGATGAAACCTTGCTGAATCAAAGCTTCATTGACCAGAAAGCCATGGATACTTTGGTTTCACGTACCTTATTGCTACAACAGGCAGAAGAATTAGGCATCAGCCTGAGTGACCAGCAAATTGTACAGATGATTGCCCAGCAGCCGACTTTCCAGCAAGATGGTAAGTTCTCTGATGCTTTATATGAGAACTATCTTAAATCAATTGGCATGACCAATCGTGCTTTAGTCGAAAGTTTGCGTAAAGATCATGCGCTGAAAATGCTGTCTTCGACATTCCTGGACTATCCACTGGTGAGTCCGGTCGAAATGCAGCAAATTGCCGATTTACAGACTGAACAACGTCATATTCATATTTCCAGTATTAATCTGGACAGTTATAAACAAGATGTCAAAGTCAGCGATGCTGAAGTCGCTGCCTATTATGAACAGCACAAGGCATCGTTTACACAGCCGACCAGTGTCGATGTAGACTATGTGGTGTTGAAGCCAAGTGATATTCAAGCACAGGGTTTGGCAGTGACAGATGCTGAACTTCAGGAAGCGTATACAGCCTTTGTTGCGACACAAAAACAGGCAGTTAAACCAGAGGTGAAGCATATTTTGATTACGGCGGACAGTCGTAGTGATGCTGAAGCACAAAAACTGGCTGCAGAAGTGGCAGCGAAAATTAAAGCCGGTAACACTTTTGCACAGGCTGCAGCACAATATTCTGAAGATCCTGAATCCAAGTCTAAAGGCGGAGCAATTGCAGTTTATGAAACTGGCGTATTTGGTAGCACATTTGACCAGACTGTTAGCTCTTTAAAATCAGGTCAGGTCTCTGCTCCTGTGAAAACAGATTATGGCTATCATATTATTTCTGTGCAATCACCTGATGTGGCTGTGCCATCTTTTGAGTCACAAAAAGCACGTTTATCTGAAGAGGTTTTGGCTGCTAAAAAATCCAATGCATTCTCCGATACGGTGAATAGCTTGAATGATATGGTGGTGGGAAGTGATTCTCTGGAGGTTGTTACACAAGAAGTGAAAGGCGTGCAGGTTCAGAAAGCCCAAGGAGTAAAACTTTCAACCCGTGACCCAGTGTTGAGCGATGCCAACCTTAAAGTCAAACTGTTTAATGATGATGTCAAAAATGGTGATCGTAATGCTTCATCAAGCATTCAGTTGGCCAATGGTGATGTGGCCTGGATCAAGGTGCGTGACTATCATGCAGCTGGTGAACAAACACTGGCAGAAGCGAAACCGCGTGTTCAGGCTCAATTGATTGAAGACAAAGCCGCTGCTTTGGCAAAAGCAAAAATTCAGAAAGCTCTGGATGAGTTCAAAACCAAACCTGCTGCATCAGTCGCCAAAGGTGCTTTGATTTTTGAAGATGCTGGCGTGTATACCCGTGCTGAAGGTTTGCTAAAACGTGATGTACAACGTGCCGCTTTTAGTCTTCCGACACCAAAAGCAGGCCATTGGTCAGTGACCACAGCGAAAATGCCAAATGAGCTGGTCGTGGTTGCGGTATCAGAAGTAAAGAAAAACCCGGTGGATGTATTGAGTGCAGAGCAACGTAGTGAGTTGGTGAAGTTGTATCAGCAACTTCGTGGTCAGCAAGAATTTGATGACTATACGCGCTACCTGAAATCTCAGGCAAAAATCAAATAAGACGCTCTTAAATAAAAAAACCAGCCTGCGGGCTGGTTTTTTATGCTCTAGCCAAATGAGGGTTTAAGCACGAATAATCAGTTCATAACCGGTATATTTACGCATATTGATTACACCGGTATCCAGAATTAAATACTGACCTTTAATACCCTGTAATTTGCCACGAATCACCGGAGTTTTATCCAGATTATGTGATTTAATCTTTTCTGGATATTGCTCGACCGGATAAATAAACTCGCGTGCCAATTCCTGCTCAAGCACTTCAATATTTTCATTAAACTCAAGATTCTGATTAAATTCTTCACGAATGCTTTGAATTTTAGGTGCAAATTCTTCTAACAGCTGTTCACGGATTTCAATCAGATTCAGTGGTTCTGCTTCACCTTTGAGCAGCTTGCGCCAGTCTGTTTTGTCTGCGACCTGCGTACCAAACATGACTTCCAATTTGCCAGAGAGGCGACGTGAGCCAACTTTCATAATCGGCAGGGCTTGGGTTGCGCCCTGATCCAGCCAGCGGGTCGGCATTTGGCTGGTACGGGTAATCCCGACCTTTAATGCACTGGAATTGGCTAGATAGACAATATGCGGTTGAAAGCAGACATTCTGGGCAAATTCATCTTCGCGGCAAGTGCCTAAATGATAATGACAGGTTTCTGGCTTCATGATGCACATATCACATGAAGCATTGGTCTTAAAACATTTAAAACAGTGACCTTGCGAGAAAGATTTTGAGGTTTTATTGCCACAAGATACGCAATAAATTTTCCCTGTCCATTCAATCTCGATGTCTTGGCCCAAATTAAATGGAAGATCGATTTCTGCACGATCCAGAATTAATTTATACTCAACATTTGCCCGCTGTATCTGTTGATCAGTTACACTAAGGTCTTTGAGGCCGACATGCATTTTATGGCAAATGCCCTGAAGTTCCATAAAGATTACTCACTTAAATCATAAGGATGCAGTTATGGCTGAGCAGAATGTCATTACTTCAATGCTAGACGATTTCGCACAGGAACAGCCAATTCATACTGCTATTTGTATTGGGCAGGACTTAAGGCAAGTCCAGTTTCAGCCATCTATTCAATGGCACTATTTTAGCGTATCTGGCTTTTTAAATCTGCCTTTTCAGCAGCGTTATGACCTGGCTGTGGTAATGCTGGATACGATAGAAACCGAAAACTTGTCTGAACAGATCATGAGTCAAATCTTGGTGAAATTGCGTGATTTATTTGCTAAACGTCTGGTGGTGATCAGTCGGCTGCAAGATGAAAAACTATTGAGAGCTTTGGGATTTACCCAGCTGATTGACAAGACCACGCACGGGGCGGATTTTGCGCTGTGGCAGTTTAATATTTTAACCTATAAGCATGTGCCCGACTGGTTTAATTCCAAGTTCTGGGCCAATCCGGAAAACTGGGATAAATTTCGCTGGTAAGCCTATGCCTGCTTAATTGCAAATATTAACACAATCCTGCCTAGACAATATGAGGACAGACCGTATTCTGTAACTATGATGCATACAGGATATAGAGCATGACGAATCTGAGTAATATCGTGGAAATATTGGCTAAGCAGGCATTGGGTGGCGGGCAGTCTCAAAAGCAATCTTCACAGCAGGGTGGTCTGGCAGATATCCTGGGATCGGTACTAGGTCATTTGAATAAATCTCAGACTCAACAAGATCAGAGTCAACACAATCAGAATCAGCAGAATCAAGCCGGCCAGCAGACCCGACAAAATGGTTTGGGTGCAATTTTAGGTTCAGTTCTCAGTCAGTTAGGTGGGGCAAATCGTCAAAGTACTGCTCAACCCCGTTCAGGATTGGGAGGAGGTTCGACTGGCAAAACCTTATTGATTGCGGTGCTACCTCTGGTACTGGCCTGGATTCAAAAACAGGGTGGTTTACAGGGTGCATTGGATAAGCTTAAAGGACAGGGGTTGAATAGTCAGGTTGATGACTGGGTGTCGACTGGCCCGGGTGAAAATGCGAATGTCGATCCGCAGCAGGTACAAAATCTGTTTGATGATCAGGAAATTGAAGAAGTTGCACAGCAAACTCATGCGCCTAAACAGGATGTGTATAGTGCAATTTCACAAGTCTTGCCGCAGATTATTGACTCACTTACGCCACAGGGTGAACAGACCAGTAAGCAGGAAGCCAATAATGATATTCAAAATGTCTTGAATATGGTCTCAGGGCTTCTCAAAAAATAAATTCCATCATGTAAAAATCCCGATTTGAGTCGGGATTTTTTAATGCTATGCAGACTTTAAAATCGCTAATCTAGGTTCAGGCTAAACAGCTGGTTAGAGTCGCAGATTTTTTTGGCAATATAATGAGATTTTCGGGTGCGAATTAAAATAATTTGCGATTGAAAACCCAGTTCACCAAATTCCGGTTCTACCTGTACATAATGCAGTTGTCCATATTCATCTCGAACCCGCGCTTGAGCAGAAAATCCAGGGCGGGCATTGCCACTTGAAATCGTTGCCAGACGGCCGAGCAAATTGACATTATTCTTTTTATATTTGGGTGGAATGACCTGATCCAGGCAATGAATCATGAAAATCGTAAAAAAAGTGGCAATAATTAAAGCCGGAATAATCAGATAATAAGCCGGCAGAAACTCAAACTCCTGAGAATAGATCAGGAATTGTAAAACATAGCCAGCAAAGCTGAAATTCATCAGAAAGAAAAATACAATTAGAGTTTTGGAGAATTTGACATTTAACAGGTCTAATTGTTGAAAATTATAAGGTGAAATTTTTTGCAAAAATTTGCTGGATCTGAGTCCAAAATAGAAACCAATGGTTTTCACCACGCCAAACAAAATAATCGCCAATAAACTGAGATGAAAAGGCATCAGATTATAGTCTAGAAAAAATGCAGGCATGGTGAAGTCCGTTTTAGGTCTTATTCTGTGAGGTAAATTCCACCATCAGAATGCACGGTAATTTCTACTTTTTCAAGTGACTGACCTTGGCAAGGCCCGGAAATACATTCACCGCTTTCTACCAAAAACAGTGCACCATGCGTTGAACATTCAATAAATTCCTGATCACGATCCAAAAACTGGTTTTCCAGAAATTCCAGCTCGACTTGCAAATGCGGACACAGGTTTTGATAGGCATAAAAGGCTCCATCGCGCTGGGTAATAAAAATAATATCCCCATTCTCCAGTTCAAAAGCTCGGGCTTCACGCTCTGGAATATCTTCGGTCATACAAATTTTAAACATTAAGCACATTCCTTCTGAAAGTCTTGTAATAATGCCGCATAGTCTTCAATCGCTAAACGTGGGCCAAATTGCGAAACCACCTGACTGGAAATTAAAATCGCCAGTTCAGCCGCAGTTTTAAGACCTAGGTTGGCATTCAAGGCATACAGGAAAGCCCCGGCAAATGCATCACCGGCACCATTCGCATCTACTGCAGTAACTTTGCGGCCAGGAACTTTAAATGTATTGTCGTGATCCGAAATAAGTGCACCCTCGGCTGACAATGTAATGACAACGTGTTGACTGAGTGTTTTTAATTTAACTAGAGCCGCGTCAATATTATCGGTCTCTGTATACATCAGGGCTTCTTGCTGGTTACACAGCAACAGGTCGACACCTTCTGCAATCATTTCATCCAGACCGGCACGCGCATATTGCACCATGGCAGGATCCGATAAAGTTAAAGCAATTTTAACTCCGTTAGCGCGGGCAATTTCACGTGCCTGTTTGACGGCATGGCGTGCTGTTTCAGAAGTCGATAAATAACCTTCGATATATAGCCATTTCGCAGTATTTAGCGCACTAAAATCAATTTGTTGATCCGTGAGTTCAGCAGTAATACCTAGATAAGTATGCATGGTACGTTCAGAATCAGGACTCACCAGAACCATACAAGTTCCCGTTACACCTTCGCTGATCGACTGGATTGTGGTCTGAATGCCCGCATCATTTAAACCTTTCAGATAGATTTGCCCCAGTTCATCATTACCAACACGGCAACCATAAAATGCAGAACCGCCAAGTGCAGAAAATGCCACGGTAGTGTTGGCTGCTGAACCGCCTGAAGCCTGACCCTTATAAACTTGAGTCGCTTGAAGATTTTGATAAAGCGTGGCCTGAGTATCACCATCTGTCAGCTGCATGGTGCCTTTTTGCAAGTGATGTGCAGTTAAAAAGTCTTCAGACACTTTAAATTCTTGGTCAATCAGCGCATTACCAATTGCAAAAAGATCAACATTTGCCATGTTCAAATATCACATTAAAAATGAAAGTGCCAAGTTTACACGATTGCTTGGGATTGCTGTAGTTTGCTGAATCATTTTCAAATATTTTCCAAAAATACTGTATTTTGTTCAGTGACTATCTTTGGTCTAAGATTTGACTTATTTTTATGCACTACGTTGCTGTAGCATTGATTTAAGCATCAAATTTTATTTATAAGGATATATCGCGTTCGACATGATACTTTAAAGTCGCTCTGCGAAGATCATTCTTCACAATCATTTCAAATAGTGTGCGTATATGGATATTAAAATTGTAAAAGTTGAACAACTTCCTGACCAGGTCGAAACGCTAGCGACCCTTGCGCGTAAAGAAGGCTTAGATGTGATGGATAAGTTAATTGAAGAATATCGCACCGGTAAAAACTGCTTTGCTCAAGCCAATGAACATTTACTGGTCGCGCATGATGGCAAAAAACTGATTGCCTGTGGTGGCCTAAACCAGCAATGGGGCGATAATGGCATTGAAGAGCGGATTGGTCGTGTGCGCCGTTTCTATGTCCATCCAAAATATCGGCTGCATGGGGTCGGTAAACAGCTTCTGGCTTATCTGGAACAGTTGGCAGCTCCGCATTATTCGGCCTTATGTCTGCAAACAGATACCCGACTGGCTGCAAGTTTTTATCAAAAACAGAATTATGTATTTGTGGAAAATAATCCAAGTTATAACTACTTCAAATATTTGATTTCGTGATCTTGCTGCTGTTGAGCCAGACTTAGCCAGTAAATTTGATGATTTAATTTTCAAATGATCAAGTTTACTTAATTCGATCAAAATCCTCGGTTTTCAACGTGAATAATTCAGATAACTAAAGCTATAATGTCCTTAGTTATTTTAATTAAAGCATTAGGAGATCGCATGACTGTAGATGTCACTGAAACCATTTCTCAAACTGTACATCCTGCGTTTCAGTTGTTACGTCAACAACATGTTGAAGCTTTAGACATTTTTGTGTCTGAATATAAACATAAAGTGACTGGTGCCACACATTATCATCTGGCGACCAATCACGATGAAAATGTCTTTCTGGTGGCGTTTCGTACCCAGCCGATGGATTCTAAAGGCGAAGCACATATTTTGGAACATACTGCATTATGCGGTTCAGAAAAGTTCCCGGTGCGTGATCCATTCTTCCTGATGATCCGCCGTTCATTGAACACCTTTATGAATGCCTTTACTGCGGCAGACTGGACGGCTTATCCATTTGCAACGCAAAACAGCAAAGATTTTCAAAACCTGCTTGAAGTGTATATGGACGCGGCATTTGCTGCGAACCTGAATCCACTGGATTTTGCTCAGGAAGGCATTCGCATTGAACTGGAAAATGGCGAGCCAGTCTATAAAGGCGTGGTCTTTAATGAAATGAAAGGGGCGATGAGTTCGCCTTCAGACCAGCTTTATCATACGCTGGCGCATCATTTATATCCGCATACCACTTATCATTATAATTCTGGCGGTGATCCAAAAGATATTCCTGACTTAACTTACCAAGAGTTAGTCGATTTCTATAAGTCACATTATCATCCAAGTAATGCAGTCTTCATGACTTTTGGTAATCAATCTGCATTTGAACTGCAAGAACAGTTTGAAAAACTGGCATTGTCCAAATTTGAGCAAGGTCAGACCTTATATCCAACGCCTGAAACCCGTTTGACTGCACCATTGACTGTGACAGACAGCTATGCGGTCGATGCTGAAGATTTGCAGGATAAAACCTATCATGTGCTGTCATGGTTATTGCCAGAAGCCAGCAATATTAAACTGCGTTTGGGTATGCGTTTAGTCGAAGGGATTCTGCTGGAAGATTCAGCATCACCACTGCGTCATTATCTGGAAACCTGTGATTATGCACAGTCTAGTGGTCCATTTATGGGCGTGGATGATTCTAATTTTGAAATGACTTTTTACTGTGCGGTGCAGGGTTCAAATCCTGAACATGCAGAAGAATTTAAAAATGGCGTGTTTAAAGTTTTAGAAGATGTCGCCTCTAAACCGGTCGATCAGAACATGGTCGATGCAATTTTGCATCAAATTGAACTGCATCAGCGTGAAATCAATGGGGATGGCACGCCTTATGGTCTGAGCCTGATTCTGAGCGGTTTGGGCAGTGCGATTCATCACCGTGATCCGGTCGAAGTCTGGGATGTGGATTCCGCGATTGCTGCGGTGAAAGAAGAACTACAAGATCCAATGTGGTTATCCAACCTGATTCAAGAGCATCTGCTGGATAATCCGCATCGTGTACAACTGACCCTGGTTCCTGATGCGACCAAATCTGCCAAAGAAGCGGCCGATGAAAAAGCCCGTCTGGCTGAAATTGGCAAGAATCTGACCGAAGAGCAGAAAGCAGACATTATTGCCCAGACTGAAGCATTGAATGTGCGTCAGGATACACCGGATGACTTGAATTTATTGCCGAAAGTTGGCCTGGAAGATGTACCTGCGGAATTACAGATTGTTCAGGGCCAGTTACGCGAGATTATCTGTAATCAGGTCGATACGCCGTTGAATCTGTATCATGCCGGTACCAATGGTATTTATTATCAACAGGTTTTAGTGAATATTCCAGATGACGTGGTGCAGTCGCCATACTTCAATCTGCTTTCGATTTTGATGGGTGAAGTCGGTGCGGGTGAATATGATTATCTGGAATTCCAGCAACTGCAAACTGCAGTAAGTGGCGGTCTGGGTATGGGCGCATCGCTGCGCTCTAAAGTCGATGACAAAAACAAGATCACGGCTTGGCTGACGCTGACCACCAAATCACTGGTGAATCATTTAGATGCCATTCGTCTGTTGAAGATTGGTTTTGAACAGCTGCGTTTTGATGAAAAAGACCGTATTATTGAACTGTTACAACAGCGTAAAACACGCTGGCAGTCACGTGTTTCCGGTTCGGGGCATAGCTATGCGATGCAATCTGCATCTCGTCAGCACAGTGCTTTGGCATTGCGTGATTATCACAATACTGGTTTGGGTGCATTAAACTGGCTGATCGAGCTGGTCTCTAAAATTGAAAAAGATCCGGCTGAATATGATCTGCTGATTGACGAGTTAAAACGAATTCATCGTGTCTTGTTGCAAGCCCCGAAGCAGTTCCTGCTGGTGTGTGAAGAGCCGCAATCTGATAGCTTGATTGAAGAAATCCAGAATGTCTGGGACAAACTGGCGGTTGATCCTGCACCGGTTGCACTGACTCAAATCGAAAAAGTGACGCATGATCAGCATGAAGCCTGGTTAATTCAGGCCAATGTCCAGTTCTGCGCGGCTGCTTATCCGGCGGTCGAAGTGGCGCATCCTGATGCTGCTGCCTTGATGGTGCTGGCGGGTTATTTACGTAATGGCTTCCTGCACAGTGCAATCCGTGAAAAAGGTGGTGCTTATGGCGGTGGTGCCAGCTATGACGGCAATGCCTGTTCATTCCGTTTCTACAGCTACCGTGACCCGCGTCTGGCAGAAACCTTTCAGGACTTTGATGCCAGTATTCAGTGGTTACTCAATGCGCCGCAACAGCCGCATCAACTGGAAGAAGCGATTCTGGGTCTGATTGCCAGTATGGATAAACCGGGTTCACCAGCGGGCGAGGCAATCACTGCATGTTATGCCTATCTGCATCAGCGTACACCAGCATTCCGTAAGAAATTACGTGAACGTCTGTTAAATGTCACACTGGATGATTTAAAGCGTGTTGCACAAACTTATCTGCTTGAGCAGCAGGCTACTAAGGCAGTCGTGGCGCCAGTGGCAAAACGTGAAACGCTGGAGCAGCTTGGTTTTGTAATTCAACAAGTTCTATAAATAAAAAAATGAGGATAAGGGATGGCGCTTAATTCGTTTAGGCGCTCAACTCTGCAGCTGAGCGTTGTGCTGGGCTGTACAGTTGGGACGCAAGTGAATGCGGAAGAAAAAATAGTGGTGAATAGTCCCATGCCGGCAACGGCTGAAGCCTGTGCAGCACTGGAAATCAGTGCAGAACGTCTGGCCTGTTATGATAGCTTGTTTAAAATAGCGATTATCGATAAGCCGGTGATCGTTTCTGAACGTCGTGCAGCAGTAGAAATTGCGCCTGAACCTGATAATTTAAAAGCCAGAATGGGACAAACCGTTTCTAATATTTATGCTTCTGAAGGATCAAAGCTGACACCAAATCTGTCTTTGCTGGATAGTCGCTGGGAATTGTCTCCGGAAAGTAAACTGGGTACCTGGAACATCCGTTCTTATCAGCCAATTTACCTGATGCCCGGTTTTTGGACTTCAAAGAAAAATGAATTTCCACAGAGTGAAAATCCACAAAATACGGTAGAAGAGGATCAAAATCTCACCTCAATCGAAGCAAAGTTTCAACTGTCTCTAAAAACCAAGGCCGTTGAAAATATTCTGGGGAATAATGGGGATCTCTGGCTCGGTTATACTCAGTCTTCACGTTGGCAGGTCTATAACTCGGAAGAGTCACGTCCGTTTCGTGAAACCAATTATGAACCCGAAGCAAGTTTTGTTTTGCGTACCAATTATGACCTTTTTGGTCTTAACTGGCGTATGTTGGGACTAACCATTAATCATCAGTCCAATGGCCGTTCTGACCCGTTGTCGCGTAGCTGGAACCGCGTCATGCTGAATCTGGGCTTTGAAAAAGACAATTTTGCCCTGATGGTTCGCCCTTGGTATCGCTTTGAAGAGAATCGTGACGACGATAACAATCCCGAGATCAAGAACTATATTGGACGCGGCGACATGACGGCTTTTTATCGTCATAACGAGCATGATTTTTCCTTGATGCTGCGTCATACCTTAAAAGGCGGAGATGACAATCGTGGTGCAGTCCAGTTCGACTGGTCATTCCCAATCAGTGGGCGCTTACGTGGTCAATTCCAGCTTTTTGATGGCTATGGCGAAAGTCTGATTGATTATAACCATCGTGCCACTTATGTGGGCTTGGGTGTTTCCTTAATGAACTGGTTCTAAGTTTCCAGGCTTCATCATTTTAGAATTAATATAAAAAAACCATGCTGTGGCATGGTTTTTTATTGGGTGGTTTAACCAATCTGGATTTCTGAAGGCGGATGTTTGATTCGGCTCTTTTTCGGGGTAGCAATGAAATAAGCTAAAGTCAGTGGCCCTAAACGCCCTGCAAACATTAACAGCATCAAAATAATCAAACTGGCAGGTTGCAGCTCTTCGGTTATTCCTCGGGTCAAGCCGACCGTGCAGGCTGCTGACACGGCTTCAAACAACAGATCGAGAAAGTCATGTTCAGGTTCCAGAATTAATAAACTCATAAAGCCCATCACAATTAAGGCCGCTGTAATACAGACCACGGCCAGTGCCTTAAACGTGGTTTTTTCGGGAATAGAATGATTAAACAGACGGATTTCATCTTCGCGTCTTAAAAAACTGATCACGCTAATCAATACAATAATAAACGTGCCGACTTTAATTCCGCCCGCCGTACTTAAGGAGCCGCCGCCAATAAACATCAGAAACATGGTGACGAGGGTCGATGCATCACTCATTTGCTCCATCGGTAAGCTATTAAAGCCTGAAGAGCGGGGAACAGTGGCATGGAACCAGGCATTCACGGCTTGATCGCCTAGACTCATCAGGCCCAAAGTTTGCGGATTAGAGGCTTCGAGCAGCCATAGCACAATAAACGCACTCAGATTGAGCCCCAGAATCGTCGAAAGAATGAGCTTGCTATTGGTACTTAACTTGCGCCAGCGTCTATGTTGCTTGACATCCATCAGCACCAGAAAGCCGATACCACCAATGATATACAGCATACTGATGGTAAAGGTGATCAGATACTGCCCTGAAAAGCTCATCAAGCTATTTGGAAAAAGCGAAAATCCACCATTATTGAACGCTGACACACTATAAAAGGCAGCATAAAAGAGTGCTTCACTGAACGGATATTCTTTGAGCCAGGACAAGGTCAGAATCAGCGTACCGATAGCTTCAAAAAACAGGGAATATAAAAATACCGCTTTAATGGTAAAACTGACTTTTTTCAGGCTGGTCTGGCCAATCGATTCCTGTGCCATGACTTGCTGTTTGAGCCCCATCTTGGGTGCCAGACTCATCACTGCCAGAATGGCAAAGGTCATAAAACCCAGTCCACCGCATTGCAGCAGAAACATAATGACAATCTGGCCAAATACCGTATAGGCTTCACCGACATTCACTACGGACAGTCCGGTAATGGTCACCGCAGAAGTAGCCGTGAAAATGGCTTGCAACCAGCTGATATCACCCTGATGGGCAATAGGTAACATCAGTAGCAGTGAACCGATCAGGATTAATCCGAGAAAACCCAAGGCCAATAAACTCGGCGGGCTGAGATTAATGGTTCTATGTTGCTTTAAGTCAGAACTTCTCATAGCGCTTTAAAATATCTGGCGAGATGGCGTAAAGGCTCCAGTAATCCTTCAACCACAAGAATATCGCCTTCCTGCAGAATCAGGTCGGATGCGACCTGGTATTGCACCACTGATCCGCGCTTATGTAATAAGGTGGTGATTTCAGGGGCGTGCTTCATCAGCTGGTTGAGCGGCGTAGCATGATGATCGGCATGAATCTCAATTTTGACAATATAATGATCATCTTCCAGTGCCATATAACGACTGACCATCGGGTAGCTTAAAGACTGAGCCACACGCACGCCCATATCTTCTTCAGGATGAATGATTTTCTCGACATTGAGATGGGTCAGAATCATGTGATGGGATTTGGATTTGGCTTTTACCCAGATTTTTTTGACACCCATATTTTTCAGGTGCAATACACACAAAATACTGGCTTCAATATCTTCTCCGATCGCCACGACTACGGCATCACAACGCTGCACATTCAGTTCATCCAGCACATGCTCATCGGTTGCATCGGCAATTACAGCATGGGTCAGTTGATCAGAAATATTTTCTACATATTTTTTATTCAGATCGATTCCGATCACTTCATGATTCAGACTGATCAGTTGCGTGGCCACAGTCGCACCAAAACTACCCAGCCCAATCACTGCAAATAATGCCATGAATATTGTCCTAACTATTTTTATTACATCTCAATTTTAGTGTAAGAGAATTTCGTAAAAATTGCGCTGCTATTCAGCAAGCTATGCCGAGATAAATAGTATGATCATGATTTTGAGTTGCACATAAAAAACCGCCTCGAAAGGCGGTCTATATTTTAACAATTACTTCAGGAAGCGCTGATAGCCCAGATTATTGGTAATTTCCTGATATGGATATGTAATGGTTTCAAGGGTTTCAATCAAGCCATCCGGATTCTGCTGCGCATCGGTCGCCTCCAGACCCACCAGAACACGCCCTTCCGCAGCGCCGTGGTTACGGTAATGGAACAGGGTAATGTTATGCGTTGGGCCAAGACGTTCCAGGAACATTAATAAAGCACCAGGACGTTCTGGAAATTCCACCCGGAACAGGCGTTCATTTTCAATATCGGCATGACCACCAATCAGGTAACGAATATGCAGTTTTGCCACTTCATCATCAGACAGGTCATCGACGTCATACTGGAATTTTAGCGTTTCATAAATTTCCTGACGTTCTTTTTCACCATTTTTTAAGCTGATCCCAACAAATACTTGAGCAGCAGAGACATCACTGGCACGGTAATTAAATTCGGTAATATTGCGACCTTGCAAAGCGCGACAGAAGTTGAGGAATGAACCTTTCTGTTCCGGAATCGTCACGGCAAAAATCGCTTCTTTACGTTCACCGAGTTCGGTACGTTCGGCGATATAACGCAAACGGTCGAAGTTCATATTGGCACCGCATACAATCGACACCATATTTTTGCCTTCGATTTTATGTTCTTCGACATATTTTTTAATGCCGGCCAATGCCATAGCACCTGAGGGTTCGACAATGCTGCGGCATTCGTCATAAGTATCTTTAATGGCTGCACAAATTTCGTCGGTATTGACCAGTACCACATGTGGTTCTACGATCGGGCCAGAATTATCTGACTTTTGCAGGCGAATCACTTCAAATGGTTTTTCACCAATTTGTGCAACGGCTGTACCGTCAGCGAATAAACCCACAGAAGGTAAAATGACACGTTCATTGGCCTCTAAAGCTGCTTTTAAGCATGCCGATTCGTCATATTCCACCGGAATGACTTTGACATGCGGGGCAACATCACCCAGGTAGGCTGCCACACCTGCGATCAGGCCACCGCCACCTACCGCTACAAATACATAATCAACATCGCGCCATTGACGCAAGATTTCATTGGCAATGGTACCTTGACCCGCCATCACCAGCTCATCATCATAAGGCGGAATAAAAGTCATGCCATCTTCTTGAGCGTGTTGAATTGCATATTTGTTGGCAACGTCGAATGAGTCACCATGCAAGACGACTTCACCACCCAGACGTTTTACCGCTTGGACTTTAATATCTGGTGTTGTTTTTGGCATTACGATAATGGCGCGAATACCCAATTTTTTACCCGATAATGCCACGCCTTGCGCATGGTTGCCTGCTGAAGCTGTGATGACACCACGTTCCAGTTGAGATTTAGGCAATTGACTAATGCGGTTATAAGCACCGCGTAGCTTGAATGAAAAAACCGGTTGTAAATCTTCACGTTTAAAGCGGATGTTATTATTGAGTCGTTCGCTAATTCGTGGTGCTGCTTCGAGTGGAGTTTCGATTGCAACATCGTAGACCGTTGCTTGTAATATTTGTCGAACCAAACGAGACAGCATGTTAATTTTCCATCTAACAGTTTAAAATAGG
Organism: Acinetobacter sp. YH12208; assembly: GCF_013418055.1. Classification (NCBI taxonomy): domain Bacteria; kingdom Pseudomonadati; phylum Pseudomonadota; class Gammaproteobacteria; order Moraxellales; family Moraxellaceae; genus Acinetobacter; species Acinetobacter sp. YH12208. Next base: position 559,761 of record NZ_VPCT01000001.1, read on the forward strand.
CGCTTATTGTAACAAACCATACGGCTTTGCGGTTCGAAAATACTGCAAAAGTCCAAAATAGTTGAGTGAAGCCATGAGTCTATATGCAACCCAAGATGAGAAAAAACAAGCAGCGGCCCGTGCTGCTCTGAAACACTTACCAAAAGGCGGCATTTTAGGCGTAGGTACCGGAAGTACGGTTAACTTTTTAATCGATTTATTGCCAGAACTTCAGTTAGAAGCGGCTGTGGCAAGTTCTGAAGCAACGGCGCAACGTCTTAAGAAGTTAGGCATTGAAGTGGTCGATATGAACTCTGTCGGCGGACTAGATGCTTATGTCGACGGCGCAGATGAAATTGATCGTCATTTGCATATGATCAAAGGTGGTGGTGCAGCACTGACACGTGAAAAAATTGTGGCATCGATTGCGAAAAAATTTGTGTGTATTGTCGATGATTCAAAATGGGTCGGACAATTGGGACACGATTTCCCGCTGCCAGTTGAAGTGATTCCTATGGCACGTTCTGCGGTTGCACGTAAAATTGTCTCTTTGGGCGGTGATCCTGCATATCGTGAAGGTGTCGTGACTGACAATGGTAATGTGATTTTAGATGTGCATAATCTGAATATCTTAAATGCACTTGAGCTTGAAAAAACGCTCAACAACATTCCTGGCGTGGTCTGTAACGGAATTTTTGCGATTAATAAAGCGGACATCGCAATTGTGGCAACCAATGACGGTATTGAAGAACGTACTGCGGTTTAATCCTTTAATTTTATAAATTAAATTCCCCTAAATCTCCCTGAGCGAAGTTTTAAAGCACTGCTTTAGAACAAGTGCAAGAAGGGAGACTTTTAAAAGCCCCTCTTTGAAAAAGGAGGGTTAGGGAGGATTAAAAATAAAATCAATAAAATATGACCCCAAACCTGCCTGAAATCCAAATTACTCGAAAATTACGCGCAACACGCTTGAGACTGCGTGTAGAGCCGACGCAAATTAAATTAACTGTGCCGCAGTTTTGCACACAGCGCCAAGTTCAAGAATTTTTAAAACAATCAGAACAATGGCTGATTAAAACCTGGCAATCGCAGCAGGAAAAATTCCAAAAAATAGACCGAACGCTACCAACTGAGCTGCAGCTGTTTAATTTAAACGTACCAGTTCAGATTCATTATCAAAGCCAGAAACATAACTTTGTTTTCGATTCTGAGAAGTTACAGCTCTGTGTCAGTGATCGACATCCTGAAGAATATTTAAAAGCCTTTGTCATCAGCTATGCCAAAGAACAGCTTCCCCTATATTTAAATCTTGTCTCACAGCAATGCAATCTGCCTTTTAAAAAGTGCAATATTCGCCAACCCAAAACCCGCTGGGGCAGTTGTTCTGCTCAGCATGACATTATGCTGAATAGTGCTTTGGTGCTATTTCCCGAAGAAATTACCCGTTATGTCGCGGTACATGAACTGGCACATACCCAATATTTTGATCATAGTTCACTTTTTTGGGCGGAAGTTCAGAAACATGATGCAAATTTTCAACAGCATCGGAAAATGCTAAAAAATACGCCGTTGCCATATTGGTGGGAAGCTTAAAATTGAACTGAATAGAGAATGAGAGGAAGATAAAGGCTTAAAATAGCCTAAGCAATATAGATATTGGTTTTCCATCTCTCTTTAATTTTAAAATTGTCTTCAGTGCTTATAAAAAACCAGTAATCCCCGCTGAAACAGTTTAGAAAACCTCAACTTCCTGTCATACTACGCAGTTATGAAATGGAAACTTTGATTTGAGGTAGTGATCGTGATTACTGTTGGTATTGTCGGTGGTACAGGTTATACAGGCGTTGAATTGTTGCGTCTTTTGCTACGACACCCAAATGTACAGGTGAATGTATTAACATCACGTACCGAAAATGGTCGCCGTGTAGATGACATGTTCCCAAGTTTACGCGGACATACCGATCTTCAATATTCAGATTTAAATATCGATGAACTTAAAAAATGTGATGTCGTGTTTTTTGCAACGCCGCATGGTGTTGCAATGAAACATGCCGAAGCGCTTGTGGCTGCAAAGACCAAAGTCATTGACCTGGCGGCAGATTTCCGTTTACAAGATCTGCAACAGTTTGAAAAATGGTATGGCATGCAACATACTTGTCCAGAACTGTTAAAAGACTCTGTTTACGGTTTATCTGAATTGAATCGTGAACAAATTAAACAGGCCAATGTAGTTGGAAACCCGGGTTGTTATCCAACCACGGTTCAGTTAGGTCTGGCGCCAGTATTAACATCAAGTGACGCATTAGTGAAACCTGAAAGCATTATTATTGATGCGAAATCAGGTGTGTCGGGTGCAGGTCGTAAAGCAAGCTTGGGCGGCATCTATACTGAAAATGCCGATAACTTTAAAGCCTATGGCGTAGCAGGTCACCGCCATCACCCTGAAATTGTCGAAGCCCTGGAAAATATCTCAGGTCAAAAAGATGTGTTTGATCACATTTTATTTGTTCCGCATTTGGTGCCAATGATCCGTGGTATGTTGTCGACCATCTACATCGATCTCACTGAAGCAGGACAAGCAGCAGATTTACAGGCATTGTATGAACAGTTCTATGCCAATGAAACTTTTGTCGATGTCATGCCAGCAGGCAGCTCACCAGAAACCCGTTCAGTGCGTGGTGCCAATCAGTTGCGTATAGCCTTGTACAAGCCGCAACCGACCAAGCTGGTAGTCCTGGTTGTACAGGATAACTTGGTGAAAGGTGCAGCAGGTCAGGCCGTACAAAACATGAACCTGATGTTCGGATTTGCCGAAGATGCTGGCTTAAATAATATTGGTTTATTACCATAAGAAACGTATTAGAACTTCACACACATTTAGATTTGGATTTAAATGTGTGTCTTGAATAAAGCAAACAAGAGATCAAAATGCCGAATAACGAGTCAAATACGACCATTCCTCAGGAACCAGCTGCAAAAAAATCTTTGATGAAAGGCAATACGCCCTTGGTCATTGGTGCGGCTGTATTGATCTTGAGCAGTGGTGTGCTCGGATATACCGTAGGACACCGTCAGGGTTTGACTGCGGCGGGTTATGATGCAGATGCAGAGCAACTGGTCGATGTGGTACAGACACAAAAAGCCAGTCTGGAAACATTAAATAAGAATCTGAATACTGCGGTTCAGGAGCGTGATCTGGCGGTGAGTAATGCCAATGATCTCTATCTGGCCATGACCAAGGCGCGTGATGAACAGGTGCAGGCTGAAAGTGTCGGAACCATTTATCGCGAGGTCTTACGTCAGCGTGGCGGTTTGGCTTTGGCCGTGCAAAACCTGTCGATTAAGCCTTTGCCTGAAAATGCCTTTGAATATCAGATTGATCTGGTTCAAGTTAGTCCGGGCAAAAGTCGTGCCTCCGGGAGTATTGAATTACGCTTGATTAAAGGGACTGAAATTCTGGTGGTGCCACTGGAAGACAAAAACTTTAATTTTGAAAATTATGAGCGTTTAACAGGTCGCTGGAGCATGCCAAAAGGCTTTAAGCCAGAATTTATTGAGATACGTCTCAGCGGTGCCAAACCGGTGATCCGTCGTTTTAGCTGGGAACAGGGCAAAGCAGTTGAAAATCAGTCTGCCGCCTTGTCAGAAATTCCGAAAACCGAAGCAAATGCAAATTAAGTGTGAAATATAAATCTTATGCCAAGCAATAAACGTCAAATGTGTTTAAGTGATATCAAAAATTCTTTTTATGAATCTGGAATTGTTGATTGGCATATCAGCCCGCGTTTAGCAAATGAACCTTTGGAAGGTGATGATTCTGACCTTGCTGTGCAGACTGCACCGCCAGAACTGAAACGTCCGCCCTTATATGCTGTCGTTTTAATGAACGACGACTATACCCCGATGGAATTTGTAATTGAAATTTTACAACAATACTTTGCAATGAATCTTGACCAAGCTACACAAGTAATGCTAACTGTACATTATGAAGGAAAGGGTGTAGCTGGGGTCTATCCTCGAGACATTGCGGAAACCAAAGCGAACCAAGTCAATAATTATGCTCGATCACAAGGTCATCCATTACTTTGCCAAATAGAGCCTAAAGATTAAGGGGGTTACATGCTCAGTCGTCAATTAGAAGTATCACTACGTTTGGCTGTCAGCATGGCTCGTCAAAAGAGACATGAGTTCCTGACCGTAGAACATTTATTATTAGCCTTGCTTGACAATGACTCTGCCGTAAATGCGCTTAAAGCATGTGGCGCAGACATTATCGTGTTGCGCAAGGAATTAGAAGAATACGTAGAACAGCATACCCCTAAGCTTGGTGAAAATAGTGATCAGGCACCACATCCAACAGAAAGTTTTGACCGGATCTTGCAGCGCGCGATTTTTCACGTGCAATCTAGCGGTGGTGATCGGACTGTAGAAGGTGCTGATATTCTGGTTGCGATGTATTCTGAGCGTGACTCATTTGCCGTCTATCTATTGAAACGTCATCAAATTAATCGCCTTACGCTAACTCAGTACCTGTCTCATGGTACGCGTAAAGAAGAAGTACAGGGTGAAGAAGAAATTGAAGACCTCGATGGTGAGTCTGCATCTTCAGCCAGTTCAGGTCCGCTTGAACTGTATACGACTAATCTCAATATCGAAGCGCAAAAGGGCAAGACCGATCCACTGATTGGTCGTGAAAAAGAAATTGAACGTGCCGCTCAAATTCTGTGCCGCCGCCGTAAAAATAACCCACTTCTTGTCGGTGATCCGGGGGTCGGTAAAACCTCGATTGCAGAAGGTTTGGCATGGTTGATCGTTAATGGTAAAGCGCCAAAACCACTCGAAAATGCTGAAATTTTCAGTCTGGATATTGGAGCATTAGTTGCCGGAACAAAATACCGTGGTGACTTTGAAAAACGCTTGAAACAGCTTTTAAATGCGCTGAAAAAGAAACCTGAAGCTGTGCTGTTTATTGATGAAATTCACATGATTATTGGTGCAGGCTCCAGTATGGGCAGCACCATGGATGCATCGAATCTGATCAAGCCTGCATTGGCCAATGGCACTTTACGTTGCATTGGTTCAACCACTTTTCAGGAATACCGTCAGGTCTTTGAAAAAGATCATGCTTTGTCACGCCGTTTCCAGAAAATCGATGTGAATGAGCCATCTATTTCTGAAACCATTGATATCCTACGTGGCTTGAAATCGAAGTTTGAAGATTTCCATCATGTGCAATATGACGATCAGGCATTGGTATCTGCGGTTGAACTTTCTGCGAAGTTCATCAATGACCGTTTCTTGCCAGATAAAGCCATTGACGTGATTGATGAAGCAGGTGCGCAGCGCCGTTTAAAAGCTGAACAAGATGACAGTTTGATCACGGTAGAAAACATCGAAGATATCGTGTCGAAAATTGCGCGTATACCACCAAAAACGGTCTCTAAAGATGACAAGAGCGTACTGGAAAATCTTGAGCGCGATCTGAAACGGGTGGTCTTTGGTCAGGATGAAGCGATCGAAGCTTTAGCGTCTGCCATTAAACTGTCTCGTGCCGGTTTGAAATCTCCAGATAAACCTGTGGGCAGCTTTGTTTTTGCTGGCCCAACCGGTGTCGGTAAAACCGAAGTGACCAAGCAGCTGGCTAAGCAGATGGGCGTAGAGCTGGTTCGCTTTGATATGTCCGAGTACATGGAACGCCACGCGGTGTCGCGTTTAATCGGTGCACCTCCGGGCTATGTCGGTTTTGATCAGGGTGGTTTGTTGACTGATGCGATCCATAAAAATCCACATTGTGTGCTATTGCTTGATGAGATCGAAAAAGCGCATCCAGATGTCTTTAACCTGTTATTGCAGATTATGGATCATGGTTCCTTGACCGACAATAACGGACGTAAATCGGATTTCCGTAACGTGGTCTTGGTACTCACCACCAATATTGGTGCTGAAAGTATTTCACGTATTAGCATTGGCTTTATGGAACAGGACAATAGCAACGATAACCAGGAAGCGATGAAGAAAGCCTTCTCTCCGGAATTCCGTAACCGTCTTGACGGCGTGATTCAGTTCAAGGCATTGCCAAGCAGCATCATTGAAAATGTCGTGGATAAATTCCTGACCGAACTTCAAGCGCAACTTGATGATAAGAAAGTCATGCTGGAAGTGGATCAGAGTGCGCGTGAATGGATGTCAGAGCAAGGCTATGACCGTTTAATGGGCGCACGCCCAATGCAGCGTCTGATTCAGGAACACCTGAAAAAACCATTGGCAGAAATGATCCTGTTTGGTGAACTGGCTGAAAATGGCGGTAATGTTGCAGTGTCGGTGAAGAAAGAAAATGGTAAAGCTGTTGGCTTAAAACTTGAAGTCTTTGAAGACCAGACTGCTGAACCTGCTTAATCAATATGAAAAAATAAAACCCGTGCAAGCACGGGTTTTTTCATGCACTCATATTTTAAATCATCAAATTCATTCATACAGTTCAAAAGACAAATCATGGATATTCAAATTACCAAGCTGCTCACCACTTTTTGCCTGTTTCTGGTCACGGCATTGATGGAAATTTTAGGCTGTTATTTTCCCTACCTGATTTTAAATCAGGGAAGAAGTCACTGGTTGTGGATTCCAACAGCTCTGGCTTTGGCGGCTTTCGTCTGGCTACTCACCTTGCATCCGGCTGCTTCTGGACGGATTTATGCCGCTTATGGTGGCATCTATATTTTTTCGGCGCTAATGTGGTTGCGCTTCGTTGATCAAGTCACACTGTCACGTTGGGATTTGCTTGGCGGGATGGTAGTAATACTGGGGGCACTGATTATAATTCTACAGCCGCAAGGTTTGGTGCGTTAGCAGGATATAACAGCAAACCTCATCAAAAAGAGGCAGCTATAGCGACCTCTTTGTTTTCTTGATGTTTTAATCCTGAATAAAAGCCAATATCTTATTTCTTTAGACTATTTCAATTTGCAATCTTTCTGGGAAATATCAGTTTTATAGGTTTGTGTTTGCGAGCTCAGGCTGAGCTCGACCTTGTATGGGTTTTCAATCTGATAGCGATGCTCAAAGAAAATCTCGCAATTATTGAGCAGATTATTACGGATCATTTTCATCACTTCTTTGCGGCCCAGATCTTTTTCAAATTGGCTAAAATCCGGTGTGGTGATTAAACCTTTCAATGTGGTTTTATTGGCACTTAACTGTAATTGTTCAATAATTGTATTCTGATCGATCTGTAAAGGTAAAGTTCTGGAATCTTCTGCACTCAGTACTGCGAGTAATTCATTCAGTTCAGCTTTTTTCTGAATTTTAAATTTGCTGTCAATAATATTTTTTTCCTGAAGATATTGATCAAATTCAGAAGCATGAACGGAGAAGGTGGCACTGCTAAAACCTACCAATAGTGCCAAAGCCCAATATTTTTTTTGCATTGTATAACATCACTTTTTATTCCATTTCAATCATGATTATAAGAGCTGAGACAAAAAAAGCACCAGAGATTGGTGCTTAATTTGTGAAGATTCAGCTTTTAATTTAGTCTTTTTTCAGATTTTCATTAATCAGGAATTCAACCAGGGCTTTCTGTGCGTGCAAGCGATTTTCAGCTTCATCCCAAACCACGGCATTTTTATGGTCAAGCAAGTTTTCTGAAATTTCTTCGCCGCGGTGCGCAGGTAAGCAGTGCATAAACAAACAATCCGGATGCGCAAGATCCATCAGGCGTTCATTCACTTGATAGTCTGCAAATGCTTTCTCACGGATTTTTTGTTCTTCTTCTTGGCCCATGCTTGCCCAAACGTCAGTCACAATCAGGTCAGCATTCACGGCTGCATCTTCAGCGGTATCGACCAGTTCAACACAATGCGCAAATTCAGACAGGAATTTTTCTTGTGGTTCATAACCTTTTGGCGCTGCAATTTTCAGATTAAAGCCCCACATGTGTGCTGCTTCAATATATGAATTACACATGTTGTTGCCATCACCGATCCAGGCAACAGTTTTACCTTCGATTGAGCCGCGTTGCTCTACATAGGTCTGCATGTCAGCAAGTAACTGGCAAGGATGGTGATCATCTGTTAAAGCATTAATCACAGGAACTTTTGAATAAGATGCAAAACGTTCCACGATATCATGACCGAAAGTACGGATCATCACGATATCTAGCATGCTTGAAATCACGCGTGCAGAATCTTCAATCGGTTCACCGCGGCCTAACTGGGTATCGCGAGAAGACAGGAAAATTGCGCTACCACCAAATTGGCTCATGCCAGCTTCAAACGAAACACGCGTACGGGTACTCGATTTCTCAAAAATCATGCCCATCACTTTACCAACAAATGGTTGGAACACTTCATTGTTATGCTGTTTGCGCTTAAGCTCAATTGCGCGTTGCAAAATCTGGTTAAGTTCTAAAGTTGATAAATCGCGTAAGGTGAGAAAGTGACGGAGAGCCATTCGTTACTCCACAATAATTGCCGAAAAACTCGATCAACAATCAGTTGTTGGTTAGTTTAAGAAAAAATACGGAATCGGCTAATATACTATAAGCAATGAAAAATGCAAAAAAACTAGACTTTTTGATGACCGTCTAAAAAGCGATCCACACAATAACTGATGTATTTGTCGATTTCCTGATCATCTTCTTGTATGGAAATTCCCATCAGGATGCGCCATTCCAGATTACGCAAAATACCAAAATATAGCTGAGCCGAATATTGCGGATTTTCACAATGCAATAAGCCTTGTGCATCTGCCTGTTCTAATGCAGTGGCAATCGCACTCTGGACATGTACAGGACCGTGTTCATGAATATGCTGAGCCAGTTCTGGATTACGCTGACTCTGTTCCAGAACCAGACGCATGAAGGCTGAGTTTTCAGGTTGCATGATCTGATGATAAAAATTCAGCAAGGTGTGAACCAGATAACTACGAAAATCCAGTGCCATCAGTTCGATCGGAATGCTGATATCTTCAAAAAACTTGATACGACGATAATCACAGATGGCCTTAAACAAGCCTTCTTTATTGCCAAAGTACTTATAAATGGAGGCCTTGGAGCCACCTGCGTGCTGAACAATATCATCGAGAGACACAGCATCATAACCCCGTTCCAGAAACAGCTCGGTTGCACTGTTCAGCAGCGCAATACAGCGCTCATGACCACGTTTGGTCTGCGGCAGGTCTTTGGCGAGCGGTTCTAGGACGAGGTCTTGCATAGGAGATAATACATCAACATGTCAATAAAGATTGAAACGCCATCATAGCAAATATATGTACATATTTCATAATTGCACCGCATAAGCGCAGTATTTGCCGGATTAGGTAAAGTAAAACTTAAAAATTTGACTAAAGTTTTAGAGTATTTGTTCTATCAGATTGTGGAATGAACAAGCCAAATGAGTATACTCGAGTTTCAATAATTATAGCCAAGACTGTGGAAAAGGAAGATGACAGAACAAATGTCTGCAGGTCTAAGATTTAGACAAGCACTTGAAGTCGAGAAACCATTGCAAATTATGGGTACGGTAAATGCCTATGCTGCCATGATGGCCAAACAAGTCGGTTATAAAGCCATTTATTTATCAGGTGCGGGTGTCGCGAATTATTCTTATGGTTTGCCTGACCTGGGCATGACCAGTCTGGATAATGTTCTGGAAGATGTACGCAGGATTACAGAACGTGTTGATACACCTTTATTGGTCGACATCGATACCGGTTGGGGCGGCGCATTAAATATTGCCCGCACGATCAAACAGATGATTGCAGCTGGTGCAGCCGCGGTGCATATTGAAGATCAGGTGGCACAAAAGCGTTGTGGTCATCGTCCAAATAAAGAAATTGTGTCACAGCAGGAAATGGTCGATCGTATTAAAGCGGCGGTCGATGCGAAAACCGATGCAAACTTTGTGGTCATGGCGCGTACCGATGCGCTACAAAAAGAAGGCCTGCAAGCGGTGATTGATCGTGCTTGTGCCTGTGTTGAAGCGGGTGCAGATGCAATTTTTGCCGAAGCGATGACCGATATCACCATGTATCGCACCGTATGCGATGCAGTTGGTGTGCCAGTCTTGGCAAATATTACCGAATTTGGTGATACACCGTATTATACGGTAAATGAGTTGGCAGAGCAGGGTATTGGCATGGTGCTGTATCCATTATCAGCGACACGTGCCATGCAAAAGGCAGCCCTTGAAGTGATGCGTTCGGTGCGTGAACACGGCACTCAGGTGAATGTGTTGGATATTATGCAGCAACGCAAAGAACTCTACGAATTTTTAGATTATCACAGCTTCGAAGACACATTAGATAAACTGTTTAAACAGGAGAATTAAAAAAATGGCTGAAGGAAAAGTACTCACCGGCGCAGGATTGCGTGGACAAGTGGCAGGGAAAACTTCACTCTCAACTGTAGGCAAAAGTGGCGCAGGTCTGACCTATCGCGGTTATGACGTACAGGATCTGGCTGAACATTGCCAGTTTGAAGAAGTGGCTTATCTGATTTTCTTTGGCGAACTGCCAACTTCAGAGCAGTTAGTTGCCTATAAAGCCAAATTAAAATCTTTGCGCACGCTACCTCAAGCCTTAAAAGAAGTGCTAGAACGGATTCCTGCCGATTCTCATCCGATGGATGTGATGCGTACTGGCGTATCGATGCTGGGCAATCTTGAAACTGAACTGTCTTTTGAACAGCAACAGGATATTGCAGACCGTATTCTTGCCACTTTACCGGCAATTATCTGTTACTGGTATCGTTATAGCCATGACGGCGTGCGTATTGAAGAAAATACCGATGATGATTCAATCGGTGCACAGTTCCTGCATTTATTACGTGGCGAAAAGCCAAATGAACTGCATGAACAGGTGATGAATGTCTCTTTGATTCTATATGCAGAGCATGAATTTAATGCTTCGACTTTTACGGCGCGTGTATGTGCATCGACTTTATCTGACATGCATTCTTGTATTACCGGCGCAATCGGTTCCTTGCGTGGCCCTCTACATGGCGGTGCTAACGAAGCTGCAATGGATATGATCGAAAACTGGACCTCGCCTGAAGAAGCTGAACGTGAAATGCTGGGCATGTTGGAACGTAAAGAAAAAATTATGGGCTTCGGTCATGCGATTTATAAAGACAATGATCCGCGTAATGGCATCATCAAAATCTGGTCTGAGCGTTTAGCCAAAGATGTCGGTGATACGGTACTTTATCCGGTCTCAGTGCGCTGCGAAGAAGTGATGTGGCGTGAGAAGAAATTATTCTGTAATGCCGATTTCTTCCATGCTTCGGCTTATCACTTTATGGGCATTCCAACCAAGCTGTTTACCCCGATTTTTGTCATGTCACGTGTCACAGGTTGGGCAGCACATGTGATGGAACAGCGTGCAGACAACCGTATTATCCGTCCAAGCGCGGATTATACTGGGCCGGAACTGCGTAAAGTAGTACCGATCGCCGAGCGTTCTACAGCGGCTTAATATTTATTAATATCTTGAATAAAAAATAAGGTCTCAATCGAGACCTTATTTTTTATCGACTTAACAGGACTGGATCTTCAATGCTATAGCCTGTTTCAAAAGGAATCCCCAGATACTTGACTGTCACCAGCGTTTTATTCTGTTTAGGAACTTTATAGGCCTGACTAATTTTTAGACCTTGCTGATAACTGACCGCTTGATGGGTCGGACTTTTTTGTGAGCCAGATTTGACTTGATATTGATAAGTCCATTTTGGCACTTTTTCTTGTGGATCGTACCAGGCAGCTGCCGTCCCTGTTGTGGTTTTTAACATTTTAAGTTGTGGCTTTGAACTTTGAATCGGACTCAGCGGAACTAAACGCTTTTTGATTTTGGCAATGTCCTGATCAAACTTGCGACTGTCTTGGTCATAATCAATACGTTTGGTTTTTGGATTGATATATAAGGAGTTGACCTGAATCAACTGATTCGGTTTTGCGGATTTAAAATTATAATAATACAGCTGTGGTAAGCGCCCACGACCATCAAGGTAATGACGCATGACATAGAGCTTTTGCTCTTTGACTTCATAGCCTAGAATTTCAATATTTTGTGGGCCACCGACCGTAGCAAAAGCCAGACTGGGCAAGCCAAGAGGGAGCAGAAACAGCGCAGTTTTAATATTCATGGTTATTCTACCCGCAAAAAATAGATTAGCATTTGATCATGCTAATCTATCTTAAAATACAGTAGAAATAATGAAGCTTGTTGCGGCGTAATTATAAAACTAGATTAATGATTGAGTAGATTAATCATATCGTGTGCAACCACGGCAGACAGTTTATTCAGACGTTCGAGTGGAGTACCTTTCAAATAATACTGGAATTGATGCACTTGAGTACCATCATTAATTGCTACAAAAAAAGTCCCTTCCGGTTTCTCTGGTGTCGCACTACCACCGGGTTTAAGCAAACCTGTACAGGCAATAATCCAGTCTGCATCCCGGAACATCTTTTTACCCGCTTCTGCCAAGGCAACAGTAACTGGCATGGATTCGGCAGTGTAACTATTGATCAAAGTCTGGGGAATGTTTAATACCGAAGTTTTTACACCAACATCGTAGCAGACCAATCCGCCAGCCAGAATTTCGGCGCCGTCACTTTTACAGATGGAAAACTGGCTACATAGATATCCAGAGCTCGCACTTTCAATAAAGGCAATTTTTATATTTTTCTCTTCGAGTAAGTTGCAACAGGTCTTTATCATAGTCTCTATATTTTCTTTATGATCCGAGTGGTTTTAGCTTAATTTAGACAGATTTTTTCTGTCGTTCAACTCCGAGTATATTTATATTTTTATGAAAGTTAAAATTTTTCATGGATTAGTACAATTTGATACTGATTTGATCACAAAACCTGAGTGGTTAAAGCTTAGACTATTTTTTCAAATAGAGGTTTCTTCTCAAGCTGAACAGTGGTAAAAATAAAAATAAAGTGCTTAGTGAAAGTAGGGCGTTAGAATGAAAACCACAGTAAAATATGTAGTCTTAAAAAGTCTTGACTACCAATTGGGTACACCATTATTTCAGGAAGAAATTGATGCTGATGGTCAATATTTTGATCAGATTCCAAGCACGATTTCTTATCAGAATTTACAGTTCAAAGTAAAAAGCAAAGAGCTTAAACGTTTACATCTGGCTGAAGAGCAGGAAGATACCCAAACGATTATTGTTAAAGTTGTGAATATCTAAGATAAACCTTAAAGTGAATAAGCCTCTTTTTTTAAGAGGCTTATTATTTGGCTAACATTAAGTTAATAAAAGCTTTTTAAAAATAAAAAATTACCAAAATTAATGTCAGTCTGATTGATAAATATCTTTTATTAAAGTCAAGATAAATTGGAAACAACTTAGTCGTTATACGTGATTCAATGTTACGTATCGTATATTCGTTTATTAAAAAACTGTTTAGAACAATTACCTTTTGCATGTTTTATTCCATTTTTAAAAATATTAATACTTAGGCTGAGTTATTGAATTTAATCATAAATATCATGAGCATAGGTTTTTAATATATTTTACTTGATAATATATTGTTATTTTTTAAAATATTTTAAATGTCTTTTTTATATATTTTACTCAGGTTAAGTTATTCCTTTTATTGAATAATAAAAATTTCGAAACATATTATCTTTCATCATGTGTCTATTTTATTGGATAAAGTAATTTATGTTGCTTATTAATCTTGATTTCAACTACTTGGCTTACCATTTTTTACATTGAATTAATCTGTAACAGGTTATAGGTTGGAGAATTCTGAAAAATGCATAGAGTAGATATTAAGTCGAAACTCTATCGGCTTTTAATTAATTTAAAGCAAATAGTAAGGAGTTACACCATGGCTAATAATCAACAGCAAGACCAACAGAAACAGCAACAACAGCAAAACCAACAAGGCACGCAAGATCAACAGCGTCAGCAAAACAACCAGCAAAACCCAAACCAGCAACAAAATAACCAGCAGCAACAACAGCCGCAGGGACAAAATAACCAACAACAGCGCGATCAGCAGCAACAACAGCAGCCACAGCGTAATCAGCAAAAAAACCAGCAATCTCAACAAGATCTGGAATAATCAACAGAACTAGCAGCCATAATAGAATTAACTAGCAGCGTGGGTATGATTCATAAGATCTGCCAAAACTGTAGCGTTAATTCTGTTTAAGCTGTACGTTCATAAAAAAACCGCCTGAATCAGGCGGTTTTTTTAGGGTAAAAATTTGGTTATAGACGTTAATCAGTATGAATTAACACTGGATATTGGCTTTCTGCTTATAAAAGCTTAAGGCATTGTCTAAATCTGTAAGCAGTCCTTTTTCTGTATATTCCTGAGGCATAAGTTTTAATAAAGCCGGCATATAACGAGTTTTATATTCTTTAGGATATTGTTCACAGAGTATGCGTGTTCTTTCTTCTGGACTAATACTGGAAGAATCTAGTTTGTCCAGATAAGCACTGAGTTGATTATCTGATTGTTCAAATTGGGCTTTGAGGGCTTGATCAGGTTCCGCTGAACTGTCGGCTTGCTGCTTTTGGCAGCCACTTATTGTCAGACTTATCAATAAAGTAATCAGTATACGATTTATCATGATGTCAAAATCTTGTTATTTGTCATATCAAAAATTATAGAGAGAAATAGCCAAAAAGAAAGCAGTCATCTACCAACTTTAGAAGAAGTCAAAAATTCCTGATATTCACATACAGTACAGCAACAGGGAATTTTATCCTAAAAAATGAACAAATTTATTGTTATGCATATTGATCTAAAGTGTCCATCTGTTTTCTCTTAAGCATAAAATTTAACGAATAAAATATATTTTGCCTAAATTAAAGCCATTCAATTAAGAAAAGTAACGCTTATTGCACATTTAGAAACATAGCCTCTATATATCACACACAGATTGACTGCTGGGCCAGTGATATCTTGGCTTCATTCCAAGAACTTAATGAAAATAATTAGAAAATCAGCACATTATAAAGCCTGCTTAATTTAGGAGAGTTAAGCAGGCTTTTTCTTGTTTATAAACACGGATTGCTCAATGAGAGCTTTTTACTTTAATTATTCTCTTTCACATAAGTTTTCATATACAACATAAAGCCTGAAAATTCTCTCAAGAGTGAAACATGAATAGATGGTATTTATATATCTCTTTTTATAAAAAGACAGGACAAAGCTATGATGAGATGTATATGTGCATTTGGCATGGGCGTGATGGTAGGTTGTTGTTTTAAATCTTGCAAAGAAAAAATGTGTCATATGATGGGCAATGATCATTGTAAGAAGGATCAAAAGACTAAAAGTGAAGAGCCTGCACGAACTTAAATGCCAAAAACTTAACTTTGCTTGAATTGTGAAATGTATTCAGGCGGTTAAGTTATTACTCAGGTCGTGATCCGATTATTCCGTATCGAGTTATTGAGTCTTAAAATCAATACAAGCTTAATCACTGATTAAGCTTGTTACATTCAGGAGAAAAGCATGATCCAGTTTATATTTTGTTTATTTGGCCTTCATGGTGCGACTGAAATCAATTACACCTGTGATCATGAAGAGGTGAAAGAGTGTCGTGATTGCTTGAAAGATATTGAATAATGTTCCAATTCACCGGATGTGTTAATGAAGCTCAATCCCCGTTCAATCATCAGTTGGCGGGGTTTTTGTTTGTGGGTGAAATTTTTATAATAAAAATCCAAGATAACGATTGAACTCAACTGGATTTAAATGATACGGGTCACAGTCTATACTTTATGAGAGTATGATTTAAATAGGATTACATGTCGATTAATGATTAAAATTGAGAACTAAAATAGCCGGATAAGAATATATTGCAAAAATGCGATAATTTATATATACTAGAAATATAGCAAAATGCGATAAAATATATGCATGTGATCACCCACGCTCGAATTCTTGAAGCAACGCAAAAGTGGCCACAGGCTGGAACGGCATTAGATGGTTGGTATCGACTGATGAAGGCCAATCATCCTAAGGATTTTGCTGAGATGAAGAGACTCTTTCCCGCAGTAGATAAGGTTGGAAAGTTTCATATATTCGATATCGGTGGAAACAAGCTTCGGCTGATTGCTGTGGTGATGTATCAGGCAAAACGCGTTTATATTCGCCATGTCTTGTCTCACCATGAATATGATAAAGGTCATTGGAAGGAAGGTTAGAATGAATGCAATGATTAAACAGGCCGTTGATCACTGGCGTTATGTTGCACCATTGCTCAGCAAGCCGGAAAATAAAGATGACTTTCATACACTAACTGAAGCTCTGGATGAGCTTCTGGACATTGTCGGCGATGATGAATCACATCCTTTAATGGGGCTTATTCATCAACTGGGTGATCTGGTTTCGGCGTATGAGCATGAACATCTACCCATGCCAGAAGGTGATGGACGAACGGCTTTGGCCTTGTTGATGGAGCAACACGGGCTTAGTCAAGCAGACTTGTCTGATGTCGCGACACAATCAGTAATTTCAGAAATATTGAATGGCAAACGTCAGCTGAATATCCGTCATATCAAGGCTTTGTCTGAGCGCTTTGATGTATCGGCAGATACTTTCTTTTAATCGATGCCCGCCTAAGCTGATATTTCCATGCTGTGCTGTCTAATCAGGTAGCGCTGCTCATTTGATTATTTAAATTTCAAGTGTCGTGAAAGGTGAGAGCGCCTCCAGAAAAGTTTGCTTTTCTAAAAAGTGAATGTGAAACATAAATAATATTGATGTTTAGGATCAGATGTCATATTTATTTCTTAATGGATCGATAAAGGAGATACACATGACCAATAAATCAGAGCAAGAATCAAATCCGCAAAAAGAATCTAATGATGATAAAGGCAATCAGGATTCGTATAAGGGCGTGAAGCCAGAGAAAAAACCCAATGCAGAACCGGAAAATCCATTGAGAGAACAAAAATAGCTCTTTCACATTTTAAAAGCCCTAACTTGCTTTAGGGCTTTTAGTTTTTCGACAACCGGTGATCTCTGGGTGTCGCTCTAAACTCATCTCTCATTTCAAAGAAAAGCTCATGAGCTTGTTCATGATTGCAGCATAACCAATCATGGCGTGATTCTTCAGGAATCACAATAATCGAGCGCTTCTCGTCATCTGGATGGTGGAACTGTTTCATCAATAGGTGTTGATCGGAATTTATAGTCAGCATCGAAAATGATCTGATTTTTTCACCCTCAATGAGCACATCATCATAAATGGCTGCAACGGTAAAAGGGTTGCCATCTTCACGTGAAATACCAAACCAGTGCGGTTTTCCATCGATATATTTAGGTTCATAGAAAGTATCCACGGGCACTAAAGCAAACTGGTTATTTTTCCAGGCATGTCGAAAACTTGGCTTGGACGCTATTGTTTCAGTTCGGGCATTGTAAGTATGTCGACCATATTTTAATTCTTTCGCCCAAAAGGGAATCAGTCCGAAACGTGCAATATCTAACTCAAACCCCTCAGCACCTCGCATCATGATAGGAGCAGGTGCTAAGGGGTAAACATGTGATTTCATGTTCAATTCAAGTTGTTCTGCATGAAGATCTAATAAAGAGAGCTGACTTTTTGAGGGGAATTCATAGTTTGAACACATGACCGACCTCTTTGCTTAGCATTCTGATCTGCGATAACAATTAAACTATAAGAATGATGACCTCAAAACAATTCGAAATCGTAAATGTAGTTGGGTCTGGAAACGGAATTTTTATGGTGAATATGAATGTAATTTTTCGCCAATGGATGAAAAATAATCTTCGATAAAATGAGCGCCCAGATTCCATTGCTATAGTTTTATTTCCAGTTTTGCCTCCTTTGCCTGAAGGAGCTATCTTTTGCGCAGAAAGGTCATGCTGCATTTTATCTTTTGTTTATTCGGTCTTCATGGTGTCACAGAAATCGAATGCCAAGCGGATGGTAAAGAAGTGAAAGTATGTCGTGACTGCTTGAAAGAAGAAAGAGTTACATAAACGGTAAGAAAAGCTTAAAAATTCTTATCACTATTAATTCAGAATAGGCATTCACAATAAAACTCATAATTTTAGAGAATATAGAATGCCTAGAAATAATTATTTACCCGCTCTAGAACAAGTTTATGAGTTTTTAAAAGAACGTCCTGGCTTTAAAGAGAAAAGTGAGTTTGATAAGTCAGTAGAGTATTTTAGAACGCTGCACGAAGGAGAGCCTCAGGAATTTAAAGTCCAAGCATTCCATAACATTAGTGGTAAATTTGGAAATAAAGAAATACTGAGCATAAGTTCTGCACCTAAATTTACGGATAAAAACAGCTTCCTTAATTGGGTTGATATGCACATCAACAATTAGGTTTTGACGTTAGAACAGCTTATCCAATGGTCAGCTTTGTTATTTTCTACCCATACATTAATTAACATGGAGTACAAAAAACACTCTAAATTAAGTTGGAAAACTACACATTTGAATGCTAATTTTTGTATTCAAATCTGACAGTTAATGAGGTGAGCAATGAAGTTGTTGACTTTGTTTGGTGTAGGCGTAGCCGCAAGCTATTGTTATAAATCTATGAAAAATGGCAAGCTCGCTCTTTCCAGACCAAATTTTGATGAAAGTGTAAAACAATTTGTACTGCAAGAATTCGCAGCTTCGTAAGAATTAGATCTATTGGATTAAAGAGCTCATCATAGGATGGGCTTTTTTATTTCTCAGGCTTTTATGGAAAATGTTTATCTTTTGAATGCAAAAAGCCTATCAGGGAGATAGGCTTCTTTTATTAATTCAACATAATATTATGAGTTTTTCTTATCCGCCTGATTTTTTTGATCATTTTGCTCTTTGGTTATAGGAGCTGGCTCTCCTTGATTCGGTTTTTGCTCTTGCTCATTTTGCTTGGGTTTGTTCTCAGTCGCATTATTAGAAAATTGATTGAAAGACGCTTTTTGAGCAGTATTTGTATTAACTAACATAAGTTTCTCAATTTTTAATTGTCGAAGATTCGACCTGCCTAGAATGGTATATTAAAAGCACTTACAATGAGATGATTTAGAGATGCGAGTGTAGCGATATGTAGGATTTCGAGATTTATATCTTATTCATATTTCACCATATTTTTGAATCATGGTGCAGGTAGATGATTTGTCTACTAAAGTGCGAAGTTAGTGGAATTATCGGATATTGCTTCGATACCTAAACTCCACAATGAGTATTTTAGTTCTAAAAATAGGCCTCTTAAATAGAGGATTGAAGATTTTAAATCAGTGGCTTAGCTATTTGGAGAGAAGATTTAAAGCGTGTTTTTATTTCAAAAGTATTCAATATTCCCGTAACTTTGCTTTATTAAGTATCAAAGGTGAATTGAAATAACTCCTTCTTAAAAATATTCCCATTTTTATCCGAGGTTGCTCTATAAAAATAGATTCATGTTTTACGCATTGTAAATGCCTTTCAATATTGATTTTTTACTTTAGCCACATTTAGCCATAAACTTACGAAAATTTCGTGCCTTAGGGTGCACTCTACAAATTTTTTTAAAATATATTTTCTGTGGATTTGTAGACCTTTGAACAGCAAGTAAGGGCAATTCAATGCAATATGACGCAACTATTAGTATTTATAAGCCATTGAAGATGCAAGGGAATACAATTTAATGCAAGCACTTGCAATCAGTACCAGACTGGGAGGATTCTATTTTTTCTACTATGCGATTGTGGGCGCATTCATGCCGTTCTGGAGTCTGTATCTGGAAGATCAAGGCTTTAACTATCAGGAAATCGGTATTTTATCTTCTATTGCGATTCTCACTCGGTTTTTTGCGCCTTTTATTTGGGGCTGGATTGCAGATAAATCTGGTAAGCGCATGTTGCTGGTACGGATTGCCACCTGGATGGAAGCCTGTATCTGGTTGATGATGTTTATCATTCCTAACAGCTTTCAGTCAGTGGCTTTACTGATGCTGATTTTCAGCTTTTTTCAAAATGCGATTTTGGCACAATTTGAAGGCGTGACTCTATTCTGGCTCGGGGAAAAAAGAGCAGAACTTTATGGCAAAGTCCGGAAATGGGGTTCGGTTGGATTTATTATCGGTGTATTCGGCTTGGGCGCCATCTTTGAAATTATCAGCATTAGCATGCTTCCAGTTTTATTGCTGTGTATTTCATTTCTGGCTTTTCTCTGGTCTTTTAGCATTAAAGAACCTACGGCGGCGCCTACTGCACAGAAAAAGCTGGAAGCCCTCTGGCCGATTTTCAAGCGCCCGGTTGTATACAGTTTTTTTCTGATTGAACTGATCATGCTGTTTTCACATGCGCCGTTTTATAGTTTTTATAGTAATTATCTTAGTCAGGCGGGATTTAGTAGCAGTCAGATCGGATTGCTTTGGTCCATTGGGGTTATTGCCGAAATTATTATGTTTGCTTATGCTACCTTCTTTCTGACACGCTGGTCATGGCGTCATTTGGTGATACTTTGCCTGTTGATGACTGGCTTAAGATGGCTGATTGTAGGCGTATTTCCATCTGCATTTGTGGCACAATTTTTTGCCCAAACGATTCATGCCTTGAGTTTTGGTTTATTTCACATGATCGCCATGCGGGTTATTTTCCAGAATTTCTCTGCTGCACAGCAAGGCCGTGGACAGGCTTTATATAGCACCATGTGGGGCTTAGGCGTAGCAAGTGGCAGCATTCTGGCGGGCTATTATTGGGATAAAATTGGCGGAGAAACCATCTTTATGTTTGCCGCCGCATCGACTTTGTTTGGTTTGTTATTGATTTTTGGGTTGCCCAATACAGTTGAGCAATCAAAGATATCTTCATGATGTCTCTGATGCTTAAAATTTAGATCCGAATTTTGGCGTACTGATGAACCCAAGGCTGTGCCTGTTCCAGTTGAGCAGCTAATTGCAATAGCAGGTCTTCACGGGCAAAGGGTGCAATAAACTGCGAACCGAGCGGCAGGTTTTGTTCATTCCAGTACAACGGCACTGACATGGCTGGAAGCCCGGTAATATTGGCAAGTTGAGTAAAAGGTACCCATTTCAGGTTTTCTTTGACAATCTGATCGACCAGTTTACCTTGTGCCAGCAGATGGGCCTTACCTACACCCAATAAAGCCTTTAAAATTGGCTTCTGCCATGCAGGTGTTTTGACTTCGCCATTTTTCGGTGCGACGGTTGCGGTTGCAGGCGTCAGATACAGATCATAATCATCAAAGAAATGATTCATCTGGGTCACGTACTGGCCCCAGTTATTCAGGTTCTGGATATAATCAAGTGCGCTGGTTTTAGCTCCAAAAGCCGCCAGTGCTAAAGAGTCCAGTTCAAAATCCTTCGCTTTAGACGGGTAGCCTTTCTGGATTTCATCCAGCATAAATGAAAACTGGCTAAACCAGGTGGTAATAAAATCCTTGGCCAGTTGCATGCCATCGATGGCCGGACGGTCTTCAACCACCTCATGTCCCAAAGATTCCAGCAGTTTGGCCGTCTGTTCGATGGCTTTCACAGCATCCGGAGAGACAGGCGTGCCAATGGTAGAATGGGGATTAAAGGCAATTTTCAGTTTTTTCGGTGGTTGCTGAATCACATCCAGATAATGATGCTGTGGACGCTGAATCTTAAATAGCGAGCTGTGATCTTCACCATGCGTGGCATCCAGCATTGCAGCACTGTCCCGCACTGTTTTAGTCAGGACATGCTGAATCGCTGCACCATGCATGGCCTCACTCATTTGCGGCCCCCAGGGGGTACGGCCACGACTTGGTTTTAGACCAAACAGCCCGCAATATGAAGCGGGGATACGTATCGAACCGCCGCCATCGCCTGCACCCGCAATTGGTACAATGCCGGCAGCCACAGCAGAAGCCGAGCCACCCGATGAGCCGCCGCTATTATGTTGTAAATTCCATGGATTTTTACAGCTACCCCAGGCATCTGGTTCGGTAATCCCTTTAATGCCAAATTCAGGCGTATTGGTACGGCCAAAAGTGACAATTCCAGCTTTTTCCCAACGATTGACAATCTCGGCATTGGTTTCGGCAATATAACCGATCCGTTTTAAGCCCTGACAGCCATAAGAGGTTGGATAACCTGCATATTCCTGAAACAGGTCTTTGACCAGAAAAGGCACACCGGCAAAAGGTCCGGATAAATTCTGCTGGGTCCGTTTTAATGCATGCTCATGCATGGGAATAATAATAGCATTCAGTTCGGGATTGGCAATTGAGCTACGCTCTAAGGCAGCGGATAAAAGTTCACTGGAATGTACCTGTTTATTGGCGACCAGTTCAGCCAATCCTAAACCGTCATATTGTAGATATTCTTCTAATTTCATTGCCATTCCCTAGCGTTAATGCTGTTCAAGGTTGTAGATGATTTTAGTTTAAGATGCAAGTACCACCTGATTACGTCCACGATGTTTGGCCTGATATAAGGCCTGATCTGCAATATTGATCAGGTTTTGCAGGTCTTGTGATTGTGGTTCATTTTGATGGGTAATCCCTACACTCACGGTAATGTAGAGATCTGAACCATCTGATTGATGCATCGGGGTTTTTTCTACACGTTTACGTATGCGTTCTGCAATATCCTGAGCCTCAAAAGGCTCGGTGTTCCAGAGTAACAGCACAAATTCTTCCCCACCAATTCGTGCAAACAGATCTTCAGCACGTAAATTGCAGCGAATGATTTCCGCAAAATGTTGCAGCACTTTGTCACCGACATGATGGCCAAAATCATCGTTCAGACGTTTGAAATGATCAATATCCAGCATGATGACCGAAAATTCCATTCTGTTGGCATATTGCAGTAAATATTCACCTTTCTGAAAGAAAAAATGACGGTTCATGGTGCGGGTCAGACTGTCATGATTGGCCAGATAGAGAACCCGTTTAAACAGCTCATTGCGGTTTTGACTAATAATACAAAGAATAAGCGGCGATAAGGCCAGCATAAACAGCCCGATCCGGAGCGAAATATAAATCGTAGAATCTGCCAAGGTGTCATGCGTTGTGGCATAAAACCGCGTCAGGCTGTAATAGGTCAGGATAATCACAAAAGCGTTGATCATGGTCATGGTAAACAGGCGATAGGTCAACGCAGCCCAGATCAGTGCAGCCAGAGGGTAGAGCATTGCACCCGGGCCTGCAAAAATATTGGTAATGATGACACAGGCCACGACTGAAGATGCAGGTAAAAAATAGCTGAAGTAATTACGTTTTTGACGACGGTTTTTAAATAAGTACTGCATGTCTTTTATTCTTGGGAATGCCAAGATTAAAGGAAGAAACACAATATAATTCACCATTTCACCGGTCCACCACAGACCAAAATCAATCCATAAATTTTCTTTGGTCATGAATGAATTGGGTAGATTGGGCAAGGTGATAACTGCAAAAGCCGCACTGGCCAGGCAGCCTGCAAAAGCGAAGATGCCAAATAAATGAACGAAGGTATAACCGGTATTATAGTATTTGTAATTAATCTTGAAATATCGAATAAAAAATATCGAGACAATAGTACTGATCAGATTAGACAGGGTAAGAAACAGGCTTTGCAGCAGACTGTTGCCTGTGACCAGATCTGCAAACATAAAAGCACTGAATGCACCCAGCCAACCGCCCATATTATTTAAATGTGGAAAGCGTAAGAACAGGGCTAACAAGGCAGCATTGGCCGGCCACAATAAGGCCAGGTACTCAATCGGTCTGGTTGCGATCCCAATAAAACAACAGACTAAAACAGCGAAAACAATGACAAAATAAGCATAGGTTTCATGATTTAATTGTTGTTCTGTTATTCGAGCTAATTGCAAATTTAAAATCCTATTCAAATTTTTAAGTGTGAATGATCACTTTGTTCAGCAACTAAGTTTGACCCAAAATATAATTTTATTGTTTGATTAATCTGTTATTAATACGAACTATTAAGATTCTTATATACGAAATATATACAAAATAAACTGGAAAAGAAATCCATGTTTTTAAACAATATGATAAAAACTTTATGGACTCAGATTTAAACTGCTCCAGAGTGGGATACGATTCTGAAAAAATATGCTAACTTAGAATCAATTGTTAAAACGATGCCGGTAAATATGAAAAAAATATGTCTTAGCCTTATCTTACTCATGAGCTCACCTTGGCTAATGGCGACAGAAAATAAAAAACCAGCGGAAGTTTCTGCTAAAGCTGCTGAAATCCCAAATACATTTACCGTGAAAACCCGGCCTGAAATTGTGGGGTTGTGGGGGATGGAAATTCCGGATAATAAAAAATGTATCGAATATTATAATTTTAAAAGCAATAATAATGTCGTAATTAAAAGTGGTGAAGAGTGGACTTCAGGATTATATGATTATCAGCCTGCACAGGATCCGACCGTTCAGATTCCCGCACTGATTCTTCAGGTTAAATATGATAATAATGAAAAAGACTGCTCAGGCAATCAGGTTGATCAATCCGGTGAAATTTCCCAGTATTTTGTGAAATGGCAAAATCCGTACACGATTAATTTCTGTGCCAATGACAAGGCCGAGCAATGCTTTGCCGTGCTCAGACGTGTATTACCATAAATGAATCATCAACATAAAAAAACCGCTGAATTTCAGCGGTTTTTTTATAAGCTTAAAGCTTATTGAGCTTTGTCTTCAGCACCTTCTAGCTGTTTCAACAAATGTTTTTCCAGATAATGAATGTCCATCGCCTGTTTGCAGAAGTTTTTATCCTGAAGGATTAAATCTTTGTGCAAAGGAATGTTGGTTTTAACACCAGTCAAAATCATTTCTTCCAAGGCATTTCTCATGCGAGAAATAGACGTCTCACGGTCCTTGCCATGCGAAATCAGTTTGGCGATCATCGAATCATAATACGGCGGAATGCTATAGCCTGGATAGATGTGCGAGTCTAAGCGGATACCTGCGCCGCCTGGTGCATAGAAGCTCTCAATCTTGCCGGGTGAAGGCAAGAAGGTTGATGGATCTTCTGCGTTAATACGGCATTCAATTGCATGTCCTAAAACCTTGACATCTTCTTGCTGAATATCGAGACCTAAGCCACCAGCAATACGCAATTGCTGTTCGATAATATCAATACCGGTTACCATTTCAGTTACCGGATGTTCAACCTGAACACGCGTATTCATTTCAATGAAGAAGAATCCATCATCTTCAAACAGGAATTCGAATGTACCTGCACCACGATATTGCATCAGTTTACAGGCATTGACACAGGCTTCTAGAATATCGGCACGTGCTTGCTCTGGTAAGTTCGGTGCTGGCGCTTCTTCCAGTACTTTTTGATGGCGACGCTGTAGCGAGCAGTCACGATCATAGAGATGAATCGCATGGCCATTACCATCAGCCAGTACCTGTACTTCAACGTGACGTGGTTTTTGCAGGAAACGCTCCATATAGACCGTATCATCACCAAACCACATTTCTGCATCACGCTGTGCAGCCTGAACAGACTCCAGCAGGGTGTCGACATTTTCGACGATACGCATACCACGACCACCACCACCAGAAGCAGCTTTGACAATCAGCGGGAAACCGATCTCTTTCGCTTCAGCGAGTGCATTGTGAATGGTTACGGCATGGTCGCAGCCCGGTACAGTTGGTACACCCGCTTTTTTCATGGCAATAATGGCAGAAACCTTGTTCCCCATTAAGCGAATATGTTCTGGACGTGGACCGATAAAGATAAAACCAGAATTTTCTACGATTTCAGCAAATTCAGCATTTTCAGCGAGAAAACCATAACCAGGATGGATGGCATCTGCGCCAGTAATTTCAGCAGCTGTAATAATCGCAGGAATATTCAGGTAGCTGTCACTGCTCGCACCCGGACCGATACAAACCGCTTCATCACAGAAACGCAAATGCATCAGGTCTTTGTCTGCGTCAGAATAGACACCTACGGTTTTGATCCCTAAAGTTCTGCAAGCCCGGGTGATGCGTAAAGCAATTTCACCACGGTTTGCAATTAAAACTTTTTGCAACATTATAAATCCCCGGGGTGATTAAGCGCGGTAGCGGAAAAGTGGTTGGCCGAATTGAATCACTTCACCATTTTTCACTAGAATTTCTTCGATCACACCACTTTGAGTTGCTTCAATCGGGTTCATGATTTTCATTGCTTCGATAATACCTAAGGTATCACCAGCAGAAACGGTTTGACCCACTTTGACAAATGTCGCTTCGCCTGGGCTTGGTGCAGAGTAAAACACCCCAACCATTGGAGATGTTTCAACAGCACCGCGCGGAGACTTCGCCGCAGGTACTTCAGCTGCAGGTGCAGGCATTGCAGGAACAGCCGCTGCAACCACTGGATTACGACGAGTTAATGCAATCGATTGATCGCCTTCTTTAACTTCGATCGCCTGTAAGTCAGATTCAATCATCAAGTCGATGAGTTTCTTGATTTTACGGATATCCATGAGACAGTATTCCTAATTAAGATTTTGTAGAAGATTGTATTTTTTCAATGACATAGTCGAGCGCAGCAGCATAGCCTTTTGCACCCAGACCACAGATCACGCCGATGGCTTTATCGGACAAGTACGAATGATGTCGAAATGCCTCGCGTGCATGGACGTTTGACAAATGGACTTCAATAAAAGGAATGGCGACACCAAGCAGGGCATCGCGAACCGCAACAGAACTATGTGTCAATGCTGCCGGATTGATAATGATATATTGTACGCCGTCGAGTTGGGCTTGATGAATTCGGTCAACGATTGCGCCTTCCCAGTTGCTTTGGAAGGTATCGAGTTGTAATGTGGCCTGTTGAGCCTGAGCAGTCAGTTGCTGATTAATATCGCCAAGCGTAAGATGACCATAAACTTCTGGTTCGCGCTTTCCAAGCAAATTTAAATTCGGTCCATGAATAACCAAAATGGTCGAACTCATCCAGCATGCTCCAATTAAAAAGTGTCGAGGTTTGTTTGCAAGATAGCTGCAAACTCTGCTTATTATTGCATGATTTTCTACATGACTATTTATAATTTCTTTGAATTGACGTAGAAAGCATATCCTAAACAGTGGCGCTATAATGAAAACTTTGCAGAGATTTGGCAATGTTAAAAAATTACAATTCGCAGGGTATTCAGATTGTTTTCATTGTAAACCCAATTGGCAAAAACAGTTAATATCCTTTATGTAACTGTATCTTCATGTTAAGGATCAGCTCTGCTGTTTGATCATATTTTAATCTTGCAAAAATTCATGTCTGGCCAAAACGATTAGGACATTCAATCGAGAGATCCTTGACTTGCGTGAGAGGATGACTAGCCTAACTTTGCCTTTAACCGTGCTTCCCTTAATGTCAAAATCTCATCTTGAAAAGATGGAGAAATACTTAAAAAGGCAAGATAAGACAATATGTTAATAAGCTTATTTTAATATTTTAGTCTGTGTTTTTATATGCATTTTATTACAAAATACCAGATAAAAATGAGTTACTTCAATTTAGAGATCAGTTTTATGTTCTGTTTCTAAATTTATAAAGCTGACTAAGAAACAGACATCGAATTTAAAGAGATTTATAGCGAAGGGTTTGGAAAAATTTAGATTGTCGATATCTTAATGAAATGACGAATATGTTCATTTCAAAGCATTCTAAGTCGCTAGGCACAGGCGCATCTGATATCTAGATAGTGGCAAAAACACATATCTTTGTTGGTATTTTACACGTCACTCTCTTTGCAAAAAATCTCAGAAACAGCTTGTAGTCATGCATATGGAGCAGAGGTATGGGGCAAAAATATTAACTTCTTGAGCGAATATTTATATACTAAGGCGATCAGACTTGAGCCAGAAGATTATGACACCTGCATGTAAACTCTTAAAAACTCAAAAAATTGAATATAGTATTCATGAATATGAACATGATGCCAATGCGAAAAGCTTTGGTTTAGAGGCTGCAGAAAAATTAGGATTACAAGTCGAAGAAGTCTTTAAAACGCTATTGGTAACAGATGAAAAACAGTATTTTGTTGCCGTATTGCCGGTACATCATCAACTTAATCTAAAAAAAGTAGCGGCAGCTTGTGGTTGTAAAAAACTGCAAATGGCAGATCCGAAACATGCAGAACGTTTAACCGGTTATCTGGTCGGTGGAATCAGTCCAATCGGACAAAAGAAACGTTTAAAAACAGTCATTGATGTATCGGCAGAAAAGCTCAATAAAATATATGTGAGTGGCGGTAAAAGAGGCTTGGATATCGGACTGAAACCGGCTGATCTTGCCAAAGTGCTGAATGCACAGTTTGTCGATGTGCTGGATGTATAAGGTCAAATTCCCCTGAAGATTTAAATGAATAGCGTTTGAAGTGATCTTTTTTTGGTCGGAAAAATCAGCAAATCATTTTATACCTTTGTATATTAGATCACGAATAAGCACAGCGGAAATGTGCGCAACAAAGAATTAAAAATAATAAAAATGATTATGCGGAGCATAAAGGATGAAAGTTCAAAATAAAAAATGGCCACGATTCTATCTGACCTTATCTGCAATGGCTATGCTGTCTGCGTTTCCGAGTGTACAGGCCGCTTCTGCGCCTTCAGCTGCACCTGCCAATTCACAGCAGGTTTTCTTTGTCGGAAACAACTGGGATGGTACAGTGACTGTGATTCGTCCATCGGGTGATTTTGGCAAAATTGGCGTCATTAACATGATTCCTGACCGTAAAGAGCGTCTCAAAGAAATTCATCTCAATCCTATCAAGCTGATTGCCTATACCTATATTCAGGCCACAGCGGGTGAAGGTAATGATCAGTTGGTAGATGATATGTACTCGACGCCAGATGGTCAGTCCATCGTGGCATCGCGTCCAAGTTTCGCTGATGTGGTCTCTATTAATATCAAAACAGGCAAGATGAACTGGCGTACACCGGTTGAAGGTTTTCGCGCCGATCACATGGCGGTTTCGCCAGATGGTCAACGCGTGGCGGTGTCAGCATCTTCAGGCAATGTGGTACATGTCCTGGATATTCACACTGGCAAAGAGTTAGGGCGTTTTGCTACGGGTGATAAACCGCATGAAAATATCTACTTCGATGATGGTAACAAAATCCTGAACTCCGCGATTGGTAATGTTGAAACGTCAATGGATGCACAGTGGCAGGATTTCACCAAAGGAAAACGCTACATTAGCATCGCGGATGCCAATACCCATCAAGTGCTGAGAAAAATTGATTTCAGACCTGCACTCGATGCATTTGGTCGCAAGGATTTATCCAATTCAGTTCGCCCAATGGTATTTAGCAAGGATGAAACGAAACTTTATGCCCAGGTTTCATTTTTTAATGGTCTGATTGAGTACGATCTGAATCAGAACAAGATTAGCCGGATCGGACAGTTCCCTGGCAGTGATAGTATCCCGAAAGACCGGACAAAATGGGTCAATGATTCGCGTCATCATGGTTTGTCAATCAGTGCTGATGGTGAAAAGCTCTGTGTTGCAGGAACCATGGATGATTATGCCACGATTGTAAATCGTAAGACGCTGACTGCCGGCAAACTGATTCCTGCCGGCAAACCCTATTGGGCAACGCGTAGTCCAGATGGTAAAAGCTGTGTGATTTCCGAAAGTGAAACCGATGTGGTGACCGTGATTGATTTTGCCACAGGGGATAAAGTGCTCAGTGTACCAGTTGGGAATCATCCACAACGTGTCCGGATCGGCTATGTACCAATAGACTGGTCAACGCCGTAGTCGAGCAACGATACAGGCGGCGTTTTGATAAGAGCTGTCTTTATTGGGTTGAGGAGATCAAGATGAAAGATAAGACCGTTCTTTTATATCTCATCATCGGATTACTCTTGTTCGGCATTTTGGTGGCTATTGCTTACCAGATACGACAAGACATCTATCGGACTGATTTTGCCAATCAAGTCCAAGCCCATCGTGATCAGGTTGCCCGACTTGAAAAATCACCCAGCTATATGTCTCTGAGTTTTAAGAGCAATAGCCAAAATACACAGGCTGAACCAAATAATGTAGCTACAAAGCAAAGCCTATTGTTAAAGCAACAACAACAGTTATATCTAGACTTTGCTCAAATCATCAGTGCTTTAGGTCAGGGGCAACAACCAGATCCTAGACAGGTCAGTTTGCTGGTTAGTCTACAGCAGACGCTGGTAGAAGCTAAACTGGTGACTCGAGACGAGGCGAAAGCACAAATTGAGTTTCTGCTGAAAGTTCTGCCAGAAATGGATCATGAATTGCATCGGGCTTTGCGAACCTTAGAACAAATCCGAAGTTGAGGAATTCAAGCCACGAATATCTTTTATTATTTTAGATGTGAAAATTGCTTTCATAAAAAAGCCCAAATGAGAATTCAGGCGTTTAGATATAAGTATTGAATACAGCGTACTTTTATAAACAATTCGCAGGCTTGGGTACGCCGGCCAAACGGCTTAAATGCCGCGCGACCAGACCCGTATTAAACTTTTCCTGAAGCATGGCATTGTTAATGTCAGCACTAACCGTTTTCATTAGGAATTTAATTAAGGGACGTGTGGCCGGTGAATGGCCAAACTGCTGATAGAACTGACGCACTGCTTGCAGAATTTCAAAATGCCACGGGGTTAAGTTCAGTTCCAGGTTATTGGCCAGGACTTGCGCGACTTCTTCATTCCAAATGGTGTAATCGATCAGATGACCATCTTGATCCAGTTCTAAATTCATATTTAACTCATTGATTATTTCATTGAAATACAGCGATTAAACCCGAGGCAAAGATCTGCAAAATCGGCAAAATTGACAAGCTTGACTTGATCCGGCAAAGGCTGTGTCAAAAGCTCTGCATCATTTTCCAGCATGTAAATTTGCGGCAAATTTTGTAGAAATGAATGCTCCAGCTGTAATACGGCTTCACCCATCAGTATGATCTGATCAACTGGGGTATAAATTTGAGCGAGTTGTTCCAGAATCTGCGCCGTTGCCGCATAGTTCGATTGGATCAGATAAAGTGTGTGATTTGACATTTTATATATCCTTTATTCCTTACCAATACAGCACATGATCAAAGCCTTGAATAAACGCTGGGCTTAGCTCAATAAATTCAATCTCTTGTTCGCTCTGAGCCACAAAGGGCGAGTTCTGGTTTTTCTGTTCAATCAGAATTGGAGTCAGGTCATAAAACTCAAAACTGTCGACCATATTCGATGCCAGTTTAAAGGCATGTTGTAACTGATCAAATTGCAGTTCTGAGCGTAGAAGACTAAGGCCTGCACCTTGTAGCAGAACTTTCACTTCCGCACCAAATGTCGCCAAAACCATGGTCGCAGACAGGCTTTCATGCACTTGCAGGCTGGTCAGATTGGCTTGGGTTAATATAACAAGTACAGATTTCACACAAGATTCCTTGGAAAAGCAACACATTCTAAAAAATGGAACATCTAGAATTGAATCAGACGTTGTGAGGATTGAACAGCATCGGCAAGTTCACCTAAACCGACCAATTCAAAGGCATCCGCCAGATTATGCTGCTGAATATTGTGACGTTGAGCATTGTCCTGATCTGTAATCCCTCGCGCCAGTGCTGCACTTACACAGACCGGTAGGCGAATATTGAGTGCTTGCCAGGCATGTGTAAGATGACGTTGATCGTCGGGCACCCATTGCAGTGCATTTGCGACCGACACGCCGTCCTGATAAAAGAATACGCGGAATTCTTGGTTTTTGTTGTGTAATGCCTGCGCCAAACCAAGGGCATGCCAGGCATAAATAGAAGTTGGTGCGGAGGTAACAAGAATTAAGGTGCTCATCGAAATTCACTACAGGCTTGATCAATAGCAACAGCTTGATCTGGGCTTCATCAGAAAGTAGGTAGTATACAATGATTTTAGTGACGGGTGGATTAGGCTTTTTAGGCTCACATATTGCTTTAAGTCTGTTAGCACAAGGATTAGAGGTCATTGTGGTCGATAATTTGGCCAATGCCAACTTGCAGACGCTGGAGCGACTTGAATATATTTCCGGGATGTATGTGCCTTTTATCAAAATTGATATTCGCAATACGCCTGCATTAAACAAAGTATTTGAACAGCATTCGATTCAGGCTGTAGTACATGCTGCCAATTTTAAGTCGCTAGAAGAATCAGTATTAAAACCCCTTGAATATTATAATGATAATGTCAGCTGTATTATGAGCTTAATGCGCGCCATGCAACGTACCGGCGTACGGCATCTGGTGCATTTATCCAGTCTGGCAGTCTATGGACAATCCGGTACGGATCTCAATGAAGATCTACCTTTTAACTATACTTATCCCAATCCCTATATTAAATCGCAACAGATGGTTGAGGAAATTATTCGGGATACTGTCAAAACAGATAACGAGTGGCGCATTGCCATCTTAAGACTATCTAATATTAGCGGCGCCTTCGAGCATGGTGTCCTAGGCGAGGCGGTGCCACCTTTACCGAAAAATATTGTGCCTTTGGCAATGCAGGTCGCTGCGCAGCAGCGCGAATATCTGGAATTACGCCGTCAGGCTTATACTGCGGATGGAACAGTAGAGCGGAGTTTTCTGCATGTGGCAGACAGTTGTGATGCGGTGATTAAATCCTTGCAGTGGCTATGGCAACAACAGGAATTAAAATGTGAAGCCTTCAATATTGCTGGAACGCTCATTTCGATACAGGATTTGTTGGATCAACTGGCAGAAGTGACCCAGTCTGTAATTAGAACAGTCGATGCCTTGCCTTATCCTCATGCAGAGCTTGACCAGCTAGGCGCGAATATTGAAAAGGCACAGCAGATTTTGCATTGGCAACCGCAGCGTTCACTGAAAAAGATGCTTGAGGATGAATGGCTATTTTATCAAAATATACTGAGAGGACAGTAAATGAGATAAGTAAAAAAATATTTGATAATAATTATCATTTACATATTTAATATAATCGATTACTTTTAATTAATCTAGCAAAGTATCGTGATAGATGCTTTTAAAATCAGCGATATGTAAAAAATTGAGGTTGAACATGCAAACACGTATTGAACATGACACCATGGGCGAAGTGGCCGTACCGAGTGAGGCTTTATGGGGCGCTCAGACCCAGCGTAGCTTGCAAAACTTCAAGATCGGCAATGAACGCTTGCCACGGGCAATGATTGGTGCAATGGGACTGGTAAAAAAAGCTGCAGCCTTGACCAATGCTAAACTGGATCAGATTCCTCAAGAGCTGTCGGGCTATATTGTGGATGCAGCAGATGAGGTGATTAGCGGGCAGTGGGATAGCCAGTTTCCACTGGTGGTCTGGCAAACCGGTTCAGGCACGCAAAGTAATATGAACTGTAATGAGGTGATAGCTAATATTGCCAATCAAAAATTGGGCAATCATTTAGGTGCGCAAAAACCGGTTCATCCAAATGATCATGTCAACCGTGCCCAATCGACCAATGACTCTTTCCCGACTGCGATTCATGTCGCAGCGAGTTTGCAGATTAATCAACTTCTTATTCCAGCGCTTACCCGTCTACGCGATACCTTGCATGTAAAATCTTTAGCTTTTGCCGATATTGTCAAAATTGGCCGGACGCATTTACAGGATGCGACACCTTTAACCCTAGGTCAGGAATTTAGTGGTTATGTATCCCAACTTGATCATGGCTTGATTCGCTTACAGCAAGCTTTACTGGGTTTGTATGAGTTGCCATTGGGCGGGACGGCTGTTGGTACAGGTCTAAATGCCCATCCTGATTATGCAGTTCAGGCCGCAGAGACACTGGAGAAGCTGACAGGTCTACCATTTGTCACTGCTCCGAATAAATTTGAAGCTTTGGCCGGCCGTGATGCTGCGGTATTTGCTTCAGGCGCATTAAAAACCCTTGCAGTCAGCCTAAATAAAATTGCCAACGATATTCGTTGGTTAGCCAGTGGGCCTCGTTGTGGATTTGGTGAACTGCGTATTCCTGAAAATGAGCCAGGTTCAAGCATTATGCCGGGTAAGGTCAATCCGACGCAAAGTGAAGCCATGACCATGGTGGTGGCGCAAGTGCTTGGAAATGACACCACGATTAATGTGGCAGGTGCATCGGGTAACTTTGAGCTGAATGTGTTTATGCCTGTGATTGCCTATAACTTACTGCAATCCATCCAGCTTTTGGGCGATGCCTGTAATAGTTTCAATGATCACTGCGCCGTAGGTATTGAGCCGAACCGTGACAAGATTGATCATTTCTTGCATGACTCATTAATGCTGGTCACTGCATTAAACCCGGTGATTGGTTACGAGAATGCAGCCAAGGTTGCCAAAACTGCCTATAAAGAAGCTAAAACCTTAAAGCAGGTGGCTGTTGAACTTGGTTTAGTCACAGCTGAACAGTTTGATGAGGTGGTGCGTCCTGAACAGATGGTCTCACCGAATACAAAATAAAGCGTTTAAGGCTTTTATTTTCAATCTTTCAGCCTGTTTTATCATGGAATCGTCAGCAGTGGTTTTTATCTCAGGCAGAGTTGCGTACAATAGAACTCGATGAGATTAACCACTGATGATTGTTTTATGCTTGATATTTATTTAACAGATGTTCAAAGAAAGGTGCAATTCAAGGATTATCCAGGTGAGCATCCTGTTAAATTTATTCTGAATTTTAAAAAGATTTTTCCAAGTGTCATGGAACTTCTTTTGCCGGTGCTTCCAGATGATGAAAATCTGGAAGAAATGTCTTGGGAATCGACCAGCGATGACTTTGAGACTTTCCAAATGTTGTTAACCGGTTGGGGCATTATTGAACTGCGTTTAAAGGCGATTAGCCAGTTTAAAGATAAAGCATTTGCGGATCGTTTGGTTAAACAAGCCCAGCAAAAACGTAAGGACTATCAAAAGCAGCAGGCAAAACTGAGCACAGTTGAACTGGACTATCTGTTTATGCAGGAAATGCATGCACTGATCGATGCAGAACTGGTTGAACTAGGTGAGAAATTCTATTTACCGACACTACGTGAGCTGTGGAAAAGTAAAGTATCAGCTCAAATTTTGAATGCAAAATTTTAATTTAAATTTATAGTTTTCATTGATAAAAATTAGTCCTCCATTCTTGGGGGATTAATTTTATCTGCAGCATAAGCTTTCCTTCATGATCGGAGATGCTTGGAAATAGCCTAAGCTATATTATTAGATTCTCTTTAACAGGGATCTTCAAAAAATAAACCTTATAAAAATAATGATTCCTAGAATTTCGCCCGAGAACAAAGCAAGATAGCCCACTATTTATCCTAAAGTATTTTGATTGGGCAGTAATTTTAACCTTTGTTTAAAAAATAGGTGAAAAGAATTAGTTTTAGCTAAAAAATATATAAAAATATCAAGCAAATAGCCTGGTAATTCTGTCTATTATTTTTTAATGTATATAAGTTTTATTTTTAGATAAGCTAAAAGTTTAATTGATTAGCTGTGCTTCACAAAAATAGCTAAAGGTTCCAATTTTCCCGAAGATATATCCCAGGATTTTTAAAAATGTCGAATCAGTTTTTAGATTTAATTACTAAACGCCGTACTATTTATGCCATTGGCAAGAATATTGAACAATCTCCTGAACGTTTAACTGATTTAATTCAAACTGCAATTAAACAAAGTCCATCTGCTTTTAATTCTCAGTCTTCACGCGCCGTCATTTTATTCAACACAGAACATGAAAAGTTTTGGGGCATCGTTGCAGATAAATTAAAAAGTTATGCAAAAGACGAAGCAAGTGCAGCAAAAACCACTGCTAAAATGGCCAGCTTCGCTGCTGGTGTAGGTACGGTACTGTTTTTTGAAGATCAAACAGTGGTACAAGCGTTGCAGGAGCAATTCCCGTCTTATGCGGATAACTTCCCCATCTGGGCAGAGCATTCTACTGCGATTGCGCAATTTGCCACATGGACAGCATTACATACTGAAGGCCTAGGTGCATCTTTACAGCATTATAATCCGATCGTAGATGAGCAGGTGCATGCTGAGTGGGACATTCCAGCCAACTGGAAGCTTCGCGCACAGCTGGTCTTTGGTTCAATCGAAGGCGAAACACATGCCAAAGATTATCTTGCGGACGAAGAGCGTTTTAAAATTTTCAAATAAGCCTGAAATTCATATCTGCGCTTAAACAATTTTAAGCGCAGATATTTTAACATCTCGACGAAATCCTCATCAGCATTGCTAAAATTCAGTTAAAATAGCGTGCTAATGCAAATAAATGAGTAATATCGAATGTCGAAAAACACGCAAAATCTATCACCTTTACAAGAACTGATCGCAGAGCAAAAGTTACTTTGTGAAGAAGTAGGCTCAGCTTATGTTGAAGTCACGGGTGATGATGTTGTTGCTGTGGCCGTACATACCTTAAAGCAGGATCCGATAGTTGGTATTCGTAAAAAGCCTGAGACAGCGGAAAATATCAGCTGGTATATTTATGGCGGAGAACCTTCAAGTGAAGATGCTTTTGAAACGATGACCGTACGTGAATTACAGGACATCGCACCAGAAGTAT
The DNA here is from genome assembly GCF_013418055.1 of Acinetobacter sp. YH12208. Lineage (NCBI taxonomy): Bacteria > Pseudomonadati > Pseudomonadota > Gammaproteobacteria > Moraxellales > Moraxellaceae > Acinetobacter > Acinetobacter sp. YH12208. Next base: position 596,197 of record NZ_VPCT01000001.1, read on the forward strand.
TACCATATCTTGCTCTGGAAACAGGTTTTCGTTTCATGATTGATGCCGATGATTATGAAGATGTCTGGAAAGAAGAAATCTAAATGCTAAAAAAATCATCTTTCATTTGTGCAGGATTGTTATTCTTACTGAATAGCATGGTCTTTGCAGAACCACTTTCACAAAGTGCGTATGACCAGTTTATTTTAGAACAGACTAAAATCGTCAATGAAACCAAGCACATTTTAGATGAAGATGATCCAAAGGCCGATGCCAAAACCCAACGTCAGGCTTTCTGTAATCGACTGAAAGCCTATCAGGACATTCAAAAAGTTTCTGAAGAAAATAACAATCTGGATATGGCGCCCATGATGGCTATGGTCGCCAAAAGTTTTCTTGATCGACAGGATCAGAGCCTGAGTAAATCAGGAATGACCACCACCTTATTCTGTAAAAATAGGGATGTTGAATAGGGCGAGTGGTACTTCTTCTCATCACGCATTAATGAAAATAAAGAGAATATTATTATTTTAATCTTGGCTGGATTTTGACCAAAAAATATCATCTTAAATAAGATGCATCTATCTGTAGGGTTTTTTGTAAAGTTAAACTAAAGTATAAACATGATTGTTACTCATTATCCCGGGGATATATCCGGGAAATAAGAAAATTGATAACTATAATTTAATAATTAAACTTTAATATTTTTCTAAGCTTTGTCGAGAGATCTTTTAATACTGCATAATATTGTTGCTTGATCATGTCACACATAAGCATTATAGAAATGACTTCATAACGAATAGCGTGAATTTTGTCTTCATACATAAATGAATGGTATTCCAAGCAGGGTAGTGAAGTTATATCTTATATTTATGCTACAAAACTAATCCTGTTGTATTTATAAAATAGCCTAAGTATTTTATATATTTTAGCAGCAGATCTCGCTGTTAATTTATTACATGCTCTAAAACGAAAAAAGGAGTGTATTTACAAATTCCTATTCTGCAAAAGTAGTGTGATAGGGATCTATTTGTTCTAGTATCATTATCATTCTGAAATTAAAAATAAAATATGGGTGCGATTTCTCTTAATCCCAAGACTATTTTAAAAATGTATTAGATCGTCTTTCATATTGATGAGGCATTTTTCTTTAATTCAAATTAATAATTAAGCTTTGAACACTTTTAATCTAATGATCAATTTAGCCTAAGCAAAATTGATCAACCTATTACAAATAGCCTAAGCAAATTTTTATTTTAAAAATTTGGCAATTGATTAATTTTCAATATCAACCCACTATTAACATTTAAATCAAGAAATCACGGAATTCTCAAATGATCCTTAACTATCAATTACACCATCATGAAACTTCAACAGTATCTCCAATGATCTTTATTCATGGTTTATTTGGTAGTTTGAGTAATTTAGGAGTATTGGCTCGACATTTTTCTGAACAGAGAACCGCGATCCAAATTGATGTGCGTAATCATGGTCTTTCTGGTCATAGCTCTGATATTAACTATCAGCTCATGGCAGAAGATGTATTGGAAACTTTATCCAGTTTAAATGTTCATAAGTTTGTCGTTGTTGGACATTCTATGGGTGGGAAAATTGCTATGAAACTGGCAGATTTAGCTCGTGAACAGACTGAAAAACTCGTCGTGCTTGATATTACACCGATCCAATATCATGAAAGTCATCATGCTGAAATTTTTAAAGCCTTATTTGCAGTACAGCAAGCAAATGTTGCTTCACGACTGGAAGCAGCAAAAATTATGCGTAAATATCTTCATGAAGAAATGGTGATTCAATTTTTATTAAAATCCTTTAATAAAGGGCAGTGGCTGTTTAATGTTCAGGCTTTATTTGATCATTATCCAGATATTATGGCTTGGGAAAAGGTCGAAAAAATTAATCGGCCAGCCTTATTTCTGCGTGGTGGTGATTCTTTTTATATCTCAAAACCAGAACATTTTGCAGCAATTAATGAACAGTTTTCTCAGGCAAAAATTGAAGTTATTGAAAATACCGGTCATTGGCTACATGGTGAAAAACCAGATGAAGTCATTAAATACATGCAAGCATTCCTTAATTAAGTAATATTTACGGATGTAATGTATGTACCTGTAATTGACCTTCATGGATCAGTTGATGCGCCATCTCAGCAGTTTTCTTTAAACCGGGCATACGATATTCAGTATGTCCGAAATCTTTAATGGATTTCCAGCGGCCGCCCCAGGTCAAACCTACCGATTCAGCGACCTGACCATATAATTCATAACCGCGCATGGCCCAAGGATCACGTTCTGTAATGACTACTTTGCCATGCCGTTTAAAGGCAATATCTGCAGCCAATCCAAATGCCAAGGTAGGTCCAAATCCCAGCAGATGTTCGGAAATAATGGAAAGACATTTTGATTTTAATAAATCATCATGGCGACGATGGCCAGGTTGACCACGGCTGGCATGCGCCATACCTGAAACACCATCTTGATTGAGCTTCTGTAATAACCGGGTAATTTGACGGGTTGAAAGATTAAGGATTTCAGCAGCACGGACTTGTGTAATACGATGATCTCGAACGTCTTGCAGAACAGCAAGACGTTGAATTTCTTTGTCAGACATAGTGATCA